>CAJWLM010000022.1 GCA_913043025.1 uncultured Rhodospirillaceae bacterium
ATAGCGTTTGTTTGGTCGCACGGTATTTCCCAACTCTGTATGTGTCTAAAAAAAATGATGCAAGGTAGCATGCAATTGTTTGTAATACTCCAATGATTGGAGAACAGGATAGTTTTTTAGTAATCGGAGGGAGTAAGTAAATTTGGTACTGTCGTCTATTATTTATAAATATACTGTGAAAAAATCATGCGAATGTACGATTAAAGGTTAAAAGACCCTCTCAATTATTCTCGGATATCTTTTTTTATTCTCACACCAAAACAAATTTATCTGTGACGATTGGTCTAAAATAGGGTAGCTAAAGAAAAACATTGTAGGAGCTTAACAATGACCAAACATTTTCTGCGTATGGCGACGTTTTGTGTTTTACTGATCGGTGGGCCTGCGGTAGTGCAGGCAGAAACTGATTGGATCGTCTATAAGCCAGGCGTTGTAAAAGAGGTTGTAGTAAAAGGGGATACTGTTCTTCTTGGCTACCTGTCTACTTGGTGAGGAACCTGCGCGCAGCAAAAAAGCGTGCTTAAGGAGCTCCGTGCGAGCCACCCGAAATACAATAAAATTATTAAATTCATTCTTGTCGACTGGGACAATTTCAACTCACACGCTGTTACAACTAGTCGTGCCATTCCACGGAGGTCTACTCTTGTACTATTAAAAAATGGGAAAGAGGCTAGTCGGTTGGTCGCGGAGACGAATATTAAGAAGATAAAAACGTTTCTAGATAACGGGCTAAAATAGTAGTTTCCCTAACAAAAGCTCGTTTAGAATTTTTTAACACCCTTTATATTTTTTTCGAACGCATTCGCGTGCAAGCTCCTGTGCTTTCTCAAGTTGGGACGCGGTCATTCTTTTGGCGATTACATCCCTATTTGCGGTGGCATTTTTGTGTCCTGACGACGCGGCTATATTTGACCACAAATGTGCATACACATGGTCCTGTATAATACCGTGTCCCAGGGCATACATAAGGCTGAGATTATATTGTGCAGAAACGTGCCCCTTCTCAGCCAGCGGTTTCCATTCTTGTAAGGCAATCGCATAATTCCCTGCTTTATATGCCGCAACGCCTTTAAAAAAGTCACCACTCCAACTTGGACTCGTGCTCGTAAGAAACACGGCTATGCTGAAACAAAGTGTTATTAACATGTTTTTCATTTTTAAATTTTGCCAATTAAAAGGTATTTTATGAAATTTGGTAAAACCGTTTTTCGTCTTAGCACTTTATCACTTGGCGTTATCTCCGACTAACCAATATTCTTTTGCAAATCCAATTCGGTAGGCCTGCCTACTTTTCCATGTGCCAAAACCGGTTCCATGCCAGTCAATACATACCAAGCCAGGCCATCTCAATTGATTTTTGTCTCCGTGATACCGCCCATATAAGTTACCGTTCATATCAGACCATGACCGCACTGTACCAAATTGCTTTGTTGGTGGATGGATCTCTTTATCACCCCAAGCCTTATTCCAATTTGGGTTTTTGAAAACATACATACCTTCGTAGATATTTTGAGTGGAGAGCACTACAAAATCAGACTGTTTAGCGCAACCTTTGAGTCTTTTGTGTATACATTCCCGCGCGAGTTTTTTGGCAGTGGTTAGGTCTACGGGTGTCAAATATTTTTCAAGAAGATCTCTATTTTTAGCGGCATTTTTATTTCCGTGCAGCGAAGCTACATTCCACCACATATGAGCATAAATGTAGTTTTTAGTGATGCCTTTCCCTTTTGCGTAAGCGTGCCCAAGATTATACTGAGAAGGGGCATATCCCTGCTGAGCAGCGAGTTGAAACCATTTAACCGCAGCCACCAAATCTTGTGGTTCAGCATTACTGGTTGAGATCATTACACCAAGATTATGCTGCGCGTTAGCATTTCCTTGTTTAGCAGCGAGTTTATACCACTTCCTCGCAGCTTTAAGGTCCTGGGGAACACCTAACGCCCTTCTATACATTTGGCCAAGATTATACTGGGAAGAAGCGTGCCCCTGTTGGGCAAGCGGTCTCCATTCCTCCAATGCAGTTTTGTAATCACCAGCACCGTAAGCAGTTAAGGCTTTTTCGAGGTCATTACTCCAACACGCATTGTCAGTGCCAAAATGTAGAAGTATGACCACAAAAATTATTTTGGTTAATTTTTTGAACAACTAAACCTATCAAAATTCTTATCTAACTCAGAGATCATTAGAAGCAGTCTTTTATCATGATCTCTTATTTTCCTGGTGCCATCTTGCTTATTCTTAGTTTAATGCATCATAATAAAACGTTACAGCCATCGTACGTTAAATGCGTGAATACTCAGTAGGTAAAGATGTAGCATTTGGGGAGATCCATGCCAGTAAGCAAACAAACACTCAACATTTGGATTGCGTCATGTGCGCATGTGCATAGTGACCTGCTCCATAATCGGCGTAGTTTTGCCGAAGCAGTTGAGCAAAGTGAAAATGGGGGCAGGGAAGGTGGTCCACCTTTCGATTGGGATATAATGCTTTATCTTGGTGATTTCGTCGGGACGCATCACCCGCCAACAGACAAAGAGGCTGAAGCCGTTTTGGCTCAACTCAATTCGGTACAGAAACACACAAAATCGCAGATTTACTCAATTGCCGGCAATATAGATGCAAGTGGGCCGAATGAAAAAACACAATGGTGGTTTCGTAAATATATTGATCCGACAGGAGAATGTCCGGAGTTATCCGGTGTGAAAAATGAAGAGAGACCTTATCCGGTTGTTGGTACGTGGGAACGATATCGGTTCAATATTGGAAATGTATCTGTCTTAATGATGGGTGACCGGAACGATGGCGGCCCGCCGCAGGGTCGTGCCGAAAAAGGTGGGTGGCCGGCGGGTGCAATCACTGATGAGACATTTGCTTGGTGGCGAAAAGCGGTAGAGAATAATGATGACCAGATAATGATTACCTGTGCACATCATCTCCTCCGGGATACGACCACGGCAACGGCACCATTTGAAGGAGTTAATGGCGGTTACCATAAGCGTTATGATGACGCTGAAGGTGCTTCTTATCTGTATTTTGTTGGTGAGGATGCTAATACGGACCAATTCGAGGATGTATTCAAAAATAATGTTGGCAAGCTATCCTTTTGGTTCGGTGGTCATACTCACACTCACCCAGATGATCTTTATGGAGATAAAAGTCTTGTTGAAAAACGCTGGGGTACAACTTTTTGTAACGCCGCTGCTCTAACCCGTCACCATGGTAGCTTTGACCAAAATTTCACTCAGGAAGGCCAACCTTTACGAACTGGTACACCAATGAGTAGATTGCTAACTTTCACCGAGGGATCTCAAGAGGCAATCCTTAAGTGTTATTTGCATACATCAGATCACGCGCCGCAGGGCTGGTATGAGCCACAGGAACGCGTCATTAAATTACCGCAGCCATTTAGCTTCGATAGTAAGAGGATTGGCTAGAGGGAAAATAATGACGTTTCGTTTGTCAGCGGTCTATTTTCTTAAGTACGTCCTCTGTGTTCCGCTGGACCAACGAGTTTAAACACAAGGGAAAGGATCATATTGTCTCATGGATGACCCAATCGGCAGTCACCCAACCAGGGCAGAACAATTAGATATTTTAGCAACTATGATCACAGACCAAGCAAAACCAAATGATTGTGTTCTCGATCTTGGTTGTGGAACTGGCTACGTTGCATCGCTGATTTTAGAAAAGCGCAGCGATCTTTACTTCACTGGTGTTGACATAAAGGCAGATTCAATAGTCGAGGCTAAAATCAATCTTACCTCTCATAAAGACAGGACTGAGTGGTTTGTTGGTGACCTTGAAGCGATTGAAGAGATCGAAATTTCGGATGTGTGTTATCAATTTATTATTACAGCTTTAACTTTCCATGATTTACCAGATAGCGCCAAACGTGATGTAATCTCGTTCGCTTCAACACGTCTGCCTTCGGAAGGATTTTTCTTTCTCTATGACCGAATCCGCCTTACGGAGAAAAGCTTCTTTCCTTTGCAGAAGTCTATTTGGAATAGGATTAACAGTATTTATGGCCGGGGCATGCGCTCAGCAGAAAGTTTTGAGGCTTATGAGGCAGATATTATGCCGAACAATAGGCCCGGGTGTTTAGATGATTATATAAAATGGTTCGGTGAGGCAGGTATGAAAGCCCAGATTTTGCACCTGCACGGCAATGTAGCCCTCATAGGTGGTTCAAAGGTAGGTTGACGTGTCTATAGGAATAAATAAAGCCGCTAATGCAATTGGCGCTGAGATAAGTGGCGTAGATTTATCAAAGCCTATTGAACCTCAAACTGTTTCTGAAATTCGTCAGGCATTTTTGGATCATTGTGTGATTTTCTTCCGTGATCAAACTTTAACAGACGATGATCTTATGAGAGTAGGGCGGTATTTTGGTGAGCTGCAACCGTTACCACCACACCGTCAATTCCCTGGCATGTATCCTGAGTTGCTAATAGTCGAGAAAAAACCAGAAGATGTGATCAACTTTGGTTGGGAATGGCACTCTGATACAAGCCACCTTCCAATTCCGTCTTTAGGATCAATTCTGTATGCCTTAGAGGTTCCTAAAAAGGGTGGCGATACTTTATTTGCCAACCAGTATGTTGCTTATGAAACACTTAGCGAAGACATCAAAGAAAAGATAAACCCTTTGAATGCGATACACGCAAATGGGCGTATTCATAATACATTAAAGAACAATCGGATCCCCAAGAGGGGTGAGGAAGTTGCGTCCGCGGGTCATTCCGACGCGTGGTCAACGCATCCTGTCGTCCGCACACACCCTGAAACAAAAAAGAAGGCTCTTTATGTGAACTTAACGCACACTGAGTCTATCGAGGGTATGAGTGTCGCTGAAAGCCAAGATTTGCTGCATTTTCTTTATGAGCATTCAACCCAAGACAAGTTTACATGCCGCTTCAAGTGGCAAAAAGGGTCAATTGCCTTTTGGGACAATCGCTGTTGTCAACATGCAGCCCTTAATGATTATCCTGGGGAATACCGATTAATGCACCGGGTGCAGATTAAAGGCACTAAGCCCGCGTAGTTAGAGGATAGGACAAGGTGTCAATCAGTGGTCCACAAAACTTTTTCTTAAACTTATCTTTAGGCTACATTTGGCGGAGAGAGGGGGATTCGAACCCCCGATAGGTTTAACCCTATGCCGGTTTTCAAGACCGGTGCATTCAACCACTCTGCCATCTCTCCGAACTTTGGCGTAACACAACTATTCCACCAGGTTATAAATATATGACCGTATCTTGCTAGGAAATTCAATATTTACTGCTTATCGAGCTCCCACAGTCTTTTTGCTCGAGGGATATTATCTTTTATGAATGGTTCTACAGAACGTTCAAAATATTATTTGCCATAGTAGGATGATTGTCAGCAATATTTGTCCTGCGCAGAATGCGAGGATATTTATCAATAGGGTAAGGGCTCGCTCGATGCAAACAGGCACGGTTATCATACATCACTAAATCGCCGACCTGCCATTTGTGATCATATGTAAATCTTTTTTGACCAGCAAACTTCAGCAACATCTCCAATTCTTTGCAGCTTTCTGCTTTATCTTCCCCTTCTATGTAGGCTGCATATGAACTCACATAGAGGGCTTTTTGCCCGTTTACAGGATTTACCCGCATCATTGGATGTCGTACGGGTGGGAATTTTTTTGCCTCTTCATCACTAAGAAATTTAATATTCATGTGGCGACGAGAATGTGCGTAGTGATGAACGGCTGTTCTATTTTGAAAACGCTTCTGGTCCTCTTTGGACAGTCCATTCCAAGCAGCTCTGAGGGGGTGGCAAATTGTGTATGGCCACCCTCAGGCGGAACGATACACGCCCGAAGAATTGAGGCAATGGAAGGGATTGATTTATAGGACCCATCGGTGTGCCACATCCTTTGACCTTTTCGGAAGCGCGCGCGAGGTTCGTTAGCTTTATATAAATTCCCTTCTTTGTCATAGTTTATTACAACATTTATATTAGGTCGGTGGTGATAGCTCCCAAAGTTTTTGCGCGGCCGTTCGGATACACCAAAGTATTCGGTAAAAGCGATATGTGCCTCGTCTGTTATGAATTGTTTTGGAAAGAAAAGTAAGGAATTCTCCTCGAATGCTTCCCTCAGTATATCTATCATGCCGCGGTTAAGCTTCTGTGATAGATCAATGTTGGTTATTTTCGCTCCAAATACTGGAGTTAATCGACAAATACTTGGTTGCACTGTCTTCCTCCTTGTTCGAATTAATATACAGTAAGGAGTGGGTGCTTGATAATACAGAGTAGGGGATTGGCTTTAGATATTGAGTGCTACAATGTAGCTGTAGGTTTCGTAAAGAAGTGCAGCAAAGGTAAAATGATCATCGCCAATTTGGATGGGTTACAGCGAATACCGGATTTACGATAGAGGATAAATTATGGAAACAAAGTACATCGGTGGTCCCGAAGGGCTCAAGGCATCAATCGTTGGAGTTGGATGCAACGCATTCGGCAAGCGAATTGATGAAGCAGCTACACATGCTGTAATTGATGCAGCGCTGGAAGCCGGCATAAACTTTTTCGACACTGCCGAAACGTATGGAGGGGGGCTTTCGGAAGAATTTATTGGAAATGGTCTGAAGGGCAGACGAGATGAAATGGTTCTCGCTACTAAATTTGGTCACAGTCATTCTAATGTTGAGGGAAAGAAAAAGGGCTCGCCTGAAAATGTAAAGGCAACAGCGGAAAAGGCTTTAAAAGCATTGAAAACAGACCGAATTGACTTGTTTCAGCAGCATCGGCCAGATCATGAAACCCCTGTTTCTGAAACTCTGGGAGCTCTTGACGAATTAGTTAAGGAAGGGAAAATACTATTTTATGGTTGTTCATATTACACGGGCCTAGAAATGCAGGAAGCTGTTGATGAGGCTGCACGATGTAGTTTGAAAGGTTTCGTTACAGCTCAAAATAGTTGGAATATGCTAGCACGAGACATTGAGAAGGATCTCATTCCGGTTTGTGAACATAATAATATTGGCCTTCTTCCCTACTACCCTATAGCCAAAGGACTTCTGACTGGCCGTTATAAAAGAGGCGACGAACCCGAGGCGGGCAGCCGAATGGATGGTGCTAATGACATTGAAACAGCGGATTTCGACTTGTTAGAACGTCTGGAAATATTTGCGAGGGACAATGGCTATGATTTATTAACGCTCGCCATTTCTTGGCTCGCAGCGCAGCCCTGCATTGCGTCGGTAATTTCTGGTGCATCTAAACCCGAGCAATTGTTAGCAAACGCAAATGCTTCGCGTTGGAAACTAAGTGCTTCAGATATGGAAGAGGTTGACCGACTTTTGGCAGAGTGACCAATTTGATAGCCAATTGTCATGAGACTGTAACGTAAATATTATGCACCCATGGTGCATGATTTGGTTGATTTGGAGATATGAATGGAAGAGACGGGTGCCTGGGAATTGCCATCTGAATTGGTGTTGCTACGGGATAATATCAAAAAATTCATGAGAGGAGATGTATGCCCCGCAGAGGAAACGCTGGAACACGATTCTTATAGAATGCCAAACACATTGTTAGAGCCCTTGCAAAAAAAAGCAAAGGAGGAACTTGGTGTTTGGTGCATGAATACCCCAAAAGAATATGGCGGCAGTGAGCTCTCTCTGCTAGCACAAGCGGTAGTGGCTGAGGAGGCTGCACAATGTAGAATGGGTGCTTACGTTCCCGCTTGCGGTGCCTTCGGAGTTGATCCGCCAAACGTGATATTTGATGGATCTAAGTTGCAGATTGAAGAGTACGGGAAACGCACCATTGAGCAAGGATTGAAGGCATTCGTCGCTATTTCTGAGCCTGGTGGCGGCGCCGATCCCGCCAGAGCAATTCAGTGCAAGGCTCAGTTGAAGGGCAATCAATATGTTTTAAATGGTACAAAGCTCTGGATAACCGGAGCCGAAGCTGCAGAGTGGGGAATTGTGTTTGCTCGTACCGATAATGGAATAACATGTTTCATTGTTGATAAAGGAATGGAGGGGATAGAAACTCGGCCAGTTCCAGTTATCCGGTCCTACTCTCCATCAGAAGTAAATTTTGTAGACTGTAAAGTTCCAGTGGAAAATTTGCTCGGCGAGGAGGGTAAAGGGTTTGCTCTTTGCCAGAAATGGTTAGTTCACATGCGTATTCCATATTCAGCCAACGTTATTGGCATTGCCCAGCGTTCTCTTGAGCTAGCCATAGAGTGGGCAAAACAACGTGAAACTTTTCGATCAAAGCTCGCTGATAAACAGGCGGTGCAATGGATGATTGCCGACTCAGAAGTTGAAATTAGAGCAGCACGATTATTAACTTATCAGGCAGCTTGGCAGGCCGACCTTGGGCACGATGTAAAGGTTGCAGCATCTATGGCAAAACTTTACAGCACGGAAATGGCCGGTCGTGTAGTTGATCGCTGTATTCAAATTTTTGGCGGTATGGGTGTTGCTGCGGAAATGCCTCTAGAGCGTTGGTACCGAGAAATGCGTATTAAGAGAATAGGTGAAGGACCATCTGAAGTGCACAGAATGGTTATCGCTCGTGACTTGTTAAGAAATTAGTAGGATGGACGGATATGTCGATTGATTTTGAATTGCGTAATGATGGTATTGCGATCATTACAATGAATAGGCCTGATCAGCTGAATGCACTCGACCAAGCGCATTATCAGGGCTTGTCAGAAGCATGGCAACGAGTGCGAGACGATAGCGACGTAGTATGTGCTATCGTAACCGGTGCAGGCGAACGGAGTTTTACAACTGGCGCTGATATAAAAAATGTACTGACTAATCCAGACGAATTAAGTGACATGTGGATAACGCAGCGTGATCAACTTTTGAACCGAGGCCTAGAAGTTTGGAAGCCAATAATTGCCGCTATTAATGGGTATTGCTTAGGTGGCGGTATGACGATGCTTTTCGCAACTGACATTCGTATAGCCGCTGATCACGCAACTTTTGGGCTTTCGGAGGTTAAACGAGGGGTCGTTCCGGCAAACGGCGGAACTCAGCGTGTTTTGAGCCAATTACCATACGCCATCGGGATGGAAATGCTTCTTACCGGAGATAGATGGGATGCGGAAACCGCTGCAAAATGGGGACTTATAAACAAAGTCGTGCCAGCTGATGAACTAATGGATGCTGCACTTGGATACGCTTCGAGGGTTGCCTCAAATGCTCCTCTTGCACTGCAGGCAGCGAAAGAGCTGGCGGTGAGAGCGAGAGAAATGGATTTGACAACTGGGCTTCGCGTGGAAGCTTTGACGCAGCGCCTGTTAAAGTTCACCGAGGATGCGAAAGAGGGCCCGGCGGCATTTAAAGAAAAACGGTCTCCTAACTTTAAAGGAAAATAATAAATGACAAAAGATCACTATCCTTTAGAGGGCGTCACCGTCCTCGATTTTGGGCAGGTTTACCATGGTCCGTATTGTGGTTTCCTGCTTGCTATGGCGGGGGCACACGTTATTAAGATTGAACCTAAAACCGGTGAACATCTTCGCAACAGGGGGACTGGCGATATTATCACGCTTCCTTTTGCGATGCTTAATTCAAATAAAAAATGTGTGACACTCAATATAAAAACCGATCGTGGAAAAGAGATCTTAAAAAAGATGGCTAAAAAAGCCGACGTGCTGATGGAGAACTTTGCACCAACGGTCATGGATAGGCTTGAACTCGGCTACGATGTCATGAAAAAGGTCAACCCGAAGCTGATTTATGCATCGGGGTCTGGTTTTGGGCGCAGTGGTCCTCATCGCGACAAGCTGGCAATGGATCTGACTGTGCAAGCGGTTTCCGGTGTGATGAGTGTTACTGGCGAGATGGATGGCCCTCCATTAAAAGCAGGCGCAGCATTTTGTGATTTTATGGCTGGTATCCACCTTTACGCAGGAATAACTACCGCTTTGTTTGAACGCGAAAAAACCAACGAGGGGCGGTTGGTAGAGATTTCTATGGAAGAGGCCGTATACCAAAGCCTGGGATCAAACCTTGGTATTGTTTACAACACAAAAAAAGCTGCCCCGCGTACAGGGAACCGGCATGGTGGGCTCTCGCTATGCCCCTACAATGTCTATGAAAGTAAAGAGGGGCATGTGGCCATCATTTGTTCGAATGATGCCCATTGGCAGCGACTGTGTAGTGCAATGAAACGTCCCGATTTAGCTGACGAAGAGAATTACAAACGAAACATGGGTCGTGTAGCAGAAATGGATACAATCGATACAATTATTAACGATTGGACCAAGACCTTAAGCGATGAAGAAGTTGATCAGTTGAACGATAAATTTGGTGTTCCGTCTGAACGTATACGCGATCTATTAGAGGTAATGAATGATCCACACATGCATCAACGTGGAGCTCTTCAGCATATGGATCACCCTGAGATGGGCGATATTGTTGTTCCGCATTCAGCATTGCGTTTTCCTGAAACACCATTACTCCCTCTTGAACCGAGTGGGTTGATTGGTGCCCATAACGATGAAATATATGGCGATTGGTTAGGGCTGAGTATGGAAGAAGTAGGTGAACTTAGAGCCGAGGAAGTAATTTAATGCGGGGCAAGGTTGTTATTGCAGGAGTAGGGCACACTGTATTTGGCAAGCTCGAGGGGCGTTCGCCCGTATCTTTGAATGTTGAAGCTTGTCGGAAAGCACTCAACGACGCATCAATCTCAAAAGATGAAATTGATGCAGTGCTGGTTAAATACCCTACATCAAAATTTCAATCCAAATTCGGCCAGACCGTTGCTGAGGCGCTTGGTATCATGCCGCGGATCGGTGGTGTTTGGGATCAAGCAGGGGCGTCCGGTATTTCGATGATCTCATTTGCAGCTATGGCGATAGAGCATGATCAATGTGAGGTAGCGCTAGTTTGCATGGCCGATAATCCCCGAACGGGCACTCGGTCTGCATATGCCAAGCCACGTGGTGGTGCTGATGGCTCGGGAACCCATGGTTGGGTCAGTACTACGGCGGGCTATGCGATGATCGCACGACGGCACATGGGAGAGCACGGCACCACAGAGGAACAGCTCGCCGCGGTCGCCATAAATAATCGCGCCAACGGAGCAAAAAATCCGAACGCGCAACTCCAGATTCCGATCACGCTGGATGATTACCTCCAGAGCCGTTTAATTGTCGATCCCTTGCGCCGGGACGATTGCTGTTTGATTTCAGACGGCGGCGCAGCGGTTGTAGTGATGAGCGCCGAGCGCGCCAGAAAAGCTGGGGTCGAAAAGCCGGTTCCTATCCTTGGGTTTGGTCAAGGTCAGACCTCTTGGGAGGTTGCGCAGCGGCCGGATCTTACACGTACAATGGCGCATAAGTCAGGCGCAACTGCGTTTAAAATGGCGGGAGTGAGCCCAAAAGACATTGACGTTGCACAATTTTACGATTGCTTCACGATCACACCGATCATGTCGCTCGAAGATTACGGCTTTTGTAAACATGGGGACGGCGGCTCATTCGTCAGCGATGGTGGTATTGGTTGGGATGGCGGATTACCCTTTAATACTTCTGGCGGACTTTTGTCTGAAACGGGGATGCCTGGAATGCAGCTTGTGATTGAGGGTGTACGCCAGATGCGGGGCGAAGCCAACCTTCAGGTCAGAAATGCGAAAAAGGGCATCGTTAGTAATCAAGGGGGTGAGATGCATACTCATTCTACCCTGATTCTTGGTCAATAGGAGTAAAAAAATGGACGACGATTTCCCACTCCCTGAAGTAGATCAAACAAACAAACCTTTTTGGGACGGATTATCAGAGGGAAGATTGCTTTTCCAGAAATGCGATGATTGTAATTATTCTTGGCTTCCAGCCCGTCAAGAATGTCCTAAATGTTTAGGGGCTAATTACACATGGATAGAGGCATCGGGCAGTGGAGTTATGACAAGTTGGGTTGTTTATCACACTGCATTTATACCAGCCTATAAAGATAGACTTCCCTATAATGTAGCTATAGTAAAGTTGGCCGAAGGGCCTCAGATGGCTACTAATATTGTTGGTGAAACAGATTATTCTAATTTTAGCATCGATCATCCCGTTGAACTCGCCATCGAAAAAGAGCATGGGGTTAATGTAGCCCGATTTAGACTGATTGGCGCTGAATGACAGGAATCAAAATTATTCCTTTGATGGCAAAGATCGGTGCTGAGGTAGCCGGTCTGGATCTCAGAGATACCATGTCCGATGCCCAGAGTGAGATTGTGCGCAATGCTCTTGCCAACTACGGTGTCATTTATCTACGTGGTCACAAATTAGAGCCTAAGAAGCAAGTTAGTTTTACAAGAGTTTTTGGTGAGCCTGCAATAAATCATAATGCAAAAAAATTTGGGATAAACGGTAGTCCTGAGATTTACCGGATCTCAAATATCGTGGAAAATGGCAAACCCATTGGAACAGCTAAAGCCGGAACTGAATGGCACTCGGACATGTGTTACGCAATGAGACCGGCTAAAGCAACTATGCTGCATGCAAGAAAAGTTCCACAGCTTAACGGTTTCGCGTTAGGTGATACTTCGTTTGCTAATACTGCCGCCGCTTGGGATGCACTACCGATCACGTTGAAAGAAAAAATTTCGAATTTGAGAGTTATTTACGATTTTACGCGCCGAAAACGTGGAGCTAAACCTTCTAAAGCCGCTATTCAGCAATATCCCCCAGTGTCGCACCCTCTTGTACGTTCGCATCCAATTACCGGTCGTAAGAGCCTTTATGTGTCTGGAGAAAGTGCTGGCATTGAGGGTAAAAGTGAGGAGGCGGGTAGAATTATTATAGAGGCCCTCGCCAGCCATATCGTACACCCGGCATTTGTATATAGGCACAGCTGGAGGCAGGGGGATGTCGTTGTGTGGGACAATTGTACATGTCAGCACAAAGCTGAGGTGGATTACGATCTTCCACTAGAAAGGCTCATGTGGCGGACCACCGTAAAGGGTAGTGTTCCGAAATAAACTAGATGCAAATTTAAGGGAAAAGGTATTTACGTATGGTTCCCAAAATTCGAATTGGTTTGGTGGGCGCTAGTGCTAGCGGCACTTGGTCCTCCCGGGCTCATATGCCGGCTTTAAAGGCAAGTGAGGAATTTGAATTAACGGCGGTTTGTACAACTAAACCTGAAAGTGCTGAGGCTGCTCGACGAGCCTTTGATGCTAAACTAGCTTTTCACGATTTTAATAAAATGGTCAAGTCCACAGAGATTGATGCTGTGGCTGTGGTTGTGAGGGTTCCATCTCATTTTAAACCTGCTAAAGCCGCCATTGAGGCAGGGAAACACGTCTATTGCGAATGGCCATTAGGTAAGACTACGGAAGAGGCGGAGACATTAACAACGCTAGCTAGAAAAAGGGGAATTATCACTGCAGTTGGATTACAGGCTCGAGCCTGTCCGGAAATACAATACATGAAGGGACTTATTGAGGATGGCTATTTAGGAGAAGTTCTTTCAGTTCATTGTCATATAGTGCGGGACGGTGTTCTTTCTCGTCCCTCCCATCGCACTTGGCAAAGAGATATTAAACTTGGCGCTAACTCATTGACCATATTGAATGGCCATACCATAGATGCGTTGCAGTATGTGGCTGGCGCAATTGCAAAAATTTCGGCCATTGTCGATACACGCGTTTCAAATTGGCTCGATACAGGAAGCAACCAAACGGTAACGGTTACGTCTCCAGACCACATTTTTATTCAAGGAGAGCTTTTGAACGGTGCGCCCATGACATCACACACTGCTGTTATTCCCTTCGCTGGAAGCGGGTACCGTATGGCTATCTATGGGGATAAAGGCACGTTGGTTATCAAGGGAGATGATTCAGTACAGCTTACAAAGCTCTCTCTTTTTGGTGCAAAAGGTAATAACAATTTAAATGTAATAGCTGTTCCGGATAGTCTGAAGCTGGTTTCGGCGGAGACGCCGAAGGGTGAGCCATTTAATGTTGGTCAAATGTATTCTGACTTTGCGCGTTCCATAAATGAGAAAAAACAATATGTCCCATCATTCTCTACTGCTGTCGGTCTTCATCATTTGATTGATAAAATTCAGAATGCATCCAGCAAACGATGTATGAATTCGGTGTAAGTAAAATCGAACTACAAATGCAAAAACTTAAACACCCCTGCCTACTTCAACGCGGAGACAAAATATGTTGTTACTAGTATTAAAAATAATTTTGGTAAAACATGTCGATATGCGGGTATAAGTTTATTTATTACGGCTATAAATACCTGAGAGCATAAAAAATGAGATATGGGACCTTTCTTTCCAGATACAAAATTCGTCATACGAAGATAAGCTATAATGATCTCACGCCAAAGCCTGATAGTGAGAGAATTGAGTCTCTTCGACCCGCACGAATAAAGGTTTCTCTGCGTTACGCGTTGGGCCTTTTGCGGCCCTACCTTCAAACTCGTTTTATGGAGCAAGTAAAGGCTGTTGTTCCTCTGGCACTCTATGCCACGTTATTTCAGATTTTTGTTCTTCAGTACCCAGTTCAAGCAGCCACGACGCTGTTAGTAGGTTTGTTAGCCGTAATAGTAGGGCTGGCAGCATTTATGGAAGGCTTAAATTCGGGTCTCATGCCCTTTGGCAATGTTATAGGGTCTAATCTTCCTCAAAAAGCATCGATGCCAGTTGTCCTAATAATAATAGGTATGCTTGGGGTAGGAGTCACTTTTGCGGAACCTGCCATTGGAGCACTTCAGGCTTTTGGGTCATCAGTTGACGTTAAACAGGCCCCATATCTCTTTGAGGTTCTCAATAACTGGACCGTCCCATTGGTGTTGATAGTAGGAGCGGGTGTTGGCTTGGCTGCAATCTTCGGCACTCTCCGTTTTGTGTACGGGTGGTCTTTAAAGCCATTGATATTTTTTGCGTTAGCCCCGTCAGCATTGCTCACTATTTATTTTTGGACTGTGCCTGACCTAAAAAGTGTATTGGGCTTAGCTTGGGATTGTGGTGCTGTAACTACCGGACCTGTCACCGTGCCGCTCGTTTTAGCCATGGGAATAGGAATAGCCAACTCAGCAGGGAAGGGGGGGTCAACACTATCCGGGTTCGGCATCGTTACCTTGGCCTCGTTGTTTCCGGTGACGGCTGTGCTGCTGCTGACATTATTTGTGTTTTTTCAGATTACACCGGCAGAAATTATTGCCAACGCGAACGCTGCGAGCGCTTCGGCAGGTTCCGTTGTTTCAATGTGGGACCAGACACCGGCTGTAGAGATCGTTCTGGGTGTTAGGGCTATATTGCCACTGGTCATATTTCTGTTTTTGGTTCTCTTTTTTATATTGAAAGTCAAACTTTCAAACAAATTAGTTACAATTTATGGTTTGGTCTTGTGCGTTGTTGGAATGTGCATTTTCAATTTAGGTCTTACCTATGGTTTGGGGGCAATTGGAACTCAGACGGGCCAATCTTTGCCGGCTGCATTTATACAACTACCAATTATAGAATCATCACCGATCTTCTCAAAAGAGATAGGGATTGCACTAGTGATTGGCTTCGCCTTAATCCTTGGTTTTGGTGCCACGCTTGCCGAACCCGCGTTAAACGCTCTTGGGCTGACTGTTCAGAAACTTACAAATGGTGCATTCAAGAAATCGATGTTGATGTACAGCGTAGCAAGCGGGGTTTCGATTGGTATTTCGTTAGGGGTTGCTAAGCTTGTTCTCAACTTAGACCTCGCAACAATTCTGTTGCCTCTCTATGGATTAGGTGTTGTGCTAACAATTTTTTCGTCCGAGGAGTTTGTTAACGTTGCCTGGGATAGTGCTGGCGTTACAACTGGTCCTGTCACCGTTCCTTTGGTCTTAGCTATGGGGCTCGGCCTCGGTAGCGCAGTATCCGCTGTAGAGGGTTTTGGGATTTTATCATTAGCGAGTATCTGCCCAATAATAGCCGTTCTCTCTATGGGAATTATTATACAAATTAACCAAAGCCGAAATTCTTCAAAACAAAATGCAGAACTAAAGGAAATCGAGAATGCCTGACCGTCACATAGTAGAACTGACCGATGTAAAGCTCATTACATGCGTTTTGCAAAACGGTCTAGCTGAGGAAGTCTTAGAAGCGGCAAAAAATGTTGGGGTGCAGGGGGCAACCGTCAGTTTTGCCCGAGGCACGGGTATTCGTGACCGCATGGGTTTAATGGGTGTTACAGTCGATGAGCAAAAGGAAGTGATACGAATTATCGTCTCGGAAGAACAGGCACCGCGGGTTTTTGACGCGATGTATTTAGCAGGAAAGCTCGACACTCCAGGAAAAGGAATAATGTATATAGCGGATCTTAATAGTGTCGCAACATACGTTCCTGAGGATGTTCTGAACTCAGCGACGGATAAGGAGTAGAATAACAATGCTACTCGAAATTGGATCAATGCTATCAATAGATGCCGGGACGAAAGTTTTCGACAAGCTCAAAAACCACGACAAGGTACAGTATATTTTTCACGAAACTGGCAGAAGTGATGACCTGTTCGATGACAAGCAATTCGGTGAGTTTGGTGAGGCGTCTATTTTGACAGTCTTAGTGGACGAAACCAATAAAGATGAAATATTTACTGAGATTTTTGAGACCGCAAATTTGCATAACTCTGAAACGGGTATTGTGTTCACTGGCAAGCAGGTGTCTGAACAGTTGTAATGCGACGTTACACCAAATTATAGTGCTTTAATTATGTAAAAATATAAGTTCGATAGTAAAAGCATTTTTGGTCTGATTCTTGGTAAGTCTTTGTTTCAAGGAGGCAACATTGAGGGAGCTACCTTTCGAAACAAAAGCAGATGAAACGCCCCGAGACGAATGCGGGGTATTTGGGATATATGGTCACCCTGATGCGGCCGCTATCACAGCGTTGGGACTTCATGCGCTTCAGCATCGAGGGCAAGAGGCTGCTGGCATAGTAAGTTTTGATGGGTCTCATTTTTTTGCCGAGCGGCGTTTAGGGCTTGTTGGCGATAATTTTACTAAACCAGCAGTCCTGAGCCAACTGGCCGGACAATCAGCTATCGGCCATGTACGTTATTCCACCACCGGTGACACAATACTTCGAAATGTACAGCCGCTATTTGCAGACCTTTCGAGTGGAGGATTTGCTATAAGTCACAATGGGAACCTGACAAATGCGCGCACCCTAAGAAACCAGCTTGTAAATGCGGGCTCGATATTCCAATCGACGACCGATACCGAAACAATAATGCAACTTGTCGCGAACTCCGAACGGGATGGGATTTTACATCGAATTATTGACTCCCTGTTTCAAATTGAGGGCGCTTATGCATTTTCTATTTTAACAAATAAGAAACTTATCGGGGCGCGGGACCCGATAGGCATTAGGCCTTTAGTGCTGGGTGAACTAAACGGAGCTTATATCCTTAGCTCAGAAACCTGTGCTCTTGATATGGTTGGCGCAAATTTCATCCGAGAAATTGATAATGGCGAAATAGTAGTAATCACTGAAAGTGGTATTGAGAGTTTCAAACCCTTTCCAGAACAAAGCTTACGACCATGCATCTTCGAATATATATATTTTTCGAGACCTGACAGTATTGTTGGCGGAGAAAATATATATGATTGCCGAAAGGCGATGGGCCGACAGCTCGCGCTAGAATCCGGTATAGAAGCAGATATGGTTATTCCGATACCGGACAGTGGAGTACCTGCAGCTTTGGGATACTCTGAAACATCGAAGATACCTTTTGAACTTGGGATTATACGGAATCACTATGTGGGACGGACATTTATCGAGCCGCAGCAGTCGATCAGGTCGTTGTCAGTCAAATTAAAACACAATGCTAATCGGTCCTTATTTAAAAATAAGCGTGTAGTATTAATAGATGATTCGATAGTCAGGGGCACTACATCGACAAAGATTGTGCAAATGGTTCGTGAGGTGGGAGCCTCAGAGGTTCACATGCGCATTGCCGCACCTCCTATAAGGTTCCCAGACTTTTACGGTATAGATACACCAAAAAAACAAGACCTATTGGCCGCTAACTATTCTTTAGAGGAGATGCAATCGTACATTGGTGCTGATAGTCTAGCCTTCCTGAGTGTTGACGGTCTTTACAAAGCAATGGGACATCCGAATGGTCGAGAAGCTGCGGCTCCAGCATTCACCGATCATTGCTTCACAGGAGATTACCCAACTTTTCTTCGCGATCAAAAGAATGAAAAAGAGATTCAGCAACTCTCGTTTCTTTATGAAAGTAACTAAGCTTACAAATGATTAAGTCGGAAAGAGCAAGCTTTATATCTAAAAAGCTCAACGAGATTTATCCCGACATTCCAATTCCACTCAATCATCAGAACCAGTTTGAATTACTTATTGCTGTCCTTCTTAGCGCTCAGTGTACAGATGAACGCGTGAACATGGTGACTCCCGATCTTTTTGCTAAGGCAAAAAACTCCTTAGAGATGTCAGAATTGGCTGTTGAAGAGATATATCAGATGATACGTTCTTGCGGATTAGCACCACAAAAATCTAGAGCTATATCTAACCTCTCCAAGATTCTTATCGCAAAATTTGACGGCGAGGTTCCCGAAAGTTTTGAACAGCTTGAGAATCTGCCTGGTGTCGGTCACAAAACTGCTAGTGTAGTCATGTCCCAAGGTTTCGGTCATCCTGCCTTTCCAGTGGACACTCATATTCACAGGCTTGCACAGCGTTGGCGGTTGACAAGTGGCAAAAATGTTACCCAAACAGAAAAAGATTTAAAACGATTATTTCCACAAAGTTCCTGGAATAATCTTCATTTGCAAATAATTTACTACGGGCGTGAACACTGTCCTGCGAGAGGTTGTTTCGGGCTTGATTGCATCATTTGTAAAGCGTGTTACCCAAACAGAAAAAGGCCTATCAAAACAAAAAAGGCGTAATTGAATTTGTGTCATATTGAGTGCTGCACAAAAACTTTTGTAATGATTGCCGATTGTTTAACTTGCTAGGTGTTATTCAGCAAAAGCTTTTTCTATGACATAATCACCAGGGCTACTATTTGAGCCTTCTTGTAAGCCGGCTTCCTCAACGATCGCAGCAGTATCCTTGATCATTTCCATTGAACCGCAAATCATAACTCGGTCTGATTCCGGGTTCAGATTCTCGATGTCGAGATCTTCAAAGAATTTGCCTGTTGTCATGAGTTCAGTGATTCTTCCAGTGTGCTCATGGTCTTCTTGTGTGGTTGTTCCATGGTAAATAATGCGATCGAGCACTGTTTCGGATAGCAATGGATCGGTCTTCAAACCATTAATAAGCTCTACTCCATATTGTAGATCTGCAACATGTCGGCATGTATGGGTCAAAATCACTTGGCCGTATGCCTCATACGTCTCTGGGTCCCGTATAATACTGGCAAAGGGAGCTATCCCAGTCCCTGTTGAAAATAAAAACAACCTATTCCCGGGTTTGAGACAATCTAAAACGAGAGTGCCAGTTGGTTTTTTACCCAAGATAAGCTCATCTCCAGGTTTGATATGCTGCAGTCGCGATGTCAGGGGGCCGTCCTGAACTTTAATTGAATAAAAATCTAGCCCCTCATCCCAAAATGGGCTTGCAACGGAATATGCTCGAAGCAGCGGTTTTCCATCTACTGGAAGGCCTAACATTATAAATTCACCTGACCTGAAACGAAAACTTGCAGGCCTGGCAGCACGGAATGAAAAAAGGGATTCCGTCCAATGGTGAATGCTCTCAATAGTTGTTACGCTCAAGGAATCAGGCAATTTTATTGGTTTGGCGTCCATTAAATAGGCTCCGATAGGTGCAACCGGGATTGGAACAAAAACGTATGCCCCTTGTTTCTCATAGGCAGTACATCCAATTTGAGCCGGTTACTTAGTTGTTCAGCTTCGGTTTATAATATTGATAATAATTCGCATTCGCAATCTGAATGATTTCATAACTTACTCGAACGTGAATAAGTATTCAGTTTCCTGGTGAAACCGCAACCAGTAAATCGTTTCTTTGCGGGAAAGTATCCTCCTTATACCGTGATTACTTTTACTAACAACAAATTCGTGCTTCGTGCGCTAAGATTATGTCCCATAACTAAGCCGCCTTTGTTACTTGCATAAATAATTCTAATCAGTTCAGAATTTTATCAAGAAGCGTGGGCAATGTTATGGCTTCTCTTGGGGGGGCGGTCACAACTTTAAATTTCAACATAATTAATCGTTTGATGGGGTTTGAAGAAAAATTTGATAGGCTGCGTTATCGCTTTCTCGAAAATAGGGGTAGCCCAGATTGTCTAGGAATTCCCGAAATTGTGCAGCTCCACCTCTCGGAACTTGTATTCCACAAAGAACCCGGCCAACAGCAGCCCCATGATTGCGATAGTGAAAAAGACTTATATTCCTTTTATTGCCCATCTTGGTAAGAAAATTCATTAATGCACCGGGTCGCTCCGGAAACTCAAATCGATATATCTCTTCATCCATCGCCCCAAGTGGTTGCCCTCCTACGAGATGGCGTATATGCGTTTTTGCCATTTCGTTATTTGTTAGATCAACTACTGGGTAACCTTTCTTTTTTAATAATTTGAGGATTGTCAAACGCTCTAAGTCTCCGTCGCTTAATTTTACCCCAAGTAATATTTGAGCATTGGTATTATTGGTATAACGATAGTTAAATTCTGTAACGTTTCGTTTGCCAAGTATGCGACAAAATTTTCTGAAGCTACCCTTCTTTTCAGGAATGGTGACGGCCATTAGGGCTTCGCGGGCTTCACCAATCTCGGCGCGCTCAGATATGTATCGTAGACGATCAAAATTAGTGTTGGCTCCGGTATTGACTGCAATCAACGTCTGGCCCTTCAGTCGTTCACGCGCCGCATATATTTTCATTCCTGCTATAGCTAAAGCACCGGATGGTTCGGCGATAACACGTGTATCATCGAATAAATCTTTGATTGCTGCACACATCTGATCAATATCTGCAACTACGATATCGTCAATACATTTCCTTGCTAGTCGAAATGTTTCTTTCCCTACTTGTGCCACTGCCACGCCATCAGCAAATGTACCAACTTCATCTAATACGATGCGACGGCCTTTCTTTAATGAGTGATACATCGACGCTGCATCCGATGCTTCTACACCGATGACCTTTATCTCAGGCCGAACCATTTTAACATAGGCAGCCACCCCGGCGGCGAGGCCACCGCCGCCAACCGGGACAAATATGGCATGTACAGCTCCCATGTGTTGACGGAGTATCTCCATGCCTACTGTTCCCTGGCCAGCGATAACCTCGGGATCATCGAAAGGGTGAAGAAAAGTAAGCCCATTTCTTTTCATAAGCTCCATTGCTTTGCTATATGCTGCAGAGAAATCATCACCATATAAAATAACTTTTGCGTCGCGTTTGCGGACGGCCGCAACTTTTATCTCGGGAGTAGTCTGCGGCATGACGATAGTTGCCGGTACTTTCAAGGTTGATGCTGCCAGCGCAACCCCCTGTGCATGATTGCCTGCTGAGGCCGCTATTACCCCTTTCCGGCGCAAATTTTTGGGTAGGCTAACCATTTTATTGTAAGCCCCCCTCAACTTGAAAGAAAAGATCGGCTGTAAGTCCTCTCTCTTAATGAGCACGCTATTCGAGAGTTTCGCTGAGAGTCCAGGTGCAGGATCAAGAGGTGATTCTATAGCTACATCATACACTGGAGCTTTAAGAATTTTGTTTAGATACTTTTGAGGCATGGCCAAAGCTACCGTTCGCAGACTAGGGAAGCTTGATTTAGCTGAACCTTCCACAGCGGTGCAAGGCAATTATTTGATTATGAGGTTTTGATAATTTATTGAAGGTGAAAATCCACAGAAGATATTCCAATCCTGACACATTTTTCAAAGAAGCAGTAAAAACTTATATAAAGTCTATTCTTTTTGATTTTACAAACGTCAGGATTGTACGTTCCGGCAGTGGTCAAATATCCGGTTTTTAGCCTAATATTTGAGGCATTGATCTATCGCTGTTGGGAAGGGGGGCTCGAAAGTTAGTGGTGTCTTTAACTCCATGCCACAGCATCGTACTTCAAATTTTTCCATGCCAGTCCTTTTAAGCACCATCATACGGCATTAATTTTTCAGGCTTTATCCTCCATTGGCGTAATTCTAAATTGACCATTGGGTGGGGGTATTACAGCGCGCTCAGTTGATGCCTCTACTTGAGGGACCCAATCGTAAGGGACCCTGTAGCCGCGGAAAGCATTGCTGGCAAATAATGTTTTCGATTCAAGAAGGTTGTGTGGACTAACATACTCCCAAACAATCTCGCATTTTGGTGTTACTTCAATAATTCTGCCGTGACGAGACTCCGTGATTAATGTATTCCCATTTGGAAGACGTTGTGCTCCGCTTTGGTAGCGACTGTAAAAACGTGATTCTTCACCGTCCGCAAAACCTTGGTCTAATGCTGTGAACTGCCAAACTATTTCAAGGGTTATAGGATTAATTTCCAAAACACGAGAATGATCTCGAAGGGTATTCCAGGTTCCATCTGGTGCCCCTGGATTGGGAGCACCATAACCAGCGGCTCCTCCATTATCAAAAACCAAAATATTTCCCGCGCCAGGGAGGCCTTTTGGAATTATGTGAGCGTGGTGTGGCCCAATAACGCATTCGATTTTTTGCAAGTCTGGGTCGCGATCGTAGTATGGGCCGATTTGCCAAACTATATCACCAGTCTTCTTTTCTATTATGTAAATCATGGTTGCGCGATCATCAGTAATTATATTTTCTGGATGAAAGCGCTCATCGCCTGCGTCAAACCACTTATTTGGGCCAACATAGGAACAGGTGTTTTGGAAAACGCCATTTTGATTTCTACAGCGTCTCATAAGGGCATTTTTTGCTTCGGCACTCCATCCAAACTGCTCGAAATTCTCAGCGGGCATCCATTCCCAAACGATTTCGCCATCCCAAGACACTTCAACCATACGTGTTGCACGTGGTAGATAATCACGGGTCACCTCAGGCCATTCTCCGGTTCGGTAACTTAAAAACAGAGTTTTCGCATTTTTTATTTTTGGAGCTTGGCCTGGCACATAGTAGCCGACTGGACAACCTTCTCGAACGACATCGTGATTTTGTCGTGCAACCCACACCTTTTCGCCATTGTTGTTCATCTGATCGGCTTTAAAAAAGCGCCATTCTTGTTCGCCATCCCAACCTTCCTGAACAAGATCGTCTGCTCCAAGTATGTGATCGTATTTCTCATTTACCCGACCTGTTTGCCCTCCAAGTACGCTTCCATTTGGAAGTAGGTTCACCATATAGTTATTAAATTGGGGCCAATTCTTAAGTTCATGACCGTTCATATCTATTAGTACAGCTCCGACGCCTTTTTTTGCGGAAGGGTAAATGGTAAGTCCATTGAAGCACTTATCCGGCTGGTAAATTGTTGTCCCAGTGGGAAATACAGTTTGCATATAATAGTCTCACAAAGCAGTTGACGAAAACTTAAGAAAACATAGCAGCAATAACTGATCTACACCTAATTAGGCGGGCCGTTGCAAAAATGGAAATGATCATCATACAACTTACCGTTTTAAGCGCAGCTGTTTTACAAGCTGCACTGGGGGTAGGCTTTGGTGTGCTCGCGGGACCTATACTGCTACTGCACTTCAAAAGTGTAGACGCTGTGTTCATAAGCATTTTATTAAACTTACTTATAGCCGTAATGCTTGCTCCACGGCTCCAAGCCCAAAGGGCAGCAGGTATATTTCCCAGTTTGGCGGTTGGCACTCTCGTCGGCTTGCCGTTTGGTGTTTGGTTTTTAAACATTATTGAATTTAACACTCTACAATTTATTGCGGGGATAAGCGTTTTATTAGCAGCGGCTTCAATTTTTGGTAAAATAACTTCACGAAATAAGAAACTAGACTCCACAGGATTTACCTTGTTCATTGGATGGGTTGCAGGGCTCATGGGTGGGGCCCTGGGTATGCCAGGGCCAATACCCGCTGGATGGATGGCATTTCGCGGTTATGTAAAGGATACCATACGCGCAACACTGATCACGTTGTGTGTCATTTCTTACGGTGGGGCTATATTACTGCATGGCTTTTTGAGCGATATAGCCTCATCAGTATTCTTGCAAGCCTTGTCATTAGCGCCAGCAACTATCGTCGGCCTTTATATGGGTAACAAACTGACCCAAATTTTAAGCGAGAAGTTTTTTCGTATTTTAATTACGGTTATACTTGTGTGCTCAGCGGGATCGCTATTTTGGGACCTCCTGTGAGACACTCCCGCTAGTAAAAATAATTGTAATTTGTTTAAAAAACACCCCCGCGCTTCGCCAAAACAATTCAAAACGGGCTTCAATCCCGCTTAAATTTGCATACAAAAACTGTGCAATCCGCTCAAAATTAAAAAGAATATGTCAAATTACATTACGGGCGCGCAAATCGGCAATGTCCTCAGCATTATAACCAGCCTCAGTAAGTATCTCATCTGAATGCTCACCAGCTTCCGGTGGGGCTTTCACAAAATCATGGGGTGTTCGTGACATTCGAATAGCCTGATTTACTAAACTGATTTCACCAAGCGCCTCAGAATTCACGGTTTTTTGCATCTCGAGGTGTTTTACTTGTACATCCTCAAATGTCTTGTCGATCGAGTAAATTTGTCCGCACGGAACCCCTTGTTCGTTGAGTTTTTCTACCCACTCGTCACTTGATTTATGTTTTAAGATTTCTGCTATTTCAGCATTCAATGCATCCCTGTTCTTTGATCGGGCTTCCGCTTCTTTGTAGTCGGGATGTTCAATCCATTCCTCGTGCCCAACAGCTACCGCAAAACGTTGCCAAATTAAATTGCCCGCTACTGCTAAATTGATGAAGCCGTCAGTCGTTTCGAACACACCTGTTGGAATTGATGTAGGGTGATTGTTGCCGGCCTGTTGAGGAACCTCTCCTGATAATGTCCAACGGGCCCCTTGAAAATCGAGCATAAATATCATTGCTTGAAGAAGTGATGTTTGGACCCATTGTCCTTTACCAGAGCTTTCACGCTCAAGAAGAGCAATCATTATACCTTGGGCACACAACATACCCGCGCATAGGTCCGCAATTGGAATTCCAACGCGAACAGGTCCATTTCCTGGCAGACCTGTGATCGACATCAACCCGCCCATACCTTGCGCAATCTGATCGAACCCCGGCCGTTTTGCATAAGGTCCATCTTGGCCAAATCCTGATATTGAGCCGAGTATGATTTCTGGATTGATGGCTTTGAGGCTATCATAGTCGATACCCAGGCGGCTTTTAACGTCAGGGCGGTAATTTTCAACAACAACATCTGCATCTACCACCAAACGCTTAAATACTTTGAGGCCGTCCTCTTCCTTAAGGTTTAGCGTCAAACTACGTTTATTTCGATGCAAATTCTGGAAGTCGGGACCATGCCGCGCTCCGCCCAGGGCATTTCCGCCCTCGAGCGCTGGCGGTAATTCAATTTTTATTACATCAGCACCCCAATCCGCTAATTGACGAACACAGGTAGGGCCTGATCTCACACGTGTGAGATCAAGAACCTTATATTTTGATAGAGCGTGGCTAGCAGCTTCGAATGGCATACGACATCCTCCGAGTTTGAGATAATCGAGATCTAGCACGGGAAATGGCTGTTAGCCAGCATGGAAGCGGTTGCAGTCGCACTCCGGATGTGTTCGACTTTATTTGATTCGGGGTCCTGGGGTCCAATTCTGCGATGGAATATTTTACTCAGCAGCTTATCAACGGGCTTACGCTTGGCTCAATCTATGGATTGATCGCCATAGGATACACTATGGTTTATGGAATCATAGGGATGATAAATTTCGCTCATGGTGAAATTTTCATGATTGGCGCCTTTATTGCCCTAATTTTTTATCTTCTTTCGGAAACAATGGGCCTAACGTATGTACCATTTGCTCTGATATTGGTCCTTTTACTTTCGATGATTTTCACTGGGGCCTATGGGTGGGCAGTTGAAAGACTTGCTTATAGGCCTCTTAGGGGCTCATTTCGCCTTGCGCCTCTCATCTCAGCTATCGGCATGTCGATAGCGCTCCAAAATTACGTTCAATTGACCCAAGGGGCCCGTTCGAAAACACTCCAGCCATTGATAGAGGGTGAGTTTACATTCTGGCAAATAGGAAACTCTAGCGTTGTTTTAAGTTTCATGCAGATAATCATAGTCGGAACAACCGTTTTGCTTATGACTGTTTTCTCCGTTCTTATTGCGAAGACCTCCCTCGGCCGTGCTCAGCGCGCATGCGAGCAAGACCTTGTAATGGCGGCTCTAGTTGGCATAGACGTTAATAAAACTATTTCATTAACATTTGTTCTAGGGGCAATGCTTGCGGCTGTAGCAGGTATGATGGTGTTACTGAACTACGGCGTAATAGATTTTTACATCGGTTTTTTAGCAGGCATTAAAGCTTTTACAGCGGCTGTCCTTGGCGGCATCGGATCACTACCGGGTGCTATGTTAGGAGGACTACTCATTGGTTTAATTGAAACTTTTTGGTCAGCGTACTTCACGATTGAGTACAAAGATGTTGCTGCTTTCTCGATCCTGATAGTTGTACTTATATTTCGGCCATCAGGCTTGCTCGGCAAACCAGAGATTGAAAAGGTTTGACTGTGTCTGCGGGGCAAAAAAACCGAAGTGATAAAAACTTGGGTGCACATCTGCGCGATGCAGGGTTAACCGCACTAATTTGTCTCCCATTAGCATTTCCCATGTTCGGTTTTCAATTGGTTCCTGGAGGGGAGGGAGGAAATGTTAAGACTTTTGGGACAAGTGTTGAGCTCAGGTTTTTTTGGGTCATTATCGCGCTGATTGTTATTTTTCTCGGACGCCTTCTTATTTCTCTCTTAAGCAGCAAAGCGTTTAGTAAGCAAGTAGTCGGCGCTCAGCCAAGAAGTGTCAACACGCAATCTATGTCTAGTATCACGCCTTGGCTTGGGCCGGGGATTTTGGGTGTAGCTCTTCTTTGGCCATGGTTTCCTTTTGTTGACCGGTGGCTGGTTGATCTTGGTATTTTAGTTTTGACTTACATTATGTTGGGCTGGGGTCTCAATATCGTTGTAGGTCTTGCCGGCTTGTTAGATCTTGGATATGTGGCATTTTATGCAGTCGGTGCGTATTCTTACGCACTTATAGCGCTCAATTTTGACCTCACATTTTGGCAATGTCTTCCCCTGGCGGGTATTTTTGCTGCAATGTTTGGAATTCTCCTTGGATTTCCAGTTTTGCGGTTAAGGGGTGATTATTTAGCCATTGTAACGCTTGGGTTTGGTGAGATTATTAGAATTGTGCTCCTAAATTGGAGTGATCTTACAAACGGCCCAGATGGTCTAAGCGGTATCCCTCGACCGACGTTTTTTGGGTTGCCATTCAAAAATGACGGTAGTGGCACAAATTTTCATTCCTTTTTTGGCCTGGAATATACATCAATGCACCGGATTATATTCTTATATTATCTAATCTTGGTCCTTGCACTGATTACAAACTTTGTAACAGAACGGATCAGGCTACTACCGGTTGGACGAGCCTGGGAGGCTTTGCGAGAAGACGAGATAGCTTGCAGGTCACTCGGTATTAATCCACGTAATACTAAATTAACTGCATTTGCTATAGGTGCAATGTTCGCGGGTTTTGCGGGTTCATTTTTTGCGACTCGTCAGGCTTTCATTAGCCCAGAAAGTTTCACATTTATTGAGTCCGCTATAATTCTGGCCATCGTTGTACTCGGTGGCATGGGAAGCCAGATGGGTGTAGTTTTGGCGGCTATTTTTTTGATCGGTATGACGGAGTTATTTAGGGAATTAGAACAGTTTCGAATGCTGGCTTTTGGTGCCGGGATGGTTGCTATTATGATTTGGCGCCCGCGCGGTCTTCTAACAAAGCGAAAACCCAGCATTCGTATTGCGCACACTGTGGATTTTAAATAAGGCGGCCTTGTGAAAAATCCTATCCTTAGAGTCGAAAACTTAATCATGCGATTTGGCGGGCTCGTTGCTGTTGACGATGTATCTTTTAATATTTTTGAAGATAGGATCACTGCGCTTATCGGCCCAAATGGAGCTGGTAAGACCACTGTTTTCAATTGCGTTACCGGGTTTTATCGTCCCAGCGCAGGTCAAATTACAATGCGAGTAGGAGATCGCACACACAGATTAGAAAAACTTGAAGGTTTTAAGATAGCGCAAAAAGCTAAGATAGCGCGAACCTTTCAAAATATTCGTTTGTTTCCAAGAATGTCAGTTTTGGAGAATCTTATTATAGCTCAGCACAACGAATTAATGCGGGCCTCCGGTTTTAGTCTTTATGGATTGCTAGGTCTGTCTGGCCATTTGAAGGCTGAGTCTAACGCAGTGAAACTAGCAGAAAATTGGCTCAATAAAATAAATCTTATCGATCTAGCAGATATTGAGGCAGGAGAATTACCTTACGGCAGTCAAAGGTTGCTCGAAATTGCGAGGGCAATGTGCACCAAACCGAAACTACTGTGTCTCGATGAACCTGCGGCCGGTTTGAATGCATCAGAGTCATCTGACTTAGCAAAACTGATCAAGGATATTCGTGATCGAGCTAAGTGTGCAGTTCTTCTAATTGAACATGATATGGGTGTTGTGATGAAAATTTCGGACCATGTAATTGTGCTTGATCATGGAGCAAAAATTGCCGATGGTCCACCGGTGGCAATAAAAAAGAATAGAGCAGTTATCAAAGCTTATCTCGGCGAAGACGATGAAAATGGTGGGAGCCCTCCGTCGATATCGGCTTGTTCCCGCAACGCGCTAGAAAATTAGTGTCAGGTATGGCGTGTTTATCAATCAAAGGACTAAGAAGCGGCTATGGTAACATAGAGGTGTTAAAAGGGATAAGTATTGACGTTAATGCTGGCGAAATTGTCACGTTGATTGGGGCCAACGGCGCCGGAAAAACTACTTTGCTTATGACAATCTGTGGCAGCCCACGTGCGTCCTCTGGCGAAATATTATTTAATGATTGTAATGTAGTAGCAAAGGCGACACATGAGATAATGGGTCTGGGTATTTCTCATTCCCCTGAAGGGCGGAGAATATTTCCGCACATGACTGTTTTGGAAAATCTACAGCTAGGATCCTTTACGAAGCATTTTTCGGAAAAAAGACTACGACATGTTTATGATCTGTTTCCTGTGCTTTACGAGCGGAAGCAACAGAGGGGAGGTACTTTATCCGGGGGAGAGCAGCAAATGTTGGCCATCGGTCGCGCTTTTATGGCACGGCCACAATTATTGCTGTTAGACGAGCCTTCACTCGGTTTAGCACCGTTGATGGTCAAACGGATATTTGAAGCGATTAATGAAATAAATGAGGTGCATGGCACGGCTATACTTCTCGTTGAACAAAACGCACTACAAGCATTACGCCTAGCAAACCGCGGATATGTTTTGGTTAATGGCAAAATATTATTGGCTGGCAGTGGCAAAGAATTGCTTACGAATAAGGATATTCAGAAAGCTTATCTTGAGGGAGCTTAATAAAGTTCAAGATCATTTTATTGCTCGTGCCTGTAGTGTGCTATGGATAGATCTAAATGAAAGAATGTCGTAGTTAGGAGGACCTGCTAAATGAGCAAAAAATTGACAATAATACTTGCACTCGCTGTCGTTGGCCTTGGAATATATATATTTGGAGACAAAGGCGAAAAATATAGCCCTGAAAGTATTACTATTGCCGTCGTAGGTCCAATGACTGGTCAGCAAGCTACCTTCGGTGCGCAGATGAAAGCTGGTGTTGAACAAGCTGTCATAGATGTAAATGCTGCAGGTGGTGTTCTAGGAAAACAGATCAAACTAGCAATCGGCGATGACGCATGTGATCCAAAACAAGCTGTTGCTGTAGCAAATAAGATGGCGGGGAAAGGCATAAAGTTGGTGGTCGGACATTTTTGTTCAGGCTCTTCAATTCCCGCATCAAAGGTCTACTCGGAGGAGGATATTCTGATGATCTCGCCGGGGTCTACAAATCCTAAACTTACTGATGAGGGTGATTACAATGTGTTCAGGACCTGTGGGCGTGATGACCAACAAGGCGCAGTGGCAGGCAAATATATTGCGGAACATTTTAAGGGGAAACGGATAGCTGTGATTCATGACAAGACTGCGTACGGTAAAGGCCTAGCTGACGAGACAAAAAAATCAATGTATAAGGCTGGCTTAAAAGAAGCGCTTTACGAAGCGTATACCGCAGGTGAAAAGGATTACTCAGCACTCGTCTCCAAGCTCAAATCAGAATCTATAGATGTTCTTTTTGTAGGGGGATACCATACAGAAGCTGGATTGATTATGCGGCAAATACGGCAACAGGGGATGTCAACTGTGCTTGTATCGGGCGATGCGCTAACCACAAGCGAGTATTGGGGCATAACAGGCAAGGATGGTGAAGGAACTTTGATGACTTTCAGCCCGGATCCACGCAAAAACCCTGCTGCTGCTAGGGTAGTAAAGTCTATGAGGTCAAACAATATAGAGCCAGAAGGCTACAATCTTTACTCTTATGGGGCGGTTCAAGCTTGGGTGGCTGCTGTAACTTTGGCAAAAAGCACAGAGCCTAAAAAGGTCGCTGCCACTCTTCGTAGTACTTCTGCGGAAACAGTGTTGGGTAGGATTGGCTTTGATAAGAACGGTGATGTCAATGCGCCTGGCTATGTTATGTATGAGTGGAAAGGTGGCACATACGACTACGTAGAAAAGTAGTTGGGGACCTGAGCTTTGTTTTCTATGACAGCACGGTGTTGGCTGTTTTTAGCCATATTTTTTTTCAGCGTGAGCAGTGCTGCGAGTGAGCAACTTACTAATTTTGATGATTGGTTAGCTGACTTCCGAGCCTCTGCCTCTGCCGCAGGAGTTTCAGAGCGCACGCTAAGTGCTGCGCTAGATGGGACAAAGCCATTGCCTGACGTTATAACAAAAGATCGTCGGCAGGCAGAATTTACACTTTCCTATTGGCGGTATATGAAAAGGGTAAACTCAAGGCGTGTTCAAAAGGGAATAAGTCTTTTAAAAACTCATAAAAGTTTACTTCAGCGTGTAACTAATAAATTTGGAGTGCCAGCCCACTATCTGATGGCCTTTTGGGGTTTAGAAAGCAATTTTGGAAAAAGCTTTGGGGGGTACCGAGTTATTCCTGCGCTGGCTACACTGGCCTATGACGGTCGGCGGTCGAGATTCTTTCGCGCGCAATTACTAGCAGCACTTAAGATTGTTGATAATGGCGATATCACCCTTCAGAGTATGCGGGGCTCCTGGGCGGGAGCTATGGGGCATTTCCAGTTTATCCCAACCACTTATCAAGCCTACGCAGTTGATTTTGATGGCGATGGGAAGAGAGATATTTGGAATAATATGGCTGATGCTTTTGCCTCGGCAGCTAACTACCTGTCTTCATTAGGCTGGGATCCCAAACAAAAATGGGGGCGAGAAGTAAAGCTCCCCGAACATTTTGATTTTTCAGAAGCAACGCTTAGCGATTGGAAACCGCTATTCGAATGGAATAAAGGAGGCGTAAAGCGAATCAGTGGTGCTAGTTTACCTAATATCGACATCAAAAGTTGGTTGGTAGTACCGGCGGGACATAAAGGGCCGGCTTTTGCAGTGTATCCCAACTTTAGACGCATCATGCGATGGAATAATTCTATTCTTTACGCAATCTCAATCGGTCATTTAGCAGATAGGTTAAGGGGCGCCGGACCAATAAGTATTGCTCGCCCCAAAAATTATCGACGAGTAAGTGTTGAAAAAGTGAAAGAAATTCAGGCAAGGCTTAATTCAATGGGGTTTTCTGCCGGCAACCCAGATGGAGTTGTTGGCAAAAACACAAGGTCTGCTATTAGAAATTTTCAAAAGCTAAAAAATATGCCCGCTGATGGACACATAACAATAAAATTATGGGAACGCGTTGTTGGAAAATAATGTGTTATTGCTCGATATCCTGTCGCTGTTTAAACTAGTTACTTGCGATCGCAATATATTTGGGAAAGCGGTCAGGTGGAGATGGTTGTAAATAAATTTTTAAATATAGTTATTATACTGCTGTTGTCTGTGATACTCGCAAACTGTTCAGAGACACAATTCATCGCTAATTTGATGAAAGTTGGCGCTGACAATGTCGGGCAAACTGGGGGCGGTCGCTACAAGGTTGGAGGGCCTTATCAAATAAAAGGCATTTGGTATCGACCTCGAATTGATTACCAATACGACCAGACTGGCATCGCTTCATGGTATGGACCTCAGTTCCATGGCAAGCTCACCGCTAATGGCGAAATCTTTGATATGAACCTTGTGAGTGCAGCGCACAAAACATTACCTATGCCAAGTATGGTGCGGGTGACTAACTTACGCAATGGCAAGGCTTTGAATATTAGACTTAATGACCGGGGGCCATTTGCTCATGGCAGGATAATTGATTTGTCTAAGCGAGCCGCTCAATTACTTGGTTTCGAAAGGGCAGGGACGGCACCGGTTCGAGTCCAATTGCTCGAGCGTGAGAGTAGATTACTCGCCTCTGCTTCCCAAGGTGTAGTATTACCCGGCACTCAATTGCCCGGTGCCGGGCCAGTAGATGCAAACTCAAGCGCTCAGGCTCCAAGGTCAGCACCAAGTGTGTCCGTGACGCGACAAGCATTACCGCCGCCTACCGGCACTCAATCCTCACCTCAATCCTCACCTCAATCCTCACCTCAATCCTCACCTCAATCCTCAATCAATGGGAAAGATGAGGCGGATTCGTTACCTGATAGAAAAAGGTCTCGTCTGGCTGAAACAATAAAATTATCAGATGAAAAAGTATCGAGAGTAGCTGTCAAAGCTAACACTCAAATATACGTTCAAGCTGGAGCTTTTTCGAAATTTGTGAATGCTAATCGAATTCATGTTCAATTAGGTTCGTTGGGGCCTTCAATCATCAGTAGGACAAAGAAAGGGAAAGGAAGGCTCTTTAGGGTACGTCTCGGTCCATATCCTGATGTGAAAACTGCCGATGGAATTTTAGCACGCGTCATGGGTTCAGGCTTTCCGGGGGCACGTATAGTAGTTGATTAAAAGTATTTTTAAGTAAGATGTTTGGGCATATTACAATTGCCCGACGAACCTCATACAGCATGACAAAAATGGATAATAATTACTGATGAAAAGTTCAAGGAAGGTTTCAGCGCCCGCACTATGTTTGCTTATAGGATTGTTATCAGCTGTAATGTGCACATCTGTGGTGGCTCTGCCAACCAAAGCAAAACAGGCATTGGTTGTTGACTACAGCACAGGTCGTACATTGTTGGCGAAAAATGCCGATACTCCAATGCATCCTGCGTCTATGACTAAAATGATGACTGCGTTCATGGTTTTTGATCGCCTTAAGTCAGGCACGCTATCTCTCGAAACAAAATTTCGAGTGAGTAAACGTGCATGGAAAAAGGGTGGCTCGCGGATGTTCCTTAAAGTGAACGACGCAGTAAGTGTTGAAGATCTTATAAGAGGAATCATCGTCCAGTCAGGAAATGATGCATCAATTGTAATTGCAGAAGGAATTTCAGGTAGCGAGGAAAATTTTGCACGTGAGATGACCGAAAAAGCGCTTGAAATTGGGATGAAAAATACAACTTTCAAGAATGCATCAGGTTGGCCCGATGAAGAACATCTCACCACAGCAAGAGACTTGGCTACGTTGATAGATACAACGATACGTGAATTTCCTGATTTTTATCGTTATTATGCTGAGGCAGATTTTAAGTATGCAAATATTAACCAGAAAAATCGTAATCCTCTGTTGGGGCTTGGTATAGGAGCAGACGGATTAAAGACAGGGCATACTGAGGTTGCTGGTTATGGTTTGGCTGCTTCTGCAGTTCGGAAGAACAGGAGAATAATAGTTGTTGTTAACGGCCTACAGTCCAAGCGAGACCGTGCCCGGGAGTCGAGGTACCTGCTCAATTGGGCATATAGGACGTTTGATACGTATCGTTTATTTGTCGCTGGAGAAACTGTAGCAGATGCCTCTGTCTGGCTAGGGGCCGCTAACACTGTGCCATTAATACTCGAACGTGATCTTTTTGTGACAATAAAAAAACGGGCTAGAAAACAGCTTAGGGTTGTAGCCAAATTTACTGAGCCTATCACTTCTCCTGTCCGTCGGGGTGACAGGCTTGGTGTCCTTGTTGTCAATGCCCCCGGTGAAAATAAGATGGAACTACCACTAATAGCCGGTGCTAGTGTTGCGGAGCTTGGTCGCATGGGGCGGTTAAGCGCCCTCATAAATCACTTGCTGTGGGGAAAAAGTCAGTAACGGAGCAGGTATTATTTCAGGACAGTTCGTAACGTTTGAAGGTGGCGAGGGTGCTGGAAAATCGACCCAAGCTAATCTACTAGTAGAGTCTCTCAGGCAGTGCGGGTTTGGGGCTATTGCTACTCGTGAACCCGGCGGTGCGCCGGGCGCAGAATTAATAAGAGGGCTACTTGTAGAAGGAGAGGGGGACCGTTGGGCGCCATTCACTGAAACTTTGCTGCATATCGCAGCACGATACGAACATATTTTCAATACAGTGCGTCCGGCTCTCGAAGCGGGTTCTTGGGTTGTGTGTGATCGTTTTCTGGACTCAACGAGGGCTTACCAGGGCTACGGGCTAGGCCAAAACCTCAGTACAATTGATGAAATACATGAATTAGTTCTCCCTGGTATTGTGCCTGATCTGACGTTTTTAATCGATCTCGATGTTAGAACGGGTCTAGATCGTACCCGATTACGTGGCGACCAGACTGGTACTAGATACGAAGAGATGGATATTGATTTTCACCAGCGTGTCCGAAGAGGGTTTCTGGATATTGCAGCAAGTGACCCTGATCGTTTTGTGGTGTTGGATGGCAATCTTTCAGTTGAGGAGATAGCGAATAAAGTGGTCAGCTCAGTTGGGCAACATTTTAGTATAAGCTTGTAAACGATGAACGAAGTGTCTTTGCCGAGTAAGACTTATGAGCTAATTGGCCATGAGTCTGCCGAGAAACAATTTATCGATGCGTGGCAATTAGATCGCGTGCCTCATGCCTGGCTTATTTCAGGCCTTGAGGGAATTGGTAAGGCCACTTTGGCTTATCGAATCGCACGCTTCGTTTTAAAAGCCGATAACAAAGAGATAATTAAGAATGAGTCTCTGTTTGGCGACAACACCGAGGAAGTGTCGCTGCAATTATCTGTTAGCAAGGATTTACCTCATTGCAAACAAATTGAGGCAGGCGCACATCCCGATTTAAGGGTATTAGAGCCAGGTTGGATTAATCCTAAAACTGGCCGGGCATCTCAGAAAATTGTGATTGACCAGATTCGTAAAAGTACAGGGATTACAAATCTTACGACGGCTGGTTGGAGAGTGATAATTATAGACCCTGCCGATGCCATGAACATAAATGCAGCAAATGCGTTACTGAAAAGCCTTGAAGAGCCACCCTTAAAAACACTTTTTTTACTTGTAAGTCATGCACCAGGACGGCTCCTACCGACAATCAGATCGCGTTGTCGACGTTTAGAATTACAGCCACTTTCAGCAGAAAAGATAAAATCATTTTTAAGCCGGACGGAGATGAAAAAAAAATCCATAGCCGGCGTCGCAAATCTTTCGGGCGGCAGTATAGGCAAAGCTCTGCAGCTTGCAACAGGAAGTGGCTATGATCTTTATGAGGCATTCTATCGTGTAGTTTCTAGTTTGCCAAAACTAGACATTCAATCAGTCCACGACCTAAGTGACTTAGCCTCACGTAAGAACGAAGATGGCACAGAGACTTTTGCAATGCTCGTAAATTTGATCCCTGATTGGATTGGAAGCCTAATTTTAATTTCTGCGGGTGGTAAAATTGAGACAGAAGTTATCGTGGGTGAAAATGAATTAAAATTACGTTTGTTTGAAGGAGGTGCTTCTCTTGATAGTTGGTTAAGGGTGTGGGAAAAGACACGCGATTTGCTTTCCGGAGTTGAACGAGTAAACCTTGATCGAAAGCAAGTGCTTATCGAATGTTTTTCGATGTTAGCTTCTGTTTCTTCAGCAAATAAATAGAGCGGAAATAGCAAATAGGGTGTACACGAAATAGCTATGGCTCATAAAAAAACATATTACGTTACTACGCCAATTTATTACGTGAATGACGCCCCCCACATCGGGCACGCATACACGACCTTATCATGTGATGTACTGGCACGATTTAAACGTCTTGACGGGTTTGAAGTAAAATTTCTGACTGGAACCGATGAGCATGGCCAGAAAGTAGAAAAGGCCGCTGCGGTTGCTGGTGTGGATCCTCAGAAATTCACCGATGATGTGTCTGCTAATTTTCGTAAATTAGCTGAAGTAATGAACTTTAGTTTTGATGATTTTATTCGGACTACAGAAAAAAGACATAAAATTTCTGCACAGGCGCTTTGGGATAAACTTGTTGAAACTGGTAACATTTATCTCGCTTCCTATTCCGGATGGTATGCCGTCCGCGATGAGGCGTTTTATACAGAAGCTGATTTGAAGGATGGTCCAGACGGAGAGAAGCTTGCACCGACCGGAGCAGAGGTGGAATGGGTTGAAGAGCCTAGTTATTTTTTTCGACTTTCAGCGTGGGAAAAAACTCTGCTAACATTTTATGATGAGCACCCTGAATTCGTTATGCCACAAAGCCGCAGAAATGAGGTCATAAGCTTCGTAAAAGGCGGCCTTAATGATCTCTCAATATCACGCACTACGTTTCAGTGGGGTATCCCAGTACCTGAGAATAATGATCATATAATGTATGTGTGGTTAGATGCCCTAACGAACTACATCACGGCAGTAGATTTTCCAGATCAAAAGAGTATTGACTACAAAACATTCTGGCCGGCTGATTTACATATGGTGGGAAAGGATATTCTTCGTTTCCATGCAGTCTACTGGCCCGCTTTTCTGCTAGCCGCAGGCCTCGAACCGCCCAAACGTATATTTGCTCACGGTTGGTGGACAAATGAGGGTCAAAAGATCTCTAAATCAATTGGTAACGTGATCGACCCCTTAGTTTTGGTTAGAAACTACGGTCTTGATGCTGTGCGGTATTTTCTACTCCGCGAAGTTCCTTTTGGGAATGATGGTGATTTTTCACACCAATCGATGGTGCGGCGTCTTAATGGCGAGTTGGCTAACGATCTTGGTAATCTTTGCCAGCGAGTACTTTCTATGATCGCTAAGAACTGCAGCGGTGAAGTACCACCACACCAAGATTTTCTTCCTTGCGACCTGGAGCTAATCAAAAAGGGATCTGCAATGCTAGTCATTATGCGCGAGCAGTTAGACTATCAAAAATTTAATCGTGCGTTGGAAGAGATTTGGAGTGTCATAGGCGAAGCAAACCGATATGTGGATGCGATGGCACCATGGGCCTTGCGGAAAGAGGATCCAAACCGTATGTGCACGGTCCTATATGTTTTGGCTGAAACTATTCGATATATAGGCCTCGTCGTTCAGCCATTTATGCCCGATGCCAGTAGTAGGATACTGGATCTCCTTGCGGTCGATCCAACGAAACGCGGATTTAAAGATTTTGATGCAGCCCTCATTGCAGGTACTTCTTTGCCAATGCCCGAACCTGTATTTCCAAGATTTATTGAAGATGGGCAGACTACGTGATGCTCGTCGATAGTCATTGTCATTTGGATTACCACGAACGAGATGGTGATTTAGACTCTGTTCTTGCGAGGGCACGTGAATCTGATATTCGTACAATCGTAACCATCTGTACAAAAATTAGTAAAGCAAAATCAGTGCAAGGGCTTGCTTCACGGCACGATAACGTTTGGTGCACTGTTGGCGTTCATCCTCATGAGGCAAGCCTTGAATGTCAAAAAAATCCATCTGAGCTTATTAAATTAGCCGAATGTGAGAAGGTTGTCGGTATCGGGGAAAGCGGCTTGGACTATTACTACGAAAATGCATCGAGAGACGATCAAAAAAAGAGCTTTCGCACCCATATTGAGGCAGCTCGTTCTACCGGACTACCAATTGTCATTCATTCGCGTGACGCCGATGAAGATTGTGCCAATATCCTAAAGGATGAAATGCAAAATGGTTACTTTTGTGGAGTGATGCATTGCTTTTCTAGTGGGCTTAGTTTGGCACAAACCGCCCTTGAGCTCGGCTTGTACATCTCGATTTCAGGAATAATCACATTCAAGAAATCAGAAGAATTACGGAGTATCGTTGCAGACGTTCCACTGGAAAGATTACTCGTAGAGACGGATGCACCTTATTTGGCGCCCGAGCCTCATCGCGGCAAGAGAAATGAACCTTGCTATATGTCCCACACCGCAAACACTTTGGCAGCCCTAAAAAATGTCGATGCAAAAGTTTTGGCAAGTACCACAACGAAAAATTTTTTCTCTCTTTTTAGTCGGGCACAAGCCCCCGGTTCGCCATGAGGGTTACCGTCCTAGGTTGTGGAAGTTCTGCCGGCGTGCCGCAAATTAATGGTGGATGGGGTGTTTGTGACCCTGCAAATCCAAAAAATAGGCGGCGGCGTTCTTCAATTTTAATGCAGAGCAAAACAACTGATTTACTCATAGATTGTCCACCTGATTGTCGAGAACAATTATTGAGTATAGGCCTCGAGCGTGTTGACGGAGTGTTATTTACCCATGCGCATGCTGATCATTGCCACGGCATTGATGACCTTCGGTGGATTAATATGGCAATGGGCAAAGATATTCCTGTTTATGGTCGCTCGGACCATCTAGATCTCATAGAGCATAAGTTTTCATATGCTTTTGAGCCGTTAAAAGAGGGAGCTAAACGCTTCTATTACAAGCCAATGCTTGTGCGAAATGATGTAATGGATAGCTGCCAGGTAGGGGACCTTGATCTCACCGTATTTGAACAAGACCACGGCTTCTCTTCCACGCTGGGGATTCGTGTAGGTGACTTCGCCTATTCGACTGATGCAGTCAAGCTTAACGAAGCTGCATTTACGGCACTCGAAGGGGTTAAAGTTTGGATCGTTGATTGTTTTCGGTATGAACAGCATCATACCCATTCATGGCTTGAACAAACTTTGGAGTGGATCGAAAGAGTTAATCCCGAGAGAGCATTTCTTCATCACATGGGTAGGCAAATGGACTATGACACTGTAATGCGTGATACGCCCCGACATGTTGAACCGGGTTATGACGGAATGATTATTGATGTATAAATCGTCGAATTCTGGAACCTGCATCTAATGTCCTGCTACTGCTGTAGCTTTGTCCTCGTCCACCAACGTGTTTTTATCTGCAGGCGGATGAATACTAATACAAAAATGGCCGTAAAGACCAATATGACCGTTGGTGCCGGTGCGCTATCGAGATAAAAACTTGCATAGGTGCCAGAAAGCATTGAAAAAATGCAGATACCAACGGATGCTAAGAGCATGGTGCTGAATTTTTTGGAGATTAGAAATGCGATTGCACCAGGCGCAATCATCAATCCGATAGCCAATATTAAGCCCGTAGTGGCAAGTGTCGCAACGACGGTGAGAGTCATGGCAGCCAACAGAGTATAATGAATGATATCGTTGGACAGCCCGGCTGTTTGGACCTGTGTCGGATCGAAGCTGTGCAATACGAGATCATGCCATTTAAGGAGCAAGCCGATAACAACTACAATTGAGACAACACCAGTGGAAATAATATCATCGGTTCCAATTCCCAAGATATTTCCAAAAAGGATATGATCGAGATGTACATTGGTATTGATTGAAACGTATAAAATAATGCCAAGGCCGAACATGCCAGAAAATACAATACCCATGATTGAATCTTGTTTGACACGGCAACGATCGGACAAATAGCCGGTCGCAATCGCGCACATCATTCCCGTTGCGAAAGCACCTACAATAAGGGGAAGCCCAAAGATATATGCAATGACAACGCCCGGCAGGACAGAGTGACTAACGGCATCTCCCATCAGCGCCCATCCTTTTACCACTAAAAAACAGGAAAGTAGAGCAGTTGGTATAGCGACGATTAGTGAAATCGTAAACGCCTTCTGCATAAATGGAAATTTGAAGGGCAATAGAAGAACGTCTAGGTCCACAGGTGATTTATCCTTCCTCGCTCTCGAAATGAGTTAGATTGCTCGACTTTGAGCATCGGATAATGCTCGTGCACGACGGCTTGCTATTAGGCCGTATTTGCGAGCAAAAGTGAAGACCGCTAAAAATATTAACGTTTGAAGAACGACGATAATGCCGCCAGTGGCGCCATCTAAAAAGTAACTGGCATATGTGCCTCCAAAGCAAGTTACTGTGCCGATTATTACTGAAACTGCGATGAGACGTGGAAAACTATCGCATAATAAATGCGCTGTGGCTCCGGGTGTTATGACCATTGCAACCACAAGGAATGCTCCAACAGTCTGCATTGCTGCTACGATACACGCCGAAAGCAAAATGAAAAAAACTGATTTTAAGAAACGAGGCCTAAGACCCAAGATTGCTGCCTGATTTTCATCAAAAAAAGTAAGCATCAGGTCTTTCCATTTAACCAATAATACAGCGAGTGCCACAAATCCAATTATTGCAAGCTGTAGTGTGTCACTCGGAGTTATTGCCAGGATATTTCCCATGATTATGGTTTGTACTTGGATGCCGACGGGATTAATTGAAACTACAAAAAGTCCGATACCAAAAAAAGAGGTGAAAATAAGTCCAATTATTACATCTGTTTTTAGGCCCGAACGTCCTGATAAAAAAAGCATTGATAATGCTGCTAGGCTTCCAGCTGCAAATGCTCCGAGTGCAAAAGGTAGACCGAGAAGGTAAGCGCCCGCTACCCCCGGCACAACCGAATGAGCTAAGGCGTCGCCAATCAATGCCCAGCCCTTCAACATTAAATAAGCTGAGAGAAAAGCGCACACGCCACCAACAAGTGATGACACCCACATTGCATTGATCATATATGAGTAAGTGAAGGGTTGGAGGAGTGTGTCGATCATTCGTCGTGGTCAGTAGTTTGAACTTCGTCGCCATACTGCACAAACGGTCTTTCGTCGTCAGTGAGGATCGTAACGTTCCGTTCGTCGCCATCGGTATGTAGAGTTTGAGCTGGTATCGTAAGATGCCGCAATACACCCTCAAATGTACGTTCTAGATTTTCGCGAGTGAAGACCTGCTGAGTTGGACCGTATCCAATGACAGTTTGATTAATAAGGACTGACTGATCACAAAACTCAGGCACCGTCCCTAGATTGTGCGTTGAAATAAGTATCACGCATCCTTCGTTACGAAGGTCACAAAGTAGTTCAATCATCTGAGTTTCGGTTCGAACATCTACGCCAGCAAAGGGTTCGTCGAGTAAAATAACTTGCGCATCCTGCGCTAATGCGCGCGCTAAAAACACACGCTTGCGTTGGCCGCCCGATAATTCCCCAATTTGGCGTGTTCGGTATTCATGCATTCCGACGCGCCTTAGAGCCTCATCAACTATTTCTTCATCGTATTTGCTTGCTTTCCGAAGGAATCCCATTTTGCCATAGCGCCCCATCATCACTACCTCTTCGACTAATACTGGGAAGTTCCAATCGACGTCCTCAGATTGTGGTACGTAGGCGACGTAATTTTTTTTGAGCGCTAATTTGATTGCCAGATTTAATATCCGAATCTTTCCGCCATCAACCGGCAGAAATCCCATAATGGCTTTGAATAAGGTTGATTTTCCTGCGCCGTTTACACCAACTAATGCGGCAATTGAACCTCGAGGGATTTCAAAAGTAGCATCCCAAAGCGCTGTATGGCCATTCCTATAGGTGACATTAATGCCGCGCACAGAAATACCATCACCAGAGTATTTCTCTAGCTTATGGGCTTGAGGGGTATCATTTCTGTTATTCAATTTTAGGTATCTTCAAACATTGAGTGTTAAACCTTGTAAAAAATTCTTTTTTTTCTCAATAAGTAGGTCTGATATTGTTAACATAAATTAAGGGTGATTGTGTGTCTTTGCTGTTAGGCCGTCTGCGATAATTCGTGACGTCACTTTTAGTAAATCCAAATATGTGGGCACTTTTCCTTCGGGCCCACTGAGCGAATCAACGAATAGTGCTCCTCCGTAATGGGCTCCTGTCTCTCTTGCAATTTGTTTTGCAGGTGCTGTATTCACAGTGCTCTCGCAGAAAATAACTGAAATATTATAAGAACGCACTTTGTCTATGACTGAGCGAACCTGCTGTGGTGTTCCAACAGTATCGGCATTCATGGGCCATAAGTATAACTCTTTCATGCCATAATCACGGGCAAGATAGCTAAACGCTCCCTCGCAGGTAACAAGCCATCGCTGTGACTTGGGTATGGCTGTAATCATAGCTCTCAATGGTCCAATGGTTTGGCGTAGCTGTTTTTTATATTTGAGCGCATTCCTCGAATACACTGCGGCGTTGCCTGGGTCGTATCTAGAAAGTGCATCTTCAATATTCGTTATATAAATGAGGGCGCTTTCTAATCCCATCCAGGCATGCGGATTAGGTTTCCCTTTATACGAGCCAGATCCAATAGGAATAGGTTGAATACCATTAGAAATGATCACTGAGGGTATGTCACCGAGATTGGAAAGGAATTGTTTAAACCATAGCTCCAAACCCATGCCGTTCCACAAAATGAGGTCTGCATCCGAAGCGCGAACAAGATCGCCTGGAGTAGGTTGATACCCATGAATTTCAGCGCCGGGCTTAGTAATGGATACGATTGTTGCAGCGTCACCGGCAACATTAGCCGCCATATCCGCTATAACTGTGAACGTTGTTACAACTTTCAGTTTTTTTGCGTTAGCCGTGGAGATTGCTGAAGATGCAAAAGAAAAAAATAATGCAACAAGCGTCGCAAATTGGCAGATCTTACAGTATCGAAATATAGTACCCAGCATTGCTTACTCAGATTAAAAAAGTATAACTATCAGTATATTAGCAATGTATGGAGCCATTGGGAACTGCTCTTAAATCATGCATGGTATCATTTGCCACCCTTTTACAGGATCTATTATTTTCCATAATATCTATTATGCGAATTAAAACAATCCCAGTTTATTATCGATAATCAGCAAAAGCTGTTTACTAAGGCTGTTCCCTACCAAGTCACCTTGGCTTTAAAGTACGGGCCCAGGTACCCAACAATTGTGGTGTCTAACCGACCATGCGAATAGCCATCAGGTTCGCGCATAAAGTCATGAAGCCCGAGCCAGTGTTGCGTAGTGAAGCCTATCTCCAGTGCACCGTGCACGACATCGTAAATATTGTGCTCATACGCAAGCGCAATATTTGCATCTATAACCGGCACAACATGAAATTTCAGGCTGTCAAAGTTAGCTGTGTATGAAGTAATAGCATGTTTTAATTCGTTATACGATTTGACAGAGCTCGCACCCGACAATATAGAGGCGGTAACATCAAACCGCCCTTTCAAACCGGCCACAATAGGCTGGTCAATGGATGCGCCGAAGGTTGGTCCGGCTCCTAAAAACCACACCTCATTGTCACTTACAATTTCAGGGCGGCGATTACCCACACCTTTAGACACAACAACATCCAGCGTCCTGTAGATGCCCCCTATCCTGACACCCCCTTTTGCGGCTAATTGAGGCACGCTATCAAAGGTATACTCAGCGTCAACGTCTATAGAACTAACGATGGTTGAACTTTGTGCGGCAAAAGTGCGGCCATCTTCGACGTCAAAGTTTCCCGGTGTATTTCCTCGATAACCGATGTTTAAACGTTGTCTGCCTGTACTAGTACCATTGATATTTACAACGTTACCACTCCTAGTCACATCGCCGTGATGGGAATACATCGAGAAAAATCTACCATTGCCGCCCACACTCCAATTGCTGTTTGGCAAAGAATATCGGAGCTGGCTCTCATACCCGCTGTGGAATTCCGGTCTGATGCGTTGTCGGGCACCCGGCACATTGTCCATACCAACTGTACCTTTGACCGGTTTAATAAAATTCTGATCCTCGAACGAGCGCATATGCAGCGCACGGCCACTCACCTCCCAACGGTTCTTCTTGGCGTTCTTTTTCTCCTGCACCGTTTGTTCCGCAACAGCCCCCCTGCTCTCCGCATACCGTGGTCGTGTTCCCGCAGCCGACAGAGGATCCACCAACGCAACCTGCACCGGTGTATCCGATACCGGCATCCAACCAGCACTCTTTCTTGTCTGCGGCACCGGTTTCTTTAATGCCACTTTCTGTGTGGTTGGCTGTGTCGTTGGCGGTCGTATGAGCGTGAGTTTTTGTGGTTCTGCAACGCGCTTTTTTATGGGCGTATCCATCGTTGTGCGCTCGATGTCGGCTAAATGCAGTTCTACCGATGGATGTTCCCGGTTCACCCGCACAACGGTGAGCTTATCTTCTAAGCGGGATAGGTTAATAAGCGTATTGAGCTCCTCCTGAAGCTCTTCCACGCTGTAAAGAGATGCTCGTAACGTATTGTTTTGAATGGAAGTAATCTGCTCCTGCAGCGCCTGTATACGGTGCGAGAGTTTTTCAGAGGACAGCTCCCGGGCCTCTACCGATGCGCTGCTTATGCTGACCAGCAACGTAAACAATAGGACTAAAAGCCTAGGCATTCCTTCTCCTCCAGAAGAACATTATCAAGCTCTTATGATTCGCCTGTCCCTGTGAAGTGTTGAAACAGGAGGATAGCGGGGATAACTGGGATGAGGCGGTAGTATCCCCTTAACCCTAAAAAGTAGTTTAATTACACTTCATCTTTGGTTATGGTCTCATTAATCCCAAACGAATGTTTGGATTGGAATAGCAACGACCTAATCGTTCTGGTGTAGTAACGACCTGATACGTTCTTATCCTCCAAATCCCGACGTTCTCTTTGTGGATTGCTTGTTGAGCAATTTTGGAAAGGGAATTACATGTCTATTCAAATCTATAGTGATATCACCTTTGTATTTGGGCCCGCAAATGGGGATAGATACGAGGCTATAAAATCCCACGCACTGCGCAATGGGACAAGTTTTTCCAAAGCATTTCGTGACCATGTGGAATGTATTTTTGTCTCTATAAAAGGGGAACGGCTTTTGGACGATCTCTTCTCCCTTTGTTTCAGAAAAAAGATAAAGATCAACAGAATTTATCCAACATATCAGATACGGGCGAACCCGGATGATAGGCTTAAGAAGTTCTACCTTCGTCCTGAGGACAGGTTTGCAGAACTGCCCGCACTAATAATCTACCCACCAGAATTCACAACCGAGGCAGGCTCAGAGCTCAGTTTCCCAATACAATTTGAGGATGCACAGTTTGTAATTGAAGCGATACGAGAGGCATTCTGTTTTGACTGGGTGGATATATTTGGCACCTATGAAGGTGCAATTGATTTTGAGGATGTGCTCAGCGAAGGAGAGAAAGTTGAGTTTATAGAGACTGCGAATGGAAGCTGGGCATCTGCATATAAATACAGAGGATTATATTTCTATTTTGATGAAGTTCAAAACCTGGGACCATTCACGCAATATTCAGACGTTCAGGCAAAGTTTGATGAAATATCTGATCATGTTCAAAATGATGGACGTAACAAAGTCTCATATCATTTAAAAAATTAGTTGCCGAAAAAATTTAAATATCGAACTGGGATCACCGGAGCACAAATGGTTGTGACCCGTAATTTTTGATTGAAAGGATAAAGACGGTGGCGGTTACAAAAGTTACATTGGTGGACAGCCCGGAGAAGATGCGGTCGCAGGGGGGTCAGTTCTCGATACTGACCGGGGCGAACTTGAAGACTTCTTCGGAAAACTCATCAGCGAAGCAAAAAACCGAGGCTCAGGCTCATCCGGAGCCACAGTCTTTAATTGCCAAATCGGCACAAACCAAATCAACGGACGGATAACATACGATGAGTACGTTGGAGCAAGAGCTGGCGGAAGAGCTGCAGGAACACGGCGAGGACGACTTCGTGGTAAAGCAGCTGCGTCGCCAAATCGCAGCGAAGAACAGCGGCCAAAGCGCATTTGATTTATACGTGACCGGCGCAGTTAAAAAGGCACCGCCGCAGTCGTAAACACACAAACCATAGCAATGGCCTCGAAAATCAGAAGAAAGGCCGTTAACGCTCCTCCCCTCTTTCCTTGGGGGAGGAGTTTGTTTTTTAGGAGCGCACTCACTAAACTACACGCGACAGCAATGATCATTCGCGCGGGGTTTGATCACTTAAGCCCATAAGGCCACCCGCCTGCTCAGTGTCTGGGCTGCTGTCGCTTTATTCTTCACTATTCCCTGAAGTTTTAACAAAATACCGTTATGAAAATGGAGCCGCCGTTGGTATTGTTCTGGTATTTTTCAGAAATATCGCACGTGTAATGGAAAACGAGCTATGCATTATATGATGGAATGGAAGTTAAGGACTGGGTTTGTTGGGAATGCGTTTGAGAAATTTTTGGGTACGGGTGCTCCATTTGAAGGGGTTAACATGATCGGCCGATATCATGCTCCGGGCTCCGTAAATGGATGGATTTTGCTTGAAACAGATGATTTATCGGCAGTTTATAAACATGCAGCCGAATGGGCAGAATTTTTAGATTGGACTACCACTCCTGTCTTAAATGACGAAGAGGCTGGAATTGCTGCATCTCAGGTAATTAAAACTACTGCTTAGTTTTCTACTCTTCTTTTTTAGCCATGATACAGATAATTATCGCATCCATATTAATTATAGCGTTGATAATATTTGGAATTCGCGTATTCCCCAGAGTGCTTCCTTATATTCAACAGCTTATACGAAATCCAATCGTACAAGCATTACTGTTTAGGGGATTATGGCGTTTGATTAAACGAATCATCTTTAGGCGATAGTTGCGATAAAAGTACTATCGTAAAGCCCTTACCCGTGGACAAGTTCCGTATGTAGGATCGCTCATAGCTGGCGATGCGTGAGGGAGCTATCTTCAATAATAAGACATTGTTCTCTGCTCCCCGTGACAATTTCAATGCGAATGCGTGTACTGTAAATTCTCCAGTACACAGAGAAACTGTCAATGAGGGTAGATGTGGATAAGTGAGTTTGTTGGGAGGTGCCCTCCCCCTACACAACTCGTTTGTTATTTGGCACAATGCGCGACGAAACCTGACCGCAACACTTTGCCTGACGATTGTCGTACTTCTTGGAGGAACTTGAACTATGAAAAAATTATTAGTCCCATTTTGCCTAACCCTCATCATCTTTATCGGAAGTGTGGGGGTGAGTGAGAGTGCTAATTTCCAAAAGGGTTTAAACGCACTCCAGAAGAAAGACTACGCAACTACTTTGCGTGAATGGAAACCCCTTGCCGAACAGGGACATGCCCCTGCCCAGAGCGGTCTGGGTATGATGTACTTCACAGGACAAGGTGTTTCAAAGGATTATAAGACTGCGGTGAAGTGGTTCAGACTTGCTGCGGAACAGGGACATTTACTTGCCCAGGCTAATCTGGGTTGGATACACTATAAAGGAATAGGTATTTCTCAAAACCATGAGATTGCGTTGAAGTACCACAGACTTGTTTTGAAAAATGATGCTGCCAACAAAAAACAAAAAGACCTTGTAAGGGGCTATATCAAAAATAGTGAGCAAGAATTAAAAAGCCTAAAAGGTAAATAAAAAAGTAAACTGAGTAAGGATTATAGGGTTTTGTAGTATTCTAAATTTGGTTGGTAGTGTGTTTGGATATGGGACCCGTTAAGTCAAATGCGTTCCGTTAGACTTTTAGGGTAGACGGTCTGTTGTAGTCCTCTCACACTTCTCTTACTCACACACCCAAAATCCCCTAAAATCATTCTTATGAAAAACCTAACCGCAACACTCTGTTTGACCTTTGCTCTATCACTAAGTGCCATCGGCGCCCGCTCTGTTAATCTCCGTTTCGGCGGGCGTTGCCGTTGTGGGCTGAGGGTTCGCGATATAGCTACCAGTATTGGCGATGCGGTAGGATCACGCTGTCACAGAATTCCCGAAAACTGAGTCCGTTTTTCGAAATCAAATCGCTCCCCGAATTTCGATTAAAGTTTTTTTTGACCATTGGCATCGACAAATAAAAAATAATAAAATTAATTCAAAATAATGGCTTATCTACAATAATATTACATCTATGTAATGATAACGGTGTATGAAGGCTCCAAAAGTGTCGTTTGTTTCATCTTCTAGTTACCACGAGGGTTAAATGCCAAGAAATCGCGTTATTGAAGATTTGAATCCGCCGCCGCGCCTGCTCATGGGGCCCGGGCCGGTTGACGTCGATCCGCGCGTATTGCGGGTCATGTCGATGCCTATGCTTGGTCAATTCGACCCTGCCTTCACCG
>CAJWLM010000023.1 GCA_913043025.1 uncultured Rhodospirillaceae bacterium
CTAGTTCAATCGATTGATTAATGTTAGTTGCGGCATTTATCAAGACAATTATTTCAAGCCTCTCTAACATTTTGTTTTCAGCATCACACGGCTAGTCTATGTTTGCAGGTAGAAAACCAAAAACTAGGAAAACTAAAATGTATTACGATCCGGACGTCAAAGGAGATCACGGTCTGCCCCATGACCCTTTTAAAGCACTCGTGTCTCCACGACCTATTGGATGGATCAGCACTCTAGGTGCAGATGGCGTCGTCAACCTCGCGCCCTACAGCTTCTTTAACGCAGTCTCGTATTTCCCCTGTTATGTGATGTTTTCATCAAGTGGCTTAAAAGACGATCCTATGAAGCATAGCTGGCGCAACGCACAAGAAACTGGCGAATTTGTTTGCAATATCGTCTCGACGGAGTTGGCCGATGCTATGAATTTGACAGCCAAACATGTACCAAAAGATGTAAACGAACTCGAAATGGCCGGACTAACGGCGGAGCCCTCAGAAAAAGTCAAACCACCTCGAGTAAAGGAAGCCCCGGCTCATTTGGAATGTGAGTATTGGAAAACAATCGATTTACCAACCAATAACCCTAAGTTTAAGCATGGTGTTGTTTTTGGTCACGTCGTAGGTATTCATATCAACGATGACATTATCGTAGATGGTCAAGTTGACGTTACGCGCTATAACCCGCTGGCTCGTTTGGGTTACATGGATTATACATCTGTCGAAAAGACCTTTTCAATGAAACGACCTGATGATCTTGCGTTGGGACGGAAAGTCTTGGGTGACAAACCTTACAAGACCAAAACATCCACATGAATAAACCTAGAGCCCCAGTAGCAAGTCTGGAGCCTTTATTAAATCCCCGCACAGTCGCAATTATAGGGGCCTCTCAAGACGAGAGCAGAATAGGCGGCATGCCAATTAGGTATATGCAGCATTACGCTTACTCCGGCGAGATTTTCCCTATCAATCCGAAACATAGAAAAATACAAGGCCTTAATGCATATGCTAGGATTGGTGATATTGGAAAACAAATAGACGTCGCAATTATGGCTGTACCCGCCAAAATTGCGATCGAAATAGCGGAAGAATGTGCTGCTGCAGGTGTCAAATCAATATGCGCATTCACATCTGGATTTGCCGAAATGGGCGAACACGGAAAAGACAAACAAAACCGCCTAAGAGCAATTTCTGAAAATTATGGGATGCGAATTTTAGGGCCCAATTGCTTGGGGTATTTCAATACCAATTCTCGCTATTATGCGACCTTCTCAACATCCATTCTCCATGGCGAACCACAGATTGGAAATATTGGTTTGGTGAGCCAGTCTGGCGCATTTGGAAGCCATTGTTTTGTTCTGGGTCGCGAACGCGGGTTAGGCTTTACCTACATGATAACTACAGGCAATGAGGTCGATGTCGACGTAGCCGATTGCATTGCTTACCTTGCCCAGCACCATGAGACTAAAGTTATTGCCGTTTATATGGAGGGCTGTCAGGATGGCGAGAGACTAAAGGCAGCTTTGGGTATGGCATTTGAAGCATCTAAGCCAGTAGTTATTCAAAAAGTAGGCAGAACCGATTTGGGTGCTAAAGCCGCCCTTTCTCACACCGCCTCGCTAGCTGGCGTTGATGAAGTTTATGATGCTGTCTTCGCAGAATTCAATGTTCATCGCGTTAACACGGCGGCGGAATTGATTGATGTTGCCTATCTGCTGAGCTTTGGCACATGGCCGGCGGGAAATAAACTTGCGGTTGCAACAATCTCGGGAGGAGCAGGCGTTTTAATGGCGGATGCTGCTGCAGATGCAGGTCTTAACATGCCGAAAATGCCGAAGGTCACGCAAGAAAGACTTAAAAAAATTATTCCTTTTGCCGGCCCCCAGAACCCTGTCGATTTTACAGCTCAGGTGTACAATGAATTTCCAACAATAACAAAATATGTCCGGGCGATTTTTGAAGAGGGTGGATACGACAGTGTGATAGCATTCTTCTCCTCCTTACTTTATTCCGACTTATTAACTGCTAAGATTATCGAAGCACTTCTGCCTGTCAGGAGAGAATTTCCTGATCGTCTTTTCATCTTGTGTGCTATGGGCCCAGCAAAGAACCGAAGAAAAATTGAAGAATGTAACATCCCGGTACTTGAAGACCCTACAAGCGCTGTAAATGCTATTGCTGCCGTAAGCGCTATCGGAAAAGGTTTTGTCAGCAAAAAAACAAAATCTGCAATTAAGGTAATCGCGACTACGCTGCCCAAGGGCAGAATCAACGAGGTTGCAGCAAAATTAATTTTTGAGCAACTGGGAATTGGATCACCAAAAGAGGTCTTGGTAAATACGAAGGCTGGAGCAATTTCCGCTGCTAGAGACATCGACAAACCTGTCGCACTTAAAATTGTATCAACCGATATTTTGCACAAATCAGATATTGGTGGTGTAGAGCTTGGTGTTTCTGGCGCTGAAATGGTTGGTGATGCTTTTGAAAAAATAATGGATAATTCCAAAGCTGCAGTGCCTAAAGCAACAATTGACGGAGTTTTAATAAGTGAAATGGTCGATGAAGGTGTTGAAACAATTTTGGGTATTCAGAATGACCCTCTTTTTGGTCCAGTGGTTATGTTTGGACTGGGTGGTTTGTTCGCAGAAGCCATTGGAGATATAGCATTCAAATTGGCACCTCTCGACGAAGCAACAGCAATGGAGATGGTTAAGAAAATTAGGGGTTTTCAAGTTTTATCGGGAGCGCGCGGGACAACGCCAGTAGACCTGCAAGCACTTGCTAAAGCAATTGCAAAGCTTTCCAACTATGCATACGCCCATAAGGATGTCTTACAAACAATAGAAATAAATCCACTTCGGGTTTTGAAAAAGGGCTTATTGGCATTGGACGCTGTAATAATATCTCGACATGCAAATAAAGCCTCATCTTCACAGCAATAAGTTTAAATCTTTAGTTGATGTAGGTGAGTTCACAAATCATCTCATTTTTATGTGATTAACTTCAGAAACCCGATGAAACGATATCAAAATATTTTTGCCATAATCGCTTTTATAGTGACGATAATCCACAGCACAGCGGACGCGGGAAATCGATGGAAGGGTAAATGGTATTTTAGTAAAAAGTGCTCTTTTTGTCATTCCGTGAGCCTAAGACAGGAGTCTGAAGAAACCGGCCCACATATTCGCCACGTCATAGGTCGCGAGGTTGCGGCTCGCACTGATACACAATATTCGTCTCATTTATTGCTCCTGAAGGAGCATGGAGTACGATGGACGCCAGATTTATTGAGACAATTTATAAGTAAACGCGACGGCTCATGGTTTGATTACTATCGAAAAAAGTTTTTAAAGAATAAATGCGTTTCTTATCAGACAAGCATGCGACACCCAGAATGTGCCCCCTATACAACACATAATAAGGGAAGACGCGTAAGCACAAGGGACCTAGAGGATATAATTTCTTACCTAAAGGCATTCAAATGATATTTTTTGACAACAATAGAAGAGCATATTTCCATATTATTAAATCTCCAATCGCTCTAACATGTGGCAGTTTAAATTATATGGCCGCTGAATAATGAACGTTTCCGAAGTTAACAACACCTATAAACTCGACACCGTAGAAAAATTACGCAAGATTTATAAAACTCCTAAAGATACCGCTATCCGCAAGCAAACCGACCACATAACGGAACCAGGACAAGCCATGATAGAGGCTTCACCAATGATTATGATAGCAACAGCTAATTCTAATGGCGTTGATGTTTCACCAAAAGGTGACCAACCAGGGTTTGTTCATATCTTAGATGAAAAGACCCTATTAATACCCGACAGGCCTGGCAATAATCGCATTGATGGGATTACCAATCTTATTGAAAATCCAAAGATCGGTATCATCTTTTTAGTCCCAGGCAACAATTCAACTTACCGGGTTAACGGCACGGCTCATGTTAGTAATGCACCTGAGTTACTTCAACGTTTTCTGGTCAATGATAGGCCGCCAAAGACTGTCCTTGTCGTAAAAGTGGAGGAAGCGTTTAGCCATTGCCCTAAAGCTTTTATACGCGCCGACCTCTGGTCGGAAGCTGGCCAAGGCCACCCAGAGAATGTCCCAAACCACGGTACTTTCGCCGCTTTCCGCGATGGAGAGGATGAAGCTTACGCTAAACAATACGTTGAAGATTACAAGGAGCGTCTTCCAAGAGAACTATACTGATTTTTGCCGCCAGTTAATCAGCAATCAGATTTTGTGCCGTTTTTATTCAACATCAGACAAAAGCACCTTGTAAACCGAGAGGCCCTCGAAGGGTTTCGATAAAACCCAGTAATGCAGATAGCGGTGAACGCAATTCATGACTAACATTTGCTACGAAGTCTGCACGCATTTGGGATGCCTTCTTTGTCTCCGTTATGTCGTGAAGGACCAGCATTGCCCAACATGGGCCAACTGATTTCAAGTCAGGAAGCCTCCAAATATTTAACTCGTAATATCGCCCTATCGGATGCGGTAAAAAAACTTCCCTACGACTTCCGGGATTCCCTTCTAATGTCTCATCAATCGCACCGGCTATATGTTCACTATTCAGCAAGTCGTCGAGACTAGAACTCGACGCATCAGCACCCAACAACTCTTTCGCAGCTCGATTGAAATTAACAACCACATGTTTTGCATCGACCAGAAAAACTGGGCCTGGAAGGCCATCTAGAATACTAGCATCCAATGGCGGACCCATATGTTTATTTTGAGATTTTAGGCTCATAATTCAATCAACCTAACAGACCCGTTATGCATTTACATTAAATCTAATTGACTATTTTGTTTCTGAGAAAAAACCCACGCGGATTATTTTTTACGGGTACCTATTTTACTACACGCGTCTCAACTGAGGATGCCTCTATTGCATCCCAGTCGTACTCTACACCCATTCCAGGAAGGCTCGGCACACCCACTGTTCCATCTGGCTCTATACAGTCTAATTGGTCGTGATAACCATTTTCATAGTATGGCAAAGACCATGCATTGGACATTTGTGGATGAACCAAGTTTACTTCGTAGAAATTTGAATTGCGGCAGGCGGCCATCAGTTGTCTCATAGCGGGTCCACAGCTATGCACTTCAGTGTCTATACCCAGCCCCTCTGCCGCATTCGCGAGCTTATAACAAGCGGTTATGCCACCGTCATAATCTGGGTCTGCCCTCGCGAAATCTGTGGCTCCAGCAACAAGCATGTCAACAGTCGTTTCCAGGTTTCGAATGTGCTCCGTAATTAAGACCGGAGTTTTTACGAAACTTTTTAAAGATTGATGGCCTCGAATTGAAATTCCACCATCACCGTAGGGGTCCTCATACCAATACAGACCACATGCATCACACACCCGGCCAATTTCGATAGCATCCGCTAATGTTGCCAAATGATTAGAAGCATCATACATAATCTTCATCTTGTCACCGACGCGTTTTGCCACTGTTTCTAGTAACGCGGTTTCCCGAGCGACGTTACCCTCATGCCAACCATGCATTTTGTAAGCACGATAACCCATTTCATAACATTGTTCGGCAAAGTCAGCGTAAGCCTCTGGACTAGACAGCCCATTCGCCTCTTCATCACCGCCTAATGTGCTGGCATATGCCGGCAGTCGTTTCCGATAACCACCTAAAATCTGGCTGACGGATGCACCGTATTGCTTTCCTGCAAGATCCCAAAGCGCGATATCGATAGCACCGATGCCCACTTCGCCTATATGTTTGGTAAGTCGCCGCATGGTGTTGTAATGCTGGGTGCGGGCTAGGGCTGGCTTCCCCACTAGGCGCGAAGCGAGAGCTTCCGCAGCAGCCATTATGGGCCTGACACGGCTTCGGCCTGGAACATATTCCCCCATTACACCTGTATCAGTATATATACGAACCCCAAACCGAAGGTGCGTGCCGGTTTTCCCAGGCGTGTATGACACCCCAAACCCAGCTGGATCAGAAGACATATTCTCGATATTTATTTCGAAGGCAATAAATTCAATGCGTTCAATGATGGGGCCATCAGTCATATTATTATCCTATACAGGTCATTTTGAGACGGTGCCTCTTAAAACACACTACCATCTCACCCCAAGACGCACAATTTGCTCAGTCTTTCTAAAAACGTTGGAGACTGTTACCCACAGACAATGATACCAAAAACCCCTGTGCGCACTATCCACGTATGATGTCATAGCGTTGATCGTCTTCTGTCCTCATTTGTTCTGCCAACTCAATTTCCCAATTCAAATATGCCTTCATGGCCTCTTCTTTATTCACCTCCTCCTCCCGGGCTTTCAAACGAATATCAAGGGCTTCACTCAACATTCTTTCAGGGCCAGTCTCCACTTTAAAGCCAGCAGATACCCATGCATTGGTTCCACCCGCAAGCGCCTTCGCAGGTGGGGTAAGTTGCGAGGCGGCCAACCGCGCTAGCTTCCCGTCAGGAGAAGTGAGAACTAGGGTGCCAGAATTACTCAAGTCGCCTATGACACTTGGAAACTGACTCCTTAGGACAAACGCGGCGCCCGGAATATGCCCGTTGAGATACTCTTTGCTCATAGCAAGGTCCACTACTTGAACAGCCTCTGCATCCATTGAGCTCCTCAGTTCAGCTGCTGAAATCATATTAACTCCAGCATCTTCTAACCCAAGTATATTTGGAGACCATATGCCTGTCTCTATTTCGATGTCTTTTCCATCTGTTGAAAACGTTGCCACATCCCAGCCCATTTGTTTCATCCAATAAGCCGTAAACGTAGCTCGCACAGATGTATCATCAATGAGCACCACTCTTGCGCCCCAAGTTGCACAATGTCGGTCTGTTTCCTGAACAAGTTGCCCGCCCGCTATATGCTTAGCCCCTTTCAGATGCCCTGCTTCAAATTCTTTCGCGGTCCTTACATCAAATAAGTAGAGTGTTCTTATTTCATTTTCTTTCCGCCAATTCGAAAGAGTTGCCAGATCTATTGCCCTTATACCTGCTCGTTTTGCGACCCGTTTAGCTGCATCTTTTGCAACTGCCAGACCGTTAGCCGATACTTCCGGAGCTGCTCTATTCGCACCATCGATTATGTCATAGCCAGCGAGGTGCCATCCCTGCGTTCCATTAGCAAGTGAGACGACATCATTCGGGTAACCTGCGACACGCAAAGCTTCGGCACCTATGATACTTCTCGTACGCCCGCCGCAGTTGATGACGACCTTGGTTTCTGATGAAGGAACCATGTCCTTAAACCGGTAAACAAGCTCGGCACCCGGAGCACTTATTGCATTTGGGATGCTATTTCCGTGATACTCCTCAAAGGTACGTGTATCAAAAAGAACCACATCTGACTTATTGTCGAGCATCGCCTTCAATTCATCAGCAGAGATATGCGGTGTCCCAGCATCGCATTCAATTAGTTCTGCAAACGCTTTGCTGGGAACATGCATCCCACTGTAAATTCTATGGCCTGCTTTTTCCCATCCCGATAATCCCTCGCTCAGAACGTGAATATCTGACCAACCGAGAGATGACATTCGTTCAGCGGCTAATTGTGCGTACCCCTCTCCATCATCACACCAAACCACGCGCACACTTCGTCGTGGCACCAAAGCATCCACTAAACACTCAAGTCTGCCAATTGGAACACAGGAGGCCATGAATATATGGCGGCTATCAAACGGTACTTCCTCACGTGCATCTAACAATGCGACTTCGCCGCCATCATGAAAATATGACTTTAGAGTTTGAGCATCGATCTGTTCAATTTGTTTTCCCATGGTATTCACCTTCTTCCGAGTGTTAAGGCAAAAGTCTGCCTCGTCTGAGGGTCGTTTTAGATTGGGCTCTACAACAGCTTGTGGAGTAATGATGATCGAGCAATAATACAAGAGGCTTGATAACTTGATGGATTTGCTATGTCCGACAATGATGTTTTTACCCACCCTTATAAATTAGGTGACCTTGAGGTTGTGCCATGCTCAACTGTGATCGGCGCTGAAATACGAAATATTGATATTTCCAAAGAACTCTCAGCTGAGATAATCGTAAGCCTCATTCAAGCTTGGCATACCCATCTGGTTCTACTATTCCGGCAACAAGACCTGGCGCCAGAACAGCATATCGCCTTCACCTCATATTTTGGCACACCACAAAGCCCTAATCGGACATCGTTTACCCCCCTTACCGAGAAATATCCTGAGATTATAGAGGTGATGAACGTCGATATGGATGACAAACAGCTTGATCACAGTCTCGGAAATTCAGAGGCCATGTGGCACACCGACATGTCCTACAAGCCGGTTCCACCACTAGGAAGCGCACTTTATTCTCGAGAAATACCACCTAATGGCGGCGATACATGCGTCAGCAACATGTATCTGGCCTATGATGATCTTTCTGAGGAGATGTTAAGGGAAATCGATGATAAGTGCGCTGTGCATGATGAAAGCCGCAACAGCGCTGGCATTTTACGTCCAGGCTTTCCGGATCAAAAAGATCCTACAAAGACGCCTGGGCCACATCACCCGATAATTCGTACTCACCCTGAGACCAAGCGCAAAACTTTATTCCTAGGTCGCCGACCCTACAGTTACGTACCGGGTCTATCTTATGACAAAAGTGAGTATCTTCTCGACCGTCTCTGGGCACATGCCTCACAAAAGAAATATTCCTGGTGTCATCAATGGGCTGTAGGCGATCTTCTGCTATGGGATAACAGATGCGTAATGCATCGCCGTGATCCATTTGATAAAAACCAAAGACGTGTCATGCACCGGACGCAAATTGCTGGTAGCCGCCCCTTTTAGCAGACTTTAGAGCGGATATTTACTTTCAATCGGTCCGGATATAACGACAAATTGCTCGGAGTTCGTCGATTTTTAAGCACGAGGGTTTTTGTAGCAGGAGCAATGGATCATCGATGAAATTTTATTTGACGTTACGTTTTGTTATTGACGAAACTTAGATTTTTCCATTTTCCCGACTGGCACTTTTTAGACCTACCCAATCAGAAACTCGCACCAGCTACACCAATAGTCGACTGGCCAGTATCAAATAATTCAGTAAATGTGCGCCTACCATTGGCCACTGACATCAATTCATTAAAGATTTTCTCTCCGCCCTCCTCAATTGACATCTGCCCTCGCATTATATCGCTAACATCCACATCAAGATCATCAAATCCACGTTCTGCAGTCAAAGGGTTACCGCTAACTTTTATCGTCGGGGTGAAGGGATGCGATGATGGCTGGCCAAGCCCGGTGTTGAAACCTATGATTTGACACCCTCCTGCGGCGAAGCCGGTCATCGACTCACAGGCAGGTGCTGGCGTGCTCATGAAGTAGAAGCCTGGGGGATTGGGGACGACCGGATCACAGTAATCGACAACGCCTTGTAGAGTTTTTGTGCCCGCTTTCTTAACCGCTCCTAGGGCTTTTTCAGCAAGAGTAGTCAGTCCTCCATTGATGTTATCAGCCGAGGGATTAGTCTTGCGTATATCCTCAACGCCTCCCATTCTTGACATCTCTTCCATGTCAGCAATTGATTGGACGATTGCAGCTGCAACGCTTTGGTTCACCGAGCGTTCAGCAAGCAGATGCTCAGCACCCATGATTTCTGCTGTTTCGGAAAGCACCACCGTACCGCCTGCATCCATCAACATATCCGCGGCGTGGCCAAGCGCCGGATTACCGGAAAGTCCGCTTGAAAAATCTGACCCACCACATTCCGAACCAAAAATTAGCTTAGAAAGAGGTAATTCAACTCGATGCTGTGTTGAATGTTTTCGAACAAGCTTTGCCGCCGCTACAGTCCCCGCCTCTATTGTGCGAAATGTGCTCCCATATTCCTGAAAAGCGATGCATTCCACATCCTTACCCGCAGCAGCAATTGGGCCGGCAAATGCGTCGGTGGAAGGCTTGTGTAGACTTACTAGTACCACAGCACAAATATTAGGATTCATTGCCATACCATGAATGGCTTTCATGCGCATTTCATGGTTTCTGCCTATCATTTTTCTTCCGAAAAGATCTGTAACCAGATCGGTTTCACGGACATTGTTATGGATTTTTAATGCCAGTCCATTGGAATTATCCATCAATGAAATTATGCCAACACGATTGCGCACGCCTGCGCTGCCATCATCCCGCTCAAAACCAAAAAAAGACTCTTTTTTACCCATCTATATTCTCCCTTACCGTCTATTCAGTCGGTGACGTTGTGAACGTGGACATGTTGACCTTTTGAAATATCTAACGTGGCTTGCCCAATGACTTCGCCGTATTTAATTATTTTTTCGCCTTTTGTAATATCCTTCATAGCGATCTTATGGCCTCTCGGGATATCGCCTTTAGAGGAAATGATTATATTGTCTGTGCCAAGTCGAACCGCGGCCTGCGTGCCGTCTCCCACATCCTGCAAACAAACTGCTACGTTATCTTTTTTATCGACCATCAACGCGTCAAGGTCACCACCGAAATCTTTTTCTGCCATTTGATCTGCCACAAGAACCCCCTTTACCTTTATAGGCAAGAAACATTGCCCGTTCTAACCAATATGTCCATATCCCGAAGACAAGTGCAAATAGTCAAAAGCCCAAAAGATCGAACACTTTGCCGAGGAAAACTTCATTTTCTAAAAATTGGGCGGACCAAGCCATTAACATTTCAACTTGTATTATTATGCAGGATCCCAGCTGAATACCTCGGCAGAAACTGAAAGGTCGTAAAAGTGTGCGCTAAAAGTAGGAATAGCATGTTGGGAAATAAGCTCAGGGGTCCACCCCTCACTACGCTGGACGGAGCGAAGTGGTCTATTTTGGCTAAACAAGAAAATTTCATTGTTGCGGACGCCAAAAATTTGACCGGTCACCTTGGCCTCATCAGCATTTTTACTGCATAAATAAACTGCCATTGGTGCAATTTTTTCCGGCGTCATTTGCTTTAGCTTTTCGACCCTTTCCGATTGCTCTGGGGTATTAGTCGGGATTGAACCAATCATCCGGCTCCATGCAAACGGGGAGATACAATTTGACCGCACTTGATATCTGGCCATATCCAGCGCTATGGACTTCGAAAGCCCTAATATACCCATTTTGGCTGCAGAATAATTCGCCTGCCCAACATTGCCTATGAGGCCGGAAGTAGAGGTCATATGAACAAAACAGCCAGAACTTTGCTTTCTGAAGTGTGGGGCAGCGGCGCGGCTCACAAAAAAGGTGCCATTTAAGTGAACGCCGATAACCGAGGACCATTCTTCTTCCGTCATCTTGTGAAAAATAGTATCGCGTAATATGCCCGCGTTATTCACAACCGCATCTATTTGACCAAAATTATCCAGTGCCGCCTCGATAATACGTTCACCTCCCTTGGCGCTGTCTACGCTATCGCGACAAACAACTGCCTCGCCTCCCTTTTCCATAATTAGATTTGCCACTTCATCTGCAGGACTACCGTCAACACCTTCACCATCAACTCCTGCTCCAATATCATTCACCACAACCCGCGCGCCTTCCGCCGCCATCATCAACGCAAAGCCGCGACCTATTCCCCGCCCCGCTCCTGTTACGACGACAACCTTGTCTTGAACCATACCAGTCATTAAAAACGTTTCCTTTTTAAAGTTTCCGTTTGAGTTCCACCCTTGTTAAGCAGACGATACAATGCAATCTCAACCATGAGCCATTGCAATACAAGCCCTTCCCGCTTACCGTAGGTTCAAACCGGGGAGAAAAATAATGGCAAAAAAACGAATAACGCCCGAACAGTTGCGTTCACAACGGTGGTACAAAGGGATAAGCTTGAGTTCATTTACTCACCGTTCGCGTTCCAAACAGATGGGTTACAGCGCAGACGAATTTCATGATAAGCCAGCGATTGCGATAATAAACACTTGGTCTGATATCAACCAATGCCACCAACACTTTAAGTACCGTATTGACGATGTTAAACGCGGTGTATGGCAAGCAGGAGGCTTCCCGGTTGAGCTGCCAGCGATGAGCTTATCTGAACCATTTGTTAAACCATCAACCATGCTATATCGAAACATGTTGGCGATGGAAGCAGAAGAACTTCTGCGCTCACACCCAATTGATGGAGCTGTTCTTATGGGCGGATGTGATAAAACCACACCGGCTCTTCTCATGGCAGCAGCAAGTATGAATATCCCAGCTATTTATTTACCGGCAGGGCCAATGCTAAGAGGAAATTATCGAAGTCAATTCCTAGGCAGTGGAACCGACAGTTGGCGGTTTTGGGATGAACTTAGAGCTGGAACCATTACAGAAGAGGAGTGGTATGAAGCTGAAGACGGAATAGCCCGATCGCCGGGCCATTGTATGACAATGGGAACCGCTTCAACCATGACCTCAGCTGCAGAAGCTCTTGGCATGACGCTACCTGGCGCGGCCTCAATACCAGCAGCAGACTCGAATCACGCCAGAATGTCGGCTTCTTGCGGCAAACGTATTGTTGACATGGTGTGGGAAGATATGTGTCCAAAAAATTTAATTACTGTAAAAAGCTTGGAAAATGCCATAACAACGGTTATGGCGCTCGGCGGGTCAACCAATGCCGCAATACATTTACTTGCGATCGGGCACAGATTGGGACTCGGTATAGGTCTCGAAAAATTTGATGAACTTTCTCGAATAACACCTGTACTCGCTGATATTCAGCCTTCAGGTAAATTCCTAATGGAGGATTTTTATTATTCTGGAGGTCTTCGCGGTTTGCTAAATCGGATCAAAGAACTCTTGCATACTGATGCCTTAACGGTAAATGGCAAAACTTTGGGAGAAAATATAGAAGGAGCCAAAGTTTATAATGATGAAGTTATACGTTGCCGTGAAAATCCTATGTCAAAAGAGGGAGGATTAGTCGTGCTTAAAGGCAACTTATGCCCGGACGGAGCTGTAATCAAACATACCGCTGCCGACCCCAAATTTCATCAACATACGGGGCCCGCTGTAGTCTTTGAAAGCCATCCTGACCTGTTAAAACGAATTGATGACCCAGACCTCAAGGTAACTCCTGAAAGCGTTATAGTTATGAAGAATGCAGGACCAGTCGGTGGTCCAGGCATGCCTGAATGGGGCATGCTGCCAATTCCAAAAAAATTATTGCAAGCTGGTGTGCGTGACATAGTCCGCATATCTGACGCACGCATGAGTGGCACTTCATACGGCACTTGTGTTTTACATGTAGCGCCAGAATCGTTCATAGGAGGAAATCTCGCATTAGTGGAAAATGGAGACTTGATCACATTGGATATTTTTGGTCGGTCTCTAAACATGGAGGTGAGCGAAAAAGAATTAGCGGACCGCCGCGCTGAGTGGAAGCCGCCAAAGCCTCATTATCTCCGTGGTTATGGTTGGATGTATTCACAACACATCCAACAAGCAGATAAAGGGTGTGACTTCGACTTTTTGCAATCTACCGATCCAATACCCGAACCCGAATTACATCACTAAGAACAAGGAAGGAAAACAAATGAAGCTTCGGAAAAATAAATTTAAGGCTGCCATCCGCCGCGGTGATTTTCAAATCGGGCTATGGTCGGGTCTGCGTTCTACACTGGTAGCTGAGATGCTCACACAGGTTGCGGCATTTGACTGGACCGTGATTGATATGGAACATTCTCCTAACGAACTCGGAGATGTTCTTACACAGCTGCAAGTTGCCCAGCAGGGGCACGCTGAGCCAATGGTGCGCGTACCCTGGAATGAAGCGGTTATAGTTAAACGAGTACTCGACATAGGCGCACAGACTATTCTTTTTCCAATGATCCAGAATGCGGATGAGGCAGCGCAAGCGGTTGCAGCGACAAGGTATCCGCAAAACGATGGCATTCGAGGTGTCATGAGTCTAGCGCGAATGAATAATTATGGTGCAACGCCTGATTATTATCTAAAGGCGCATCAAGAAATTTGCGTGGTAGTTCAATGCGAGACGGTTGAAGCGGTACAAAACATACCAGAAATTTGTAAAGTGAAGGGAGTGGATGGAATTTTCGTGGGCCCATCAGACCTCTCTGCCTCAATGGGCCATATTGGTAACCCATACCAAAAAGACGTGCAAAAGATGATAAAAAAGGCTGTCAATGCTTGTAAAAAAGCAGGCAAACCAGCCGGGTATCTTACTGGGGATGAAACCCAAGCGAAGCAAATGATCGATTGGGGTTTTAGTTTTGTTGCAGTCGGATCCGACATGGCCGTGTTAACTAATGCTTCGCGTGCATTAGCCGACCGTTTCCAAGAATATTGTGCTCGAAAGGCAAAGCGTAAAAAGAAAAAATAGCGGGCGCAAAGTCGTCACAGACGCAAACATTCAGTCCATTATTTAAGTAATGGATCCCATGTTGTGTCTTCGTCAATGGGATAACAGGGCCGAGGCAACGCTTTCCAATCGAAGCGTGTAAGCACAGGTGTCGTGAGCCCAGGGGCATCGACCTCAAGAATTTCGTCATCGTCAAAAAAAATATCAAATCCAGCGCGAAAATGCCCCCGTGATTTAAGTGCGACTGTTGAAAATGAGGCAATATCAAGGGCAAACTCTTCGATCAAAGCGGGATCATACATCTGCATCCGCCTGCTTATGACGAGCAAGGTAATTCCTCCCATCTTCAGGGCTGCACTTAAACCCAATTTCATTGTGCGCCCAGCTCGACAGCCTCGACGACCTGCAACAAGACCATTCGATAAATGCAAAACCTCGACCTCGCGGGCGAAAGTTTGTGTGAATTCGTAGGCTGGCTTACGGTTGAAAACCGCTTCGAATACAGCACCCACCCCCCTCTCATGCGCTTCTGCAGCAACATCCGGATCTGAAAACAAACCAAAACACACGTTTTCAGCGCCTGACTCAATCAGGGGTAATAGTATTCCGGTGGTATTACCACAGCCTCCGCCACCAGGGTTATCAGCAACATCAGCCAAACAAATCTTTTTTGCCCCCCCTGAACGACCGGCGGCTACAGCTTTTTCAATAGCCTCATCGATAGATGTAAGTTCAACTCGAAAGTCATCCCGCTTTTCCCAAATGTCTCTGGCGAGCTTCTTTGTAATATCATTCGCCGCTTCTTCTTGACCATAAGCGATTATGGTCATCCCACACTTTGATAAATCTGCGAATGAGAATGAACCCACAACTGATACGCTCACTAGTCCGTCATTTTCCTGCTCTGCTTTTCGGGCTTCCCTAATAGCATCAGCATAAGTACCCTGAGATCCCGTCAAGAGCCTCACTGAAGGTGGCGTAATTGGCAAACGCAGCAGACTTTTCGAGAACTGCTCACCAGCCAACATTCGACGTAAAATATGCGCTGCTTCGACTGCTCTTTCTGGCTGATCAATGTGCGGATTAGTCTTATAGGAGATAATAATGTCAGCATTATCCATCATGCGTTCGGAAATATTTGCATGAAGATCCACAGTAACTACTATGGGGATGTCCGGACCGACCACTTGGCGCACCATTTCATATAATTCACCATCCGGGTCCTCGTCATGGGTAGCAGCCATGGCACCATGGTTACAAATATAAATACCGTCCAATGGCCCTTCATTTTCCAGCATTGATCGTACCTCCGCAAGATACCGCTTGAAGAATCCCTCTTCAATCGGCCCCCATGGTTCGTAGTAAGTGCAAACAGTCGGTACTGGGGTCCAAGCACCACTTTCATTCATCGCCTGAATGAAGGGCTTAATTTCCCGGGCTAGAATTGGTGCAGCTTTTGCAGCTTCCTCAAGTATTTCATCGCCAACCAAATAACAGGAATTTCGAAAGTCCTCCTCTTTCGTTACCGGCGAAAAAGAGTTTACCTCCAACATTATTGAAATTATTGCAATCCTCGGCATCTAAATCCCCCCCCTTATTATGTATTTTTTCAAGCTCGAGTTCTTTCAAAACAGCTTACCATCTCAGGAAACTCGGAAGCCTTATTTTTTTGAAGTTTCTTGAAAACGATGGATATGGATCAAGGTAAGAACCACACATTTGTATTATCAATTTTCGGATTTTAAGCGTGCCTCCCTTTGTAGAAAATACAATGATAGGGAATAAGAGGAACCAATAACGATTTTAATTGATTTTTACACAACGGATGCCCGTATTCATTACAATACATAGAAATCCATTCTTCATGCGCAGAGCATACCAAAGCTACTTTCAAGTAGCTTATTACTATGACTTTTCAATCTTGGATTTTTGCGCCTATTTTTGGAATAAAAAGTCGGATAAATCACAGCTAATGAATTTTATTGGATCTTTAACAGACCCAGCTGTATTAAACACGAACTCTGCTGAACAAAGTGAGTACTATCACAAGTGATATCTATCGATATGAATAATGAACTTATCACAGCGGCTCTTGCCGAGTACATCATCGAAGCACGTCTTGAAGATATACCCGATGATGTTATCAATGAAGCGCACCGCACACTTTTAAATTGGGTGGCCGTGGCTGTCGGTGGGTGCAAACACCAATCAGTAGAGATAATACTTCAGACTATGCCGGCGGCAAATAGAAATGCATCTATTTTCGGCCGAGCTGAGAAAACGGATGCACTGAATGCTGCATTAGCAAATGGTGTATCTAGTCATGTTTTTGATTTTGATGATACACACCTGGCGACTGCCATTCACCCTGCCGGCCCTGTCCTCTCGGCAATAATGCCACTTGTTGAAAATGGAAATATAGACGGGGGGGAATTGATACACTCCCTAATTCTAGGGGTTGATATTACATGCCGGCTCGGATTAGCGGTTTCGCCAGATCATTACGATGTTGGTTGGCATATTTCTGGTACGACCGGTATTTTTGGCGCAGCGGCAGCAGCCAGTCGCTTACTTCAAAATTCTGAAAAGCAGACACGTTGGGCGTTCGGACTAGCAGCGACACAAAGCTCTGGAATGCGTGAAATGTTTGGCTCAATGTGCAAGAGCTTTCATATCGGCAATGCGGCAAAAAATGGATTAATGTCGGCAATGCTTGCTAAGAACGGTTTTACGAGCTCGGAACAAGGGATAGAAGCAAAACGAGGTTGGGCAAATGTTACTTCGAGCAACCACGACCTTAGCCTTGCAACCAACGGCCTTGGAAAAAAATTCTTGATTATGGATAACAGCTACAAGCCCTATGCGTGCGGTGTTGTTGTGCATCCGGGGATAGACGGTTGTGTACAATTAAAAAATGAACACGACCTCTCACCAAATGAGATCGAGCGGGTTGATTTAAGAGTAAATCCATTAGTGCTTGAACTTACTGGGAAGAAGAGACCAATGACAGGCTTAGAGGGTAAATTTAGCATTTATCACGCTTGTGCAGTTGCTCTTCAACACGGCAAAGGTGGAGAAAAAGAATTTTCCGATACCGCCGTTAACGATCCATTGACGCAGACACTAAGAGACAAAGTGCATGCTGAGGTTGATGTTTCCATTGCCGCAAGCGCAATGGCCATTCACATTACAACCAAAGATGGACGCTCTTTATCCAAAGAGATCAAACAAGTAGTAGGCAGCCTGGAAAACCCGCTTGGAGATAGTGCACTAGATAACAAAACTAGGGATCTCTGTCAGCCGATATTGGGCAAAGAAAAAACAGAAACCTTAATAGAAACCTGTCGAAATATGACATTTTTGCGAGATTCCTCAAAAGTGGTGAGAACAGCAACGCTATAAAACTCAAATCTTGGGTTTATCGCCAACCTCGCCATTGCCCGAGCCGCTTACCATTACAAGTCATGAAAGTCCCCTGAAATCTAGTGTTACTACTATTTACTGCTCCGGATATTAACCCCCAACAGTTCGTCATTTTTCCATAGGCATTTTTCTGCCGCTCACGGCAGCTGCCTTCAGCTGAAAATAACGGCGCGGGAATCTGATAACGTTTTTTGCTGGTACAAGCTCTTGCCCAATATCCAGAGTAGTTTCCACTACCCCTATGTTGCATAACTACGATACCTCCCATAGGCTTGTTGTACCTACCCACGAAGGTCGCACCGTCAGCTTTGACAGTAACAGGTCCCCAATCGCTTCTCCAAACCTCCGCGGCCACGGAGGAAGGCAAAAGCATAAGAGTTAAAGCCAAAAATAAACGCACAACTGAATCACTAGCCATAGGGTGAATCTAACCTCCTCATATTCTTATAGACATTTTGCTTAGTAGCATCCATGAAGAATGGATTGAATTTCCGTTTGATAATATCCACTATTTAATCTTCGTAGTAACAAACTTCAAAGATTTTTGCGGACAGTAACTGTCGATTTCTCATGCCTGTTACTATAGTGTCTGTACTCTAATTCGAAAACCAGTTTCATACCAGAATCACACATTTTGTTGTCTATATTCATCAAGTAATTTTGCTTATTTACATCAGATTTTCCATATAAAGAGGCCTAGCGAAAAAAGTTCAAAAAAATTTTAGGGGACGACCCGTGAGCATTGTTTTGGGATGCATTGCCGATGATTTTACAGGTGCAACGGACCTAGCAAATATGCTGGTGCAGCAAGGCATGCCCACAATCCAATTGATTGGCACTCCAAAAAACGAGATGGATATCGGCAGAGCGAAGGCTGTAGTGATTGCGCTGAAATCCCGGACTATGAAAGCAGAAAAGGCAGTTTCCTTATCGATCGATGCATTAAAATGGCTCCGGGCCGCAGGCGCCAAGCAATTTCTGTTTAAATATTGCTCTACTTTTGACTCCACTGACCAGGGAAATATAGGGCCAGTCGCGGATGCACTGAAAGCAGAGCTTGGCCTGAAGTTTACAATAGTCTGCCCTGCATTTCCAGAAAATGGGCGAACGGTATATAACGGCAATCTATTTGTATTCAATGATCTTTTGTCGGAATCTAACATGCGTGATCACCCGTTAACTCCAATGACTGACAGTAATCTCTTACGTATTCTTGGCCGCCAAACAACTCAAAAAATTGGCCTGATAGAGCATCAGACTGTTGCTAAAGGACCCGATGCAATAAACAAAGCGTACGATAAACTACAAAAAAATGGTGTTAGATATGCAATTATAGATGCAATTTATAATGAAGACTTGTTGGCAATTGGGACTGCGTCGAAAGAGCTAGTATTCATCACTGGTGGTTCTGGCATAGCGCTTGGACTGCCCAGTATTTTTAGGGAAGCCAAATTAATAGAAGATGCAGTTCCGCCTACGTTTCCGATGAAGAATGGAGCTAGAGTTGTACTTGCGGGAAGCTGCTCCGTCCGAACGATAGAACAAATAGCGAAATGGAAAGAAAAATTTCCTGCACTTCGCATCGAGCCAGAAGCTGTCATGCAAGGCAAACCAGTTGTCCGTGAAGCTGTTAAATGGGCTTTGAGAAAAATGCCTAACACTCCTATCTTAATATACACATCCGACAGCCCAAATGCCGTGACCAAACTTCAAAAACATTACAACAAGTCTGAAGTTGGTAGATCTTTAGAAAAAATATTTGGAGCAATCGCCCAACAGCTGGTCAAAAAAGGCGCCGACCGTGTCATAGTGGCAGGCGGCGAGACTTCAGGTGCGGTAGTTAAAGCTCTCGATGTAAGTGCCTTAAAAATAGGGCCCGAGATATCTTATGGAGTACCTTGGACTGAAACTATCGGCAAAACACAAATCTCTTTAGCGCTTAAGTCAGGGAACTTTGGTGACATAAATTTTTTCAACAAAGCTTTTAAGGTTCTAGGATGAGTTCAGAGACTAAGTTACGCGATGCAATAGCACGCCTTGCAAAATCTATGTATGATCGTGGTCTCACTGTCGGATCATCAGGAAATATAAGCGTACGCGTTGATAATGGGTGGTTGATGACACCCACAGGCTCTACTATGGGATGTTTAGACCCTAGCAGGATTTCAAAACTTGATGATGATGGTGTCTTAATAAACGGTGACCCACCTACAAAAGAAACTTTTCTCCATCGTGCCATGTATGAGATGAGACCAGGAACTGGAGCCGTTGTTCACCTTCACTCAACACATTCTGTTGCAGTTAGCTGTCTTAAAGATATAGACCCAAAAAATGTATTGCCGCCAATTACCGCCTATTATGTAATGAGAATCGGCACCCTTCCCCTAATACCCTATTTTCCGCCGGGTGACATTAAACTTGCAAATGCCGTGCGCGAGATGGCATCGAAGCACCACGCAGTTTTACTTGCTAATCATGGCCCGGTAGTCGCTGGCACGTCACTAGAGGACGCCGTATACGCTACTGAAGAATTAGAAGAGACGGCGAAATTATTTTTAATGCTAAAGAATCTTAACACAAGCTTCTTGACCGACGAACAAGTAGAAACACTAAAGAATAAATTCCCTACATGACTAACTCAATCCGCAGATGGCTGACGATGGGCTGCCTGATGCTTGCAGGTGAGTCTATATTCTTATTGCCCTATATGCGAAAAACATTTCAAACTTCAATTGAAGAAGTTTTCACAATATCAAGTACTGAGCTTGGATTTCTCAGCTCTATGTTCGGCATACTAGCGCTCGCCTGCTATTTCCCAGGCGGCTGGCTCGCTGACCGTTTTTCAATTCGAACTCTATTAAGCACATCTCTTATCGCTACTGGGATTGGTGGTTTTTATATCCTTACCATTCCGAGTTTCACACAATTGCTCCTTTTACATGCCTTTTGGGGTATAACCTCGATCCTCACATTTTGGGCCGCTTTACTGAAGGCAACACGCCTTTGGGGAACACCGGAGACACAAGGCGCAAGTTTTGGGCTGCTTGAGGGCGGACGTGGAGTTGTCGCCGCCATTATTGTAACAATAGCCACTGCAGCGTTCGCATTTTCAGATGGTAATGCGGATCCACATGCTGGGTTAACCTCTGTCGCGATGGTTTATTCGATCACACCAATCTTAGCAGGGCTTGCAGTCTGGCTCATACTCGCGAAAGATGAAACAAATACAACAAGACCTAAGAGCAGAACCAGAGATACAGCAAATTTAATTAAAAAAACTTCTAAAATTCCAGAAGTGTGGTTGCTAGCTGTTATTATTTTTTTTGCATACTTCATTTATACGGGCTCATATTATTTCCCGGCATACGTCGAAAGAGGATTGGGAGAAACAAAACTGTTCGGGGCTCAACTAGGAGTATTTCGCGACTGGTTACGCCCGGCGGCGGCAATAGCAGCAGGAGTAATAGCCGATCGGATCGGAATAAGTCGTGGAATAGCGATCGGATTTCTTGTGTTAATTGTGCTTTACGGCACGCTGTTTTTCGCACCTTCAAATACTAACACCTATCAATTTCTTTTTTCACAGGTGGCAATCATCTCCATAATGGTTTTTGCTCTCAGAGCGATATATTTCGCATTAATGGAGGAATGTAAAATACCGGTTATTCTTACCGGTATTACTGTAGGCATTGTGTCGACACTAGCCTACACACCCGACATTTTTTCTCATATTATCGCCGGCTTTTTTCTAGATTATTTCAAAGGAATTGATGGGTTTCGCTATTTCTTTGGCTTGCTTTCTGTCATGGCGGCAGCAGGCCTGGTGAGTACTCTTGCTTTACGCCACAAGCTCTGCATTTTGGAAACAAAGAAGGCACCCTCCATATGAAAAAGGAACTACCTAAAACCGTACTCTTGCATAAAAATCCTGAATCACTTGCTCAAAATATCAAAGCACACTTCCCAAATTTACCTCTCATATTAATCGATAATTATTCCGATGTTCCCCAATCACTTAGAAAGGAAAAACCAGAAGTTTTCTTCGCGTTTAAGACAGGTGAGGAAGATCAGTTTCCCCGTTCAGCAGTTCTCAATTGTGAGAGCATCAAATGGATACAGGCATCTGGAGCAGGCGTAGATCATTGGACGCCATGGGATCCGACCATCGTAACAGTCACCAATGCATCCGGCATCCATGCCGAAATAATGGCCCAGTATACGACTTGGGCAATTTTAAACCAGAAATTAGGTTTTCCAAGAATGGCAGAACGTCAGTCGCAAAAAAAATGGGACAAAAAATTACTTGAGTCTGTCGTCGGACAAACCCTTGTGATCGTAGGATATGGACGTATTGGAAAAGAGGTGGGCCGTTTAGCAAAAACTATTGGGCTGAAGGTTATTGGGGTACGCAAACGCCCGTCCCCATGTCCGTATGCTGACGAAGTAGTTAGCAACTGCGATCTGCGAAACGCTTTGGGGAAAGCAGATTTTATTTTGAACGTGCTGCCACTGACCGAAGAAACACGCGGATTTTTTAACACAGATATTTTCTATTCCATAAAAAAGGGTGCCTATCTGATTAATACGGGTCGGGGTCATGTTATAGACGAATGCGCACTAGTAGAGGCGCTCAGAAGCGGGCAGCTGTCTGGGGCAACTCTTGATGTCTTCGCGGATGAACCGTTGCCTTCCAACAATCCCCTTTGGACTACCAATAATGTAATAATCACTCCTCACACAGCTGGTGACGCCGTAGATTGGGAAGATGCAATAACCGATTTATTCTGTGATAATCTGCGGCGGTGGAAGAATAATGAGAAGCTCGAGAACATTGTTGATCCATCGCGTGGTTATTAAAACATATCACGGTCAGCCAAAATCACTTAGAGGCCATAATAATAAGGTCAGATGGAATGATCGTTGAATAAATGAAGCCATCCCGCCGAAAGGCTCGCTAATGTGGCGGATATGCCCAATGTGGAGGATTCCAAAATATTTGAGGACCAATATCTGAAATGCTGTTCAACCCTAGTTGGGCCATTGTGCGGTCCATTTCCTCATAAAAAATTTCTAGCGCTCGATACGCACCATCCTCGCCTGCCGCTGCACAACCATAAAGCGTTGGACGTCCTGACATCACTAAATCTGCTCCACAAGCAACAGCTTTTATTATGTCAGAACCGCGCCTCGGCCCAGAGTCAATGGCAATCATGAAGTCCTTGCCAACTGCCGCCCGTGTTTCAGCCGTGATCTGCAAGGGAGATGGCGCATTATCTACGTAACGGCCACCATGATTTGAGAGGATAACGCCATGGAGCCCGTGTTTAGCTGCAAGCACCGCATCCTCTGAGCTATAAAGGCCTTTTATCAACAAGTTTCCCGGCCATATGTCTTGAATGCGTTTTATGTCATCCCAGCACTGACTATCAGGCTTGGTATGACTCTGACCCTGTTTAACGCTCATATCCGATAGTTTTTTTCCCAGTTCAGCTGGATAATTCTCTTTTTTGAATGCCCCCCTCCGTAAATACTGCCTCAACAACACTCTAAAAATCCACCCAGGCCTAGCTAAGACGTCACCTGCCATGCGGGAACTGTATCGAAGTGGCATCGAATATCCATTACGATTATTATGTTCTCGATTAGCACCAACTGGCCCGTCTACCGTAACTACTAAAGTTTTATAACCAACGTCCCTTATACGCTCAACAAACCTCGATCGAAGTTCTTTGTCATTCCACATGTAGAGTTGAAACCAAAGGTGCTCGCCCCCCGCAGCTTCATATATCTCATCAAGCGGCGTCACAGCACTGGTAGCCGCAGTACATACAACGCCCATTCGTTGTGCTGCTTTTGCAAGTAATATCTCGCCACCGAACCATGTAATCCCAGCTGACGCAGTTGGTGAAATACCAAATGGCATTTTTAAGTTAGTACCAAAAATTTTGGTGCTACAAGAACGTTCTGAAACATCAACCAAAACACGGTTCTTTAGTTTAAGTTTCTTGTAGACCTGACGATTATTTATCAATGCAATATAGTCTTCCGCGCCAAGGTCAATGTACTCGAACAACCCTCGAGGAAGTTTCCGTTTCGCTATCCGACGTAGATCTTCAATATTATAGGCAACGAAATTGGTCATCAATATTTGCGCTCTTATTGAAAAAGATAGACGTATAATAACTAAGCTAAAACCTGACAGCGATGCCAGATTATTGTTAGCGAAAATCGATCAAATCGTTGATATTTGGGTGCAATGCTATTCTGCTGCTGCCCGAGTTATCTGTTGCCGCTGTGGCACCCAATCTGGCGGATTCCAGAAAATTTCCGGGCCAATATCGGCTACGGAATTAAGTCCTAGCTGCGCCATAACACGATCCATTTCGTCGTAAAATATTTCAAGTGCTCGAAAAGAGCCTTCCGCTCCGGCAACTGCAGCGCCCCAAAGCGTTGGTCGGCCAGACATTACAAGATCGGCTCCTAAAGCCATCGCCTTAACAAGATCTGAGCCACGGCGAGCACCACTGTCTATAATCACAGTAAAGTCATTACCCACCGCAGTCCGCGTCTCCGGTAAAAGTTGAAGAGGTGCCGGCGCACAGTCCACATAACGACCACCATGATTAGAAAGAACTACACCATCGAGCCCCTTTTCTTTGGCGATTAAGGCATCTTCGGCACTGTGAAGCCCTTTTATCAAAAGATTGCCAGGCCAATTGTCGCGAATTCTCATCACATGATCCCAAGTGAGATTATCAGTCTTTGTATGCATGTGCTTGAGCATCGGATCGGTAATACGACTGATAAGTTCTTCAGGGTAGTTAACCATAGTTGGTGCACCCCGTTTAACATAGTGCTGTCCAAGTACACGGATTAGCCATCCAGGTCGGGCAAGTAGTTGGGCAAATAAGGTTGGCGAATATTTAAGCGGCATTGAGAAACCATTCTTCTTATTATATTCACGATTAGAACCCACGGGCCCATCAACAGTGATGATTAAAGTCTCAAAGCCTACAGATTTGATGCGATTTATTTGCATCATGCTGAGATCGTTATCTGGCCACATATAAACCTGAAACCAGAGATTCCCATCACCAGCCACATCCCATATTTCCTCCATGGCCGTCTGAGCATTTAATGCGATCGTGCACGGAACTCTCATCTTCGTAGCTGCAACGGCAACACCCGCTTCCCCACCAAAAGACATAAGGCCAGCAGTGCCGGTAGGAGAAATACCGTAAGGCATGGCGGCCTTTTTTCCGAAAATAGTCGTTTCAATGGAGCGTTTTGAAACATCAACTAAAACACGATTTTTAATTTTAAGCTGTTTGTATGCATCACGATTATTTTTTAGAGCTATGCCATCTTCAGCACCACCATCGACATAATCAAAGACGCCTTTCGGAACTCGCTGTTTAGCTTTCTGCCGCAAGTCTTCAATATTATAGGCACCAAAATTAGCGTTGGTCATAAAAGCATCCCCTTACAAGCAGTACAATTAAACAACAGCACCGTTTCAGTAATGACATTTCAATCATGCCAATTGCGCAGTCAGCCATTTAATGAGCTTTAACTCAGCACATTTTAGTTCGATCGCTTAATAGCGCAATTCATCTATTCCGCGGCAGCTCTGAAGCCAAGCTGGGGTCTGGGTACCCATTCGGGCGGATTCCAGAAAATCTGTGGACCAATCTCCTCAATAGTGTTGAGACCCAATTGGGCCATTACCCGATCCATCTCATCATAAAAAATTTCGAGAGCACGGTAAGCACCCGCCTCATTGCCTGCAGCCGCTCCAAATAACGTAGGTCGACCGGACATCACCATATCAGCCCCAAGTGCTATAGCCTTTACTAGGTCTGAGCCACGGCGAGCTCCAGAATCAATGATTATTTTAATTCGATCACCAACTGCCGCTTTTGTCTCTGGAAGGACCTGTAATGGTGCCGCCGCACAATCCACATAACGTCCGCCATGATTGGATAATATCACACCCTCAAGCCCTTCGTCTGCCGCAAGGACAGCATCTTCGGCACTCTGCAGCCCCTTGATTAAAAGATTGCCCTTCCACACATCGCGAATTTTTCTAATGTCTTCCCAAGATTGACGGTCGGTTTTTACTACACTCATTTCCTCGGATGCTACAGTCACTCTCCTCTCAATTTCTTCCGGATAGTTCTCTTTTCTAAATGCACCTCGGTTAAGATACTGTTTTAAAAGAACTCGATAACACCACCCGGGCCTTGCAAGAACCTGAGAAATTAGCTTTGGAGTATATTTCAGCGGTGCGTGAAAACCATTCTTCTTGTTATATTCACGATTGGGACCAACTGGCCCATCAACAGTGACTATGAGTGTTTCGAACCCCGTCGCTTTTACGCGGTCGAGAAATTTCATGCTCATCTCTTTATCCGCCCACATGTAAAGCTGGAACCAAAGGTTTCCACCGGCCGCCTCAGCGATTTCTTCCATGGGCAGTAATGCATTTGTTGCAACCGTACAGGGTACACCCATTCTAGCAGCGGCCTTAGCAAGCCCTATCTCACCGCCATAATATACAAGCCCCCCTGCCCCAGTAGGTGAAATGCCATACGGCATTTTGATTTTTTTGCCAAAAATTTCAGTTTCAGCAGATCGTTGCGAAACGTCAATCAATACCCGGTTTTTAACCTTAAGGGACGTGTAAGCATCACGGTTGTTCTGCACGCCGATGCCATCTTCCGCACCACCGTCTATGAATTCAAATATACCGTGTGGAAGACGCCGTTTTGCACCCTGGCGCAAATCTTCAATATTATAAAAACCCATGTGATCAGCAGACATCCCATATTCCTTTAATATTTTTAATCGTTTTGGTGTACAAAAATAAATATCTGGAGCAACGAATTAGACACCAATCAATTCTCCCCTTACATCTTGAACTACTTTTACCCTGTCCCGATTATTCCATGGCTTTCGTTGACCAATCGGAGTATTTTCAATTGTTGGCGCTACCTTGAGATGAACAAATATGGGTCCCTCTTTCGCGAGGATTTCTGGCATCCCAACCTCTAAGTCCGAGAGCTCAGAATACGAATGGGCTTTTGGGTAGCCACACGCTGTCGCTATTCCAGAATAATCGACTACTTTAGCATTAGGCACAGGTTGGCCACCCGTAGTGGCATAAATTTCATTATCGAGCATGAAATGGTAAAAATTTGTAGGGGCTTGTTCCGCGATTGTAGCAAGCATGCCCATTGACATATGAATGTCTCCATCTGAATCAAATAAGACAACTTTTTTCTTCGGCTGTGCGAGAGCAATACCTAACGCATAGCTAGCGTGCCCACCCATGGCGGGATCTCCCATAGTCGCGTCAAGTTTCTCGTTGTCCGTTATCGGAACCCAATGACGACCACCACGACCCGATAATACTACTGCATCATCTCTGTATTTGAGGAAAAGTTTCATAACATCAGCTGTTTCCATCATGGTCAAAGACCCCTTTTACCTATTAAAACCGTGAAATTCATCGGCAACCAGCACAGCAACTGGACCATTAACTTTCTCGCATTCATCAAAGGCCACACTGATGCGATCTGCATCACTATCGCTCTCAACGAGATAATATTTTATTTGAAACGCATTTAGAAATGGCTCTGTAAAATCTGCTGCCGTATCGGTGGTAACTCCATGTCGAGTGTAACCACGATAGCCCACCATCATTACGCATGGGATTTTTAGGCTCTTCAACCATCCGCGTATCGAGTCACCAGACTCCATAAGGCCAGTATTTTGTATAAGTACTACCGGTTTGGCACCACCGGTGTAGAGCCCCGCAGCTACTGCAGCTGCATTTCCCTCACGTCCGACACCAACCATGTGCAGATCCGGGTCAGCATTAAGTAATGTAAAAAGAAAATTAGTTTCGCTGTCTGGCAACCAAATTACATGCGTTACGCCATGTTCCTTAAATTTCTGGTGCACAGTTTCCGGGCTGAGCACATCCGCAGTTTCGGCCATGGGTCTCCCCTTTATAATTCTCAGTTCAAACTCAAATGTCTCCCTGGAGAATGTATATCACTGTGGGTGCATTCTTTCATTTTTTTTTATAAACTCCTTCTATTTTCTCTAACAGCTGATTGAATATATAAATCTATGAATTGCCCCAGCACGCCTGCCGGAGAACGAAATAAAAAACCTATTACAGAGGCTCTGCACCCAGTCTTTTCGAGCTCCACTGGCGATGTTTTGGAAATTGGTGCAGGTTTGGGCCAGCATGCGGCAGCTTTTGCGATAGCCTTTCCCGAGTTAAATTTTTGGCCAACAGATCCCAGTTCATACCATCGTGCAAGTATTGATAGTTGGCAACAGACACTTGCCCTCCCGAACTTACAACCTGCCCGATCACTTGATCTCCGATCCGCTAATTGGCACACAAAAATCGCTAAAGCCGTCCATGGCAAAAAATTTTCGGCTATAATTTGTATAAATGTATTACACATTTCCCCATTTGCGGCCACGGAAGGGCTTTTATTTCATGCCGGCGCACTACTGAAGCCAGGAGGCCTCCTTTACGTGTATGGCCCATTTAAATTGAATGGCACGCATACAGCACCGAGTAATAACGATTTTGATATTTACCTACGAAAACGAAATCCTGAATGGGGTTTGAGGGATATTTCCTCACTAAAGAAAATAGCTGGTTCCGGTGGCTTTTGTCTTACTCAGGTTAAGCATATGCCTGCGAATAATCTGTCTCTTTTTTTTACCGTAATTTAGATCAAAAAATGAACGAATTTTTTCAACCCATTTTACAACTAGGTCAATTGATCAGTTAAGCAGAGCATGTGTCCTCCTCCGATTCACAACAGCCGCAACTTCGCATGGGCGAATTTAGCTTATCACCTAACCCCGTATCGTAATTCAGACCTGTTGCCGTGACTACAATTCTCAGAGATGAATCGAATCGGATGATACCCTTACGTTCAAGTGCTTTCCAGACTGCTGGGTTGCTGAGGCCGCTAGCATCCCTTGCAGAAACAGCAATGCTACCAATCTGAACCGTGCCACCTGCCGGACTGGGCAACGTCGATACAGTCACTTCACCATCACCAGGATTAGTTTCTGAAAATTCTTTATCATTGGCCATTAACTGTGTAAGCGCGAGAGTACGCAATTGTAATTTGTTCAGGCGTAATGGATTTTTTCTTATTGGCATATCAATTTCCAGAAAGTTTATTTGCTAGTAGGCCGTTCCATGGACAGTAATCTTTTAAAAAGATACACAGATATTTCACGTATCTCATCTTAGATAGCCCATGTTCTTATGACAGTGAGAGTGGTGCACACATCTGTTGGCAAAGCATACAAAAAATTAATTCTCTATAAACACTCGCGTTTCTCTTTTTGACAATGGAAAACTGTTTGGGTCGCTACGTTGGCACAGGCGAAATCCATTGCTATTCTAATTGTATATAGTTTCTAAAATATAAACCACTCTCAAGGGATATTAGTTCTGTGGGACTGTTACCGATAAAACTGCGTCAGGCTAATATAAATCCTGAAAGGAAATTATTTTCCAATGCCTTATGACCAAAAAGACACGAGCAAGCCCGGTCCACTTGATGGTGTGCGTGTAGTGGACATAACCACGTTCCTTTTAGGTCCATTTACAGGGCAATTTTTAGGTGATATGGGCGCGGATGTAATCAAAATCGAGACTGAAAACGGCGATGCTAGCCGAAACGCTGGTATTCAAAATCATATCAATATGGCTGCCTATTTCATGGTTTTTAACCGAAATAAGCGGAGTATTTCACTTAATCTTAAAAGGCCGCAAGCCTTTGATGCGCTGATGAAACTTTTGGAGACAGCAGATGTCTTACTTCACAACATGCGGCCAGCAGCCGCAAAGAGACTTGGTATTGATTATGTTTCCCTCAAAGGCCGCTTCCCACGGTTAATCCACGCTTCATCTTGTGGTTATCACAAAGATGGTCCTAACGGACATCTAGCCGCCTTCGATGATACCGCACAAGCAGGAAGCGGGGTGGCTTATTTGCTAGAACAGTACAATGGCAAGCCTGGTTACTTGCCGTCAGCTATTGGTGATAAAACTGCCGGTCTAACTTTAGCCGCGGCAATAGGGATGGCTTTGTACCAGCGTGAGAAGTTCGGCAAGGGTCAAGAGGTTCATGTTCCTATGCTGGAGACTATGGTATGGTACGGAATTCCAGAACATCTTTGCCACGGCGTTTTTGATCAACCTGAAAAGGGCATGAACGGACATGAACAGATACTAACGCCATTCCGCCGCCCCTACGCCTGTAAGACTGGCCACATTACCATTCATGCGGCAACTGACAGCCAGTGGCACCGTTTATTCGGCCTCATTGGGAGAGATGATTTGATAGGCAATCAAAAATTTAATTCTCGGCAATCTCGATCTACCAACATAAGTGAGCTCTATTCAATAGTCGAGGGTAGCTTAGACGGTAGAACTGCCGACGAATGGCTTAAGCTGCTTGAAAAAAATGACGTGCCTGCTGGCCCCTACAGAACTTTAGAGGATGTTTTCTGGGATCCCTATTTCAATGAAAGTGGTTTTTTCGATTCATTCGATCACCCGACGGAGGGAAAAATTAAGATGATGGCAAATCCCGTAACATTTTCGAATGCCTCAACTGCAGTTCGCTACTTGCCGCCAAACTTGGGTGAGCACACTCATGAGATTTTGAAGGAACTTGGCTACCACGACGATCAGATTGAAGACATAATGAAATTTAACGTTTGATACAGACAATTCTCGCGCTTTGGTAAGCATATTGATCTTCTCATGTTCCATTTTTAAGAAGTTTTGTGCATACTGTTTCTAAATTTTTACGCGCAACATGCGCGAGTAAGGGGAACAAATGGTTTCTTTCCAACCCACGCAACTCGGCAATCGGCACATGTGCTCGGCCGGTCATTATTTAGCCGCAAGATCAGGATATGAAATACTGGAAGCTGGCGGTAACGCGATCGATGCCGGTGTAGCGGCTGGTATGGCACTCGCCGTTTTGCAAAGCGATATAGTGAATGTCGGTGGAGTGGCCCCCATGATTTTTTATCTTGCTGATACGGATGAAGTGAAGTCAATCAGTGGACTAGGTTGGTGGCCAAAAGCTACGAATATAAACATGTTTATCTCTGATAATGGCGGAGCGATTCCTCACGGAGTACTAAGGAGCGTAATACCTGCGGCCCCAGCTGCTTGGATTGCAGCACTCAAAGAATATGGCACGATGAGCCTCGCTGAAGTTTCAGAGTCGCCAATCAAGTACGCTCGCGAAGGCTTCGCGATGCATCCCACGATGCATAGCACTTTAGTGAATACTCAAGATAATTTGCGTCGTTGGCCGCAAAGCGCCGCTATATATTTGCCAAATGACAAAGTCCCAGAGATTGGAGATAACTTCGTACAGGCAGACCTTGCGAGAACTCTCCAGTATCTGGCAGATGAGGAAAATGCAGCACAAGGCAGCCGAGAGGAACGGCTTCTAGCTGCTCACAAAGCTTTTTATGAGGGAGACCCAGCGCAGGCGATTGTTAAGTACCATAAAGAAAATGATGGCTTAATGACTGCGGAGGATTTGAAAGAATTCTACGTGGAGATCGAGGATCCTATTTCGCGTAACTACTTTGATTTTGAGATTTACACATGTCAGCCATGGTGTCAGGGACCCGTGCTCCTGCAGATCATGTCCCTGCTAGATGGCTTTGATTTGAAAGGGATGGGTCACAACACGGCAGACTACATTCACACAATTGCAGAATGCACAAAACTCTCATTCGCTGATCGAGAACGTTACTATGGAGACCCTCGATTTGTTGATGTGCCCATAGAATACCTGCTCTCTGAAGAGTATGTCTCCGCAAGGCGCAAATTGATTGATATGGCAAATGCTTTTCCTGGTCTGCCGCCTTTCGGTAATGTTCCTGGTTATGAAGGACAAGGAAGTGGCCCAACACCAGCAACAGTGCACGGTCCTGTGGAACATTCATACGATACGTCCTATGCCTGTGCCATCGACAAGAAGGGAAATGCTTTTTCAATAACACCTAGTGACAATTCTAGTCAGACTCCTGTAATCCCCGGTATTGGTTGCGTGGCCTCTGGTCGTGGCTCACAAAACTGGGCCGTGCCAGAACATGCTTCATGTATAGCCCCAGGGAAACGACCTCGACTAACACCCAATCCGGCGTTAGCAATCAAGAAAGGGGCAGTCACTATGCCGTTTGGCACGCCAGGTGGCGATGTGCAATGTCAAGCCATGACCCAGGCCTTCCTTAACATCAATCTGTTTCGCATGGACATGCAGGAAGCAATTGAGGCACCTCGCTTTGCTACTTACAGCCACCCCAATTCATTTGAGCCACATGAGTCAGACCCTGGGAAAATAAAGATTGAAAGTCGAGTGGCTTCGACAGTTCGCAACGAACTTGCAAATCGCGGCCATATCGTGGAGGACTTTCCAGCACTTACGCGTGCAGCAGGAGCAGTCTGCGCCATATACCGGGACGAAAAATCTAGGCTATTTGGCGCCGCTGATCCTCGTCGTCAATCAGGTATGTTAGGTTGGTAACACTCTTTTTAAGGGTAAAAACCTGACAGTCAGACTTACCACGGACATATGCATGGCCCCATCAGTGGGGGCGCCTGTCGTTCCACTTCCTGCTTAATAAATGCTTTTAACCAAACCCGTAGGTTTTTTTATCCAAACACCAATTTCTATCAATGATTTTCCAAGCATTTTTCATTTTTTTTACTGTATCCGTAGACTGCCTGGAAAGCAGCCACAGCCCTTTCCAAACGATACTCAGCAATGATCCGCTCTCGTCCTAAATGACCCATACTCCGCGCTAATTTCTCATCGTGTTGTAGACGTGCGATTGCTTCTGCAAGTAACAGAGGTGAAGACGGAGGCACGATTATGCCTGCGCTGCCTACAAGGCTATCAGCATCACCAACATTGGTTGCAATCACAGCACGCTGACAGGCCATGGCCTCTCCAATGACATTTGAAAATCCTTCGCCGAAAGCTGAAGCAGACACGAGGACATCAATCGCTGACAATAAGTCCGGGATGTCATCGCGTTCCCCTAGAACTATTAACCCTTGCGTAACTGGAAGTGTCTCTGTTCCTTTGCCAATCGCAAGTGCAGTAACCCCCTCAATTTCCTCCAGTGCTGATAAGAAATTTGGATAATCCTTCATAGCGTCAACTCGAGCAACCGCAGCTATAACAAAGTCATTCTCATCGAGCCCTAATTCCCTACGAATACGACTACGTGCGGACTCTCTGAAGCAATAACGCTCGGTGTCGAAGAAGTTAGGAATTACAGCTGTACGCTTCGGCCTATAACCAAGCACTTCAGTGTGAAATTTGAGCCCTGAATGTGAATTTGCGATTATCCCATCGGGATATTTGGATAGCCAAGAACAAACGCCTCTTAAGTAACGATACCGGCTACCATCCATATCTGAGCATCGTATACCCCAAAAAAGTTTTGTACACGAACGCCGTCCAGACAAGTACACCGCAAGTAACGCCGCTATATCAGCATGATACATCCAGCTTTGTATCACCAGAGGTTTTTCACATTTTATTATACGTACCAAACGCATTAACGCTTTAAAACTGGGCTGACCTCGCCGCATACCCAAACCAATCACACGGCAACCAGCAGTCCGAAGTTTATCAAATTGCGATCCACCATCGACCAAGCTCACTACCAAAGGGTGCTCGCCAACGCGAATTTTTTCTAGCGCTAATGAGGCAAGCACATGCTCCGCACCACCTGTCTCTAACCCTGTTATAACATGAACGATTGAGGTTTTTTGATTCACCGGTCAGCCTTACAAAGTTTCCATTAAAAACCAATAACTTTGAAATGAATTACCTTTTTATTGAGTGAACGCATTTGGTTTTTTTTGGTCGAAATAAACTACGCTCATTTATCTTCTTCGGTCATACTAAAGTTTTGATCGTTTGATACAAAAAAATAATACCACAGCATAGCTCTTGAAAAATTCTACAGGATTGCAAAGTTATCTAAGGGTTGTTTCATCAGTGGTGCGGCATATTTGCATAGTATCTTTTAGAAGCACGTGAAATAGTGTATTCGCTAAATTATGTTATGACCATCAACAAAGTGCCCTGTGTTTGTAGCGATCCCTGACGGGTTAAATTTTGGAGGAAATATGACTGATAAAGAATATGATGTGGTTATTATCGGTGCTGGAAACGCTGCCATGTGTGCGGCCTTCTCCGCTCACGAACATGGCGCTAGCGTTATTATGCTCGAGAGTGCGACCGAAGACGAAGCTGGTGGAAATAGTCGCTATACAGCAGGGGCGGTCCGTTTCGCACACAACGGGTTACAGGACGTAGCCGCACTGGTGGATCTTACTGACGAAGAAAAAGAAAAAAATGACTTTGGCACCTACACTACAGATCAGTATTTCGATGATATGTTCCGCGTTACACAATATCGTACAGACCCAGAGCTTTGTGAAACGCTCGTAACAAGGTCAAATGAGACCATGCATTGGCTTCGTGATAATGGAATGAGATTCATGCCGATGTATAAGCGTCAAGCATTTGAGGTTGATGGCAAAATGAAATTCTGGGGGGGGCTAGTCCTCGAATTTTGGGGTGGAGGCCATGGCATTTGGGAGATGCAATATAAAGAGTCTCAGAAGAAGGGCATTCCCGTCTTGTTTGAGCACAGAGCGATAGAGCTTTTATACGATAACGAAAAAGTTTTCGGCGTTAAAGTGAAGCATGACGGAAAGGTTGCTGAAATCAGAGCAAAGTCGGTTGTGCTGGCGTGCGGTGGATTTGAAGCTAATTCGGATTGGCGCACTCGTTACATGGGGCCAGGTTGGGATCTCGTTAAAGTTCGTGGCACTCGTCATAATATGGGAGCCGGGATTAAGATGGCTTTAGATATTGGCGCAATGCCCTATGGTAACTGGTCTGGCGGTCATGCCGTCGGGTGGGATCTTAACGCTCCTGAATTCGGTGACCTGGCAGTTGGAGATAATTTTCAAAAGCATTCCTACCCTCTTGGGATAATGGTGAATGCGACTGGAAAACGTTTCGTAGATGAGGGGGCAGACTTTCGCAATTATACCTACGCGAAATATGGGAAAGAAATACTCAATCAACCAGCCCAATTTGCTTGGCAAATATTTGATCAAAAGGTAACTGAGCTTTTGAGAGATGAATACCGAATTCGACAAATGACCAAAGTTCAATCTGACACTCTTGAAGGTTTGGTCGAGCAACTAGAAGGCGTGGATGCCACACAATGCCTTAAGACTATAAATGAATTTAATGAATCGGTGATGGAGGACGTTCGGTTTAACCCCGCAGTTCTTGATGGACGCGGAACAAAGGGGCTTGATGTTCCAAAAACTAATTGGGCTAACAAACTCGATAAGCCTCCCTATGAAGCTTACGCTATTACATGTGGTATTACATTTACCTTCGGCGGGCTTCGCATTAATAGTCAGGGGCAAGTTCTTGATAGCGACCTGCGGCCAATCGATGGTCTACATGCTGCTGGAGAACTCGTAGGCGGTTTGTTTTATTTCAATTATGCGGGCGGTACAGGTCTTATGAATGGGTCTGTATTCGGCCGCATAGCAGGTGCAAAAGCTGCAGGCGTAGACATATAAAAATTTCACGATCGCAATAAAACGGCGCAGCTTTTGAGCCTGCGTCGTCTTGTTGCTGACCCTGAGAAATTTTTTTACAGTTTTTTGTCCCGCGCTTCGGCTATGAGGTCCAAAACCTCTGTGTATCCGGAAGCGAGACGGTGTTTGCACTTTTCACGCAGCCCAAGTGACGCACACCAACGAAGGGTTTCCGCAGTTGCTTTAGCCATACGAGGCGCATGCCCTATTTCATTGAGTGTCTCTGCGACGTTTTCCATTTCATCCGAACGTCGCTGGGCATGAACTATGGTGCGTGGCATATTAAAATTACATTTCTCGCGCCAATTCATACCTTTCATTGATTCTATAATTGATTCAAGAACCTCATCCTCGATATTGAAATGTCGAGCAGCCTGCATACACTCAAGATAAATCGCCTCTATGCCTTTCATAGTAATAGAGCGTACCATTTTACAAGCAGATGCCTGCCCTACTTCTTCCTGAATAAATTTTACATCCATACCATAAGGCTGAACCATTTTAACAAAAGCCTCGCCACCATCTCCACCGATGAACATGGGTACCGTGTGTCGCTTTCCCGGCACGTTTGACATAACTGATCCCTCGACAAAGCGCGCCCCGCTGGTTTTAATTAGATCTCGAACCTTCCGTTTTTTTCCTGGAGAAATCGAATTGAAATCAAGATAGTATTGCTGAGGATGGAGATGTTTGGCTGCCTCTTCCGCTACATCCAGACATGCAGAGCAAGTTACTGTAGAGAATACAATATCGACATCAGACACAGCTTCAGCGATTGAATCGCAAGGCTCCACACCAATCTTAATCGCTAATTTGTGCAAACGGACCCTCTCTATTTCCTTATCGAATAAGATGTCGTACGTCTTTATCCGCTCAACTCCAGCCTCTAAAAGCCCCTCTGAAACATTAGAACCAGCCTCACCAAAACCGATAAACGCGAAACTTATTGTCATTTTGAAATCCCCTTAAATTTTATTTTATTTCCAACCTAGGTTTAAAATTTTAAACCCCACGCATGATCCCGAAATAATCTCAAAAATCGTGGCGTATAGGGGCTAAGGTCAAACAAGTATTTTTATTCCAACGGCTTTGATGCAAAAAGGTTCGGGCCACCTTTACTCAACCGGTTCGCCAATTCCCTTTCGGGTCTTGGTAACAAACAAATAGATGCTGATGCGATACTATTTTTCGAAGTTTAAAAAGATATATAGTAAAAAGGTAGTATCTTATCACGTTTAAAAATACTCGAGTTAATGTGCCCTGTCACTATCACGGCCTATTTCGCTTAGGTAATCGTGGATGGTGTTGTACATAGCTGCGGTGAATGCTGTTACAAGGTTTTAATATGACGAATGAAAATGAAAAATACGGCCGCTCTGAAGCACCCGGAAGGAGTGAGGACGCAAGGCTACTGACAGGAAAAGGCCAATTCACCGCCGATCTTACTTTTCCTAATATGGCTCATGCAGTTTTTGTTCGCTCACCTCATGGGCATGCAGAAATTGCGTGTATTGATAGTTCTTTAGCGTTAGCCAAGCCGGGGGTAATTGCTGTTTATGCCGCTGATGACCTCCAAAACATTCACCCCATTCCATGCACCCGTATAGCGCAAGGGCGCAACGGAGAAAAACCCGTTTGTCCTGATCGCTGGCCTCTGGCAAAAGAACGAGTTAGGCATGTGGGAGAAGCTGTAGCTGTCGTCATTGCAGAGACAAGGACGCAGGCGGAGGATGCTGCCGAGCTTGTGAACGTTGATTATTTGCCTCTCGAGTCAATAGTCCGCCCCGAAAAAGCGATTTTAGACGGGGCTCCACAAATCTGGCCAAATATTGCTAATAATTTGATATTAGACTGGGACGACGGAGACAAACCAGCAACCGATAGGGCATTTCAAACAGCTGCTCACACCGTGAAGCTGGTTACACGGAATAACCGTCTTGTTGTTTCTGCAATGGAGCCTAGAGCAGCCATCGGTCGTGTGGAAGACGGAAGGCTTACGCTTTATGCATGCAGTCAAGGAGTTAAGACACTGCACTCACAGCTAGCTTCGCTGGCACTAAGACTCAATAACCCAGATGATCTTCGCATTGTAACAGGAGATGTTGGTGGCGGGTTTGGTATGAAAACACAATGCTATCCCGAGTACCCTGTTATCCTTCGTGCAGCTGAGCGTCTAGGCCGGGCCGTTAAATGGGTTGCTAACCGGGCAGAAAGCTTTGCAAGCGATAACTCTGCACGCGATAGCCAACTCACTGCTGAAATTGCATTGGACAATAATGGGGTTATACAAGCACTTCGATATCACTCAATACAGGGAATGGGAGCATATCTATCTGCCAGCGGTCCCAGTAGCCCTACACGCAATACTGCAATGTGCCTCTCCGGCTGTTACCGCATACCATCAATTTACATACAGGTGGAATGTGTATTTACAAATACTGCCCCAATCGGCCCTTATCGAGGGGCAGGAAGACCAGAGGCCGCTTATGTTATCGAACGACTTATGGATATGGCATCTGAAACGACCGGTATCGGACGTACAGAAATCCGAAGACGCAATTTTATTCCTTCTGAAGATATGCCCTACTCCACACCTCTTAAAGTCACCTATGACTCCGGCGAATTCAATGAAATATTAGAGAAAGCTCTCCCTCTCGCTGATTGGGATGGTTTCGAGATGCGGCGTGCGGTTTCAGAAAATTTGGGATTGCTGCGTGGTTTAGGTATCGCCTGTTTTCTCGAACATGCGGGAGCAAATACTTCGGAGTCCGCACGAATTGGCTTCGATGAGGATAATCGTCTAGTGTTATTCAGCGGAGCCCAATCCCAGGGTCAAGGACACATTGATGCATTCCGGAAACTGATATCTGAGACGCTTGGAGTAAGCCCAGAACGTGTCACGATGGTTCAAGGTGATAGTGATATTTCTCCCTCAGCGGGATCAACGACGGGATCACGTACGATGGCAGTCGGCGGCGGTGCATTTCACAAGGCCGGGCTCGCATTAATTGAAAAAGCCCGTCTTCTGGCCGCTAATCAATTCGAATGTGCGCCTGCCGACGTGGAATTTAAAAAGGGGTTTTTCTTGGTTGCCGGCACAGATCGAACAGTAACACTTGAAAAGATTATTGATATGGCCCCTCCTGGTGCTCTTGATACAGAGGTGAATTATGAAGCAGATGCTCCTACCTATCCAAATGGTTGTCACATTGCTGAGATTGAGATAGATCCAAAAACGGGGGCACTCACCCTAGACCGTTACACTGGGGTTGATGATTCTGGCAGGATAATCAATCATATGATAGTCGACGGCCAACTTCATGGAGGCATAGCACAAGGCGCAGGGCAAGTGCTTATGGAGGACTTAATCTATGATGATGATGGCCAACTGATCAGCGGATCTTACATGGATTATGCTATGCCACGCGCAGATAATATGCCCAATTTCAAATTGGATTTTCATCCTGTTCCGTGTCGCACCAATGCAATCGGGGTCAAAGGAGCTGGAGAATCTGGCACAATTGCCGCGTTGCCTACTATTATGAATGCAATTGCTAACGCGCTTAAGTCTGCTGGTGTCTCTAATGCCAATATGATAGACATGCCGGCTACACCCGAAAAAATTTGGCGGGCACTGAACGGGTAATTCCCATTATCCGCCCTATTAGCAAAAAATTTTATCCAACATGACGCTTTGAGCCGCTTGTCGAGAGTTATCAATCATTAAATTAAGGCATTTAGTGCCCAAAAACGGCCACAAAAGCCTAATATGTTAATTTTGGATATGTAAAGTACATCGTGTGGTTTTTAAGTACTTAGCACTGATCAAAGTTCGAGATCTGGTGTGAGATTATATTTGGCCTACGAAATATCGTATCCATCTGAAAAAGAACAATTTATCCGATTAAAAAATATTGTATTCAATAAATATTTACTTGATTTAAATTATTTATTGTAATCTTATTACAATTATAATAAATAAAGATGTAATGAAACAAAAATTAAATGATTTTTAGTTAAGTATTGATCAAGTGTCTTTATGAAATCTTTGGTGGGATTTATGAAAAAAGTAGCGTTATTGTTCGTTATACCGAGCATGTTAGCTAGTGTGGCAGGTGCTGCAGACTTCGCGGCAGGGCGCAACGCATATATACGTGGCGATTTTCAGGTCGCCTATAAAGAGTTTTTGCCGTTAGCCCACGAGGGAGATGCCAAATCACGTGTCGGCGTTGGGTTACTCTATGCAAAAGGGCAAGGAGTAAAACAAAATGACGTTGAAGCACATCGTTGGTTTACATTAGCAGCCCAGCAGAAACCAATACCGGACGTTTTTGTTAGAACCGTTGCAGTTGAAAACCGGAAGGTATTGGCAAGACGCATGAACGAGGAGCAGCTAGCTGAAGCGAAGCGTCTAGTCGATGCTAATAAAGAAAATAAGCAAACAGCATACGCAGAGAATGCCGTAACCAAAGCAACGGCAAACGAGCGTGAGTTAAGCCTTCATACTGATACGCCGGAAATTCTGTCCACTGATAAAAAATCACCGCACACGAGGGGAGCGCCGCAACATAATTTGAATTTTTCGGAGAGTGTAGTAAATCAAAATCCAATGAATTTAAGTCTGATTGAGAAAAGATCTGCTCAAAGAACACCAAAGAGCATTTTAGGTAATGTAGCGCCTAAAGAGCTCGCTGGTATTGACCAACAGCCGTTTGTTGCGCAAACGATACTACCTGGCAGCCGAAATGGCCGGCCAACAACCATCGCTGTGATCCCGCCTAAATTTGCAAAAACTAAAAATGACTCAGTTAGTTTTTCTAAAAAAAGACCATCTGCTCGAGCAAAGCAAGGTCGTGTTTTGAAAACAGCGGCATTAAATGAAGAACTGAAAAAAAATGACAGGCCCGCGATATTAATACAATTAGGCGCTTTTAAAGACTCCCCGCGCAAAATAGCATCCCGGGCGTGGGATGATATTTTTCAACTGCATGGCGATATTATCGGTCGAAAAGAAGCAATAATTGTAAAGGCAAACTTAGGTACAAAGGGTGTTTTCCAAAGGTTACGCACGGGCCCTTATCCAACGTTTTCTCAAGCAGTTGATATTTGCAAACAACTTCGAACTCGAAACCAAAGCTGCTTTGTGATTAAAAGTCGTTTGTAATTTTACTGCTAATCTGTGCCTATAGTTTAGTCTAACGTATATGTTGGGTGTGGGTTGCGATTTGCCGGTGGCTAGTCTTCATAGTTTGCTGCAAATCAAGCCAAATAGTTGTCCAAATTTGTTTAACAGTGTTTTTACCCAAGAGGAATATCCTATCGCTAATAGCGAAGTGAATTGACCGTCGCAATTCCTTTTGCGACTATAGAGACATGGTTGAGTCCTTAAACATAACACCTATTTCAGGAGCGCTGGGAGCACGTGTCAACGGTTTGGACCTGGCAAGTAGGTTGGACCCGCGGATAACGCATTTATTGAAAGACGCGCTACTCAAATATCTGGTATTGGTTTTCCCAAACCAAGAGCTTACGCCAAAAGATCAACTTAAAATTGCACGAAAGTTTGGCAGGCCAGACATCTACCCGTTCCTAGATGGAATAGATGGACACCCTGAGATCATCGAAATATTAAAGACAGAAAAAGATAAAATTAATTTTGGAGTTCATTGGCATTCTGACACTACTTATATGGCAAGACCAAACATGGGTACGATTCTCTACGCCATCGAAGTCCCGAGATATGGCGGAGATACCCTGTTCGCTAATATGTACAAAGCATATGATTCACTTTCACCGGGCCTAAAGTCCATGCTTCACAATGTAAGGGGACACTACAGCTCTGCTCAGAAAAACATTGGTGGTCGTGATGCCAAAATGAAAAACTTAACCGGCATGAAGAAGGCATATACCGAAACTCGGGCTATAGAGGCGATTCATCCGATCATACGCACACATCCGGAAACTGGTCGAAAAGCCCTATATGTAAATTTCTCTCATACAACTCATTTTGAAGGCATGACACCAGAAGAAACGCTGCCGATATTACGTTATCTTACCAATCATGCCGTGCGCCCGGAACTCACCTGCAGGCTCAGGTGGAAACAAGGTGATTTAGTAATATGGGACAACAGATGCACCCAACATAAAGCACTTAATGATTACCAGGGTCAACGCCGTCAAATGCATAGAATAACTCTAAAAGGTGGGCGGCCTAAATAAATTTTTTGGGTGCAACTCCTCGAAGTTAGCAATTTCTAAAAATGCAATGGACTACTCTGGCAAAGGGCAAATTCTCAGGCCACCTTGGCACGCCGCAAAATAATCATTAGCAAAAAAGGGTCTGCACATTATTTTTTGTTCTTCAATTCTGTTTTTTATAAGCTCAAGATATCCAATAATTACAAAATTTAAGCTGAATTGATTACCCTAATACGGGATTAGTTTATGAAAAAAATCAGATTTTGTGTGCTAATTCAATGAACAAAGGCCACGTGCACTAAAAAAACTGCTTCTGAAAATTAAAAACATCGTAATACTCATTCCCGCAATTTAAGTTGACTCGACCCAACCTTGACGATATCGCAACATACTACCGATTAGGAAAACTATTATGACAGAACGCATAGCTGTAGCTGGATTGAAAGTCGCAACCGAACTTTATTCTTTCATCGATCAAGAAGTTGTTCCGGGAACTGATTTAAAAACCGAGCACTTCTGGGAGCAACTTTCATGCATTCTTAGAGAAATGACACCTCGTAATCGCGAGCTTTTAGAGAAACGCGATATCTTGCAATCAAAAATTAGCGATTGGCATGGGAAACATGGGCACGAAGACCTTAATCATAAAGATTACACCGAATTCCTTAAAAACATCGGATACCTGGTAAAGGATGGTGGAGAATTCCGAGTTAGTACAAAAAATGTAGATACCGAAATTGCTAGTATTGCCGGACCGCAGTTAGTGGTACCCGTCAATAATGCACGCTACGCACTCAACGCAGCAAATGCGCGCTGGGGATCACTTTACGATGCTCTATATGGCACTGACGCAATCGCTAAAAATAACGACGATGCCCCAAACGGCTATGATCCGGCGCGCGGCCATAAGGTTATACAATATGTCCGTAAATTCTTAGATCAAACTGCACCTCTTGCCAAAGGAAGTCATTCGGATGTTTCATCATATATAGTTGCTAATGGCGCACTTATCGCCTTAATCGATAATGTGGAAGTTGGGCTGCTAACTCCTCTTCAATTCGCCGGTTATAAGGGAAAAGCAGAAAATCCCAGTGCAATATTGCTACAAAATCATGGTCTTCACATTGAAATAAAGGTAGACAGCAATCATCCCATTGGCTGCAACGATAAAGCAAACATATCCGACGTGATCCTCGAAGCTGCCATAACAACAATTCAGGACTTCGAGGACTCCGTAGCAGCCGTTGATGCGGAAGACAAAGTCATGGCTTACCGTAATTGGCTTGGGCTTATGACAGGTAATTTATCCACATCCTTCCAAAAGAACGGCCAAGAAATCACCCGTACACTCAATCGTGATCGTGCTTATACGACACCGAACGGTGATGAACTTGTCCTTCACGGACGCAGTGTAATGTTAAATCGTAATGTTGGAATTCACATGTGGTCCGATGCTGTGCTCGATACAGATGGTGAAGAAGTGCCAGAGGGTATACTGGATGCAATGATTACATCGGCTATCGCCATACACGATCTAAATAATTCAGGGCCAATAAAAAATAGTCGCGAAGGCTCTGTCTACATAGTTAAACCGAAACAACATGGACCAGAAGAAGTGGCTTTTACTAATGACCTTTTCGGCCTGGTCGAGGACGCGCTCGGCTTAAAGCGGTTCAGTTTGAAAATGGGTATAATGGATGAAGAAAGGCGCACAACACTAAACCTAAGGGAGTCAATTCGTGCAGCTCGAGACCGGGTAGTTTTTATAAATACCGGATTCTTGGATAGAACAGGTGACGAGATACACACCTCCATGGATGCGGGTGCCATGATTCGCAAAAGCGATATGAAAGGAGCACCCTGGATCAGTGCCTATGAGGACTGGAATGTTGATGTAGGGCTTGCAGCGGGTTTACAAGGATGTGCACAGATTGGTAAGGGCATGTGGGCAATGCCTGATATGATGAATGATATGCTCGAACAGAAAAAAAACCACCCTTTGGCTGGAGCTAATACCGCTTGGGTCCCTTCACCCACCGCTGCAGTCCTGCACGCAATGCATTATCATGAGGTTGATGTTTTGTCCCGCCAAGAAGAAATCAAATCCCGCGACCAAGCATCGATTGCCGATATAATGACTATTCCAATCACTGAACGGCCCAACTGGTCTGAAGATGATATACAAGCAGAGCTCGATAATAATGCGCAAGGGATACTAGGATACGTGGTTCGTTGGATTGACCAGGGAATTGGATGCTCAAAGGTACCAGATATAAATGATGTGGGTTTAATGGAAGACCGTGCGACCCTTCGAATATCATCTCAGCATATGGCTAATTGGTTACGCCATGGCATTTGTAGCGCAGATCAGGTTCAAAGAACCTTGGAAAAGATGGCAGCTGTAGTAGATCAACAAAACGCCAAAGACCCCCTTTACAAGCCAATGACGCCAGATTTGAAAAATTCTATCGCTTTTAAAGCAGCTCATGATCTCGTTTTTAAAGGAGCGGAACAACCCAATGGATATACTGAGTATATCCTCCATATGCGGCGCAAAGAGTTTAAAGCAGTAGCCAAATAGAATGGCTTCTACATTATGCATTGACCAGGTTTATAAATGCATACGTGAAAAATATCATGGCGACAGCGGTTTCGCGCCACGTAACACGGTACGATGCAGAACACGAGGGTGTAAGTCTTGAGCAAAATCACCAGTAGCACGGTGCATTAGAGATCGGTTGTCCCACATTACCAATTCATTTGTTTTCCACTCATGTGTGTATACAAACCGAGGTTGGGTTACCATATCTGTCAAGCGGTATATTATTTCTCGCCCCTCATGCCAATTCATCCCTGCTATATGTGAGGCGTGAATGCCAAGGTAAATACTTTTACGATTTGTTTCGGGGTGAATCCGAACAATAGGATGAGTAACTGGCGGGCTCTCTTTTTCTTGTTCTGGGGTTGCTGGCGCATTACATGAATTACGCCTGCTTTGTGCCCAGTGATGCACCACCTCTAAACCATCTATCATTTGTTTCATCTCTGGATACAATTCATCATAAGCCATTTGCATATTTGCAAATTGCGTAGCACCGCCATTAGGAGGTATTTCCTTAGCGTAAAGGATAGTAGCAAGCGAGGGCGTCGCGTGATACGACTTATCCGAATGCCAGAAATAATTTCCATGGCTTCGCGGCTTCGCAGTTGGCTGCCCGTCTGGGTCTAAATTTGATACTATGTGTACTGCCGGGAAAGGTTTACCGTTATGGTCAAGCGCTACGTGTCCCTCTAATTCACCAAATTGTTTAGTAAACAAAACTTGTTGATCCTTTGTAAGATCCTGATCTGGGAATGACAGCACGTGATATTTGGCTAATGCCTTCAGAATAAAATCGATGGTTTCTTCAGTTAGAGGCGAACGAAGGTCTAAACCCGGAAGTTCTGCGCCCGCCACACGACCTATTGGGCGCACAACTAAATTATTAGGAAATGGTCCTGAAGCATTATCAAAGTTAATATCTAATTCCCCTCCAAGGTCCATCGGATATCCCCTTTTTACCTTTTTTACCATAATATGCACAGATCGTTATCATCGGAATTATAATGATGATCCGTAACCGGTGTAGCACAAAATATTCTTTGGAAATACCTCATTGCTGAATACAAGAGTTATATTGATTCCATGAAAATTAGAGGAAACTTTATAGTGGGGAAAACTGATGCTGATACATAATTTAAAAGACGAAGAAGAATACAATACTGATCATCACGTCCATAAAATTCTCGCCAAAATCGAAGGCGGTGATGCAACCATTGCGTGTTGGGAGCCAGGACAAACTAGCCCTAACCACTGCCACCCCAATGCAAGTGAAATTTATTTTTGCTTTGAAGGTGGCGGAGTTATGCGAACATCAGAGGCATCAGTTGAGATAAAACCAGGTTCTTTCACATTTCACCCCCCGGGCGAAATCCATGAATTTTTAAATGGTAACACGAGAACTATATTATTCCGCATACGGTACGGCGGTGATAAAATTTCACGTCATAAAAGCTGGAACGACAATTCGAAGTGGGAGCAAAGTCTTGCTGACAAAGCTTTTTTTTCATGCTCAGCGAGCACAAAAAACAGCAACAGATGACTGCGCCCCCTATCAAATCAATATCCGCTGTAAACTTAGGTGCTAGACCCTAGAAAAAATGAAACGATGATATCTGATATGAAGCCGGAAGGGGCGCGCGAGCCTCAGGCTGTCACGTGATTTGTATCTTGATTTAAAGTAAGCCTCCACATCTCACGGTCAAATCTTTGATACTCAAAACCGGTGGCAGCGTGGATAGTAGAACGATTATCCCAGACAACGATATCGCCTGGTTGCCATTGCCATTTTACTGTGAAATCTGGCCCTGTAAGGTAAGGCAAAAGATCGCGCAAAATACCTACGCTCTTATCCTCAACACCCTCCAAATCCCAAATGTCTAAATCTTCATCTGAAACATCCTTGCCCGCCGGAACAATAGCGCACGTGGAACTATTTAATCCATAAAGGGCTACCTCCCTGGTCAAAGGGTGCTGAAGTACCAACGGCACCCTGTTAGGCGGATTCGCTTCACGCTGCTCAGGGGATAAAACCGGGTATTCTGGAGAATAAGCATTAATTTTCTTATCGTGATGAGCCAACGAACACACTGCTTCCAATTTTCTTAATTCAATTTTCTTAATCAAATACGTACGGTAATTAGTTCGTTCGGACATTCAACGTGAAAAAAGTGTCCATAACGTTTTTTCATAGAAGAGATTTACATTTTTGGCATAACGTGATCAATTTTGGAAAATTCGCGCACTGTCACATTGATAATCTCAGCACATGAATTAAAACACCCTCAAAGACTTTTCAAAACAAGCTGCACAAACATACTTCTACCGGCAAAGACACAACAATGGTGCTTGGTAGGCATGCACTGCGCTTTGGACATCGAAAAAACGGCTGAGAAAGAATGATACAACTAAAATTGTGTGACTGTCATAACTGCTAAATACAATTATGTTCAATTGTGATTTCGGCTTCCAATCATGACAAATCATGTGCATGTCTCATTCTGAAATGAGAGTTGTCAATCTAAATTCACATGCGTCCAACCTAAACATCTTTACGATGAAACTCAAAAGATTGATTTGATGTTATCATGTTCTACCAAACAGGGTAAATGATTGAAGCATATGTCGTAGCATTCGAAAACTTTCGATGTGGTGAACCGCTAGTTAACGAAAACTTCAAAATTATACAACTCC
>CAJWLM010000024.1 GCA_913043025.1 uncultured Rhodospirillaceae bacterium
TCAAGAAACCATTCGGTGGGTATTTCTATACCTAACCCTTTTTGTTTGCATTTTGTGTACACAGCTCCCCCACAGGAAGCAAATTGCAATCCGTTATTACCTTGGTTCTCATAATAAGTTATTTCCTTATCGTTGCTCCTTCCTGCGACTGTCCCTGCTACTAAGTCTGCAAAAGTTGGCAAGATCTGATGTGCGATGTCGTTTGCTTCTGCGAATGGAACACTTGCGAGTTGTTCGTCATTGCCTGCCACATATCCACCGGTGCCCCCCCCGACAGAATTGAGGAATCCGTTTCCGTCTGCCATTTTTATTTTCTCGTCGCCCTGGCGAATTGCGATATCAAAGTATTTCAAATGCTCTTGCCCTACTTCGAAGTCATTGACGTTGACTACAAACATTCCCGGTTCCAACCACTCAGGGTCAAATGTTGGCACCATACTATCTGTGCAACTGCAGACTATGTCTGCCTCCTTCATGGCTTCCTCGGTGCTTTTAACTGGAATAACTTCTACCCCAGTTTCTTTATGCATTTCATCAGCATATGTTTCACGATTTTTTGGGTCTCGGCTAAATACTTTGACCCTCTTTATGTCTCGCACACACTTAATCGCTTGTAGATACGTCCGTGCCATTCCTCCTGAACCGATCATACCAATTGTTTCAGCATTCTCACGGCTGAGATATTTTGCGCCTATAGCTGCCCCGCCGCCTACGCGCATGTGTTGCAAAATACCATCATTGATGATTGCTAGTGGTGCTCCATCCCCACTGCTAAATAGATAAACTAAACCACAATATGTTCCAGGTTCTACGCAAAACTTGTTTTGATTGGTAACTTCACCTGCATCATTACGTGGCCAATTCATGATGTCGGATTTGATGCGAGTAGCGAAAAATCCATTGCATGCTCCCTCTGTTGACCCCCAGCGGTAATAACTATCCTCAAAGTCACAAGGAACATAAACGTCGATACGTGGCCTCATAACCGAGGAGCGCGTTGCTAATCCCCGAAACGCATTTTCCTGTACATCGATACAGGTCTGCATATCGAGCAACTCTTCGACTATCTTATTATTGATTATCAACATATTTTAACTCTCTGGTTTAAGTAGAAATTCGCTTAGAATGGTATGTGCTTTGATATGTGATTTACCAAGAAAATGGGAGAAAAAATTAGTAGGCGCGATTAATGTTACGTTGGTGCCAGGTGGTGTTTGCGCCGTAATAAACGGTGTTAATCTAAACACCCCATTCATAGACAAGGTATTCAGTAGGATCAACAAGGCGTGATTAGCTAATGGTGCGCTATTCATTCGAGGACAATTCCTTACCGATAAACAAATACTAACTTTTGTAGAAAAATTTCAGAATTTAGAGTTTCCGCCAAGCACGTTATTGTCCCTCACAAAATTCATTAGCCCCTCCGATAAAATTCCATCGCATATTAATGTTATATCAAATGTAGTCGAAGGTGGCCGACCGATTGGGCAATTGGGTGCCGGTGAAGCCTCTTGGCATACGGATAGTGCCTTCGTGGAGTAGCCATCTGCAGCAAGTATACCCCATGCTATTGAAATACCGTCAAAGGAAGGCAACACATCAGTGGCAAATATGACTAAAGCTTGGGATTCGTTAGACCCCGTCTTGCGTGCCGCCATCAGAGGGAAGAAGGCAAAACACGACTATACCTACACCAGCGTTGGGGGACGTCGAAAAGACCCTCTGGAGGCACTCGATCCTCGTGAAGCACTCCGACCGGCTTACCCTATTGTGCGAACCCATCCAGAGACCGGGCGGGCGAGCTTTTATCTTGGTCGGCGGCTTAACTGTGATATTCTGGGGCTCCCTCTAGATGAGAGCGAAAAATTACTGGACCAACTATGGAAGCATGCGGTGAAACCAGAATTCACCTACGAGCATGTTTGGCAAGTGGGTGATGTCCTGATGTGGGATAATCGTTGTACGATGCACCGTCGCGAGACTTTTGACAAAAGCGGAAGGCGGATTATGTATCGAGCTCAGGTCAAGGGTGGGCGCCAGTATTTCGATTGCGAAAAAGCAGGAACATAAAAAAATAAGGGGACTTGAAACATGCCGGGGGAAGAAATGCGCGCTATCATATGCTCGCAATGGTGTAATTATAACGACCTCGTATTAACTAAAGTATCTCGACCCTCTTTAGCTAATAGTCAGGCCCGCGTTCGGATAAGATTTGCTGGAGTGAGTTTTGCTACGACATTGGTTGTAGCAGGTAAATATCAAAGAAAGCCGTCTTTACCCTTTTCCCCTGGCACTGAGATCGCCGGAGAGGTGATGGAAGTTGCGGATGGAGTTACCCGCGTTAGACCGGGAGACATTGTTTTTGGGGCCATTGACTGGGGGGGGTACTCAGAGGAAATAACAGTTGCCGCAACTAACCTTCACGTGTTGCCTGATGGCTTAGAAATAAAAAAATCAGTAGCGCTAGCTATTTCATACCCGACCGCATACGGAGGCCTCGTATGGAGGGCCAATTTGAAGAAGAGTCAAACATTGCTCGTTTTAGGAGCAGCTGGTGGCGTAGGTTTAGCTGCGATCGAAATTGGTTGTGTACTAGGGGCACAAGTAATCGGGGTTGCGAGCACTAAGGAAAAGCGTAAAGTCGTAGAGGCGCATGGCGGTAAAGCTATTGATGGTGTTGATCTTAAAAAGAAAATAATGACATTGACCAATGAAAGAGGTGTGGATGTAATCTTTGATCCTGTCGGGGGAGATAATGCACGCCAAGTACTTAGTTGTTTAGCGCCTGACGGTAGATTAGTTTCTATAGGCTATGCATCTGGAATTATTCCCAAAGTTGGGTACAATATTCTTCTTGTGAAAAATATTGCCGTCATGGGATTTAATTATGGCGAATATGTTGGATGGGGTCCCGTTGATAACAGAAATGCCTACACGGCCCGTGTCGACGCTATGCAAAAAAAGCTGTTAGATTGGTGGCAGAGCCAAGCAATAAGCCCAACCATCCATGCATGCTTTCAATTGGATGACTTTCGCGACGCGATGGCGGAAGTTATGAAAAGGAGAGCGGTTGGGCGAGTGGTTCTGGAGATTGGCAGGTAGAAAATCTTTAAAACTGCCGGGCCTCTTGAATTGCTATTGCCAAAAATTTGCACAGTGGAACAGTAAGCAAAACCACTCCGGCGACAACAATCATCGTTGTTTCAATGTTAGTCCAATCTGCGAGGACCCCGTAGCCAAGCGGAGCAATGATGCCGCAAACAGAGCCCAGTGTGTAGATAAGACCATAGGCACGGGAGTGCTTTTCTCCCTTGATAAGGTCGGGGACTGTACCGTATATGGCGGAAGAAGTACCATTCAAAAAGACACCGAGGACTGGAAGGAGAAAAAAAGCATAAAGGCTTGGCATTGCAACAATGGCAAGGATCATCAAGGCTGTGGCGAACTCGGTAAGAGCGATTGTTCGGGTCACGCCAATCCGCTCTGCAATCACACCTACAGCCATCTTTCCGCACATACCACCGAATACCGTCACCAGAACTGCAAGTGCCGACCACTCTGTTGAGACGCCTTTCTCGATCATTAAAAATGCCGCAAATGTTAAGAAACCGTTCCTCGTGGTATTGTCCAATGCAGTAATAGCGCCGAGCAACGCAAAACCTTTTGGATGTTTGACCCCCCATCCCGAGGTGCCAGCACCGGTGGTTTTTGATGATGGTTTTCTTGGCCTGTTACCAATGGCAGACGCTTTGAGAAAGAGCCATATGACGAGCGCAGTCACTAGTGCGATAACACCAAAAGAGTAAACCGGTGCTTGCCATTTGTAGTTGAGGCTCGCAGTAGCAAAGAGTGTAGTTCCCAAAAACAGAAATTTTCCGATATCGCCAAAAGCGTTGTATGTACCTAAAGCAGCGCGCTGTCCTTTTTTGGGATAATTGCTTGAAAGAATAGCAGAGGATAATGGATGTTGAAATGCACCCCCACATCCTGCGAAGAAAATAAATGTTAATATGGCCCCAAAATTATTTGCTGAACCAAGTCCTAAAAACCCAAAGCCGGCCAGTGCAGTTCCAGCTACTAAGAGCGGTCTTGTTCCTGTGCGTTCCGACCAAATTCCAACTGGTATTTGAAATGCTGCGGTGGCTGTTTTGTGAACTGCGCGTAAGAGACCAACTTGTGCGAAGGAAAGACCAAATGCATCGCGCAATAATGGTAGTAGAGCGTAAAGCATATCTACGAGGCCATCATGCACCACGTGAGCTCCACAGGTAATACGGAGAGCCGATTGTTTTTTACTTTGAGCCATTTGTTGACTATCTCATGATCAGATCTCCAATACAAACTTGTTGCATCGTTTAAAGAACCTGATTTAATAAAAGAAAATGGTATACAACTCCAAAAGAAAGCGCTCTGCTTAAAATCTTCCTGGCAAAATAATTTCGGACAATTTCAATGATATCTCTCTCAAATTTTGACTCAGCTGATGGGTCATTCGCTACTGACAATGATTTTTTAGCAGAAGTTATATTGGGGTTAAGTGGTGCGGTGAAATCGTTACCTTGTAAATATTTTTATGATGAAGTTGGGTCTAAATTATTTGATTCAATTTGCGAATCTCCCGAATATTATCCGACACGAACCGAGCTCAAACTGATGAAGGATGTGGCTCCAGAAATAGCTAATGCTATTGGGTCAAATGTAGATTTAATAGAGTATGGAAGCGGCGCGTCAAAAAAAATTAGGTATGTTCTTGATGCGCTTGAAATGCCGGCATCTTACGTGGCAGTCGATATTTCGCGAAATTTTCTTATGAAAGCTAGTCGTTCTGTGGCTCAGGATTATCCGGGAATTGCTGTGCATGCAGTGTGTGCAGATTTCACTAAGCCGTTTGACTTGCCAAAGGGCTTGGGAATTAGGTCACGGCGTTCAGTGGGTTACTTCCCCGGTTCAACAATAGGTAACTTTACTCGCCCTGAAGCAAAAGAGTTTCTTAAGGCATGTGTCGAAACACTGGGTCCTGGGGGGGGTATGCTTGTTGGCGTAGATCTCAAGAAAGATCCCATGACCTTAGAGGCCGCTTATAATGACGCTGCTGGTGTTACCAAGGCTTTCAATCTGAATATTCTATCCCATATAAACCGGGAATTATCGGGAAATTTTGATCTCCAATCTTTTGGTCACGTAGCATTTTATAATAAAGAATTGGGGCGTATAGAGATGCATCTGGAAAGTTTTAAAAAGCAATCCGTCACGGTAAGCGGCATCGAATTTTGCTTTGGACCAGGCGAACGAATTCATACAGAAAGTTCGTATAAATATGATATTGACGAGTTCCAGACGTTAGCATTGAGCGCAGGCTTTGTCCCTTCTAAGGTTTGGACCGATAGCAATAAATTATTTAGCGTTCACTTCCTTCAAATTTAAATAATTTTTTCAGAACGTAGCGCTTCTATACGTTTTCTATCGTACCCAAGGTCCTTTAGAATAGTTTCGGTGTCAGCGCCCAACTCAGGAGCAGGATGTTTAGGGGTAGGCTCGTCAGTATGAAACGGCGCATCGAGAAGGCAGAATGAAGTGCCGTCATTGAGCTTTAATTCCATGTGGCGCCCTCGCTCGGTGACAAAAGGGTTATCAATCGCCTGTCCAACGTCAAGAATTGGAGCGGCAGGAACAATACCGGAAAATATATCAAGCCATTCTTTTGTTGTTTTTGACGATAGCTCGTTGTCGAGCAAGTCTTGAATTTCTCTCTTTCTTGACTCACGATCTTTGAATGTCGCATATCGGCTATCTTTACCCCACTCAGGACGTCCAATTTTTTCACACAGTAGCGGCCAAAATTTTTCTTTGTTGCACATGATATAGATCCAGCCATCTTTGGTCGAATATTGAGCGCATGGTACCAGTGAAGGGTGCCCCGATCGTGGCTCGCGACCTTGTATATGACCTTCATTGAGATACCAGGTGGCGAGGTAACCAAGATTTGAAAGTGCTAAATCAAAGAGATTAGTATCGATATTCTGACCTTTTCCAGTTGCGCGCGCTGAAACTATTGCAGATACGCATGCAAGTGCCATGGTTTGGCCAGTCATGATGTCAACTAATGACAGACCCATTCGAGAAGGTGGAGTTTCAATTTCTCCAGTGAGAGAAAAGTAGCCTGCCTCTGCCTGCATCAGATAATCAAACCCTGGCCAGGATTTGCGTGGCCCCGTTCTTCCGTAGGCGGTAAGAAAGGCGCACACAATTTTTGGGTTAACGATCTCCAATGACTCATAAGTAAGCCCAAGTTTGGAGGGTACGTCCCCCCGTAAATTAGCGCAAATTGCATCTGAGGTGCGAACTAGATCCCTAAAAATCTCCTGACCAACACTAGCCCCAAGGTCAAGCGTGACACTCTTCTTATTACGATTAAAAGCCTGGAAAAATTGGCTCGATGCGGTGTTCGATCCATCACCTAAAAAGTAGGGGCCAACGGCTCGCGCCATATCTCCGCCATCATGTGGATTTTCCACTTTTATGACCTCTGCTCCAAGATCAGCCAGATATTGCGTGCCACATGGCCCCGCGCCATATTGTTCAACTGTAAGAATACGAGTTCCTTTGAGCGGCAGCATGTTAGATGGGATTTCTTTCAACGAGTTGGCGTGCGATAATGATTTTTTGGAGTTCGTTGGTCCCCTCCCCAATTGTCAACAATGGTGCGTCACGATATAGGCGTTCTACCGGGAATTCTTTTGAATAACCGTATCCTCCATGAACTCTCATAGATTCTATTGAACTACTTATGGCAGCTTCAGTCGCAAAAAGCTTTGCCATACCTGCTTCCATATCACAGCGCTCCTTATTATCAAATGCTTCTGCTGCCCTGTGAACTAAAAGTCGAGCAGCTTCGGTGCGCGTAGCCATATCTGCTAGCATGAGTTGTATCGCTTGATGTTGGCATATCGGTTTGCCGAAGGTTTCCCTTTGTTGCGAATACTTCACAGCTTCGTCTAACGCTGCTTGGCTCACGCCGACACCACGCGCGGCTACGTTTATGCGGCCGAGTTCAAGGCCGCCCATTACCTGTTTAAAACCATTTCCCTCAATGCCCCCAATTAGATTTTCTGGTGGAACTCGGCAATTCTCAAAGAATAATTCTGCACTGTCTATACCTTTGTAACCCAATTTTTCGAGTTTGCGAGTTGATTTAAAAGATTCCCCTTTTTCAACTATAAAGAGGCTCATTCCTCGATGCCTTGGTTTTGCATTAATATCGGTTTTAACTAGGACAGCGAAACAGTGGCCATGAATTCCGTTTGAAATCCACATCTTTGTTCCGTTAATAGTGTAGTCATTACCGGTCCTGACAGCACGGGTACGAATGGCTTGTAGGTCGGTTCCACAACTTGGTTCAGTTAAGGCAAGGCCACCACGTACCTCACCAGAAGCAAATTTTGGAAGCCATTTCTTTTTCTGATCCGCCGTACCAAAACGCTGCACGGCTGAAGCCATAATAAGATGCGAGTTAAAAATGCCTGACAATGACATCCAAGTTTTACTCACACGTTCAACGATTTTTGCATATGTGAGGCACGATAGACCCAGTCCTCCATATTTTTCCTCTATTATTGCACCAAATAGCCCCAGGTCCGACATCTTACCTACTATCTCTTCCGGCCAGATATCTTCTCTCTCAAGTTTCATAACGTGAGGTTCTACATCGCGTCTAAGGAAACGGTCGATGGTATCAAGTATTAGGTCATCATGGTTAATCTTCATATTTTCTTTCTTCATCATCAACTGTTTGTCCGGCTTTGGGAACTAATATACTTCTTTTAAATGTCATAAATTCAGTTCCATCCGACTTTAGGCCTAGGGTGCGAATACCTACTATTCCTTGACTTTTACGTGATTCACTCTCGCGTTTTTCAAGCACTTCGCTTTCTGCATAGATTGTGTCTCCAACGAAAACTGGTTGGGTGAGATCAATGTCAGTCCAGCCAAGATTGGCAATCGCTTTTTGGGAAGTGTCTGACACACTCATCCCCACAACTATGGAAAGTGTAAGGCATGAGTTGACAACGATCCTACCGAACTCGCTCTTTGAGGCATATACCGTGTCAAAATGCAGCGGATGTGTATTCATGGTAAGAAGCGTGAACCAGCTATTATCTGCCGATGTTATGGTGCGTCCAGGCCGGTGTTCATAAATATCCCCGACAACGAAATTTTCGTAATACCGTCCGATATCTTCACGGTAACGATTAGGGCCAGTCTGTTTCCGCCTATAACTCATCCTTAGATTTTATACTTCAACCCCCATTAAATGCTATTCAATAACTCGTTGTATTAAGAGAAACATTTATTCGGTTTTTCCTATGTTCATTTCTGATAACGCAATTTTAAAGTCCTTTAGTAAGATCGTGGCATGCCAAGAATATTTTGACCAATGTATGCGAGTATCATGTTCTCAGAAACAGGTGCTGTTCTATATAAACGAGCTTCGCGCCATTTTCGTTCTACGTCATACTCACGTGCAAACCCGAAACCGCCATGAGTCATTAAGCACGCCTCCGCCGCCTCCCAGGCTGCTTTCGCTGCTTGATATTTGGCCATATTGGCCTCAGCACCACAAGGTTTTCCTGAATCAAACAATGCGGCTGCTTTGCGGGCCATAATGTCAGCCCCTTGTAACTCAGCCCAGGATTTTGCAAGTGGGAATTGGATGCCTTGATTCTGACCAATCGGCCTATCAAAAACGACTCTCTCGTTAGCGTAACTTACTCCCTTATCGATAAAAAATTTACCGTCTCCGAGCGACTCACCTGCGATTAAGACACGTTCTGCATTCATACCATCCAATATGTATCGAAATCCTTTACCTTCTTGACCAATCAAAGCATCACCGGGGATATGCATATTATCAAAGAATACCTCTGTGGTATTATGATTAATCATGGCATCTAATGGTTTTATTTGACACCCATTGCCTGTTACCTCTCTCAGGTCGATCAGGAAACATGAGAGCCCATCAGTTCTTTTTTCGCATTCTTCAGGAGGGGTAGTGCGAGCTAAAAGTAGCATTAGGTCTGAGTGAGCTGCTCGGCTGGTCCAAACCTTTTGACCGTTAATCACGTAGCCGTTGCCGTCCCGCTCAGCCTTTGTTTTCAACTGAGTAGTGTCCGACCCGGTGTTTGGTTCAGTAACACCGAAAGCTTGCAGCCTAAGACTACCTTTTGCAATTTGAGGTAAATATTTTTGTTTTTGTTCATCAGAACCGTGACGAAGGATCGTGCCCATTGTGTACATCTGCGCGTGGCATGCTGCTGCAGAGCAACCACTTTCATGAATTGCCTCCAATATAACGGCTCCTGCTCGGATAGGGAGGCCAGATCCGCCATAAGATTCCGGGATTAGGGCTGCTAAAAATCCACTCTGCGTCAGAGCATCTACAAAGTCTGTGGGATAACTGCCATCTGATGGTTGATCTTCGAGATCGCGCCAGTATTTTCCCGGGAAATCTGTGCATATTGCTGCAACAGCGTCGCGAAATTCGGTGTAATCGTCTTCAATTGTCATTTCCATGATACTGTCTCTCAAATTATATTTCTAATTCTGAATTATTTCCGCTTATATCTGTGATTCTCTCTTCCTAAATTTTTGTAGATATGAAAGAGGAAACAAGAAGTCTAATAAGATCGTGGGAGCCCAAGAACGTGCTGTCCGATGAAATTCATGATCATATTAGGAGATATTGGAGCATTTCGTGAAAGCCGGGCATCACGCCACTTTCTCTCCACATCGTATTCTTTTGCAAAAGCAAAACCACCATGTGTAGTGAAACATGTTTCGGCGCAGGCCCATAGAGCTTCAGAGCTAAGGTATTTTGCACAATTCGCCTCGGCACCACACCTTAAACCTGCTTCAAACATTGCAGTTGCTTTGCGAACCATCAGATCAGCTGTTTGTAATTTGATATACGCATCCGAGATTGGAAATTGGATTCCTTGGTTCTTGCCTATTGGACGATTGAATACAACGCGTTCATTGGCGTATTTAACTGCTTTGTTTAAAAGAAATCGCGCATTGCCTATACTTTCTGCTGACACGAGGCAACGCTCAGCGTTCATGCCATCAAGTATGTAACGAAACCCTTTCCCCTCTTCACCAATTAGCGCGTCACCCGGAATATTTACATTGTCAAAAAAAACCTCGGTTGTGTTGTGATTAATCATCGCGTCAATGGGTTTAATTTCCATGCCGTTGTTCTTCGCGTCTCTCATGTCTATCAAAAACACAGAAACCCCGTCGGTTCGTTTTTCACATTGTTCCTTAGGCGTGGTGCGGGCAAGTAAAAGCATAAGATCAGAGTGGCCCGCTCGGCTAGTCCATACTTTTTGACCGTTGATGATGTATCCATTGCCATCGCGCTCAGCACGGGTTCGAAGTTGAGTGGTGTCAGACCCAGTCGTAGGCTCTGTAACACCAAATGCTTGTAGTCTTAATTCCCCAGTGGCTATCTTTGGTAAATAACTTTGCTTTTGGTCATCTGATCCATGGCGCAGAACCGTCCCCATTGTATACATTTGGGCATGACACGCAGAACCTTGGCAGCCCATCTCGCAGACAGTTTCGAGGATCACGGAACCGGCCCGTAGCGAAAGTCCCGATCCGCCGTATTCAGGAGGAATAAGAGCGGCAAGGTAGCCAGCATCAGTGAGTTCCTGAACAAATTCGGTTGGATAACTTGTGTCCGGAGTTTGATCCTCAAGATCCAGCCAATATTTGGATGGATATTTCTCACAGAGTTTCCTTACTTCAGACCGCAATTCTGGAAAATCTTCGTCATCTAGTACTAGCTTAATTTCTTGTTCATCCATCATTTTACTCCGCCGCCGCCGAAAGCCTTGTTGCCTGTGAAAAATTTAATGGTAGGCCTGCCTTTGCCAGACCACCACAAAGTTGTTCGTCGGGTAATTCACGGGTGATAATATCACGAACAGTACACAGTTTCTTTAAATCAATACCTGTGCGTACTCCCATGCCCTCAAACATAAAAGCCATATCTTCTAACACTACATTCCCAGTTGCTCCGGGCGCCCAGGGGCATCCACCAAGACCGGCGAGGCATCCATCGAAACGCCTTATTCCTGCCTCATAGGCAGCGAATGCATTAACCACACCCATGCCGCGTGTATCATGCAAGTGGATAGTTACCGGAACATCGACCACATCTAAAATTTCCGCGCACAGTGCCTTAATTTGGCTGGGGTTAGCATAGCCGACAGTATCAGCAAGCGATATCTCATCAGCTCCAGACTCTACAAACTGCCGGGCTACAGAGACCACAGAGCTCGAATCAATATCACCCTCCAATGTGCAACCAAACGCCGTTGCGCAACCGGCAAGGAGTGTCACTCTTTTGCCCGTTTCCTCTGCCCTTCTATCGCGACATTCAACAATGGCTTTGAACTCTTCCACCGATTGGGCAGGGGTGCGGCGAACATTTTGAAGATTATGGGTCTCGCTTACTGAAGTAACATAATTTAGTTGATCTACACCTGCCTCTATGCCTCTTTCAGCGCCTTTGAGGTTAGGCATAAGCGCACAAACGTTAAGGTTACCCATCTTTTTTGCTTCTTCAATAACTTCAAGTGCATCTGCAAATTGAGGAATCAGTTTTGGAGGAACGAAAGAGCAGACCTCAATATCAATAACTCCAGCTGCGGCTTCAGCGGAAATCCATTCTTTCTTTGCCTCGGTTGGAAAGAAAGTTTTTACATTCTGTAGACCATCACGTAGACCGACCTCTCGTATATACACATCGACATCATCTCGATTGAGCTCCTGGCTCATTATTAATCTCCCCAATTTAACACCTACTTTGTATAACACATATAACCCGCTTGCTTGATTCCTAGCCTTGCCACTCATCATAAGTCAATCATCGGTATGGCTATCCTTATTGCAATTGTTGCCGTAGGTTGTGGATAACGGAGGATAGAATATCCAATGGTGACTGGCGTGCATAGGACGGCCCCATTCAGAGGAATTGGGCTAATGGTTGTGAGCGTTTTCTTTATGAATTTGAACAATGCGCTGCTCAAATGGCTCTCGGGTATGTATCCGGCAAGCCAAATTATTTTTATGCGTTCAACAGTAATGATATTAATAGTGCTCTTGATGGTTCCTCTATTCTCAAGCTTTTCAATTCTTAAGCCAAGTAACAATTCGGGTCACTGGTATAGGGGTGTGCTAAACCTGTTAAACGGTATTTTTTTCGTTCTTGCTGTTACCTATCTTCCTCTAGCAGAAACAGTGGCACTCACTTTCGCAGCGCCGTTGTTTCTTACAGCGCTTGCGATACCATTTCTTGGCGAGAGGGTTGGATGGCGACGTTGGATGGCGGTATCTTTCGGGTTCCTTGGAATTTTAATTGTCGCTCGACCCATTGGAGGCGCATTACAATTAGCAATGCTTTTTCCTCTTATTGCGGCACTGACGGGTGCGATGCGCGATATTGTTACTCGGAAACTTACAGCAGAGGAGAGTTCTCTCTCGATATTTTTTACATCTAGCTTAATTTCGGTTGGAGGCTCACTTCTTGCTTCTTTATTGGACGGTGAGCCTTTTAACTGGGTAATGCCCGGATTTCACGATACCGTCCTCGTTGTTTTAACAGGTTTATGTGTCGCGGCAGGACACTATCTTATGATAGAAACATTTCGCTTTGCGGAAGCCAAAATTGTCGCCCCTTTCCGATATACTGGCATTGTATGGGCTACTATTTTGGGTTTCATCGTTTGGGGCCAATTGCCGGACAAGTTTGTTGTTTTGGGTGTTTTAATAATAATCGCGAGCGGTCTCTACATTTTGCACCGTCAACGTTTATTATCAGAAGTTAAGTCGCCCTAACGGATGGAAATCCTGGCGAAGCAAACGAAGCCTCTGAAGGGAGGAATAGCCTTTGCAATTATCAGCGCTATGCTGATAATCTAAATAATGCGGTTCTAAAATATCTAACCGTCGATTTACCAGTTGGCCAGGTAATATGCGTTCTACCTTTCTAATTGTTGTACCACTTTGGTTTTTGTTTGGCTTAATGGTGGTTTTGCTTCGCTCAAAGTGAAAAATTGCGCAATGCACCTTGTACGAGGGGCGATGGTATCCGCTAGAATACTTTTTTTACTCTCGGATTAGCCTACCTACCACTCGCTGATGCAGTTGTAATTACATTCGCTGGCCCCCTGATTCTTACTGCTCTGGCGGGACCACTATTAGGTGAAAATGTCGGCCGTCGGCGCTGGGGCGCCGCAATTGTCGGTTTCGTTGGAATAGTTTTAATAGTACGCCCTGAAAGTGACTTCGCTGGGTTTGCTGCTTTGCTGCCTTTTGTTTCTGCATTTTTAGCTGCAGGGCGAGACATTATCACTCGTGGAATGACTGAAAAGGAGTCCTCATCAGCGGTAATGGCAACTACGTTTGGTCTGATGATTGTTATAGAGCTTTTTACAATTCCTCCGGGCATTATAACGGCAACGATTTTTGAAAATCCCACACCGGGGCTCGGCCCTTGGTTAACGCCTAGCCCATTTGATTTGTGTGTTTCCTTTTCTGGAGCATTGCTCGTTGCAGGGGGGCATTATGCGATGATCGAAGCGTTGCGGTTTGCGGAGGCATCGACGATAGCACCGTTTAATTATACCTCCATTGCCTGGGCTGGTCTCGCCGGGTATGTAGTTTGGGGGCATTCCCCTAATATTTTTGCAGTGTTAGGAACATGCATTGTTATTATGAGTGGACTCTATATCATGAAGTTCGAATATTTGCGTCACAGTGCACGGCAGAAAATTTAAGAAACGTGTTTGTGGGCTGAGGAGGAGGTCATGGCAGCGCCGAAAACAATTTTCGAAAAAATTTGGGAGGCACATGAAGTCGTGAAACGTGACGATGGGCAGTCGTTGTTATATGTGGATCGTCACATACTGCACGACGGCAGTTTTCATGCATTTGGCATGTTGCGCGATTCGTCTAGAACGGTGCGACAGCCGGATCAAACATTTGGAACACCCGATCATTATGCATCTACCACCGAGCGAACTTTAAGCGAAATGACTGACCTTGAAGCTCGTGAGAAGGTTGAGCTGCTTGCAGCTAATGCAAATGAATTTGGCATTCACCATTTTGGGCTCGAAGATATCCGTATGGGTATCGTTCATGTTATTGGTCCAGAATTAGGTATAACCCAACCCGGCATTCTTCTTTGTTGCGGAGACAGTCACACCTCTACGCATGGTGCTATGGGGTGCATTTCTTTTGGAATTGGTGCTTCTGAAGCTAGTCATGTTCTTGCAACGCAATCCATTTGGCAAAGAAAACCCAAGTTAATGCGTGTCACTGTCACTGGCCAGCTAGGGTTTGGGGTTACCGGAAAGGATGTGGCTTTAGCTTTAATTGCTCAAGAGAGTGCCGCTTGTGGTGTAGGGTATGCAATCGAATATGCTGGTCCATGTATTAGTCAGCTCGATATTGAAGGCAGGCTTACCCTTTCGAATATGACTATTGAAGCAGGATCACGCATAGGGCTTATCGCGCCAGACGATAAGACAATTAAATTTCTAGAGGGCTCAGAATTCGCGCCGAAAGGCAGGAAATGGGAGCTTGCTGTTGAAGCCTGGAAGGACTTGCCGACAGAGGAGGGTGCTGAGTTTGACAAGGAAGTGATATTAAATGGCTCAACTATTGCGCCAATGATTACATGGGGTACAAGTCCGCAACATGCCATCCGTATAACTGAGCCAATTCCTGATCCGGAGGCAGAGCCTGATAATGAAAAGCGTGAGGCAATGAAGCGCGCGCTAACTTATACTGGTTTGGAACCAGGTCAGTTAATGACAGATGTTTCCGTGGACCGTGTTTTTATAGGTTCGTGTACTAATAGTCGCATACAGGATTTACGATTGGCTGCAGAGGTTGTTAAAGGTCAAAAGGTTAAGGTTTGGTCAATGATCTCGCCAGGGTCTGGGAAAATCCGGCAACAGGCTGAAGCAGAAGGCCTGGATAGAATCTTTACCGATGCCGGCTTTGATTGGCGCCACTCAGGATGCTCAATGTGTGTTGGTTTGAATGGTGACTTACTAAATAAGGGTGAGCGTTCAGCCTCTACGTCCAATCGTAATTTTGAGGGCAGGCAAGGTCCCGAAACTAGGACACACTTGGTAAGCCCCGCTATGGCCGCCGCTGCTGCTGTAACCGGAAAGTTTACTGACGTTCGTACTTTGATGGAGAGACGGTAAAATGGAGGCTTTTACGTCCCTGACTGCAATTGCAATTCCATTTGATCAAGTTGATGTTGATACCGACCAGATAATACCGGCGCGGTTTTTACGGAAACATCGGAGTGATCCCGACTATGCATCATTCCTGTTTAACAACGCTCGATATAATGACGATGGTTCAGAGAAAGAAGATTTCATTTTGAATCAAGAAAAATATCGGCACGGCCAGATAATCATCGCTGATGAAAACTGGGGCTGCGGATCCTCGCGAGAGGCAGCTGTCTATGCATTGTTAGCGAATGGTATTCGTGCAGTGATTGCGCCCAGTTTTGGAGATATTCATTACAATAATGGAATGAAGAATGGCATGCTACCCGTTCGGTTACCCATTATAGATTGTAATACTCTTAGAAAACAAATTCATGAGGTGCCAGGTTCACGGGTTGCTATAAATCTTTTAGACCAAGTAGTCGTTGGGCCTGAAGGAACTAATTACAGCTTTGACATTGATCCTTTGCACAAGCATTGCATGGTAAATGGACTTGACGATATAAGCTTAACTCTTGAACATGAAGAGGCTTTAGGCGCTTATGAGAAGAAAAGGCAAATTGAAGCGCCTTGGCTATATTAATTACACCGGCGCATTTAGCGCTCCCCAAAATTCGCCTCGTAGTCCGTCCAATCTTTATAATCAAATAAGGCGAATAAGTCAGGTTGTTCAAACATCCAATCTGTCATTCCTTCTGTCGTGCCCTCTTTCTTAAGATGTTCAAGAACGCGAGTGCCTGACTTGCCAAGAACTCGCCCCATCGAGCCTGGATAAATAGCTAAGTCATACCCTAGCTCTTGCAGTTCTGTGGTTTTTATGAATGGTGTGCGACCCCCTTCAACCATATTAGCCAATGTAGGTGCAGAAATTTGCTCATTGACCATCCGCATTTCGTCAATACTTTCAGGGCTCTCCACGAAGGCTACATCGGCACCAGCCTCAACGTATGCATTCATACGATCAATAGCTTCATTGATTCCGAATTCGGTCCGAGAATCAGTCCGCGCCATCACAACGAAGTCTGGATCGTCACGAATATCAACTGCAGCTTTGATCCTGCCACACATTTCATCAACTGATGCAATGACCCGGTTCATCATGTGTCCGCAGCGCTTGGGCCATTGCTGGTCTTCTATTTGAATGCATGAAATACCAGCTTTTTCATAATCGCGGGCAGTCCGAACTACATTGAGCGGTCCTCCGTACCCTGTATCTGCATCAGCGATAATAGGTATCTCAACTGCATCGGCAATCCTGCGAATGTGAGATATAATTTCTCCATATGATAGCATGCCGAGATCTGGGGCACCCATTAGGCTCATAGAAATTCCAGCCCCCGTCAAATATAGTGCGTCAAAGCCGGAATTCTGAACGATACGCCCTGAAATACAGTCAAAAGCACCAGGCGCCACCAATATTCCATCAGACTGTAAAAGTTTGCGCAATTCCGTATTGCGCCCCTTCTTATTTTTTAGTCCGACCGGCAAGTTTTTTTTATCTACCATTACAAAACTCCTCTAAATTTTAATCAATTTTCATTTTAGTTAAGATGAGGTTCCTTGTCGCAAGGCATGCCAGGCTTCCTTGTATTATTTTAAGATTATGAGTCCATCCGCAGCTACTGCGCCTTTGCCATCTTCTCTGACGATGAGTGGATTGATCTCGGCCTCAGTAAGCTTTGGCCTCTTAATGAATGCAAGTTGCGACAAGGCTACTAATGCATTAGCGATCGCTCCAAGATCCCCCTTCGGCATTCCGCGATAACCACAGATAGGGGCCAAACCCTTTACCTCATCTATCATATCGTAAGCAGTTGCATGGCTAACAGGTGCTATGCGTACGGCGGCATCGCCGTAAACTTCAGATAAGACGCCACCGGCACTAAGCACAACAGTTGGACCTACGAGTTCATCAACCCGATACCCTATTAGGACTTCAGCTAGGCCCTTTTCCATACTTTGGATTAAGAATCCTTCTATCTTTGCCCGAGGAAGTGATCTTGAGACCCGCGCCTCCATATCCCGTACTCCGGTCTTTAATTGTTTGGGGTTCTCAATATTTACTAATACACCTCCAACTTCCGTTTTGTGGGGTATATCTCGTGATACAATTTTAGCAACACAAGGAAAACCCACAGATTTCGCGGCTTGTACCGCTTTTTCTATATCTTTCGCGAATGCAGCTGCGACTTGTTTTATGCCAAGCTTACTAAAAACCGTGCGACATTCTCGTTCGCTCAGTGCGCAAGCGCTTTTACTACCTAGCGCCTTTCGGGTTGCTTTGAGATCAAACTGAGGGCCTCTTGGGAGTGGTGAGGGTTCTTTCCAGTGAAGGAATGAATGCATGGCATCTGCACAACTCTCGGGCGTTCGGAAGCAAGGCACCCCCGCTTTGACCAGAAGTCGGCCGCTTTCGGCAGCTTCTGGAACTAAAAACCCTCCAAGAGGTTTAGCCTTTTTGGCAAACTTTATGAGGGATTGTACCGAAACCTCTGGATTGAACTGAGCTGATGAGCCCACAACCATGACCGCGGCATCATTAGCATCTGAATTCATTACCTCCTTGAGCACCCGCTCCGTGTTTTCGGCTGTTGCACCTTTGTATGTTAGATCTAACAATGGACCATTTGAGATTAATCCCCCTGCTTCCTCAATACGTGCAACCGCGTCTTCTGGCAGAGGCACAGCGTTTAATCCGGCGACCCCTAGACGATCAACGGCCATGCCACCTCCACCACCAGTTGTTGTAATGACTGATACATTTTTACCAGGTCGAGGTTTCCGACCAATTAACAAATTGGGCATTTCCAAAAGAGTTTCAAACTGATCCACCCTCACTACGCCATTATGCTTAAAATAAGCATCAACAGCGCTGTCTGTCCCAGCAATGGCACCGGTGTGACTAGCGGTGAACTCAGCAGCAGCATCAGAACGGCCAAGTTTATATACAATTACGGGTTTTTTTGCGGTAAAGGCGCGACGCACCATTTCTGTAAATGCCGGCTCATGGCGTATGGTCTCCAAAAAGAGCAGAATGCATTTTGTTTTTGGATCCTTTATTAAGATCTCTCCAATTTCTGCAACAGAAACATCACATTCGTTGCCAATAGAGACCATTTTTGAAAATGCCATACCACGATGCTGGCCGCGAGACAGGAATGTGCCAGTAAGGCTGCCACTCTGGGAGATTACGCCAATGCTGCCTTTAAATATTTTCGGTAGTTGTAATACTGTATTGGGCGAGATCATTGCAGGTGGATCCATACAGTAGATACCCATACAATTGGGGCCAATAACACGAACATTTCCTTTTTTTGCTTCTTGAACAACCTCCGCTTGCAGCTTTGCACCGTCAGTGCCGGATTCAGCAAAATCAGCGGTGAAGATCGTCGCTACCTTAACCTTGGCTTGCGCACAGTCTCGCATCACGGCTGGAACTGCTTTTGGTCCAGTCATTATGAACGCGTGGTCAATTTGATCAGGGACTTCAGTGACTGATTGATATGCTTTAACACCATAGACTTTTTTTCGTCTTGGATTGATAGGGTAGATTTTACCCTTGTAGCCGTGTTTCTCTAGGAATTGTTGTGGACGTGAATTATTGCGTCCCTTGTCGTCTGATGCTCCGATTAATGCGATATTTCGTGGTTCAAAGAGTGCTTTTGCTAAGCGTGAGCTGGCCATTTTTTCCTCTTGTCTCTGACGTTAACGGGTTTTTATTATTAAGCCATCAACTGCCACAGCCCCTTGTTTTTTAATGATCACTGGGTTTATTTCTGCATCAGTAATCGTATCAACCAGGAAGGCTAATTGTGAAAGCTTATGGATTATAGTTGCGACCGCTTTAAGGTCCCCCCTCGGAAGCCCGCGGTAACCACGAACCGGAGCTAACCCCTTGACTTCATTTATCATTTCCAAAGCAGTCTTCTTTGTGACCGGCGCTAATCGAACCGCCGCGTCATTGTAAATCTCTGACATTATACCACCAGAACTGACCACAACAGTAGGTCCGACAATATCATCAACTCGAAATCCAACTAGAATCTCAGCTAAGCCGGTTTCCATGCGCTGCATAAGGAAACCATCAATCTTTGCCGTTGGTGAAGCCCTATGAACATTACGTTTAATGCGTTTTATTGCGGCCTCTAAATTGCTAAGAGACTTTATCTGTAACTCAATGCCGCCAGCTTCAGTCTTATGTGGTATGTCCTTAGAAACAACCTTTATGGCCAAAGGAAACCCTATTCCTTTGGCCTTAGTCAAGGCTTGGCTCGCCGTGGTAATAAAAACCGATTTCACCTGGCTTATGCCAAGCATTTTGAAAATGCGCTGGCACTCTTTTTCATTCAGAACTGAACCTTCGGTGCGCTTTATTGCCTTTGAAATTCGAGATAAATCTGCACTTGTTCTTTTTGGTAAAGCCCGAGGAGCCTCCCATTCTAGAAATCCGCGCATTGCATCTGCGCAGCTCTCAGGTGATTTAAAGGCGGGAATTTTCAGTGAACTCATTAGTCGAGCTGTGTCGGCAGCTTCCGGGATCAAAGCTGCTCCGAAAGGTTTATCATGACCAAGAAATTCCTTCAAAGGAGTGACAGTCCGTTCGGGATTGAACTCGGCTGACGAACCCGGCGTCATGATTACTGCACCATTATTACGCGCATTAAAGGCCTCTTGTAGTATTTGTTTGACATTTTTAGGGTAAGCCCCGGCAAGGGTTACGTCGATCAACGGTCCATTTGAAAACGTACCTCCAGCCTTAAATATTCGGCGTTCCGCGTCTTTAGGAAGCGGCGTAGGTGAAAGGCCATTAACGCCAAGATTATCAACAACCATCCCGCCGCCACCACCGGTAGATGCTATCACTGCAATATTTTTATTTTTGACTGGCTTTCGGCCCATTGCAAGGTAGGTCATTTCGAAGAGGCTTTCGAAGTGCCGTACTCTTATGATGCCATGCTGTTTAAAAAAAGCATCTACTGCAGAATCAGTTCCTGCTATTGCCCCCGTATGCGATGCAGTGAACTCTGCTGCTGCCTCGGACCTTCCAATTTTATAAACCACGATAGGTATATTTTTAGAAAAGGCACGCTGCGCTGCTGCAGCAAATGCTTTGTAATCACGAATAGTCTCCAAAAACATAAGAATAATTTTTGTTTTTGGATCATCGATCATAATCTCAGTAATTTCAGGTACAGATACGTCACATTCATTTCCGATTGAGACAATCTTTGAAAAGGCTAGACCACGATGCTGTCCTCGAGAAACAAAAGTGCCTGTAAGGCTCCCACTCTGACTAATGACCCCAATACTTCCTTTCTCAATCTTGGGAATTTGCATGATCCGATTCGGTGATATTATTGCCGGTGGATCCATGCAGTAGACACCCATGCAATTCGGGCCAACAATTCGTACGTTGCCCTCTTTTGCAATTTGCATCATTTCGTCTTGGAGCCTAATGCCGTCTGGTCCGGCTTCAGCAAAATTAGCGCTAAATATGGTTGCCACTCTTACCCCAGCTTTTGCGCAGTCTTGTATTACTGCAGGGACGGTCCGTGCCGGCGTCATCACTAAGGCGTGGTCTATAGGACCCGGGGCATCTGAGACGTTGGCATAGCATTTGTGGTTGTAAACTTTTTTACGCTTAGGATTTACCGGAATTATTCTCCCTTTATAACCGTGTTTTTCCAGATAGAGTGGCGCCATTGCATGATGACGGCGACCCTCATCAGAGGCACCTATCATCGCTACTGAGCGTGGTCGGAACAGAGCATTAGCTAAGCTTGCTTTACGAGGCATCGGCTATTCCGCTGCTTCTGCCGTAGCTACGCGTGGGGGACGCTGAGAGAATCGTCTTTCAAATACTCCCTCTGCTATCCGATTTCGCATCATTTCCAATGAACCGCCAGCAATCATCCAACCTCGACAACGGCGTAAACAATACTCGACAAGCGAATCTTGGGAAAAACCGAGCGCACCCATTACCTGCATTGCCTCATTGCAAATCTCAAATCCCGCTTGGTTACAAAATAACTTAGCGATTGAGGTTTCTTGCGGATCGGGCAATCCGCGATCAGCATTAGTCGCTGCTCGATACAGAAGTAACTGGCCAGCATCAAGCTTCACTTTCATATCAGCAAATTTCCACTGGAGTCCCTGGAATTCACAAATTGGCCGACCAAATTGCTCGCGATCAAGTGCATAGTCACGAGCGAGGCGGTATGCATGTCTGGCAAGGGATATCGAACGTGCCGTATTACCGATGCGCTCGGCGTTGAAGCCATTAATTTGCTTTTTAAATCCACCAGGACCAAGCAAGACCCTTTCCTTCGGCACATAAACATTGTCAAAAAACATTGAGACCCAACGCTCACCATTTAGGTAGGGTGTAGGGGCACCTTTGGTATAACCCTCCATTCCATTTTCAATCAAAACCGACCCGATTCCGCCAAGGCCAGGGCCAAATCGAACATAAAGAACAATAACATCGGCATATTCACTATTACCGATAAATACTTTCTCACCATTAATTCGGAACCCGTCTCCATCTGGGGTAGCCGTTGTTTGAAGATCCGTTGTAGCCGAACCGGCGGTCGGCTCTGTCATGCCGACAGCTACAACCTTCTCACCCGCCAAAAGGCCAGGTAAATATTCCTCTTTTTGCTCTGGCGTGGCATATTCTGCAAAGGTACGAATGGCTCCAAAGTTGCCCGCCTGAATTACATCTGCAGACCTTGGGCAAACCTGGCTAATCTGCTCTATCGCGAGCACTGCATCTAGTAAAGTTCCCCCTATGCCACCATCTTCTTCTTTTATTGTAATACCTAAGAGGCCTTGCTCAGACATCAGCTTAGCGACATCGTAGGGATACTCATGGTTGTGGGCGCGTTTGAGTGCGCCACTCGAAAGATGCCGCTCAGCGAATCCACGAACTGACTCCTGAAATAGCTTTTGTTCCTCTGGTAGCTGAAAGTCCATTATTATCTCCTTATCTATCAGTATGCAGTTTATCGGTTAATTATGATTGTGGTAAAGAGGGAGTTATAGGGAGTTATTAAATGAATGCAGAAAAAATAGCGTTTTTAGATATTAGCAATCAGGCTAACTTGATAAAATCGGGCCAATTGTCGCCTGTTGATCTCGTTGAAATTTATTTAGAACGAATTGAGAAATGGAACAGCATTCTCTGTGCTTGGACATTCATTTGTGGTGAACAAGCACTAGCCCAAGCAAAAGCAATGCAGGATGAGATCGTGGCCGGTAAATATCGCGGTATTTTGCACGGCATTCCATTCGGCGTAAAAGATCAAATGATGACAAAGGGTGTGCCAACTAGTTTAGCATCCGTTATCAGAGAAGACTTCGGCTCGGACCGAGACGCCACAGTTGTTAGAAAGCTGCAAGATGCTGGTGCGATACTTATTGGGAAGCAAAATCTGCATGAATTTGGCAAAGGAGGAGCTAATACTTTCCACTTCGGTGAACCACGTAATCCATGGAATCCAAATCATACGCCAGCTAGTTCGTCATCAGGTTCTGGGATTGCGACTGCTGCAGGTATGTGTAGTTTTTCAATTGGGGAAGATACGGGCGGCTCCATACGCGGGCCCGCTTGGGCAGCAGGTCTTGCAGGTATTCGGCCTACATTTGGGCGGGTTAGTCGATATGGCGGGTTCATGTATGCGTACACGCAAGATACCTTCGGTCCGTTGACCCGCAGCGTTTTAGATAATGCTTTGGTTCTCCAGAATATAGCAGGTCATGATCCAAATGATCCCTTAACTGGCAAAAACCCGATTCCCGATTACCCGTCTTATATGGACGGTAATATAAGCGGCTTGCGCATTGGCTTGGTTAAAGAGCTTAGTACTGATCTCGATATGCACCCAGATGTGGAAAAAGCGTTTAATCAGGTTCAGGGTATTTTTCAATCCAAGGGCGCTAAAATAGGTAAAGCATCGCACCCGCTTGGAAAATATAGTGTTCCGCTGCAGATGCTAACATCAGATGTAGAAGTTGCATCCATGTTATTGCGAAGCGCGTTGCGTAAGCATTGGAGTAAAGTGGATAGTGGTGTTCGCGCCCGCGTAGCGGCAGCTGCCCTTGTGCCAGGCACGTTCTACTCTCGCGCGATGCGAGCTCGTGTTTTGGTACGGGATCAGCTTATAAATCTTTTTGACAGCTATGACGTACTGATTGGGCTTAGTCACATAGTTCCGCCGGAACTCATTCGTGAAACACGATCAACGTTAAATAGGCCAGAGGATTTTAGCAAAAAGATAGCTCATGCTAGGCGAATGCTATCCTATCCTTTCAACATTGCAAATGTCCCTGCGATGAATGTTTTATGTGGCTTTAGCAATGGTTTGCCAATGGGATTTCAAGTAGCCGCAAAACCTTATAACGAACAGATGATTTACAGGGTTGCACACGCCTATGAGCAAGAGGCAGGTTGGTTTAATACACACCCCAAACTTGAGAATACATTATCTAGCTTCGAAGCGACCACAGAAGAGAAAATTGAGCAGAATGAAATTTCAGGTGACGTTAGAACTGATATTCAGAATCTTGGAAAATTGATTGGCCTTGAAATTCCTGATGGTGATAGCGCCGAAATCGGGTTGCGTTTTGATTCTCTTTTGAAATCGATGCATGAGATAGAGAAAGTCCTGGGATTACAGATGGATAATGTTGATCCAATCCCGCCAGTTTATCCGCATGCGCATTTTTAATGCTGGTGCCTACTCATGCCGCCGTCAACTGGAATTACGGTTCCAGTAATGTACCTCGCAAACGAGGAGCATAAATATGTCGTTATGTTCGCCACATCCAACGGTTTACACATTTGGCCAGTTGGAATGCGTTTGGATACGTAAGCTTTGAGTTCCTCGCCTGACCATTTTTTGCGTGTTGTATCGCAGTCAATAAGACCTGGCTGGATAGAGTTGATCGTTATGCCGTGTTTTCCGACTTCTCTCGTGAGGCTTTTCGACCAAGCTGCGATTGCCCCCCAGGCTGCAAATTCACTATTAAAATGCATAGGTTCGAAACTACCTATCACGTTGACGACACGGCCAAATTCATTCTCGATCATGAATGGTAACGCACTGTGGGTAATTTTTCTCGTTTCATCAAAATAATGTGCCATATCTGCATGCCAGGTTTCTGAGCTTGCGCCTAAGTCGGTTGACATTGGATTACGAATGTCAGCGGAAGCATTTACTACGATATGCACATTTGTATCTCCTGAATTTGCGATCTGGGTGCCTTCTGCCGAGAGCGCCGATCTTACGGCGGTTGCAACCTCATTGTCTCCAGTAACTAGCGCTTTCTTAGCTTTGAAACCCCAATCTCTAGCCATCATAACTATCCTTAAAAAGTAAATTTACGGAAACCACCGTCCACCGGGATTACAGAGCCGGTAATTTGACTGGCAAGTGGTGATGCTAGAAAAGCAATCAGGTTGCCAATATCCGAGGGATCACCAAAGGTGCCTAGCGCGATATCGTAGTCTTCATAGGTTGCTCGCTCCTCCTGCGAGTAATTCCTAAGTATCTGTTCGCTAACAATTTTGCCAGGTGGAATACAATTTATCGTGATGCCAAATTTTGCGACCTCTCTGGATAGACCTTTGGACCAAGCATGCACTGCTGCCTTAGCTGGGTTTGCAGTGCGCGGTTTTTCAGGTTCAGATTTGCCTGTTATGTTGACAATTCGGCCATACCCTTGATCAATCATGCCTGGCAAAATTGCACAACTTATCTCTCTAACAGCCCCATAATTTAAATGCATCTCTTGATCCCAATATTTTGAAGGATAGTCTAGCGGCAGGTTTTTAGGGGCGGCTGGGTCTTTACTACGACCGGCGGAATTAACCAAAATATCAACTTTTCCGAGGGCCTGTAGAGCCTCTAAAGCAAGTTCGGTTGTCGCATTCTCTTTAAACAAATCTTTAGAGATTGGAATTGGACGTACCCCACCAAGTTTTTCAATGTTGTCAGAAAGTTCAACTAACAGGTCGAGACGTCGAGCACTGATAACACATCTGACGCCGTCCATTGCCAATACCTTAGCTGTGCCCTCCCCAATTCCTTGGGAAGCTCCAGTTATGAGAGCAGTTTTACCATCCAACTGCAGTTCCATGCCTATTCCTCTTAATCATTATTTTATCGAGATTTTAACACGGTCTCATTATGATAAAAGTGATCTTTAATATCTTTCAGGTGAGCCTATTATGACAGAACCCTACGAATTAGATGCCTGTGCCGCAAGGGATGCAATATTAAAATCAGCGCTATCTCCGGTGGAGCTCGTAAGTAGTTGTATCAGTCGAATAGAACGGGTGGATCCATCTTTAAACGCTGTTGTAGCAAATTGTTTTAATCGTGCGCTTGATGAAGCTAAAAAAGCGGAGCGTGCTGTGGGAAGTGGGGCCAAACTAGGTCCGTTGCATGGGTTGCCCATACTCATTAAGGATTTGCAAGATACCAAAGATTTGAGAACTACATATGGATCTCTGCTTTACAAAGACCATGTGCCTGAAAAGGACGAAAGCAATGTTAGCGTGCTTCGTGAAGCAGGCGCGATAATTCTTGGGAAAAGCAATACACCGGAATTCGGTGCTGGCGCCCATACCGTTAACAAAGTCTACGGTGCTACAGGTAATCCTTTTGATATTACCCGCACGTGTGGGGGTTCATCAGGCGGTTCTGCAGTGGCATTAGCGGCAAGTATGGTGCCATTGGCGAGTGGTTCAGACTCTGGGGGTAGCCTCCGTATTCCTGCTGCATATTGTGGTGTGGTTGCTCACCGGAGTACACCTGGCATTGTCCCGACAGAGCGGCACAGCATTGGCTACACCAACTATTCTGTGCAGGGGCCTATGGCCCGAACGGTTGCTGATACCCAGCTCATGTTATCGACATTGGCGCGGTACGATGATCGTGATCCGTTATCCACCCCGTGGGCTCGAGAAAGATTTCAAAAGTCTGTTAGCGTCGACCTATTCGATCTAAAGGTTGCGTTCTGTGATGATCTTGGTTTCGCTGAGGTAGATGATGGTTTGCGTTCAATTTTTTGGGAGCGAGTGGAACACCTCAAGCCCTTATTCAAAAATTGGGTCGATGCTGCACCTAATTTACTCGACGTGCGTCGTTGTAATTGGGTTCTGCGCGCTGTGCATTTTTTATCCAAGCATCGTGACCGTTATGAAAATCGGCGTGATGAATTGGGGCAAAACGTAATAGACAACTATCAGGCCGGATTAAAGCTTGATGCAATGGACATAACTTGGGCGCTTCAAGAGCAAACTAATATTTTTCGTTCTATGAGTAACTTTTTTGAGGATTATGATCTACTAATTTGTCCAACTAATGCTATCCCACCATTTCCAATAGAACAGCGTTATTGCAATCAAATAAACAATAAAAAGTTCGATAATTATGTTGAATGGATGGCTCTCACGTGGGGCTTGACTATTCCGGGTAATCCTATCACGGACCTTCCCTGTGGCTTGGATCACACAGGAATGCCATTTGGGCTTCAAATTTGCGGCCCTCACTTCTCTGATAGTTTTGTTCTCGGTGCTGCATCGGTACTCGAGAAGTCACTATCAGAGAATGAAATTACAACCCGACCTGTCCCGGATCTTGCTTGGTAGCAATTATTACTTTGCTGCAGTCACCACAATTTCAACTAGGGTTTCAGGTGAACCAAGTCCAGTGCAAACGCAAGCACGTGTTGGATGATTTCCAGGAGATAACCATGCCTGCCAAGCCTCGTTCATCATCGGCTTTTGCGACATATCGGCCACATAAACAGTTGCCGAAAGTAATTTTGATTTATCTGTTCCGGCTTGTGCAAGATAACCATCAATTTTTTTTAAGACTTGCGCGGTCTGCTCCTTGATACCTACTGAATTATCATCCGCAGTATTCCCGGATACGTAGACAACACCATTATGTTCAACAACCTTGCTCATAATGTCGTTTTGATCATGTCTCGTTATAGTCATGGTTTACTCCAACTTAATAAATGCGAGATATTCCCTACCTTAATGTGAAGTGGGACTGTCCTCAATCGCTTTGCGAACTATTTCGCAGGTGTTCGCAAGATGTCGGCGCAGAAGATGCCCGAGTTTTTCTCCATCACGAGACTCCAAGGCAGCCAATAATTCTTCGTGTTCTTTGACCGCAGTCGACCACCGTGTTTCTGAAATATTTGCCACGTATCGTGCGCGACGGATACGAAATGCGAGTGTTTGATACATATTCATCAAAATGTCATTTCCCGCTATCTCTAGGATTTTTTCGTGAATACGTTGGTTCAAGTGGAAATAAGCAATCAGCTCTCTACGCGTAAAATGAAGAACCATTTGATAGTGTAATGCCTTTACCTCTGCAATGTCCGGGTTTGTCGCTTTTTTAGCTGCTAGCTCTCCAGACAGAGCTTCGAGCACCCCCATGACTTCGAAAAGGTCATCAACTTCTTTCGCAGAAACTTTTGTTACGCGGGCTCCACGATTTGGAAGTAATTCTAACGTTCCCTCAGAGGCGAGTGCTCTGATCGCTTCCCTTAAAGGTGTGCGTGAAACACCGAATTGTTCAGTCAAAAATCGTTCAGGGACTCTTTGGCCGGGTGCTAAGGTACCGTCAAGTACCATTTCACGAATATCTCTGACAAGATTATCGTGGAGGGAACTAACATGATTATCGTTGGGCATTATTGCACCATCGCCTGATCCAATACCCTGACCACGTGTTGTGCTTTTTTTTGTGCTCCGTCAATTATTTGATGTCGACAACTAGTACCATCAGCTATGATTAGAGTGGTATCTTCTGCTTCCCTTGCGGCAGGTAGTATCGACATCTCGCCCATTTTGAGTGAAAGGTCATATGTTTCTTTTTGATAACCGAAACTTCCGGCCATACCGCAGCAACTGCCAGATACGGTGGTGATTTCGAGGTTAGGGATAAGGCTCAATACCTTCTGCACTGAACTCATCGTGGCAAATGCTTTTTGATGGCAATGGCCATGTAGAAGTGCTTTTGAATGTGTAAGCGGTTGTAGCCGAAGTTTGAGATTCCCTGAATCAGATTCTTTTGCCAAAAATTCTTCAAATAGCATCGCATTCTCAGATATTATCTCGGTGTCTGGCCCTGGTAATAAGGCTATGTATTCATCGCGAAGCATAAATATTGAGGAAGGTTCAAGTCCGATGATTGGCACCCCACCCTCGGCAAAGGGTTTTAGTTTATTGACCATCTCTTGAATTCGCTTTTGAGCTTTTTTAACCATGCCTGTAGCTAAGAGGGTCCGACCGTCGTCAAGTGGATGCCCATTATCTTTGCCAAGTATATGAACTCTATATCCTGCTCCTGTTAGCACCTTTACTGCGCTTTGAAGATTTTCGGGTTCAAAGTACGAATTGAAAACATCTGCTAGAAGCACCACTCGCGGGCCATTTGAAGGGCCAACTGCATTTTTAGATACTCTAAACCAATCAGTGCGCCAACGGGGTAATTTGCGGCGAGAACTTATCCCTGTAACAGCCTCGGCTAACAATGCAGCGCCGGGTATCCAATTACGAGCATTAAATAGCCACGGCAATTTTGCTGCATATGGTGCATATGCAGGTAGGTAAGCTATCAGTTTATCCCTTAACGTGAAGCCGTGACGGTTTTTATAATGGTGGAGGAACTCGATTTTCATTCGTGCCATATCCACCCCAGTCGGACATTCACGTTTGCAGCCTTTACAGCTTACACAAAGCGCCATTGTCTCCGCCATCTCGTCGCTTACAAGAGCGTCTTTTCCGAGTTGTCCAGATAACGCAAGTCGAAGAGTGTTAGCGCGTCCACGAGTAAGGTCTTTTTCGTCGCCAGTAGCACGAAAAGAGGGACACATTACGTTGGCATCTTTTTTCCGACACGCACCATTATTGTTACACATTTCGGTTGCGCTCGCGAAGCTGCCCCATTCCGACCAATCAAGGACAGTATCAATTGCCTTTTGCTTATAATTAGGCTTGAAGCGAAAGAGTGATCTATCATCCATCTTTGGTGAGCGCACAATTTTGCCCGGGTTTAAGAACTGTTTAGGATCGAACATATCTTTTATGTGTTCAAAATCTTTCACAATCTGTTCACCGAACATTTTGTTGTGAAATTCAGACCGAACCAAACCGTCACCGTGCTCGCCCGAGTGAGAACCTTTGTATTCGCGAACCATCGAGAAAGCTTCTTCGGCGATTGCACGCATTTTTCTCGCCCCATCCTCTTCTTTAAGATTGATCACTGGGCGAACATGCAAGCATCCAACGGACGCATGAGCATACCAAGTCCCTTGTGTACCATTTTTTTCGAAAACTTCGGTAAGCCGGTTAGTATACTCGGCCAAATCCTCCAATGGGACGGCGCAATCCTCTATAAAAGAAATCGGTTTGCCCTCGCCCTTCATTGACATCATAATATTTAATCCGGATTTACGTACCTCCAGTATTTCTTTTTGATGTTTCGCAGCGATGACGTCTACCACGGAGTTTGGAAACCCTAGGTCACTCATCAAAACGTCGAGCTCTTTCAAGTGCCCAAGTTGTTCACTCTCATCCTCACCTGCGAACTCAACCAAGAGCAAACTATCTGGCCTTCCCCGGACGAACTTTTCGATCGTCGGTCGAAAAATTGGAATATCCAATGCTAAATCCATCATTGTTCGGTCGACAAGTTCGACCGATGTTGGATTAAGTTTTACGATGTGTCGAGTTGTATCCATTGCCTTATGGAAAGACGGAAAGTGGCAAATGCCAAGTACCTTTCGGGATGGTTGCCGATGAAGTTTGAGTTTTATTTGAGTCGAAAAGCCGAGTGTTCCTTCGGATCCAACAAGAAGATGGGCGAGATTTACCCCTCCACCCCCCGGTCGATTTGAGGCGCCCGGCACTAGGGAGTCAATGTTATATCCACCTACTCTGCGCATGAGGCGCGGAAAACGGGCGAGAATTTCATCTGCTTCCCGATTGCCAAACTCGAGCAATTGGCGCGCTAGCTGTAGATAGGATTCAGGTAGATCGGCCTTTTCAATATCAACAGGTAATTCGCCAAAATGATGTTTTTCGCCGTTAGCAAGAATAGCATCAATGGCGATCACGTTATCTCTCATAATACCATAACGAATAGAGCGTGAACCACAGCTATTATTGCCAGTCATTCCACCAATGGTGGCTCGGCTAGAGGTGGAAACATCAACCATGAACATCAGACCATGCGGGTCAAGCAGCCCATTTAACTGGTCAAGCGCGATTCCGGGTTCGACTAAAATGCTTTCTGATCCCGGGTCAAATTCAACAACTTTGTTGAGGTGTTTGCTTACATCGAGGACCAACGCCTCACCGATAGTTTGGCCGGATTGAGATGTGCCGCCGCCGCGTGGAAGAATAGGAATATCTTCCTCGCGTGCGATTTCCATTGCTGCCTCAATATCTCCTACAGTTTTAGGAACGACTACTCCGATAGGCTCTATCTGGTAATGGGAAGCATCTGTGCTGTATCGACCTCGGCTGAAGCGATCAAACAGAACTTCACCCTCTAGTGAGTTCCCAAGTCGTGCAGCTACGGAGCTATCGCCGATACGAGATTTTTCCTCAGTGACTATTTGATGTCGGAATGTCATGCTTGGCTTTCCTGCATAAACTCTACTACAATAATATGGCAGAGCTTGAGATTGTATGCAAAAAAAATAAAAAACGGAAACAAATATGTAAAATATTGATTTTATTGAGTATAAACTTATTAACGATTACTTATTTTGTATGCAAAATGAGCGCTTGAGAAATTAATTAGGGAAAACATTATATGAGCTATCGGAGTGGTCGTCATTTTCTGCAAATTCCTGGTCCTTCAAATACACCCGAACGAATCCTAAGAGCGATCGACAGTGCAGTATTAGATCACAGGGGCCCTGACTTTGGTGTCATGGCGCGTTCGTTGTTTGATGAATTAAAACTGATCTTCAATACAGAAGATGAGGTGCTGATTTTTCCTGCCTCCGGTACGGGAGCATGGGAGGCGGCTCTGGTTAATACGTTATCCCCCGGCGACCGCATTGTTATGTACGAGTCTGGCCATTTTGCTACATTATGGAAAGATCTCGCTAATCGTCTTGGCTTTCGTGCTGAATTTATTGATGGTGATTGGCGTAATCCTATAAACCCTTCACTGTTAGAGGATTTGCTTGTTGATGACAGCGCTGGCGAGATCAAGGCAGTTTGTATTGTACATAATGAAACTTCTACGGGAATGGTTAACAATATTGGTGCAGTACGCAGCGCTATGGATAGTTCCGGACATGATGCACTCTTGTTGGTTGATACAATATCGGGGCTGGGGTCGATAGAGTACAGCCATGATAAATGGGGGGTCGATGTTACCATTGCAGGTTCGCAGAAGGGCTTAATGATGCCGCCCGGACTTAGCTTTAATGCAATCAGTGCGAAGGCAAAGGAACTAAGTAAATATTCCAAGACAGCGAAATCCTACTGGTCTTGGGCAGAAATGCTCAAGATGAATGAGACCGGTTATTTCCCTTATACGCCTGCCACTAATCTTCTTTACGGGTTAAAGGAGGCGATCGCTATGCTTAACGAAGAAGGCTTGGAGAACGTATTTGCTCGCCATGCACGCCTTGCGGAAGCTACAAGGCGCGCGGTACGCGCGTGGGATTTAGAAATCGTCTGTTCGGACAACGAAGCTCGCTCAAATGTGCTCACTGCTATTTACGTGCCTGATGGGCACAATGCTGATGCACTACGCTCAGTTATTCTCGAAAATTTCAATATGTCACTTGGTAATGGACTTGGAAAAGTGGCAGGAAAAGTATTCAGAATAGGACATCTTGGAGATTTCAACGAGCTGATGCTATCGGGCACACTCTGTGGGATTGAAATGGGGTTAGGGTTATCCGGAATACCCCACAAAAAAAACGGTGTTTCTGTTGCTTTAGATTATCTCGCCCACGGCGGCAACGCCGCACCGGAGTAGATTTCCATGACCAAGAAAATACTCAGTCATCAAGATGGTTGCATAGCCACGGTTGTTTTGAATAATCCAAAGAAGCTTAACGCAATTGATTTAGAGATGTGGACTAGCCTTGGTGAAACTATGGCTGACCTCTCGAAGAACACTGAGTTGAGATGCGTTGTTCTGCGTGGCGCTGGCGGAAAAGCTTTTGCGGCTGGTGCTGACATTTCACGTTTTGCCGAAGAGCGCTCTTCCCCAGCGCAAGCCGCAGAATATCACCGCGTTATTGATATTGCTATGGATGCCATTTACGAATGCTTACACCCGACAGTTGCATTGATAGAGGGGGTTTGTGTTGGTGGTGGTCTTGAAGTGGCCGCCTGCTGTGATATGCGTATTTGCGGGAAGTCTAGCCGTTTTGGTGTTCCTATAAAAAAGCTCGGTATTACAATGCACTACGGTGAACTTGCCCGTGTCATGCAGGTTATTGGGCCAGCCGCAGCTCGGGAGCTGCTGTTAGAGGGGCAAGTTTTCGGTGCTGAGAGGGCAAAGGAAATAGGTTTTGTTAATCGAGTTGTTGACGATCCGGCGGTTTCGGCCGAAGCATATGCAGCTGCACGTCGTGTTGCAGACGGCGCGCCAATCGCTCAACGTTTGAATAAAAAATTTATTAGCCGTCTTTGTGACCCAGAATCCATCAAGCCAGCGGAACACGAAGAGACTTATCAAACCATGGCGACTGACGATTTCAGGGAAGGAATAAATGCTTTCCTGTCCAAGCGGCGTCCTGTTTTTAAAGGTCGCTAAGGGTTGCGGGCAGCTTTATCTAGTGTTCCCATGTGAGAACAGGTAATTGCAAATTAATCGAAAAGGAATAGTCTTTGCTTTGGCTTCCTGCGGATAACTTTCTCTTAACTAGGAGATAAATAAGCATGCGACTTCTAGCATATGAAAAAAATGGCAAGCCGGCTATCGGGCTTCGACGTAATGAGGACCTGGTAGATATATCTGAGGCAGCTCCGGATTTGCCTTCGGATATGTGTGAACTACTTGCGGCACCGGTTGAAGGACGCTTGCAAGATGTTTTTGATAATCCTCCGTCGCATTCTGTTCACACTCTCTCAGGAATAAAATATTTTCCACCGGTCTGGAACCCAAGCAAAATTATTTGCGTTGGGCTTAACTATGAAGATCATGCGGCGGAAACTAAACTTGAGAAACCTGATTATCCTATACTTTTTCCGCGGTTTAAATCAACGTTGGTGGCTCATGAACAGCCCCTCATCGTACCTAAGTCATCCACAGAATTTGATTATGAGGCAGAGCTGGTGGTGGTAATAGGTAAAAATGGGCGTAACATTGAAAGGGCAAAGGCACTCGATATGGTGTCAGCATATTCGATTTTTAATGAAGGCTCGGTGCGTGACTTTCAATTTAAAAGTCCAACTTGGACATCCGGTAAAAACTTCGACGCCTCTGGAGGGTTTGGCCCTGAGTTGGTGACTATCGATGAGCTGCCGCCTGGCGCTCAGGGGCTTGGAATCCAGACCCATCTAAATGATGAGTTACTTCAAGATGGCAATACTGCAGATATGATGTTTGATGTTTCCGAGCTGATACACGAAATTACCAAGGTCATGACGCTTGAGGCTGGTGACTTGATTGTTTCTGGCACACCTCCTGGTGTAGGATTTGTCCGAAACCCACCAATTTTTATGACACCGGGCGACATTTGTAAAATTTCTATAGAAGGCATTGGCACCCTTAGCAACCCAATAAGAGCTGAGGTTTGAAGGCATAGGCAAAAATCAAATTTTGCGCGCTATCAGGCAATACTTGAATTAAAATCCCTAGCTTTAAAATACTAGTGTTTCTTATCACTATCGTTCGTATAGGTGCATATCCGGTCTTATTTTTTCCGGCCACAACCTAGGACTCTGCGAACATTAGCAACAGTTACTGCGCCAGTTTTTATATCTGCTTCCTCAGTCGCCCATGCAACGTGGGGGGTAATCAAAAGGTTCGGCACTTCATGAAATTCAGCTCCTGACTTTTGGTCAAGTGGCTCATATTCAAAGACATCTAATGCGGCTCCGCCAAGCTTCTTAGACTTCAATCCGGCGATTATTGCTTTTTCATCAACAACACCACCTCTTGAAGCGTTGATTACAATCGTGCCTGTACGCATTCGCGCAATAGCGGTCTCATCAATCACATGGTATGTAGCGTTATTGAGCGGAACATGACAGCTTATGACATCGTTTGTCGTTATGATCTCATCGAGCGTAGCTTGCTTGGCGATACCCCAGATAGGGTCACTGTGATTGATAAAAGGGTCGAACGCCATTACCTGCATGCCTAAAGAATTTGCACGTGTAGCTACCTCTCGAGAAATAGCTCCATATCCAATTAGCCCAAAATTTCGTCCCGCAGCTTCTAACCCCATTAATTCTGTACGAGGCCATTCACCTGCTATGACACGTTCGGTCACATTAAAAATACCGCGTTTTAGGAGCATTAGCATTGCGGTTATTGAGTATTCAGCAACTGAGATGGAATTAGCTCCGATGGCAGGACAAACTTCGATGCCTTGTTTCTGACATGCTTCGGTATCAATGTTGTCGAGACCTACTCCGAGACGCCCAATAACCTTGATGTTAGGTCCAGATTTCAGCAATTCGGAGGTGACCTGTGTGCGATTTCGCACAATTAATGCGCGGCAATCTTGAAGCAAACTTGGCAAGTTTTGTTGTTGATCAACAAGTGTTGGATCAAAATGCACCTGATAATCTTGAGACAAATTCTGAATTGTTGCATCATCGACAAATTCCGTGATCACAATTTCTGCCATAAGCTTACTATCCTTGTGTTAGGCTACTGAATAGACTGAATATTTCTGACTTTAACTCGATACCTATCCCAGGCACTTCAGGTACTTTGGTCAAGCCATTTTCAATCAATACATTATCAGCGAGTCCTCCAAAGGGTTTAAATACAAGTGGATAAGATTCCGTGCCCCCTAGTTGCAAGCCGGCCGCCACATTCATGCCCAGTTGATGTCCTCCGTGTGGTACATGGCGTTTTTTTGCCCAGCCTAGTGGTTTTAATATATTGATCGTATGAAGGTATTCAGTTAAGCCGTACCCTAGTGCCGGGTCCATCTGAATCCAGTCTAAATTTGGACGCAAGCCGCCATATAGAGCGAAATTGACCACATCTTGATGAGAAAGTGAATTCTCCCCAATCGCGACCGCTCCATCATATTGAGATATTAGCTTTCTATGCAGTTCGTAATCTAGAGGATCCCCTGGCTCCTCATACCATGCGAGGCCTAGCGGCTCGATTTCTTTTGCATATTCAAGCGCCTCAGCAAGTCCGAATTTACCGTTAGCATCTACTGCTAAATTTTCGCCTTTATCACCTAATATTTTCAGAACAGCCTCGATACGTGCCATGTCTTTTGAAAGGCTGGCACCTCCGATCTTCATCTTTACTATTCGGTATCCCAAGTCCAGATAGCGCTGCATTTCCTCGCAAAGGCCATCGATTTCACGGCCGTCGTAATAATATCCACCACCTGGATAAACCAAAACTTCCTCGTCAAATTTTCCGTTGTTAAACTTATCGGAAAGCAATCTCCAAAGCGGTTTTTCTTCAATTTTCGCAACAGCGTCCCAAACTGCCATGTCAATTACTGCAGCTGCGACTGCACGATCTCCATGACCGCCGGGCTTTTCATTTGCCAGCATTGTTGTTTGAACTTTAAGGGGATCGAGAATATCTCGATCATCTAACAATTCTTTTGGTGGAGTTTCTAGTATGCGAGGGATGAGACGCTCCCGAAGGATGCCGCCTTGAGCATACCGTCCATTCGAGCCAAAGCCGTAACCAATAACCGTTTCTCCGTTTCGGACTTGATCCGTCACCAAAGCTACAATGCTGGTAGTCATTTTTGAAAAATCGATAACCGCATTCCGCATCGACGATTGTATTTTTTCGGTGCTTTCAAATATGTTGAGGATTTGCATCTTATTTTTTTGGTCGGTTGAAACTACCCTCTTTAAAGACATCTTAGGCTATTAGTCAACGCGTCGCACATTGAGGCCTGGCCTTGCGCCGGTGGCATTTTCATACTGTTTTCAAGCATTCAGGGTTGGTACGGTAGGCATATTCTGCAGTCAATGTGAATTATAATGCCTATTACTTAAAAATACGATCATATCAATTGAAAAACTTAGCAGTAATACACAATAAAAAAAGTTATTGAACGAAATATATTATCGTTATACTTAAAATTATGAAAAAATTATAAGTTTTTTATTATGAAATATAAAAAAATCCGCAAATTTTGATAAAAATACATACGTATATGAGATAATTTTTTGCAGTTAGAATTTTTGCCCACATCTTGCATAGAGGTTCTCACAGGGTAGGGACTATGTATCGTCTTCTTTACTCCGGAGTGAAATAATTTTGAGAATTGCAAGCATGAACCTTTTTTCTTGGTTTGTATCTGATCACCTGGTGGGACGGCGTGAGAACCTCATCAAGACATATTTACCTTCATTGCTGGTTATTTTTGCAATTAGTCACAAAAGCGGATGCCAGTTAATACAGCCGGTAGAGGCTATTACCCTGCCTGCAGCTGTAAAGATGGCCGTAAAGGCAAACCCTATAATAGAGGGCCTTTCAATTAAGGAGGATGCACTCTTCTTATCTGCTTCAAATAAGATAACAGCGGTAAATAAATTACCTAACGCTCAAACCGGTCGTGACTTTGGCTGGGCGCAGCACCGGTCAGCAAAGGTTGATACCAATAGTGCTTTTGAAACTTATACCCATATAACACTACGGGCTATTGCCGCTTACCTTCACGCTTTACGTCAACGAGAGCTCGTGGCGCTCGCTGGTGAGTATGTCGAGACGCAAAGAAATTACCTAACTATCGCTCAAGAAAGCGGAGGCCAGAAAAAACTAACGACAGCAGGTATAAATCGCGTTCGAGAATCATTAGGGTCGGCACAAATCAGATTTTCGAGGGCATTAACCAAGTTGGCTGATGTCGATGCCGCATTTTTCCATATCATAAAGATAAGGCCGAAATATTTGGTTCGGCCGCGGATGCCTGAAGCTCGCTTGATGCAAAAATTAGCTCCATTGCTTATAGCGGTAACATGTTTAACTCGAAATGACGGGTCATCTGATATAGAGGCCAGCAGCTCGAAAACCGAGCCAGGTAGTCAGGTATGGCCAAAATTTCCAACTTCCGGAGAAATCGCATCACGACACAATGCCATTGATGACGGTAATGATATTTTATTTCTTAATAAGATGGGCATAACGGATGAGGCAAACGACAAGAAACATGCTTTATTTTCCAAAAAACAATTCATAGCCTGCCTAAGAAATTCTTCTGGATTACTTGTTTTTCAAAATTTTCGACGGGGGACTAAAATTCATCATTACTGGCGCGCCCTCCAACACGAAAGAACACGCCTGAAGGTTTTCCAAAATGACGTCAAAATAAATCATAGGGTGAGGAGTGTTTTTCGGCGTCAGTTTGATCGCAGGCAGCGAACTTTTTCTGAACTTCTTGATGCAGAAAGAGAGCTTTTTTCATCTAAAGTTAGGCAAGTAAATTCGGAATTCGTAGAATTTTTTGGAATATATAAAATTCTGGCCGTCGCTGGTTTATTGCCTATCGCGTTTCGGTTAGGCCTCCAAAAAGATCAAAACAGAGATGATGCACTGCATATGATGAAATCAAATGCTGGATGTTCGCAACCCAAAGCAGGAGTAGTGCAACAGATCACGCTACAAACGCCATTCGGAAAAAGTGTTTGTGAAGATTTTGTAGTCAATGAAGGGCTTGAACAGGAAACATCCAAACCATTTGAAGTTCCCATCTCACTTAATGGGGAATTGTTGGCAACTGATATATTTTCAAGAATTACTGTGCGATAGTAAATTTAGGCGGCTACCAATGTGTGGGCGGTTTTATCAGCATACCCAGGCTCCAAGGGCACAAACATAATTTTTCCTTGTTTAATAAATATTCTAGATTGTATTTAAGCAGTGCACTTTTGATGTTAGTTCGCAAACCTGGCATATTAATGAAACGCCAGCTATGTCCCGACCTTTAGGCACATCATGGCAAACATGATTATCTATTTAAGGTGAAAGCTATGAATAATGGCATAAGGCGTTGGTCCAGTATCACCACCGAAGAATTCGTTGACATGGAGGGCAGTATAGCATTGCTCCCAGTGTCTGCAGTTGAACAGCATGGGCCACATCTACCACTCGGGGTAGACGCGCTCATTAATGAAGCAATCGTTGCTAAAGTGATGGCTTGTGCTCCAGAGGACCTATCGGTTCTTGTGCTGCCGCAGCAATTTATTGGGTATAGTGAGGAACATCAGTCGTTTCCAGGGACATTGAGTTTCAGCATAGAAACATTGCTTTCAACTTGGCGCGAAATGGGAGAAAGCGTTGCCAAAGCGGGTTTGCGGAAACTTGTCATTTTTAATAGTCACGGTGGCCAGAACGAACTAATGACGCTAGCTGCGAGACAGCTACGTATTTCCACTGGTCTTTTCGTCGCGGCAGCAAGTTGGACACACCTCATCAATTTGGAGGATTTAGTGACACCGCAGGAGCGGCGCTTTGGTATTCATGGCGGAGCCATTGAAACTGCGTTGATGCTTCATATTGCCCCACAAGAGGTTAAAATGGAGCGCATAGATAACTTCATATCAAAAGGTCAAGCAATAACCGAAGTATCTACACATTTGCAGCCAACCGGCAGGAATGCCTATGCATGGATGACTGAGGACTTAAACAAAACGGGCGCTGTAGGTGATGCAAGCCAAGCCACAGCATCCATGGGGAAGGAGATTCTAGATAGAGCTGAAAAAGGGCTTATAGAATTTCTTTACGATGTTAATCGAGTATCGCCTCATTCGTCATAAGCAACAATAGAGTGGATTGGGAAGTCCATTTTTTTTCGCCCTGCAAGAAAACTGAGCTCGATAATAAAAACAGCTGACAAAATATTTCCTCCTGCTTGCTGCAGAAGTTGCGCTGTTGCCAATGCTGTCCCGCCTGTCGCAAGCAGATCATCTAGGATGACGATTTTTTGTCCTGTTCTTATAGCATCAGCCTGAATTTCTATTATATCGGTCCCATATTCTAGATCATATTCATGAGATATTGTATTTCCAGGTAACTTTCCCTTTTTGCGGATCATCGCAAATCCAACGCCAAGTTCTAACGCCAACGGTGCAGCGGTTAAGAATCCACGAGACTCAATGCCAACTAATAGGTCGGGTTTCTGTGGAGCAATAACATTAGCCAACTTTTTTATACAAGCACTCCAAGCCACTGGGTGCGCGAGGAGGGTGGATATGTCGTAAAAAAATATCCCTGGTTTCGGGAAATTAGGTATCCCACGGATATGATTTTTAAGGTTCATGGTCCTGTAGTCCTTACGGATAACCGACGCCTTCATTGTGTCGGTTCTGTTATAGTGTGACATCGTGTATCAATCAAACAAACAAACGGTATGCTTCCAGCCAGACAAGTGCTGTGTTATCTATAGGTTATATCAAAAAGCCAGTATCATACTGGGTCAGATCGGGGAGTAATGCGTGTCCAAATCCGCAGCATGGCTTGATTATCAAGTTCAAGCCGGCACGTCCGTATTTCGTGCTGGCGGCGAGTGGAACGTGCGTCAGTTATCAAATTTAGTTGATCAGCTCGAAAAATTTGAACTTGGCAAATGCGCCTGTCCGGTAATCGATTTGTCAGATATTACAGAGCTTGATACCGCTGGTGCTTGGTTTCTTAAAGATATTGTGGGCAGGTTTCACCGCGAGGGCCTTGAAACAAAAATGGTAGGCATTAGCGCACTGCACAAACCATTAATAACGCTCGTGCAACAGGCGTCGGGTAGCTCAGCAGAAAAAGAAACGCCGCAGAAAAAAACGTGGCTCTACAATTTCGAGCATATCGGGCGGGCAGCTTTTGAGGTAGCAAAGCAATGCAAAGCCCTAATAAACTTCTTCGGCATTACTGTTATTGCTTTTGGGCGAAGTTTGAGGAATCCGCGCCGAATTCGATTAAATTCACTTGTTCATCAAGTTGAGCAGACAGCATTAGATGCTGTGCCTATCGTCTGTCTTTTGTCCTTTCTCATAGGTGTCGTGCTGGCTTTTCAGGGCGCGGATCAATTGCGTCGCTTTGGTGCAGAAATTTTCACTGTAAATTTATTAACGCTCTCGGTCTTGCGCGAGATTGGTGTTCTCATGACCGCAATTATGTTAGCCGGCAGATCCGGTTCAGCGTTTACGGCTCAGATTGGGACAATGCAGGTCAATGAAGAAGTCGATGCCCTGCGTACATTAGGATTGGATCCAGTCGAAGTGCTCGTAATGCCACGTATACTCGCACTTTTAATATCATTGCCGATATTGACTTTCCTATCTGATGTCATGGGTATTCTTGGCGGTGCATTAATGGCGGTCGCAGTGCTTGATCTGACATTCGGCCAATTTTTAAGACAATTAGAAGAGGCAATTACGCTAACGCACTTTCTGGTTGGAATGGTAAAGGCGCCTTTCTTTGCCTATATCATAGGGATTGTAGGGTGCTACGAAGGTTTGCGGGTCTCAGGGAGCGCAGAGAGTGTTGGCAGGATGACGACAAAATCAGTTGTCGAATCTATTTTTCTCGTCATTATCGCCGATGCGCTGTTTTCTATTTTATTTTCTGTGCTTAAAATATAAAGGACGGTGACAGAGTGTCTGGTGAAGTTGTTATCCGTGTTCAGGGGCTTAGAACCCAATTTGGATCTCAGGTTATTCATGATGGGCTTCATATTGAGGTTCCTAAGGGCGAAGTCGTTGGTGTGGTTGGTGGTTCTGGTACAGGCAAATCAGTACTACTGCGAACTATTATTGGACTAATATCACCGCGCCGCGGTAGTGTTGAAGTGTTAGGGCTCGATTGGAAGTGCGCCAGTTCTCAAGCACGGCGGAAGTTACAATCCAGATACGGAGTTTTATTTCAAGATGGTGCGCTGTTTTCGTCCCTTACTGTTCTAGAAAATATTCAGGTGCCAATGCGAGAGCACCTAGATATTTCGAAGTTCTTTTTAGATGAGTTGGCAGCGTTGAAGGTAGCAATGGTCGGATTACCCGCTGAGGCTGCCGATAAATACCCATCGGAGCTGTCTGGTGGTATGCGTAAAAGAGCTGGTCTGGCGCGCGCACTTGCGCTTGATCCTGAGATATTATTTTTGGATGAGCCAACAGCTGGCCTTGATCCTATTGGAGCCGCAGCATTTGACTCTCTCATTTCAGATTTACAGAAAAGTCTCGGTTTGACCGTGTTCATGGTCACTCACGACCTTGACAGTTTGGCGGCTATCTGCGACCGAATCGCGGTATTGGTCGAAAGGAAAGTTAGGCTGGGTACTATGGCTGAGCACATGGAGGATGATCATCCCTGGATCCACGATTATTTTCATGGGCCTAGGGCTCGTGCTGCAGGCGTAAAGTTTGGGGATGGATAGGAAATACAATGGAAACTAAGGCCAATTACATCATTGTTGGTGCCTTTACACTGCTGGTAATGATCGGTTCGGTTGTTGCAATAATTTGGATGTCTGGGGTGAATATCGATGAGGAATTCGCATATTACGATATTTATTTTGAAGGTTCGGTTACTGGCCTGAAGCCCGGAAACCCGGTGCGGTACCGTGGAATTCCGGTTGGGGTCATATCGGAAATGAGGATCGATTCAAACAATGTGGAACGGGTGCGGGTAACAATAGAGATACCGGAGACAACTCCTATAAAAAGTGACACTGTTGCATCGATGGAATTTCAAGGAATTACTGGAGTCGGATACGTGCAAATTTCTGGTGGTACAAATACAGCACCGGGGCTTAAAAAAAGACCCGACGAGGAGAGGCCCGAAATTCCCGCGAAGGCGTCTCAACTACAAGAACTTTTTGAGTCTGCACCAGAATTAATTACACGTGTTACAGCATTAGTTGACCGTTTTAACTTACTTTTTAATTCTCGGAATCGTGAAAATTTTGGAAACACGTTAGAAAATATAGAGAAGGTTACGCGCACTATTGCCAACCGTTCAGATGAAATAGATAAAGTGCTAACCAGTACTTCGGGCACAATGAGTGAATTGCGTGCGGCTGCCGCTGATGCGCGAGAGACTATGGCGGAGCTGAAAAGAGGTGTTGCTGACATAGTGCCTCAGACGAGTACTTTATTGTCGAACATAAATGAGCTCACAGTTGAAGCGAAAGATCTGAGCGGCAGCATCGGAAACGAAATAGATGGTGTTGGTGCAGAAGCGAAGGTCGCCTTGGCCGAAGTGCGAAGAGTTCTTAAAGATTTCGGGCAAGCGGCACGAACTTTAAGTGACCTTGTAGAGGCCAACAGAGAACCCGTCGATGCTTTTGCTTCTTCTGGGTTGTATGAATTGACGCAAATGTTGACCGAGGCACGAGTATTGATGGGTGCTCTAACAAGAATAGCTGCCCAAATTGAACGCGATCCCGCTCGATTCCTTTTCGGTCAGACTAAGCCGGGGGTTGAAGTAAAATGATAGTAAAATATTCAGGGGCTAAAAAATATTATTGCGGTCTAGTCCTAATAGTAACGTTTATGTGCACAGGGTGCTCTATACCATTGCCGGGGCAGGGTGCCCCGCCACGCCTCTATGTTCTGACCCCGAAGAGTACCTTTCCTGATGACGTTCCAATGGTAAACTGGCAATTATTGGTTGATACGCCGATATCACCGGCGGGTCTGAGTACTGCTCGAATTGCAATGAATGATAGCCCAATCGAACTTCGTTATTTTGATCGGGCAAATTGGACTGATTTTGCACCAAAGATGGTTCAAACGCTGATGATAGAATCATTTGAAAATTCTGGGAAAATTATTGGTGTCGGTCGGGAACAAATAGGCCTGAGGTCAGATTTCTTACTTAAAACAGATTTGCGCGAATTTCAGGCAGAATATTCTGATGCGTTGCCGCAAGGTATAAAAATAATGGACCAAGGCGTTCCGCCTCCGGTGGCACGTGTCCGTATAAACGTAAAACTTGTCAGAATGCCTAGACGTGAGATAGTTGCTACTAAGACGTTCGAGCGACGCATTCGTGCCAAAGATAATACAATGAAAGAAATAATAGGTTCTTTTGACCAAGCGTTAGGCAAGGCCCTAAAAGCAATTGTCTCTTGGACACTTAAGACGGGGCAAAAGATTAAGCGGGAGAAAAGCAGGCGTACGTCTGGTATTGAGAAAAGCAGTAAACGATCCGATGCATTTTTTTAGAGTTTGTGCGGGTCATAATTTTCTGTTGGTCTTGTGCTTGATATAAATGGTAATCTAGTCGAATCTGCCTAAATACCGAAACCAATACTCAGACAAATTTGGTGTTTGAATGCCTGATACAATCTATAGCCTGCAAGGTCATCCAGTGTCGGGGAGTAGCTCAGCCTGGTAGAGCACTACGTTCGGGACGTAGGGGCCGGAGGTTCGAATCCTCTCTCCCCGACCA
>CAJWLM010000025.1 GCA_913043025.1 uncultured Rhodospirillaceae bacterium
AAAGCTAAATCCCAGCCACTGGGAGCTCCCGCCACTGTCAAAGCAGAGAGTGCCCCCCGAGGTGGAATAGAACTGAAACCACGCTTCAAATAGAATTCTCTGTTGATTTTTTTCGCGGTCCTCCCACAAGCATCTATTCCAATAATTTTGCCCGATTTTTTAATCAGCCAAAAGTTGTCTCCGCCTAGAGCGTTCATGTGCGGATACACGACAGCTATGGTCGCTGCGGTCGCCACCATAGCCTCTATTGCATTTCCACCTTCGCGGAGCACCCTCAGCCCCGCCTGAGCAGCCAAATGGTGTGGTGCACTTACTGCACCACGAGAAGACCTCATTGTTTCAATCATGCCGTTCCTATCAAAGATGCTTACAATATCACCTAATCACAACAAGAATGTTATTGTGTTCAACAAGCCACAACAAAATCAATCTCAACCAAAGCACCAACTGCCAGTCCTGTAACGCCAATGCAAGTGCGGGAGGGGAGTCGGTCTTTGGGAAAAAAACTCTGGTAGACTTTATTCATGCGGTCAAAGTCTTGGAAGTTTACTAGGTAAACTCGCGCAAAAGCTATCCTGTCGAAACCTAGGCTTTGGCTTCTAAGAACAAGTTTAAGGTTATCCATTACTCTTTTTGTTTGCTCTTCTATGCCACCAGCAACCAACGTATTTGGGTCCTCTGGCAGTGTAGGCATTTGTCCGGTTACGAATAAAAAATCACCTGCTCGGACAGCATGACTAAAGGGACCAACACGCTTTGGGCCTTGGGAGGAAACTATGTATTGAAGTTCTAGCATCGTTGACTAGCCTAGCTTATTGAAAGTTCCAAAATTTCTCAAAAAAAAGTTGCCTCAGGCAGCGGGACCTTTAAAAAAGCCGTAAGAACGACCCAGAACCCGATAGTAGTTAAGACGCCGGCAACAGTATTTAAAGCAAAATTAGTGGATGTCTTGTTAGAATTTTTGGGAACCGCCGCTGAAATTATAGCGAACGCGAGACACCCTGCCACCACAAAACCAAGATATGGCAGAGCCACCACCCAGATAACCATTAACGCTATGAACAGGCTACGACGAACCAAAGAACCTGTGATAGCAGTTGGAGGGGGTAATAACTCACTTTTGGAAAACTCTACAATAATCAAAAGAACCGACAAAAACAGTAACCCACAACCAATAAATGCAGGAGTAACCCGCCCGGCACTTTCAAAATCCTGCGCTGCATACAACATAAAGGTGCCGAGCATGCCGAATGTTAGGCTACCCAAAATGTTCTTGGCCCTTTTACCAGCGATGTTCATTTTAAGTTGAAACATTTTCTTTCATCCTTAACCTGTTAAAAGAGGAGCGCCGCAAAAGCGGCGGTAGTACGATGGCAGCTAAAATGCAGCCAATTAAAGCAATCGATATCGGCCTAGCGAAGAAGATCTCCAGGACTGAGTCTTTGGCACGCCCAATCATCAGAGCTTGAGCAAAACCCTGTTCTGCTATGGGCCCTAACAGCAGGCCTAATACGATGGGCGGTGCTGGGAATCCAAAACGACTGATCACCCAAGCGATAATTCCTAAGACAAGCATAATCACTATATCGTGATAGTTATTTTGGATAGCGAAGGATCCAATAACCAGCATAAGTGCTACCATTGGTACCAAATATGATTTTGGCATCTTGGTAACCGCTGAGTAGATAAAACGCCCCAAGAATAAACCGACTGGCAGCATGAGCACGGTTGCTATGGTCATACCTGATAGAAACGTCAGTACAATGTCATTATGCTCAGTGAAGAGTTTTGGTCCAATCTGTACCCCATGAACCATCATCGCTCCCAAGATAACGGCATCAGGAGGAGTGCCGGGAATTCCGAGAACAAAAGTTGGTATTAGACCGCTTCCAACCGTAGCGTTATTAGCCGATTCCGAAGCTATTATTCCCCCAGGGTCGCCATCTCCAAACCTGTCGCTTTTTTTGGCAGTCCGGCTTGCCTCAGCATACGCAACTAAACTAGCTATTGCTCCCCCGGCTGCTGGAATAATTCCTACTAATGTCCCGATGATCGAGCTCCGAAGAGCATTTTGCTTTCGGTCCCAGATCGCCCGAGCGGCTCTTAAAAAATTATTACTCCGCTCGGTCAGCGGTGTGCTTAGATGGTGATCTGCGTCAGCAATTAAATCTATTGCTACGGGGAGACATAGCAGCCCAATCGTAGCAGGAATAATAGGAATTCCACCAATCAAAGCGGAATTTTCGTATGTAAAACGCATGTCACCGCTAACCACTGACACGCCAATTTGAGACAATGCCAAGCCAAAAAAACCACTAATTAGGCCTTTCATCAAATTACCTTCACTTAGAGAGGCGATAATTGTGAGGCCAAACAATGCAAGCCAAAAATACTCTGCAGGGCCGAACATTAATGCAAACTCAGCAAGTGGAGGAGCTAACCATAAAAACACAAATATACCCGTCAAACCTCCAATCACCGATGCCATGCACGCTATCGACAGGGCTAACCCTCCCTCACCTCGTTTCGCCATCGGAAACCCATCGAATGTAGTAGTGATGGATTGCGGCGTGCCCGGAGTTTTAATTAGAATTGCCGAGAATGAGCCCCCGTAAGTCGACCCCATGTAGACGGTGCCGAGAAAAATTAGCCCGGGCACAGGATCCATGGAGAATGAAATGGGAAGCATCACGGCACAAGAAAATGTTGAACTTAACCCTGGCAGGGCTCCCAACAAAATGCCTAAAAAAAGGCCGCAAGTGCCTACTGCTAAAATGTAGGGAGAAAAAGAGGCCGAGATATGCTGTAAAAATTCCATCGTACATTTGTTAGGGTAGCCTCACGCTCATGGCGCAAAACTACCCCACAATATTCCTACTTTTTCTTCTTTGAGAGTGCTTTACCTACAGCGCCATAATCTTTACCCAACCGAGCTTTGAACTCGTTGCTTTTGGGGTACGGAATTAATATGGGTTGATAACCACCTTTACTCATATCGGCCTTAACTGAGGCGTCATTCACCACTTTTTGGAAGGCATCGGAAACCTTCTGCCGAATGTTAGACGTAGTTCCAGGAGGAACTCCAATAGACCAATAAGCCACATCAACTACGGGGTACCCAAGCTCTGTCAAAGTTGGCAGTTCAGGAAATAATGACATTCTCTTGTCTGAGGCAATAGCCAACAATCTAATAGAATCGCCGTCTTTCACACCCTGAGTAGTAAACGTCCATGCAGCATCGGTAGAGCCGCTCTTTAATCCAGCAATCGTAGACGACGTATCTTTGAACGGTACATAGGCTGCCTTAAACCCCCCAACCTTGTTAAATTTATAAAACGCAGAATGATTAGAACCACCAATTCCAGTTCCACCAATTGTCACAGAACCAGGTTTAGCCTTGATAGCACTCACCAAATCCTTGAATGTTTTGATCGGGCTATCTTTTCGTACCGCTAAAACTTGCGGGACGGAAGTATAGTAAAGGACGGGCTGGATATCTTCATAAGAGTAACCAGCATTTTTACCGCGGGCAATAGGCTGTAGAACAGTGTGCGGAAAATTAAGTAACGTTAGTTCGTATCCATCTTTCTTATCTTTTTTAATCTGCGACCATGCTTTCGCACCACCTGCACCAGGTTTATTTATTATAATTAATTCCTGACCAGTTACCGCAGTGAACCGCTTCTGCATAAACCGCGCTGCAATTCCAGATGGGCCACCCGGACCAAAGCCTACGGTCAATCTCACTGATTTTTCAGGAAATGCGTTGACAGAACTACTAGCACTTATGGCAGAAAAAATAGCAAGTGACACGAGGCAACCTTTTACTATCAGTCTCATTTTTTTTCCTCTCTACAAGTTGATGCAAACAAAAATCTGAAATCCTCTGTCGGAATGTCTATCAAATTTTAATACGCCCTTTACATTGCACCATCTATGCCGGACTCTAAGTAATTGATTTTATGTAAGTTTTATTATTTCGTGAAACTTTACAGCATATATTTTGTGCAAAGAAATATACCTGCCTATTATTTGGGCAATATTTTTTCTGATTATCGTTTAATCTACTGTCGGCTGGAATAAGAAAGCTTTATGCGGCAATAGGAATTTTTCACCACGAAGCGGCACTGGCTGCTCACCCAAAAGTGCGGTCTCAACTATGGGCCGCGCTTGATCTTTTGATATCGCATTTGCCTCTAACATATTCGCACAATCCGAGAGAATTTTTTCTGCGTCCTGTTTTATCTTCATAGTTTTGAAGGTATCATCCCGGAAAAAGCCCATTGATTCTGCAATAATTTCTAAGAAGTTGATTACGCGAAATGGGTAATCGCGCTCGTGAGCACATAGCTCTCGATGATCCGCATGATAGACAGCCGCAAGGGCGTCTACACCAGCAGCTTCAGCGACGGCTAATTCCTGGCTTTGCAATTCTTTTTTAAGAGATGGCACTGTCGACAGAGAATTACTCATCAACCCTATTTCAGGAAGATTTAGGTCTATGACTTCAATGCCAGGAACTGCATCACATAACTTTCTCGCAGCCCTCGGAAGCCCTGAAATACCGGGATGAAGATGAAGAGCAATTTTCTTCTGAACGGGATGCTTTAGCAAAGGACGCAAGGCGTCTAATTGTGATGCTAGAAATAAAACAAATGGCGTCATTTCAAACGGCTTGATCCCTGTGGCACTTTCATAAGTGGGCAAGCCGAACTCAGAATATTGCACTTGGCATGTTGGGCACCACGATAAGACCTCGGTTGCGCCCGTTCGGATAAATTTTTCTATAGTATTTGAGGCTACTTTAGTTGAAGTCTTCATGTCTCCGGCACGAAATTGCAGTATACCGCAACAATGCGACGGACCACCCAAAACCGTGTAATTAATATCTAAGGCATCCATGATATCTAAGCACAGCAAAGCTATGTGCGGTGTCTTCAAAACATTACATCCGGTGTAGAAAACATAGTCCACACTTTTCTCATCAGAATCTGCTATATTGCCGCCCTGACCAAGCCGCTCCCGATCAGCCGCTGTTAACTGCATTCGCGATAGAACTTTTACACCGGCACCCAGAGCCTTGAATGCCTTTTGACCCTCTAGTTTTCGTTCTTTTTCGTTATGAGTTCGTTCCTTTGATATTGCTCGCGCCATTGTCAACATCAAACGTGGATTAATACCGTAATTGCAGCTTTCGATACAATCTCCACTGAGGATACAAGCATCTGCCCATTGGCGCGAATTTTGATTTATATCCCCACCCGATAGGATATCTCTGATCCCATTCGTAACAACAGTCGAATCTAATCCATTCACACCTGCGCTTTCGGTTATTGGGCAAATTTCATAACACTTACCGCAACCGACGCATGCTGAAGCAGTGGCATCAATCTCCCTCCGAAAGGCAGCTACAAAATCGTCTACGTTTGCCTTAGCCACTGAAATACCCCTGCCATTTTGATTACCTGCGGTACCGCACACATTATGCCAACTAGCAAATTGGTAAAAAATACAATGGAAACAATGTATTATATTTAAATACATGAAGATTTTACTCATACGGTTCGGGAGAACTGCTCAAAACTTGATCATTCTTGGTCAAAAATGACGATTACTTGCACAAAGTAACGAACGCGGTTCCCGAGCTCTTTTTTGCATCTGCAAACTGATTTTTTATTTGAAATGAGGCTGATATACGCAATCGGTATCAAATTACGGCCGTTGCAAAACAATTAAAGTGCTCGCTACTTGAATGTTAGCATCGCAAATATCGATGATTTTTCCCCCTTTAATATACTCCCCGATTTTATTAACACATCGCAAGCAAACTAAAGTCATATATCCCGTCCTCATCATACGCTAAAATCTATCCCACGCATCAAACTGCCAAAAATGGAGAGCTGCATTATGTCCGAGCCAGAAAACTTACAAACCCTGCTATCACGCCCTGGAACTCATTTAGCACCCAGCGCAACCGACGCTCTTACCGCCCGATTAATTGCAGAGTCAGGTTTCGAAATTGCCTACATGGGTGGAAACGCGACGACCGCTTCACATCTCGGCGTTCCGGATGTCGGACTCATAACACTGACAGAGATGGCAGATCATGCCGCGCGAATAAGCGATGCTGCGGAACTACCACTAATTGTCGATGCAGATACAGGCTATGGAAATGCATTGAATGTACGCAGAGCCGTTCGGGCATTTGAAAATGCTGGAGCGGCTGCCCTGCACATTGAAGACCAAACATACCCAAAAAAATGCGGCCATTTTGCGGGCAAAGAGCTTGTATCTGCTGATGAAATGGTAGGTAAAATTAAATCGGCCCTTGATTCCCGACAGAGCCAATCTTTAGTTATTATTGCGCGGACGGATGCTATTGCTGTAGATGGATTTGATGCCGCTTATGAGCGCTTAGAAAAATACCGTGATGCTGGGGCAGACATGTTGATGTTTGGGCCTCCATGCAAACATGAGCAGCTGGAAAAAGCTTCTGATCTCAATATGCCAATGGCCTGTGTTATTGACACCACTGGAAACACACCGATGTCAGCAAATGGGCTGGATATCCATGGCGTAAAACTCGGAATTTTACCAACCGCGATTGCGATGTCTGTAATATTTAATGTTCGTAAGTCACTGAAAAGCATATTAGCCACGAATGGACTTGAAGCCACAAAAGATATCCTGGCGACGTTTCAAGACTATAATTCAATACTCGGTCTTTCTGAAATCGAAGACGTAGAAGCTCGCTATCGTGCTCGACCATAAATAGCCTGGCTAGGGATTTTTAATGCGAACTAGTTTAATCCTACAGATTCGACTTGCTGCCCTCACTGGCGGCCATCTTTTTGGAAACTGCACGATAATGGCTATTGCAGCAATCGCAACAAACCTGAAAAACGAGTTAGGCATAAATGCAGAGGAGTATGGTTGGTTAATCGGTATCTATATGATTGTGCAGGGGTTTATTGCAATCCCAGGCGGACTGCTCATCGATTATATTGGTACACGGCTCGTATTTGCTTCCTCGATGCTGTTAGCTGGAGCCGGGACCGCCATTATAGGGATAGCTAGTTCCTTTGAAACAGCTTGCCTCGGGATGCTGATGCTTGGCGCAGGCTATGGACTGGTCAACCCATGTACCAGCAAGACTGTTTTTGACATATTTCCTCGGGAACGTCGGGCCTCAGCGATGGGGATAAAACAAACCGGTGTTCCCTTAGGCGGGGTTTTAGGAGCTATGGTTGCAGGTGCACTAATCGATATTTCGGACCGCGCCGAAATTCTTTATGGATTTGCAATTCTCATAGCATCAGCTGCTGGATTAGCGCTTCTGCTGCCCTACCATACTAGCAGACCAAAAATACCTCCACTAAATGGCATGCTAACAGTAATACGTGACAAAAACCTCCAGATCTTCAACGCATCAATTGGGATCTTTCAAGCGTCCATGTATGCCATGCTTGCAAATATCGCAGCTTTCTGCCGGGAGGCCATGGGTGCCGATCCAACCATATCAGCGGCTTGCCTAAGCATTGCTCAAACCGCAAGTGCAATCGGAAGATTGAGCTGGGGTGCAATCAGCGACCTTCTATTTGCAGCCAAACGAAAACCAGTTTTATTGATAATTGGTACGTTAGGTACTTCATCATTATTGGGGATGGCAGTGGCATCGCCCAATTGGCATTTTTATATTATTTTGGCCCTCGCCTTCCCAGTTGGGCTTGCTACTGCCGGCTATGTCGGTCTTACACAAACTGTATGCGTTGAGACGGCCGACAAAAAACTTACTGCAACCGCCGTCGGCACTAATCGAATATTTACCAGCGCAGGAGCTGGAATTGGGCTTCCATTTTTTGGATGGATTGTAGATCATTTGGGGTACAGTATTGCATGGCTCACCCTAGCGATAATATTCGCGAGTGGTACCCTTATTCTCAGATTATATTTTAGGGAGCAGTCAGCACAAAGCCCAAATGTTAACAAATGTAAATAGACTGGACGCCACAATGTTTCTAAGCTTGCGGAACCCCTAGAAGTTATGGAGCGTGCCCGCACATTTATTTACCAGTCCAAATAGGTATCCGCTTTTCTTTGAAAGCCTTAAGCCCTTCTAATGAGTCTTCTGAGTCCATAGTTCGTTCAGAAATTTCTCTTCCTACAGGAAAGGCATCATCAATTGACATCCCTCGCCGACGCACCGCAACCTCTTTAATTGCCTGCAGGGAAAGCGGTGCATTTCTTAGCATTTTATTCGCCCATCGATCGACTGCCGACATCAAATTATGATGCTCAACAACCTCAGTACAGAGGTCAACGCGGAGTGCATCATTCGGTAATATCTTATCTGCGGTAAGTAAATATTTGAGGGCAAAACCAGGCGGAACCGCCTCAGTCAGCAGTAAAGGCCCAGACATAGATGAAATCCCGCGCATAACCTGCGGCCACCAAAAGAAACTTTGATCTGACATCACACGAATATCTGAGAGCAAAGCGAGCCCAGCCCCTTGCGCGATACAACCTCCATTGATGGCCGCGATAATCGGCTTGTAGCAGCGACGCATAGTCATATAGAGCTCATTTGACAAACGAGACCGTTCTTTGTCTCCATCAGAACGGGCCAGATTGAGTTTTTCTTTCAAGTCGGCACCCGCGCAAAAGATGGGATCTTCCCCACATAGTACTGCAAGCCAGATTTGCCCGTTTTCCTGAACCTCATCAAAGCATGCCATCAATTCGTTTCGCATTGCGATATTTAATGCATTTCGCGCCTCTGGACGCGACATTGTAATGTAGGCCGTATTTTTACGAAGCTCCCATTTGACTGCTTCGAACGCCTCTGGATTAAAGTTTGAACTGGTTTCTACTGAGTTGGGCATGTTTATCTCCCCCTGCTAACAAATACTCCAAGAAGAAGAACTCAATCAGAGTGAAACTAGCAGCTTAATCCAGAAACATCTATATATGCATTGATTTAATCATCGCTAGAGATCGTAACATTGCTAAAACTTATCATAACCACAGACATGAGACTTCTGATGCGTAGATTGATGGCTTTCTTAATAACCGATACTCAAAAACAAAATGCACCACACTAAAGGAGATAAACATGACCGATCAAACGTTAGCTGACACCATTGACCCAAAAAAAATGTGTGATGGAAAAGTCTGTGTTGTAACAGGCGCCGGACGGGGAATCGGTAAAGCGATAGCAGAATTGCTCGCATCGCACGGGGCGATGGTAGTGGTAAATGATATTGGTGTTGAGCTTGATGGTACAGGGGGCGATACCAGTCTAGCCCAATCAGTGGTCGATGGCATAAACGACTCTGGTGGAAAAGCAGTATCAAACTGCGACTCCGTTGCAACCTATAAAGGGGCCGAAAACATAATCGAAACTGCTCTGGATAACTTTGGTAAGATTGATGTGGTGGTAAATAACGCCGGCATCTTGCGCGATGTAATTTTTCACAAAATGACAGAAGAAGATTGGGACAGTGTGGTGAATGTCATGCTGAAAGGTACTTTCAATGTAAGCCGTGTTGCTGCTACACACTTTCGCAACCAATCAAGCGGTTCGTTTATTCATATGACCTCAACATCAGGCTTACTCGGAAATTTTGGGCAATCGAACTATGGCGCCTGCAAGCTCGGCATTGTTGGTTTCTCCAAGTGTATCGCACTCGATATGGCTCGTTATAACGTAAGATCTAACTGCATTGCTCCCTCTGCATGGAGCCGCATGACTGGTTCGGTGCCTACCAAAACACCGGAACAGAAAAAACGAGCAGAGCAACGACAACAGGTGACACCCGAGAAAAATGCACCGATGGCAGTTTTCTTAGCCTCCGATATGAGCAGAGATGTGACGGGACAGGTATTCGCAACTAGGCACAACGAAATCCACTTATTTAGTCAGCCACGTCCCCTACGCACAATGCAGACAGCTGAAGGCTGGACGCCCGCGGCAATAGCTGAGAGAGTTGTGCCAGCTTTGCGACATAACTTCCTGCCCCTTGACAGAACTGCCGACATCTTCCCATGGGACCCTGTGTAAAGTTGTTTTGAAGAAAAATGCCTGTACCGCGACAAATGGATTATTAAAATGGCTATAGACTATGAAAAATTAATAAACTGGCAATTTGACGAAACCCGCGAAAAAATAACACCTAAGGATCTTATTCTTTATGCACTTGGCGTTGGCATCGGGGCAAACCCAACAGACGAAAATGAGTTACGCTTTGTGTACGAAAAAGACCTTGTTGCCTTACCTAGCATGGCGTCAGTACTTGGATATCCTGGCAATTGGTTGAGGAACCCTGACACCGGCGTTGACTATCTGAAATTAGTTAATGCAGGAAATTCATTCACTATTCATAAGCCGATCCCGACGGAAGGAACACTTGTCGGACAGGCCAAGGTTGATACGATCATTGACAAAGGCGAAGGGCGTGGCGCACTTATTTCAAGCATCCGAGATGTAATCCACGCTGAGGATGATGAATTGATTTGTACTATCCGTGCCTCAACCTATTGTAGAGCCGATGGTGGATTTGGGGGGCCCTCAGGACCTATTGAAGTCCCGCAAGCAATTCCCTCAGATAAACCTGATCATATTTGTGATTTACCTACTTTGGCTCAATCAGCATTAATTTACCGCTTAAGTGGCGATTACAACCCATTGCATGCGGACCCGAACACTGCAAAGAGTGCTGGCTTTAGTCGACCCATATCTCATGGTTTGTTGACATTTGGGGTTGTATGTCATGCGCTTGTAAAAACCACTTGCGCTTATGATCCGCAAAACTTCATAAGTATGGAAGGACGTTTCTCCGCACCAGTTTTCCCGGGTGATACAATTCGCACAAAAATTTGGAGCCATGGAAAAACCGTAATATTTTGCGCCACCGTTCCAGACCGAAATGATGTGGTCGTTTTGAACAACGGCAAAGCGATCATAAAATGATCTGAACATGCTTTACCTGTGCAGGTATACCTTTAACATTTAGCGATGCATCGTTCAAATCTTGTTACTGCGGCGATGCTGATGAAAATGCTTTTTGGGCCTCCATTCGGCCTGCAAATTTATCTAGCGCCGGGTACTTATCTGCAACGCCGAGCTTAGGTCGTGCCATGGCAGTAAAACTATATGCAATAGATGCGCTTATATCTGCTTGACTAATGCGGTCAGTCCCGCCTAACCATCCATTTTCACCACAATCTGCTTTCAAAACAGCCTCATTGAGATAGGCCAAGCCGCTGTCCGCTTGCGCATCATTGTGTTCTACCCATGGCTTATGGTATTTTTCCTTGGGATGAAAACGTCCCTCATAGACAGCCCAAACCGCTTTATCCATTGTACCTGTGGCGATTGCAGACAGTTGCATTACATGCTTGCGGGGATCGCCGGTTGATGGCACTAACCGCTTTTCAGAAGGGCTCATATCATCGAGCGCATCGAGAATTGCATAACTCTCGACGAGCACATCTCCGTCATCTAGGATCAACGTCGGAATTCGAATTAAGGGATTATATCGACTTACCGCCTCCGGAGACTCAAATGGAGTTACAGCCTCATTGTCATATTCCATACCTAAAATATTAAGGCTGACCGCAACTCGACGTACATATGGCGACCGATAAAGACCAATAAGTTTCATTTTTCTTCCTTTTATCGCTTCAAAAATTCAATCCCAAGGAGTTAACATAGCTACATTACGTCCTGCAATGCGCCCAAAAGCCAGGCATTCGCCAATATTTCCGGCCCCCTGATATAAATTACTATAGATTGAGCCCAATTCCCCGGAGCTATAAAGACGTCCTATTGGGCTACCATCGGGCCTAACTATTTCTGCGTTTTCATTCCGGCGCGGTCCTCCTTGTGTGTTCAGCATAGTAGGAGAGAGCTCTACGGAGTAGTATGGAGCTGCGCCGATAGGCTTCAGCATTAACTTTCGGCCGAAGTCCTTGTCGCATCCATCGCGCATCATTGCATTCCAATGTTGGACTGTTGATTTCAAAACTTCAGGACTAAGCGAGATATCATTTGCTAGATCCTCAAAGCAGTCCGCTTTTTTTATCCACCCATTTTTGAGTTCTTTTTCGTTGTCATCTGACCAGTCGTATCGCCCCATTACAGTGGTCCATCCGCTTCGTGGATGCATGTCATAGAGTGGCCCCGCGCAAAATAATTCATGATCAAAAATCATATGAATTGGGCACGGGGTTGGAAGCGGCTGATAAGTACCATTTCGCGGAATTTTCCCGTGACAGGTTTTGTATTTCTCATCAGTGAAACGTTTGCCATCAGCGCCTATTACAATCATACCTCCCTGCATTTCTTTTGAGAAGTGCAGGGCCCGCATTGAGAAAGTCGTCGGATGACCCTCCGCTTTTAATTGCAAAGCCGGACCAGCAAAATTGTTCATGTGCCAAAGGTCGGCGCCAACCGCCAGACCCATCGTGATACCATCGCCTTCGTTATAGGGAGATCCCGTCGTATAGCAATACGGCATGCCAGGCAAATAATCGCGTATCATACCCTGATTATTCTCAAACCCCCCGCATGTTAAAACGACCCCTTTACGAGCTTTGATTGAGATAGAGAGCCCATTCCGTTCAGCGCGCACACCGATTATCTCTCCTGTTTCTTTTGATTGTACGAGACCTCTACCCGGAGTTTCGTAAAAAATGCGAAGCGGTTGTTCGCCTTTTTTAGCCCTATCCTTAGTCAGGCGCTCGAAAAGCTCCCAAGTCTTTCCATAACCGTAGGTATCACCCTCATGAAATTTGTGGACACAACCAGAACCACGCAAATGAGGAAACTCAATCCCAGCCGGGGGATGCTGATGCTCTTGCGGATCGCCGCCAAGGCTCGTCAGCCATTCCTTATTCTTACACATTTCTTGAGCCCAAACACGTATCATCTCACTTGGAACTTTGTAATGGCCGCAAAGGGCGGTCAAATAATCGATTGCGTCTTCCTCTCCTTCGAGGCTCAAATACCCCTGGGCAGCAACACGGGTATTTCCACCCGCTGCACCCTCTGGGGCCTTCTCAAGTAAAATAACGTCTGATCCAAGGTCATGCGCTGTCACGGACACCGCAAATCCCGCGCCACCAAAACCGATTACAACTACGTCGGTAATAAAGTCCCACGCCTCAGGAATATCTAATGGGTTTGACATTGCATTTAACCTCTTCAAGCGGTTTTACCGTAGTCGTTAAGTTTCTATAAACTGATGCTGGCCTATTACACTGAAAATTATTTTCATAAAGATCTACGAGCATTCAAAAGACCGATGTTGAGTTCTGAGATCGATGGAATTTATCATTATCAGAATACAAACGTTTTTTGTGTAAAACATTTTGGCCGTGCTCCATTAGACATCTAAAAAATTCATAGTTTTTGAAAATTCACATGGAAGCGCAATGTATAACAGGCTATTTACGTTGTATGAAAGTTCGTTGTCTTCTGGCTCTACTCGCTTTATTGTTCGTCATTTCGATTCCTTCAAACGGACGGGCTCACCCCCACGTTTGGATTGATATGCAGACCAAATTACTTTTCAATGAAAATGGTCATATCAAAGCACTTGAGATTTTTTGGCTTTTTGATCCTATTTATTCAGCGTTTTTAACGCTTACGGTAAATCAGATAGAAAAAAAAGGTGCAAAAAATGCTCACTCAAAGTTCTCGGAAGGAATGGCGAGTAGGCTCAAAAAGCATAATTATTTCATCGAAGTTACCGTAAATGGCAAGCGCATAAAGCCTTCACACCATAGCACTGCTACTTCAGGAACGCTGAAAACCGGTAAGAATAAGGATCGTTTTTGGAGCAGAATGACACTTAATTTTTCTCAGCCAATTGATCCAAAAAATCAAAAGTTTGTTTATTCTGTATACGACCCTACTTATTATATAGAGATACTTCATGTCGAAAAAGAGCCAGCATTCGAATTAGTGGGGATTAAAGGCGACAGTTGCGTCGGCAATCTCATAAGCGCTAATCCAGATCAGGAAATGAGAACCTTTGCAGCTTCTTTAGATAAAACGCAAAGTGGCGGGAATAAGCTTGGCAAGCTATTTGCGGAAAAAGTTGTGCTGCAGTGCAGGTAGAATGTAACTAATGAAAGCGCGCACCTTTTATTTGACAGTATTTCTTTTAACTCTCATGACGGGATTTTTATTCCTGTTTATGATTGAGATGCCTCAATATTTTACCAGTCTTACAACAATCATCAGCGAAATGCGTTTATGGCAGCGTGAATTGCATCAAAGCTTGGCTAATGCAGTTCGCATAACACAGGAACAAAGTGCTGGCGCATTTTGGTCACTCGTAGGACTGAGCTTCCTATACGGCGTATTTCACGCAGCGGGCCCCGGTCATGGAAAACTGATCATCGCCACCTACCTCGCAACACATAAAACTAAACTAAAAAAAGGAATAGTCTTGTCTTTTGTGAGCGCAGCATTGCAAGGTGTAACTGCGATTATTACAGTCGAAATAACAGTACGATTGCTTAAACTTACATTAGCAGAAGCTAATAGCACCGCCCAAACACTTGAACGGTTTAGTTACGTTTTGATTGCCATGATTGGCTTGATCTTTATGCTGGCAGCATTGAAGAGATTTCTGCGCAAACACCACAACCATGACCATTGTGATCATTCCCATCTACCCGATCACGATACATCGAGTGATAAAATTCCGATCGTCAATTTTCTGAGTATGGTGTTATCAATTGGCATTCGCCCTTGTGCTGGCTCAGTATTGGTCCTGATTTTTGCAACCATTTTTAAATTAAAGGTTGCTGGTGTTGTTTCAGTATTGGCAATTTCTTTTGGAACGGCCATTACCGTCTCAACACTCGCAGCTTTGGCGGTTTATGCGCGCGCCACTGCGGAAGAATTGCTGAAAAAAATGCCAACAGGCGATATGGGTATCACCCACTTTTTCAATGGGACGGCTCTATTAGGTGGCCTTTTAATTTTCCTGTTCGGTGTAGCATTATTCCTAAGTACGAAGGGAATAAATAACCACCCTATTCTTTAGAACTAAAGGAAACTATCTAAAACGGGGTTGTCGAATAACGTCACATCCGATACCCCTGAAACGTCAAAGAATTATCCCCATTAAATACAGGTTGTTCTTCCCCACAAACTCGTTTAGCACTGATGAGGTTTGTTGAGGTTGGAGTTCGTGATAATGGCCGAAAAAAAACCAAACATAGTTTTAATCCTTGCAGATAATCTAGGGTGGGGTGAACTTGGATGCTACGGGGGCGGGGCGCTGCGGGGTGCCAAGACACCACGAATAGACTGCCTTGCCAGCGAGGGAATTAAGTTCAACAACTTCAACGTAGAAAGTGATTGCGTTCCGACACGTTCAGCGCTTATGACAGGAAGACATCCAATCCGAACCGGCGCTTTTCAGTCAGTACCTGCAAATTTACCTCAAGGCCTCACGCGTTACGAACGATTGCTACCAGAACTACTTTCTGAAGCAGGTTATTCTTGTTGTCACTTTGGGAAGTGGCACTTAGGGGATCAACCCGGTCGGCTTCCCCATGACCGCGGCTTTGAGAAGTATTATGGTATCCCCAGAACTATGAATGAAGCGATGTTTACTACTTCACCATACTGGGAAGATGCGCCCGTGGATACCCCATATATATGGGAGGCGGTTGCCGGAGGAGAAGCACAAAAGGTAAAAGTTTTAGATGAAGACACGAGGCGCACTATTGATCGTGAATGCGTTGAAAAGAGCATAGAATTCATGAAGGAAAAACGTGACTCAGGCGTGCCATTTTTTTGTTATTTACCAATTACACAAATGCATTTTCCAAGCTTGGCACACCCAGACCATGTCGGGAAGACCGGGCACGGCGAATTCTCAGACAGCTTAGCCGAGATGGATCACAATGTTGGATTAATTGTTGACGCAATAGAAGACTTAGGGATTCGGGATAATACCATACTAATTTTTGGCTCGGACAATGGGCCTGAATTTCGCGAGCCATGGCGCGGCACTGCTGGATATTGGCGCGGAACCTACCACACAGCTATGGAAGGAAGCCTAAGGGTCCCTTTCATGATGAGGTGGCCTGGTCACATCGAGGAGGGTGTGATTACAGATGAAATTATTCACATTGTCGATCTTTATACCTCACTGTTGAATCTCACCGGTTGTCCGGTACCCAACGATCGCCCGGTAGATGGCGTTTGTCAGCTAGATTTTTTCTTCGGAAAGCAAGAAAAATCAAATCGGGAAGGTTTCCTATTTTACATCAAAGATGAGATGCGAGCCATTAAGTGGAAACATTGGAAAATGCATTTCATTTGGGAACCAGAAGTATATGAGGGGCCTCACCATCTAGAAGCCCCATACCTCTTCAATCTAATCTGGGATCCAAAAGAACAAACCAACGTGATGATGAAGGCAAACTGGGTACGTAATGTTGTAATGAAAATGCGCCACGAATTTAATCAGACTTTAAAAGAGCATCCTCCAATTGCACCAGGAGTTGCTGACCCCTACACGCCGCCTGACTGATAGGTTCCCTAACCACCTTGCTCGTAAATTTCATTTATACGCATCGGCATCTCGTCGATAAGATCGAATAATTTTTTAAAGCTCACTGGCCTTACCCACCTACCTTTTTCATCTCCATCTTTACCGATAAGAATAATAGAAAACTGTTTTCTCAGAATCCGAAATTCTGAGCGCAGCTTAGGTCCGTTAAGGGTGGTGTCGATAAGACCATCAACCGTGACAGGACCCCGACCAACCACTTTTATAATGCGGATATGACGTTCAACCACGCCGTCAATAGATTCATAAACGTGTCGTTTTTGCGAGTTAAAGTCATTGTTTAGAGTGGATGGCGAAAATAGTATTATTAATCTGCTGTCCCACCCAAATTTCTGAAGACCTGATCCGAAAGCACAATTAGGTAATAACATCGATATCAAGATACCTGCTAATAGTCCCACTCGTAGAAAGTTATTTTTAACGCCCAGCAGCATAGGTCTGCATATAACGGGCACTAGCCCCTGCTTTCAAATAATAACCATCCCTCGCGACCGCTGTCATCCTTCCCTGGCTCCAATCTTCCCCAACTTCTACGATGTGACCGCGGCGTTCCAACTCCAAAATAGTTTTACGTGAGAATCTACCTTCAAGGGACAATGACCTTAGTTTCGCCCGTTTTGGGAAGAAAGACCCAGGAAAATGATCCGTATTAAACGTGGGGCCGTCGATAGCCTGCTGTATATTTTGATCGTGGTCTACGTGACGTAAGAAAAACTGTAGGGCCCACTGATCTTGCCGATCGGCACCTGGCGTACCGAAAGCCATATAAGGTATACCCGCACGATTTGCAAATCCCGGACTTAAGGTAGTGCGTGGCCGTTTCCCAGGCTCAAGGGCGCCAGGAGAACCTTCATCCAAGGTAAAGATCTGTCCGCGATTAGAAAGTTGAAACCCAAGTTCTGGGATCGCCGGAGAACTGCGAAGCCACCCCCCCGAGGGAGTTACCGAAATCATGTTTCCTTCTTTATCAGCAATATCTATATGAACTGTGTCGCCGGAATCGATAGTTGAGCCACTCGCTGTTGCTAACTTCGTTATTCGCCCGTCATCTCCTACACTAACGCGACTCCCATCAGCTAACCCATATATTATAGGACCACCGTATCCATCGATTTTACCTGGTCTAATTTCGCCGGATGATTGTTCAGTAATCAGACTTGAACGTTGTCGCCCGTATTCTTCAGAAAGGAGTATTTCAATAGGCACATCCACGAATTTTGGATCACCATAAAACTTTTCCCGATCAGCGAAGGCTAATTTAGTTGTCTCCGTAATCGTATGAACGAAATCAGGTCCATCTGGATCCATTGATTTGACATCGAAGTTTTTCAACATCTCAAGCTGTTGCAAAAATGTTGGGCCTTGGCTCCATGAGTCCATTTTGAAAACAGAATACTCGCCGTAGTCGATGCTCAGTGGCGCTTCAAGGGAGGTTTCGAATTCTGCTAAATCCTGCGCAGTCAAAAACCCACCATGGCACTCACCTGTTGTATCAAGGAATTTATTTTCGGCTACGAAACGACCAATTGCGTCTGCGACAAACCCTTTGTAGAACGAATTGCGCACACTTTCAATTTTACTCTCCCTATTACCGCGAGCCCGCTCATACTCAGCGGCGATCCGATCAAAAAAATCGGCAAGCGGAAGATTTTTGAAGCGTGCCCAAGGTTTAGGAGCTTCTCCGTTAGACAAATAGATAGAAGCAGAAGTCGGCCAGTGCTCAGTAAAAAGTTCGGTCAAGCCCGCAATTGTGGCACAAACTCGCCCGGACATAGGAAAACCTTTTCGGGCATACTCTATGGCAGGAGCTAAAATTTCGGTTACAGTCATCGTGCCCCAATCACGAAGCAGTCTCATCAGACCATCAAAAGCACCGGGCACTACTGCTGGTAGCAGACCTGAACCTGGCACAATCTCAAGACCAATATCGCGATATGCGGTAATATTTGCTGATGCAGGTGCTGTTCCCTGCCCACTAATCACATGAATATTATTAGTCTTCGCATCACAAAAGATCATTGGCGCTTCGCCACCAACCCCACACATTGACGGCTCAACAACCTGCAACGCAAATGTTGTAGCCACAGCTGCATCAAATGCATTGCCCCCTTTCTCTAAAATTGACATGCCCGATGCTGTGGCCAGCCAATGACTGGACGCAACCATACCAAAAGTCCCAATCAATTCTGGACGTGTCGAGAAAGGAGGTTCTCCATCAAGTGCTGCTGTTGGAGCAGTGCCGCTCGCCTTGAAAATACGATCAACATCTATTTTATTCATACGATCTCCTAACAAAGATTGCCAAAACTTTCTATGCCAACCATCGGCTCACTAAGTTCACTTTATGTTTTGTCATTATCGTCTTTTAAACGTTTTTGATGATGCCCATCATATCCCAAAAGCAATTGGTGGAATTCTTGTATTAATCGCTTATCATCCAGTGGTCCCTTATTTCCATTTGCATATGCAAAAGCACTAAAGTTAGCTGCCGCATGAACCATTGCCGCACTTACTTTAAACGGATCAAAACCAGATTCTAACTTTTCATTTGCAAGATGAATAAATACATCAGCAATCTCAATATCTGCATTTAATATATCTGCGCTATCTTTCACGTTTTCCTCCCTCAATGAGCACCTGTGGATGTACAGATGCAATTAGGTTATTAATACAATACTTTTGGTTATAAAAAAATTACTCTGACATCTAGCAATAATTAGCTAAAGGGCCAGCAAATGCCTCTCCACATCCATCAATTCCCGTGCCGATCAGACAATTATGGTTTCCTTGCTCATGACCCTGATACAGGCCAGACCGCATCTATAGATACACCGGATGGAAACGCGATCAATGCCGGATTAGCTGAAAAAGGGTGGCAGCTTACTCATATCTTAAACACCCACCATCACGTAGACCACACCGAAGCTAATTTACAACTAAAAGAACAATGGATGTGCACGATAGTGGGGGCTGCTAATGATGCCGAACGCATACCCGGAATAGATATTCAAGTAACCGATGGCGAAGAATTTCCGTTTGGTGCCATGAAGGCAAAAGTACTTGAAGTGCCTGGCCACACCTCGGGACACATCGCGTTTTACTTTGCTACCGAAGGAATAGCGTTTGTAGGAGATACCCTATTTGCTCTTGGATGCGGGCGTTTATTTGAAGGGTCTCCATCCATGATGTGGGAAAGCTTACAGAAGCTTATGACACTTCCTGATGAAACTGTAGTTTACTGTGGACATGAATACACACAAGCTAATGCGAAATTTGCGTTGACGATTGAGCCTGCAAATGAACGACTCAAGGCACGAAGTGATGAGATTAATGCGTTACGAGCAAATAATCTACCAACCGTACCAACCACGATTGGGTTGGAACGTGCCACCAATCCATTTGTGCGGCCGACAAGTAAAAACATACAAGCCACTATTGGGTTGCAGGAAGCCGATGCATTAACGGTTTTTTCAGAAACCCGCAGGCTTAAGGATAATTTTTAGACAGGCGACATACAGAGGGGCTGCTCATCAAAGGAAGTATTTACAACATTAATAACAAAAAATTTTGTGTATGCTGTGCTTCTCAATTTAAGAGGTCCAAATTAAGCCCACACGCTGGGCGTCTGTGCTCAACCATCTCGTAACAGACGTGATTTCTGTCGGTTCCAGTCTCGCTCTTTCTGTACTTGTCGCTTATCGTATTTCTTTTTTCCTTTTCCCAATCCAAGCTGGACTTTAGCTATTCCACGTTCGTTGAAATATAGCTTCATGGGGATCAAAGAATAGCCCTCGCGTTGAACGGCCCCCAACAAACGATTGCGCTCGCGCTTATGAACCAACAATTTGCGCGCCCTACGCGGTTCATGGCCAAACTGGTTTGCCTTTGTGTAATCGTCAATATTACAATTCTGCAGATAAAGTTCCCCATCTTTCGGGCTCGCAAAAGCCCGAGCAAGGCTTGCCTTGCCAGCGCGCAGCGATTTTACCTCACTACCAACTAACACAATACCTGCCTCGAGCGTTTCATTTATAAAATAATCAAAACGTGCTCGTCGATTCTTTATCTCAGCCTGCCGTCCGCTTGGTTTCTTTTTCATTTTAAAAAATATAAGTGCTAATTGATGACGCCTACTCTGACCATTGCATCACGCATTTTTGCCTGGCCGGGTTTCGTCAAAGGCGTCAAAGGAAGCCGAACGTCATACGACAATTTCCTTAGTAAATGGACACCATATTTCGCTGGCGCTGGGCTGGGCTCACAAAAGATAGCCTCATGAAGAGGCATCAACAAATCTCGCAGAGTGTTGAACCTTTCCATATTACCTTCTTGCCAAGCATTATGTAAATCCGCACATTCTTTTGGTGCAACATTTGATGTTACTGAAATACACCCATGCCCACCCTGAGCCAAAAAAGCAGCAATAGTAGCATCCTCACCAGATATCTGGAGGAATTCATCCCCAATTGCTATTCTACCAGCTAGAGGTCTGGATAAGTCAGCTGTCGCATCCTTAACGCCGACTATATTTTGAATATTTGCTAGCTTGGCCATAGTTCCAATGGATAAATCTACCACTGATCTGCCGGGGATATTATAAATCAAGATTGGTATATTAGCCGCCTCCGCTACAGCTTTAAAATGAAGGTACATTCCCTCCTGCGACGGTTTATTGTAATAGGGGCACACACTCAGTGCTCCATCCGCACCCGCAGTTTCTGCATGCTTGGTAAAAGCGATGGCTTCCTCTGTGCTATTAGAGCCTGCCCCTGCAATCACCGGAACTCTTCCGGCATTAGCCTCTATGCATAACTCGACCACCCGCTTGTGCTCATCGTGGCTAAGCGTTGGCGACTCACCTGTGGTGCCAACTGGAACTAGGGCATGCGTACCCTGCTCTATCTGCCACTCAACAAAACTTTGAAATGCTTTTTCGTCGACCTTACCGTCACGAAAAGGCGTGATTAACGCAGTCATCGATCCTTTAAACATCGCTAAACAGGTACCTTATAAGATTTTAAACCCACTAAGAATTTACAATAACGCCGTATTCCGGCCAACAGCAAGTATTCCAATTTTTTACAAACCTTAAAAAAGTTAATTATCCACTTTTGTTCATGTTGCCAAATACAAAGCAGTCAATATTATAAGGAAGTTCATAGACCCTCAACCAGTGAGACTTGAGTTTTGCGCAATATACTTGAGCGCTTCCTAAATTTCTGTTTACTCTTGCTTTTATGTGCAGGTTTCCAGCCACTGCGGGAGTCTGCAGCAAAAACAATAATTTTAAGCGAAAATGACGTAAAACTATATAAAAAAGCCTTCAAAGCTGCTCATCGCCGCCAGTTCAATCGAGCTATGAAGTTTGCTGGATTTGCTGAAAATACGCTACCAGCTAAGGCGATACGCTGGATGTACCTGAAAGAACCAAGGACAGGCGCCACTTTTACTGACATTGCTACTTTCCTAGACAAAAATTCGTCTTGGCCACAGCGTCGATATTTAATCCGTCGGGCAGAAGAAAGTTTCCCAAAAGATTCATCGCCAACAGCAGTTCTATCTTGGTTTGATAAATACCCTCCTATTTCGGGGCTAGCAGCTGCTCGAAAGGCACAAGCTTTAATAGATACTGGCCAGAGAAAAACCGGTAAATCAGAGTTACAACAGGCTTGGATACATAAAAATTTCGGCCGCAGGGAAGCACAGTTTTTTCTCAGAAAATACCGCAAATATATATCTGTTTCAGATCATGCGGCACGCCTTGACCGTCTGCTGTGGGATGACAATGTCTACGCTGCAAGGCGACAATTGAGGCTTGTCGACCGTAATCGACAATACCTGGGGCAAGCGCGAATTCAACTCATAAGACGGGGCCCCGGAGTTGACTATTCTGTTGGTAAGGTGCCAGCAAATTTTAGAAAAGATTCTGGTCTCATCTACGATCGCGTGAGATGGCGTCGACGAAATGGTCTAATGAAAACAGCGTATGATCTGCTGAAAACCGCACCAACAGAGAATCTTATGCGACCAGCCAAATGGGGGCTTGAAAGACTCCTTATTACTCGTTGGGCTATGCAGAATGGTAAAATTCAAACGGCCTATAATCTTATCAGTGACCATGGCCAAACTGGTGACGCCGAACGCGCAGAAGCGGAATGGCTTGCTGGGTGGATTGCTCTGCGCTTTCTTAAAAAAAACGTTGATGCATTCAAGCACTTTAGAAAACTTTTTACCTCGGTAAGATATCCTATCAGTAGAGCGCGGGCAGCATATTGGGCCGGCCGTGCAGCTGATGCAGGGGGCAATGCAGCGATCGCCGTTCAATGGTACCGGGTTGCCGCTACTCATAGCACAAGATTTTATGGACAGCTTGCAGCCATCCATCTTTCTCCAGAGGAACGTTTAAGTTTGCCTAGGCAACCCAAATTAAAAAAATACAAAATTACGGAATTTTGGGATAAAGAAATCATCCAGATAGTGGTGCTGCTTGCACAAATTGGAGAAAAGAAACTCGTAAAGAATTTTTTAAGCTACATTATCAGAAATAATAAGGACCCTGACCTCTGGGTAGCCATTGGCGACTTGGCCAACGCTGCTGAACGAGGAGATTACGCAATACGCGCAGCACGTTATGCGCTTCGTCAGGGTATTCCCCTCACCGAGGTTGGGTATCCGAAATTAAAGGCCCGATTAGACGACGATTTAGATCCCACCTTGATCAACGGCCTGATACGTCAAGAGAGTGCTTTCTACGAAGGTGCAGTCAGCCGCGCGGGGGCTCGTGGGCTTATGCAACTGATGCCAACCACTGCGTATCGTGTGGCTCGCAAGATGCGTGTGCGTTACTCAAAAGTGCGTTTAACCCGTGATCCGGCCTATAACGTTCGCCTAGGACAATATTACCTTAAACAATTATTGGCGCGCTATAATGGATCCGAAATTTTAGCACTTGCCGCCTACAATGCGGGACCTGGCGCCGTGAACAAATGGATACGCCGTTCCGGACGTCCGGGGCCTTCGATCCAAGACAAGGTCGACTGGATTGAAAAAATCCCATACAAGGAAACGCGGAATTATGTCCAACGAGTTTTAGAGAATCGAAATGTTTACCAAAACAGGGGCTCAAACAGAAAAATTGTAATGACGCTCGGCAAGATAAATTTTGAGATTACCCGACTAAATGGCAGTGCCCGTCACAATGAGGGATCTACAACAAATTTAAAAGAGCGCATGTCGGTGTTGGCTGCACCTATTATCTCAGAAGGTATATCTACCTCATTTGAGGATAAAATACGACGCTTTAACAAGACAAACACATATGAGGGAAATGGACAAAGCACTGAAAAAATTGGAAGAAATTCGACCGAAGACTTTGAAGAAAACTCTGATGATGAATCTAACGACGCCTTTCATCCTATTTTTAAGTAATGACAACCTTCACCGAAAATTACTTTAATGCTGAGGATGGCCTAGGCATCTATTATAGGGACTACGGTTCAACAAAGCATGGGAAAATACCAGTACTATGCCTACCGGGGCTTACTCGAAACTCCAAAGATTTTCACCGGACCGCATCTTGCTTATCAAAGGAGAGAAGAGTTCTCTCCATTGATTACCGGGGCCGAGGGAAGTCCGCACGAGACCCAAACCCTTATAACTATATTCCCGCTACTTACTTGAATGATATTCGGCATCTCTTGGCTCTGACAGGACTTCATAAAGTCATTATTATAGGCACATCACTCGGAGGCCTGCTGGCTATGGGAATGGCGGCCGCTTACCCGCGTGTTTTGTGCGGCGTTATTTTAAATGATATTGGCCCCGAGCTTGCTAATTCGGGACGTAAACGCATTATGGAATACATTGGAACAAAAACCTCACCGCTTAATTGGGATGCGGCTATAACTGAATTGAAAGGTAAATTTCCTAGTCTTTCCTTGCAAAGCGAGGATGACTGGCGACTTGCTGCTGAAGGTACATATCGGGTTGATGAAAAAGGTATTTTTTATCCTGACTGGGATGTGAGCTTAGTGAAACCGTTACTCAAAACAGATACACTTCCTGATTTGTGGCCGCTATTTCTTGCGCTTCACGATATACCCGTACTGGGTATGCGGGGTGAAAATTCTGACATTTTGTTACCTGGTTGTTTTCAACGAATGGCAACAGTCCATCCAAACTTTATGTCAGTGACAATACCAAAAACAGGGCATGTCCCGTCCCTTTGGGAACCTGAATCTATAAGAGCGATCAATATATTTCTGAGCAAGTTCTGACCAAAAAAATACGCACGCGCGTTCATTCTAAACCGGGCAAAATCGACGTTTATGATTTTTTCCCGGTAGTTCCAGCTTTTCCCGAAGGATTTTTTAAGGCTGATGATTTGCTATCTTGTTGCTCTTTATCAGAGGCGCCACTCGCCGTGGATTTATTCCCTGCCCGCGCAGATGAAGGCTTGGACTCTGACTGATCTTTTACAGTAGCCACCACATTTGGTTTGGGATTTTTTGTAAGTTTAGGACTCTCCTTTGGGTTACTCGTCTCCACGTAACGACATAACCCTTGGACGAATGCACCGGCTTCTATCATTAAACTAGTATGACTTATATCGCCGGTAACCTTCGCTGTACGCGTGATCTCGACACTACGGGCAGCTATTTCTCCATTTACGGTACCAGAAATACGAACACTGCTGCCTTGTATAGAACCATTAATTACGGCTGATTCTCCTAGTGTCAAATCATCACACACAACATCTCCATCTACAATGCCATCAAGCTGAATAACACCATCAGTGACCACGTTTCCGCTGATTCTCAAATTCGCACTAATTATCGAAAGTGTTCGATTCTTATTGTCACTTTGCGGCATTAGCTTTGCTGTGGATCCCTTATCCCTACCCTTTAAAAACATACCTACCTGCCATAATAAATTTACGAGGGTTTAAAGGCTTACCCTCAAACCGTACCTCGTAATGAACATGCGGACCAGTGCTTCGACCTGTGCTTCCTACTGTTCCTATCTTCTGTCTGTGCGTAGTCTGTTGGCCAGCCCTAACCGATATTTTTAATAAATGCGCGTAACGTGTCCGAACACCAAACCCGTGATCAATCTCAATCATTTTACCGTAACGTCCTTTGCGCCCAGCGAACACAACTTTACCAGGCGCCGTACCGTATACCGGCGCCCCCCTCCAGCCCGCTAAATCCACCCCGTAATGCATCGCACGTTTTTTCGTTATTGGATCGAGCCTAAGGCCAAATGGACTAGCAAGGTGATAAAAATCCAGCGGTGACATAAGTGGCATAACAGCAAGAACCTTCCGTAATGCGACCCAGCGGCCTAACTTGCTGTCGACATTCATCACCGTACTACTCAAGCCCTCCGCCAACTGCCCGGGGCCGGGAGCAGGCACTAGTGGCCCACCCTGATTGCTTGTGGAAGTCTTGACGTATTTTATAATATTAGCGACTTTGATCCCCGTCATTTCAATTAGCTTTTCCGCCTCTTCAATGTTACCAGCAGCACGACCGTATAACTGCTCTAGGACATTTTCGTGAGCTGAATGCAGGACCGAAAGCCTGTTCAATAGAGAAACTGTCTGATCTCGTAAGGGTTTTTCTTTAATGCCAGAATTTTTTGGATCACCCGCTGCCTTTGCAAGTTGACCTAACACCAATTTTAAATCTTTTTCTGCGGACCGTTTATACTGCTGAGCCGTTGCGAGATTTTCCTCTAGTCTTGCTACATCACCAACAAGAGTTTCGCGTCGATCACGTTCCTGCTTGTGCTTGAGACGAGAGCGAGAGAGATCAGTTGAGAGAGATGCAACCTCTTGATCAAGAGATAATTCAAGATTCCGACTTTTTTCAAGTAGAGTTTCTAAGTCAGCAACTCGGTCTCGCAATGCTGCACGAGTAGCGATAATCTGGGAACGTTGCCCCTCCGCCATAGAAAACTCAAACCCTATGTTATCAAGGGATTTTTTTAATTTTGTTCTGGCTAATTCTATTTTTCGGCCTTTTTCCTCGAGTTCAACGATCTTTGCCTTTACGGAGTTTTGCTTTTTTATATTTCCAGCATTTTTTAGGCTGTTAGCAAGCAACATCTGATTTTTGCTTATGGCGCTTGTTATTTCTACCAATTGCGCAAGCGATGTCTCAGCCTCGCGAAACATATGCTCATATCCCACACGAGCTTCGCGTATTTCATCATTCTTAATCCCTATGACACCACTCTGAACAATTGAAGCTACGGTCATGCCTGTCCCCCATAGGACTACGCCGCAGAGGAGTGTAATTATGCAGAATTGAAGCCCAGACGTCAGTCGTAGAAAGTAAACACGGCCATGAGAACGCAATATAAGTTCGCGTTCTCTAAGAATTGTTGCAAAAAAACGTAGCTTCACAGATGCATTCCCGTTTTACACTACTTACTCGAGACGAAAACCCTTTAAAAAACTTTGGGCACTCACTCCTGATAAAATTAATAATTCTTCATGTTTTTTCATCAATACTGTACTTAAAGTGTATAAAAACACATCCTTCTTATGCAATGTAACTTATTTGTGAGCGCATTCTACCCAAGTTGACCACCACAACGAGACGTTATCGGCTCGACACCAGTAACACAAGCAACTTATCATTATATGCGCTAGGCCATTGTATTTCATACACTTTATGTGTTTGAACTGGCTTTTTTACCCCCCCTTGAAAACCCCACAATGTAGACTCGATACAGTACTGCAAACGGGCTCTGAAAACCCGTCGGTATTTGTACTATTAAATTTTACCTCGCGTAATTTCAGTGTTTAAAAAATGCGCTTAAATATTTTCAGAAGAAATAAAAATCATCTGTGGCGCCAAGGCAAGCCGCGCATCCTCCAACCTCCTATAAAACCACGCTGGCCACTTTTATTTTTATCTCCCTCAAAGCCCTCGAGAATATTAAAAACATTGTCATATCCTGCGGCTGTCAAAGCTATAGCTGCCGCGATTGAACGTTGTCCAGAACGGCAAAGACAAAATATTTTCTGGTCAGTTTCTGGAACAACGGATTTTACATCATCAACAAAGTTGATGTTTCGCTCATTGCCCGGGTAGCTTGCCCAGGCCAAGAATATGGGTTCTTTATTTAAATTTGTTAAACAGGGGATGCCTACGTACTCCCACTCTGCGTCAGACCGCACGTCAATCAAAACAGCTCTTTCATCTCCATCTAACTCGCTCCACGCCTCGAGCAAAGTGATATCCCCGGCATATTTCTCACCATCCATAACTAAACCCTGTGCATACAATTTATTACAAAGTTATAGCAGATTATGACAGAAGCAGTTAAAACGGTCACATGATTTCCTGATTACTAAAACATGTGGGATGATTTGGTGGTTAGTTTGATCCAATCTCGGCAAAAAATACAGGATTGGCAATACATCAAATGCAGCGACCTTTGAAAGACTTGAGAAACCCTCTTAAAGAAAATAGAAAAGTCCTTATAAGATAGCTAGAAACTATGAGGTTTTTTAATGCCAGAACTACTTAAACGTATCCCCCTTTTTTTCAGCCGGTTCAACAGCCGTTTGCTTTTACGGGTAGCATTACTGTGTTTTGGGCCAGCGGTATTACTCGTGATCGGCGCCTATTACTATGCGACGGGTGGTCGTTTTATCTCGACAGAAAATGCCTACGTAAAGGCTGACAAGATAGCCATCAGCACCGACATTTCGGGACGAGTATCAAATATACATGTGAATGAAAATCAGTATGTGGCTCAGGGCCAATTACTTTTTAGCCTCGATAAATCAACTCTTCTTATTGAGCGCCAGGGAATTACAGCCGAACTCGCGATAATTCGCAATGATATCACCACAATGCAAAAGCTTTATGCTGATAAAATTGAAGAACTCAAAGAAGGCGAAAAATCTGCTGCCTTTTTCAAAAAAGAATTCGACCGGCGCGTATTGCTATTGAAACGTGGAGTTGTGACACAGAACCGCTTCGATGCCGCAGGTTCTAACATGGAACGAGCTCGTGGTCGGGCAGATGGCATTCGCCAAGAGCTTGGACATATGCTCGCAAAACTTGGTGGTGATCCTGACTTGGATGCGGAATCTCACCCTCGCGTGCTTGAAGCCAAGGCACGGTTAGAACGCGTTGCACTAAATTTAGAAGATACGGAGATTACAGCCCCAGTCTCAGGTTTCGTAACGAAGCACGATTTGCAAACCGGTGAGTATGTTGTTGCAGGAAAGCCAGTATTCAGTATCGTCGGTGCAGATAAGGTTTGGATAGAGGCAAATCTTAAAGAAACCGAGTTAACACATGTCCGAGTTAGACAGACCGCTAAGATTACTGTTGACGCTTACCCAGATAAAGCGTGGCAAGCAGAGGTAGCCAGCATAAGCCCCGCAACAGGAGCAGAATTTTCAATACTGCCACCACAGAATGCTACAGGTAACTGGGTAAAAGTCGTTCAACGTATCCCTGTACGCCTAGCGATAGCCGATCAGAGTGGTGAACCAAAACTGCGCGCTGGAATGAGTGTCATCGTTGATATAGACACTAAACACCAGCGCTCAATACCAAGCTATGCAAGAACCATACTTAACTGGCTTGGCAAGTAACATTGCAATTATGCAAATCGCTTTGGCCTAATATTTACGCTTAATTCTGAGGGCCTGGCCCGATTTTAAATTTTCAGTTCTCTTGGTGATATCAAGCCAGGGTTGGTGTTGACTAGGGTGATATGGGCGGCTCTGCACAACGGAAATCGATGTTTGATGCCCTCCCGCTCCAGCAGAAATAACATCTTCCCATTTCTCAGCACTTATACAATCAGAAACAGTCAATTCACCACCCTCCCATTCAAAACGCCGAGTGAACTGGAATGGCGCAACTCTCTTGTATGTTATTAGAAGTTGCTGCAACAGTCGTCGAACAACACCAGGGAAAAATCTTCCAACTGTAAGCATAAAGGTGCGCAGTAGTATGTTATCCAATGGAAGCATTAGTTTCTGTTTTGCCCAACCGGCATTACCAGTAATCTCAACGTAATCAGCTCCGACATCGATGGCGTAATCGTCGATATGATGACACACTGCTGTAGAACCGTCGCGCATTTTCAAAGAAATCTGTGTGTCCGAGGCGACAAACTCACCATGCCGAAATAATTTGAAACTGCCACCTTTATTTAGCGCCACGTATAAATCCATTTCGTCACGTCTATCTACGAGTAAACCAGCCCCCTCATAAAAAGCTCTCTTCTTTCGACTAAATCTTTTATCATTTCGGGTCGAAGTGTAATAGCGAGCAGCTAACAAATAACTCCACATATGATGCGCAATCATATGGTCATCCGAGTAGCATGGTGCCCGACCCGATTGAAGAGCTATTGCGAAACGATCATTTAGTTCAAGTGCCTCTGGCAGCCATTTGCCTGCAATCTCAAAGCCATGTGGAAAGTAGTTATATGTGTTACGGCTTCCATATTCACCACCAAAGCTACCGTCTGGATGCATAAACTGAGCTGTCATAGCTATCGCACGCTCCAAAGGCTCTCGAAGTTCGCCTTCTCTACTTTCCTCGTAAAGCTGAGCAAGCATTGCAATTGTAAGCGTTTGGTATCCAAGATCACAGCCATTGTATTCAACAAACCATCCTTCTTTATGCTGCCATGAAAGAAGACGATCTAGACGTTCTCGATAATCGTGCGCAAAGACTGAACCTTCGAACCTCTGAGACAGTAAATAAAGACAGTACACTATCAGCGCCTCGTGATTGCTTAGCTTGCCACTTTCTGGGTGCTTAGCCAACCAACGGCCTCGACGAGTAAAAAATTCCTCTGATTGAGCATCCTTAATTTGAAGTAAATGATAGGCCTCTAAACATCCAAAAAGTGAAAAGGCCGCTGCACCAGCCGCCCTTTCGTAGGGATAAAAATCATCACAAGAGCCATCGGAATGTGAGCTTTTTTCTGCAAAATGAATCCCGGCTTTTACCCACTCGCAAATTGCCTGGTCACCAAAATACGGGTTTTCGGGGAGTTTTGTTGAGTAAGCCAATGCCAATGGATAGACAAACTCTTGAGCCATTCCGGTAGGAAAATCTACCAGTCGGTACTGCCAAAAATTACGATCAAAGCATCCATATGTCGGACTGTGTGGATTACGATCTTGCAATGTCAATAATTGGGGGATCTGTTGAAGTGCATTACACGAAAATATTTCAACAGCAGGTCTTTTTACAACAGACATATTATTCCAGAAAATTCTTTCTTAAAGAGCTTACAGGCCATTTTATTTGCGATCGATGCCATCAATCCGAAAAGAATTAAAGCAATTATTCTCTAACAGGCACTCAGTATCTTTGATTCTCTCTTTGCCATTTCTACATACTGACCGGCAAAGAATCCTTATCTACATCTGCACTTTGAGGTAATTGCGCGAGACGGTTTATGCCATTAAAAGCCGCCGTCTTATAACATTCCGCCAGAGTTGGATAGTTAAACACTGTGTCAATAAAATGATCAATTTTACCACCGGCACCCATTACTGCTTGACCAATATGAACTAACTCACTGGCTCCTTCACCAATAATGTGAACACCAAGCAGCTCGCGCGTCTCCAAGTGAAATAATAACTTTAGAAACCCGAGCTCGTCACCAATTATGTGGCCACGTGAAATTTCTTTATAACTAGCTTTACCAATTTCATATGGAACGCCAGCCTCAGTCAATTCTTCCTCCGTTTTCCCACAAACTGAAATTTCTGGAATTGTATAAATGCCATAAGGGAAGAAAGATGAAAGGGGTTCGGTTTCATAACCAAAAGCATGACAAGCAGCTATCCGTCCTTGTTCTCTCGAAGTAGATGCTAAGCTCGGAAAACCAATGACATCCCCTACCGCAAAAATATGTGAGATTTCTGTCCGATATTCATCATTCACCTTAAGTCTGCCGCGATCGTCAGGAGCTATACCAGCTTTGCCCAAATCCAATGATTCTGTCGCCCCCATACGCCCAACAGAAACTAGCGCCTTTTCAGTCGCAAACTCCTTCCCACTGTCTAGAGCAATTTTCACTTTGGTTTTGTGGCCATCTTTAAAAGTTTCGACTGCAGAAACAGTCTCACCAAGCCTAATAGTAACTCTGTCCTGCCGCATTTGGTATACTAGCGTATCGATTACTTCCGCATCTATGAAGTCGAGTAATCGCGGACGCGAGTCCACAAGTGTCACTCGAGCACCAATCGCAGCAAAAATAGTGGCATATTCCAGGCCAATCACACCAGCGCCAATCACTGTTATCGAGGTTGGCAAATGCTGTATGTCTAAAAGATCATCGGATGTAAAAATATATTCTCCATCAAATACGATTTTTCTATCACGCGCTGTTTTTGTACCAGTGGCAATAAGTATGTTGTCTGCAGTAATTGTTCTGCTAGCACTAGAACTACCACCACCTATCTTGAGGGTGTGCGGATTCAGGAATTGGGCCTCGCCAGCAATAATATCAACATTGTTGCGCCTTAGCTGGTGACAAAGGACATCTTGTTCGTGGTTGATGACATAGTGTGCCCGCCGCAGTAGATCTGACATAGTAATGTCTTCTTTTACCGTATAAGAAGCCCCATAGATTGACCGCTCTTGATAACCGGTTAGGTGTAAAGCAGCCTCTCTTAACGTTTTTGAGGGTATTGTTCCTGTGTGAACACAAACACCCCCCACCATTGCATTCTTTTCAGCCAACGCAACTTTCTTACCTAATTTCGCAGCTTGGATTGCAGCACGGTGGCCGCCCGGACCAGAACCAATAACTAACAGATCATAATCGAACGAGTGTGGAACACTCTGGTTTTTCTTCCTCCCACCGCTTTTTTGTTTTGTAGTGGGGGAATTTTTGGCCTTCTTTTCCGTTTTTCTTTTCGCCATCTCCGCACCGTCCTGTGATATCGTTTAATCCAGGTCTATTACGTTACAGGCAAATATGTATTATTCCAACGTCCAAATGGGTTCCATCCAATTCAAAACAGGTGGTTATTTTAGTAAAATCCGGGATTTTAACCATTTATATTTTCTGTCATTTCAGAAAAGTGTCATTTTTGCGACGTAACCGAATACAAAATTTTCGAAAGATTTCTCAGAATCTTTGCCACAGTTGCTTATCTTAGTGGTAACCCTTGTGTGAAAAAACCTTTGCTCTCAGCTCTTATGTCATGGTTTGCTTATGTCTTACTACACTACTTTTATAATGGCGGCAGTCGCGGAAATAGGCGGTTGTTTTGCTTTCTGGTCATGGCTCAGACTCGATAAGTCTATCTGGTGGCTAGTGCCTGGAATAGGTTTATTGATCCTCTTTGCCTATTCGCTCACACGGATCGATATTAGCTTTGCCGGTAGAGCATTTGCAGCATACGGCGGCTTGTACATTGCCACTTCTCTTGTCTGGCTGTGGATAGTAGAAAGACAGACACCTGACCGCTGGGATATAATTGGCGCCGCCATTTGTATCGGAGGATCTGGTGTCATACTATTTGGTCCGCGAGAGTAATGAGCGTAAGCGGTATCGAAGTTATAATTTATTTCGGGCCAAGATTAATTTAATGAAGAGACAAAAATGAACCAGGAAGATCCATTACCTACCAACTTTATAATGGAGCAGGTACGCAGTGACCTCGACAAAGGAAAAACTGCAACTGTTGTTACTCGATTTCCACCGGAACCCAATGGTTACCTTCATCTTGGGCACGCGAAAGCCATCTGTCTAAATTTTAGCCTTGCATCACAATTCAACGGCCGATGTCATCTCCGGCTGGATGACACAAATCCATCAAAAGAAGATAAACAATATATCGATGCGATAAAAAGAGATGTTAAATGGCTTGGTTACGATTGGGGCGATCATCTTTATTATGCCTCCGATAATTTTGACCAACTCTACCAAATGGCTTTAAGTCTAATTGAAGCAGGCTACGCCTATGTAGATGACTTAAGTGCAGAAGAAATAAGAGAGTATCGCGGTTCGCTTACAGCACCCGGACGCGAAAGCCCAAGCCGTAACCGAACGAGAGAAGAAAATATTTTACTGTTTGAGCGAATGAAGAACGGCAAATTTGCTGATGGTGAAAAAGTTCTTCGTGCAAAAATCGATATGTCTTCGGGTAACATAAACCTAAGAGATCCGGTTTTATTTCGTATTTTACGAACTCCGCACCCACGCACCGGTACCCTATGGAAAATTTATCCCACCTACGATTTTGCACACGGTCAGTCGGATGCTATTGAACACGTTACTCATTCTCTATGCACGCTGGAGTTTGAAGATCATCGTCCGTTATATGACTGGCTACTTGAAAAATTACCTGTCCCGTCCCGACCTAGACAGTTTGAATTTGCGCGCCTCAATATGTCACACACAGTTCTTTCGAAGCGTAATTTAATGAGATTGGTTGATACCGGCCGTGTAACTGGTTGGGATGACCCTCGTATGCCCACACTATCAGGCCTTCGACGTCGGGGAGTACCACCCGAAGCAATTCGAAACTTTATTTCAAAGCTATCAGTATCCAAAAGGGAGGGAGTTGTAGAGTTAGCAGCCTTTGAATTTGAAATTCGAGAATACCTCAATCAACACGCCGAACGTCGACTAGCGGTTTTGAAACCCCTTAAGGTTACTATTGAAAATTACCCGCCTGGAAAATCGGAACAAGTAACGGCATCAAACAATCCTAAAGATGAAAATGCTGGAACTCGATTATTAACCTTTAGTCGTGAAATTTACATTGAGCGAGACGATTTCATGGAGGACCCGCCAAAAAAGTTCTTTAGATTGGGCCCCGGGCGCGAGGTGCGACTTCGTTTCTCTTATTATCTCAAGTGCAAGGAGATCGTAAAAGATCAATTGGGTAATGTGACAGAATTACGATGTAGCTATGACCCCGAAACAAAGGGCGCCCCCCCTCCAGATGGAAGAAAGGTCAAAGGTGTCATTCATTGGGTTTCTGCATTGGATGCAGTAGAGGCAGAAGTACGCTTATATAATCCCCTCTTTTCAGATGAAGCACCCGGAAAAGAAGGTAATGTTGAGGATCAAATTGATATTGAATCCCTAAAAGTAATCAATGGATGTAAAATTGAACCAAGCCTAGCAAATGTAACTGTTGGTAATGCAATACAATTTGAGCGTAATGGATATTTCTGTGTTGATAACGATTCCAGGCCTGAAAGGCTTGTTTTTAATCGTACAATTGCGCTTCGAGATAGCTGGACAAAAGCCAAAGCTGATTGACCACGCTCAAGCGTAAAAATGGATAACGATCCGCTATTATTATCATTGCAATTATAATACGTTAAAACTTCAACGCGTGCCCTCACTAATGCCGCTTTTTTACTCGTTGCTAAGACTTGGAGATTACTTTTGCCTGAGACGAAGAATAGGAAAGAAATCAAACCTCCAGTCGAACCTCAGAAAATCGACACGGGAGCAGCATGCCTTGTGCTCCTTTTGAGGTTTTTTGGTATGCCGGGCGACGTTGAGGCTATACGTCACGAGTTTGGCGAAGCTGAAAAGCCGCTAGGAACGCAGGATGTTTTACGAGCAGCACGAAAGTTTGGCCTAAAATCTCGATCTATCAAAACAACTTGGGACCGTCTGCGTAAAACCAGTTTACCCGCTATAGCGCAAACGCATACCGGTGACTTTATTATTTTAGGGCAGATTGCAGAAGATAAAATACTTATACAATCTCCCTCATCAAACGGGCCACAAACCCTTTCCCGAAAAGAGTTTGAGAATATTTGGAACGAGGAAGTTATTCTCATTACTCAACGTGCGCCAATACTCGGAAAAGGCGGAAAATTCGATATTTCCTGGTTCATACCAGTTCTCCTTCGATATAAGCGAATTTTCTCAGAGGTGATAGTCGCGTCATTTTTCTTACAAGTATTTGCTTTGGTTTCGCCACTTTTCTTTATGGTCATCATAGATAAAGTGTTGGTGCATCGAGGATTAACTACACTTGATGTATTAGTGTTTGGCCTTTTGGTGGTATCTATTTTCGAAGTTCTTTTGGGCCTTTTGCGTACATATATTTTCTCCCACACCACAAATAGAGTGGACGTAGAGTTGGGCGCTAAGCTTTTTGATCACCTTTTAAAATTACCCCTCTCCTATTTCCAAGCTCGCAGAACTGGTGAATCTATTGCAAGAGTTCGTGAGTTAGAGAACATTAGAAATTTTATTACAGGCTCGTCTTTGACATTGGTTATCGATCTTTTCTTTACCTTTGTCTTTTTTGCCGTGATGTATGTGTTTTCGCCGACACTTACTTGGATCGTTTTATCTTCGATACCATTTTATGTTGTTCTTTCAATATTAGTGACTCCGGTCTTACGTCGTCGAATAGAGGAAAAATTCCAACGCGGCGCTGTGAACCAGGCTTTTTTAGTAGAATCAATCAGTGGAGTCGAAACACTGAAGGCTATGGCCGTCGAACCCCAAATGCAAAGGCGATGGGAAGATCAACTTGCAGGATATGTTGGCGCAAGTTTCAAGACAACCCACTTAAGCAATATTTCCGGACAAACAGCGCAATTAATAAGCAAAGTTACTTTAGCATTAACGCTCTATTTCGGTGCTTTGATGGTCGTTGGAGGGGACCTGACTGTCGGCCAGCTTGTCGGCTTCAATATGTTATCGCAACGCGTAATTGGACCAATTTTGCGCCTTGCTAATCTTTGGCAGGACTTCCAACAGGCTCGGATCTCAGTTGACCGGCTTGGCGACATTCTCAATACACCTACGGAACCACGTCAAAACATAAATCGTGCAACCATGCCCCAAATAAAGGGTTTTATAAGCTTCGAAGATGTCATATTTCGATACAAACACGATGGACCAGAAGTGCTGCGACGAGTTAATCTGACCGTGAAAGCCGGTGAAGTTATCGGTATCGTTGGTCCCTCAGGGTCCGGGAAAAGCACACTCACCAAACTGGTACAAAGACTATACCTGCCTGAAAGTGGTCGCGTGCTCGTTGATGGCACTGACTTAGCAATGATTGATACCTCATGGCTAAGGCGGCAGATAGGGGTCGTCCTTCAGGAAAATGTGCTTTTCAATAGGACAGTTCGCGATAATATCGCACTTTCGGACCCTGGAATGACCATGGAACGTGTCGTAGCAGCAGCTAAGTTAGCAGGTGCGCATGATTTCATTTTAGAGCTTCCTGAAGGTTACGATACCGAAATTGGGGAACGCGGCAATACGGTTTCAGGCGGCCAACGCCAGCGAATTGCAATTGCACGCGCCCTAGTAAGCAATCCACGAATACTTATTTTTGATGAGGCTACGAGCGCGTTGGACTATGAGTCAGAGGTCGCCATTCAAAAAAATATGCGTAATATTTGTAAAGGCCGCACGGTAATGATTATAGCACATAGGCTCTCGGCAGTTAGGGACGCGGATCGAATTGTAACGATTGAGTCGGGTGAAATTACAGAGCAAGGAACTCATAAGGAATTGATTTCTCGTGGTGGCCGGTACGCGAAACTGCATGCACTCCAAATGGGTGCTCCTGTTCCCCAAGAGAGCAGCACAAATTCTGAGAAGAGTTGAAATGAAAAGTGCGGTTGAAAAGATAAAAGTCTCCCTGCTCGAATGGTGGAATACACGCCGAGAAAATAAAGCCGGTGAGGATGAGCTTGCTTTCATGCCATCGGCCATCGAGGTCATGGAGCGACCTGCATCACCTGCGGCACGGACAGTAGCATTATCGCTATCAGCCTTCTTTATTATTACCGTAATATGGTCGATCATGGGCAAGGTCGATATCGTTGCCGTTGCTACGGGTAAGATTATTCCAATCGGCGGTGTACAAACAATACAACCACTAGAAATTGGGGTTGTGCGTGCAATCCATGTTAAAGACGGACAAGAAGTGAAAAAAGGGGACCTCCTCATAGAGTTAGACCCCACGGAAAGTGAGGTGGATAGAGGACAGGTGCTTCGCGAGTTCATAGCTTCGACTGCCGAATTCAGGCGGTTGGAGGCTAACCTGCGTGCACTTGACAAGAACCCCCCTGATTTTATTCCTCCAGAAAACGCACCAGAACACCTAGTTAGTATGCATCGAGAGAAATTAAAATCGGATATGCTTGCTCACGAAGCCAAGACGGCAGCCTATGATGCAGAATACTCCCGCAGAGTAGCCGAACGAGCCGCAATATTTGCAGAAATTGCAAAACTTGAAGGTACAATACCGTTAGTACGCGAGAGGGAGGCTGCTTTGGCACGGCTAATCCGCACCGGAAATGCTCCGCGCCGCCAATGGCTTGAAGTAAAACAAAGCCTGATCGAGCAAAAACAAAATTTGATAATTCAACGTCATCGCGTGGTTGAAGCAGAAGCAGCGATGATCTCGGCGGCGAAACAGCGAGATCAACTTGCAGCCGATGCTCGACGTGATGCTCTCACGCAGATGGTCGAAGCAAGGAATAAAATGAATGCGGCCGAACTACAAATGAGAACAGCAGAAAAACGAGAAAATATGCAACAACTTTCAGCACCAACTGACGGAACAGTGCAGCAACTAAATGTTTACACGGTTGGTGGTGTAGTTCAGCCCGCACAAATACTAATGTTAGTTGTGCCAAAAGGAACCCAATTAGAAGCTGAGGCAATGGTGTTGAATAAAGACAAAGGATTTGTACATGCCGGACAAGAGACGGAAGTGAAAGTAGAAAGTTTTCCATTTACAAAATATGGAACAATTAAAGGCGTACTTAAATTTTTATCCGGTGATGCCATTCAAGATAAAGACCTCGGGCTCGTTTACGCCAGTCGTATTAAACTTAGCAAAGCTACGATCCGAGCAGATGGAAAAGATATACAACTTACACCTGGCATGGCAGTAACTGTCGAAATTAAAACCGGGAAAAGACGCATAATTGAATTTCTAATGGCGCCACTTCTTCGCTACAAGTCAGAGGCCTTACGAGAGAGGTAGGGATGAACATCACTGAAAAAATAGAACAACTCAAAGACCAAGTTCTTCCTTTTCGTCCTTTTGAAGCGATGGAGGAAGCGGAAACTCTCGTAAATGCAAATCCCAGAGATGCAGAGTCTCATTTCTTTCTTGCTAGCATATACAAGTTACTTAACCGGCATCACGATGCCGCACTGACATTTGAAAAAACTTATGAACTGGAGAACAGTGCTCATCCGGCTTTGTTCAATGCCGGTATTTGCTTCAATGAGTTAGGTCAACCCGACCAAGCGCTAAAATTTTTTGATCGAGCGGCAGAAGCGGCAGGAACTAATTCAATTCTACCATCCCTTTTAGGGGCACTTTCACTGCATCGTGCAGGTGACCCAGAAGAAGCTATTCACCGTTATCAAAGGGTGATGAATTTTGCACCTACGAACGCGAGTTTACTCTATGGGCTAATGGCTGCAGAACGTGACCGTGGAGGTGATACTGCCGCAGAACAGTACGTTAAACAAATTCAAAAAGGATTTAGTAGATATCCAGAGAGTAAAATTGACTTGGTTACATTTCATCAAAATTATGATTATGCTGGATGGAAAGCATGGGCAGATAAAGATAACTTTATCACGTCAACTCGATCCTGGGCCTCAAAAGCTAAACACAGCTTGCCCAATTTTTTGCCAAAGAGCTACATAATTCCGCAAGACACGCACCTATTAAAAGATGATAGCAAGCTCAAAAAAAATCCCATATGGATCGTTAAATCTACTACACTTAGCGCTTCAATTGGCACCCACCTCATAAGCGATCTCAGCTTGCTTAAGGCTGACCCAAATTGGATTGTGCAAGAGTATATTGCCAATCCATACCTAATAAAGGGTCGTAAATTTGCAATGCGCACCTACCTTTTAGTAAGCTCATATGACCCCGTTCGCGCCTATTTGTTCCGAGGTGGCACGGCAAAGGTTGCGCTCCGTAAATATACTACCGACCCTGAAAGTTTTCATTTAACATCAGTTCATACCGAGCATACCCGGCCGGACCGCCATCGAAAAGATCTTAAGGATGCTCTCGCATCCGATATTGGCAAAAAGGGCTGGTGGACAATTGATCAGCTATTTATATACCTTGAAAAAGAAGGACTTCAGCCAACAGAAATATGGAACCAGGCTTGTGTGATTGCTCGAACATTAATTGAAGCAATGGTCGTTACAAACTTCTTTGAACAGCATGCGCCGAAGAACATCCGCCATGGGTATGGGCCTAAATTTATCGCGCTCGATTTAATTTTAGATGACAATGAAAAGCTTTGGCTTTCTGAGATTGAACGAGGCCCTACGTATAACCGAATTTTTAATAGTGATGGCACCGAAAAAATGACGTTTGATGGTTTAGCCAATATGGCTGTTTGTCCGTTTGGCAAAGAGACTGACCGCGAAACTCAAATCTCAATTGCAAAAAAACATGAGGATCTACACAGCGATAGGTTTACTCTGATATACGGGTAAATCAGCCTTCCGATAATAAACCAAATGCTGATGTAGATTGGTCTGGCGTATCTGGAAGTTCGTCTTGGACTACGCTATCGCCAGGGTTGAAACCTGCCATTGCCTCTACAAATTTTTGTACCGCCTTGTCTGGGACCGCGCTTGGAACTGTTTCGTTCTCATTTGATAAGCTTTGTATGACTGTGTCATTTGCATCAACGAAAAGAGCATCAACTTCAACATTGACAGATGGATATGCAACACCATTGGCAACAGCTTCCTCAGCACTCACATAGCTACCGCGTTCTTCCCAACGATGCCAAACATCACCAAAGCGACCATCCTTGGACGTATAGGCTGCATCGTCAATAATCAGCTCGCCCTGATCGACAGCACGAAACCCTCTGAATGAGCCAAGCGCTACCTCTGAACTTATTATTTCAATCTGACCACTATCTTTTGCCAATACCCGCTCACTAATTCGTGAGTTAGTTAACACTGCCGTACCATTTTCTTGAGCTTCTAAATATCGGAGGTCAGCATTATTAATTTGTAATTTTGAGTTATCATGAGCTATCGGATCGATCAGAGTTCCACCATCAACAGTAAGATCAAAATTACCATATGTAGTTGGCCACCACGACTCGACGGATGTATTAATAAGCGTCAGTGATGCGCTGCCATTATCAAAGGTTTGATTAGAGTAGAGGGCGCCACCGCCACGCAAGTCTGTGATCGTCGCTGATGGAGCCTCTCCCTCTAAAGACTGTCTAAAGCCCATCGCCCAACCAAAATTAATATTGGAACTATCTTGCAATGTAATATGAGCGCCTGGGGTAACGTCAAAATCAACCCTCCCCAAATTGCTGTCAACAACGTCAATATCAATACCGGTATCGATTGACCAGCTTTCCACCCTAGTATTTGCATCAGGGAGTGTTATGGTCCGTGATCCAACAGGCAATGCCAATTCTACATGTAGATCAGAATTAGCGATAGCCACTGTGCCATTCGTGGTTACTGCACCGTCGTCATTTGCTAATGCGATTGCCGTGATTCCTATATCAGAATTGTCTGCGGTATAAGTTACGTCATCGGACATTGATTGCCAAATCGGCATCCATTCACCCTGCTCCGGCGTGCGCATTCCATTTATATTGATCGTAGCATTATCCCTGTGCGTCCATCTTGTCATTTCTCTTGATGTCGGCACAACGAGATTGTCTACCTGGAGTGTCCCGTGGTCCTTCACAGTTAAATCGTATTGGTTGCGGTAGTCCATTTCGATGTCAAAAACAGAGTCCGTCATTTTTAGGGAAGCATTATCTTCGATGGAAATATTTCCACTAAATTTAATTTGTAGATTGCGAAATTCGACTTCCCTAGAACCATTGAGCAACAGATCGGTTATAATTACTTCAGCCCCATTATCCGCACCATCACCGCTAAATATTATTGAACCACCGTCCGATTCTAATACGGAAACGTTACCACTAACGCTAGTACCTTCTATGGAATTAACAACATCGATTGTTTGGTCTGAAAAATAAAGTTTTTCAACTCCAGTTAATACATCCACTCCTTCTTTACCTGAAAGATCAGTTACCGTTAAGGTTCTGAGACCTCTGGAGTCGTTTCCTGTCTGAATGCTGTAATTTTCGTAGCTCCCAGCGTACACAGCACCATCATTGCCACTGCCCCCCTCAAGCCTGTCATTACCCGCACCGCCTTTAATAACGTCGTCTCCGTCACCCGCATCAAGGCGGTTATCGTTACTGTCACCAGTTATAACGTCGTCGAACCTGGAGCCACGAACATCCTCGATGGAGGTTAAGGTGTCAGTACCGCCGAGGGCATTGGCCGCAGTGCCAGCATCCAAGTCCACAGTTACACCGCCAGCCTGTCGGGTCTTGTAATTTATACGGTCAGTTCCGAGACCGCCATCAACCGTATTGTTCCCACCTTCAATGCGGAAACTGTTGTCTTTATCACTACCAATCAACACATCGTCATGTAGTGACGAACGAAGACTTTCAATGTTCATCAAGGTGTCAATGTCGCCAAACCCGTCTCGGACAGTCCCAGCAGCAACCGTTTCACCCCCAATCGTTACTGCGCTCGATGAAAGATTGGCAATGATGCCATCGTCATCCATAAGATAGGAAGCTCGATCTCCCCCACCGCGCCCGTCAATATAGTCATTGCCTGCATTGCCTTGGAAATCCTCACGATAATAGCTGTCACTACCCAGAAGCGTATCATCAAAGTCAGATCCAACTATCCGATCGATGCCAGATAATGTATCCGTGCCAACACCGGCGACATCACCCGCATCGGTGCCTCGGGCAATCCCGGCCTCCAGATCGACGGTTACTGCAGCTTTAGCCGATTTATAAAACGCTTTTGTAGAGCCATTTCCAATAATAGTGTCATCACCACCGCGGCCTTCAATCCTGATCGACTTGCCGCCGGCAACATCTCTGAAGCTTTTATCAGCAACAAATACATCGTCAAACTCCGAGCCAATTACATGGTCAATACGGACCAGCGTGTCGGTACCAACTGAACTGTCACCAGTTACTGTCGCAGTTGCTGATAGATTAGCATCTATCCCGCCGGTAGCATCTCGATAGTCTGCACGGTTACGATGATCAAATGCAGCGACAACTTCATCACCGCCGATCAACAGATCATCGCCACTGCCTCCTATCAATAGATCCCGGCCGTCTCTACCCTCAAGCCTGTCATTACCCGCACCGCCTTTAATAACGTCGTCTCCGTCACCCG
>CAJWLM010000026.1 GCA_913043025.1 uncultured Rhodospirillaceae bacterium
TGTTTGTCTGATTACAAAAACTCACTATGGAATTTACTACTTCGGGCGCGGTCTCCTCTCCCTTAACAACTTCAACAATAGGACTAATCGTCGGAGGATTGAAATAATGAATACCAATAAAGTTTTGTGGCTTGGGAACAGCCTCAGCAAGCGTACTTACACGCAAGCAACTTGTATTGGTGCCAAGAATAACTTCATCCTTAAGAATAGGCAGGATTTTATCGTATAGCTGCATTTTGACATCAATACGCTCGAAGATTGCTTCTATGACTAGATCGCAATCAGCGAGCGTATTAAAATCTTCGGAATAACTCAGCCTTGCACGCGCTGCTTCGCTGTCAGAAAGATCCATCCGTTGTCTTTCAACATTGCGCGCGTAGAATTTTTCAGCTGACTCTTTAGCCTGATCAAGTGTTTTTGCTGAAATATCAACTTGCCGAACATAGAAACCATGCTCTGCTATATTCGTAGCTATGCCAGAACCCATGGTGCCCGCACCAATAACACCTATTCGCCCAAATGGCATATTCCATCTCCTTCAATACGTAATAATTGCATACACCTTGCGTTATGCTAGCCGCCAAAATTCGCACTCGCAAGATAATTGCTGCAACGCAACAGCTTTGAGCGATATATATATAGCCTTCATTCGGAGACGTTTTTTGCAGTGGGAGTAGAGTTACAAAACCCAACACCGAATAATACACAGCAACTCTAACATTCTCTTACTCATACGTTTAATCAACATACTGCATATTATCGGCATTTCTCCAATCCAAGCTGGCAATATCTCAGCGCAAACGACCATTTTTGTAATTTTCAGGTGTTATGCCACTTTTGAGGTATCAAATTGTGAAGCTCGGACGTTTTTAATTACAACTCCCAACAGTATTACTTTATAAACTTAGCCGTAATATTCGATTGTAAATCCGTTGCAGGTGGCCTTGGAATTGCGTAAACCCATTATTCAAATGTATTGTGATACGGGCTTTCTGTTTTAACGACATTTTGTCACTAAAATGGTGTTCATAAGTTCCTGAAGTAAAATGTGGGCAGAATGAGTTTTTTGGAGGTATTTACTTAATGATCGAGGTCAAAGGCCTTAGCAAAAGATTTGGCGACTCGCTCGCTGTCGATGATATATCTTTCAGATTGTCAAAAGGTGAAGTTCTAGGGTTTCTTGGTCCCAACGGCGCAGGCAAATCAACAACCATGAAAATGATTTCCGGGTTCCTCTCGCCAACTAGTGGAACAGCCTTAATAAATGGCGATGACGTTCGCAATAAGCCAATAGAGGTGAAGCGTGCAATAGGATACCTGCCAGAAGGCGCCCCGATGTGGGCAGATATGTCCGTTGGAGGATTTCTAAAATTTATCAGCGCTGTGCGTGGATTTAAGGGTGATGATGCTGTCAAAAAAGTTCAAAAGGCAGCTGAACTTACACAACTTAATGATGTGCTTATGCAGCCCATAGAAACTCTCTCAAAAGGCTTCAAACGTCGTGTGGGATTGGCGCAAGCCATGTTGCACGATCCAGAGATTCTTATTTTAGACGAACCAACTGACGGCCTTGACCCTAATCAAAAGCACCAAGTTCGGAAGCTGATAAAAAAAATGGCTCACAAAAAAGCAATCATAATTTCAACCCATATTCTTGAGGAGGTAGAAGCAGTCTGCACGAGAGCCATAATTATTGCTAAAGGCAAATTGCTCACCGACGCCACGCCACGAGAACTCCTCAAGAAATCAAGACATTACAATGCTGTTTCAATCGCTGTACCCAACATCGAAAAGGCGCAAGAGGTTTTGGAGGAGCTCGACTCAGTCCGAAGAGTTCAGCTAATCGGCGAGAACTGGTTGATGGCCTTCCCAAAGAACAAAGAACCGATTAACGAGGAAGTTGCTCAAGCACTTCGTTCTGCGCGTCTAAAGATAAATGAAATCCGCACAGAGGGCGGTCGTCTTGATGACGTTTTTCGAACCATTACGCGACAGAGTTGAGTCTTAAATTATGAGAACTACATTAACGATCTTTAGACGTGAAATGGCAGGCTACTTCGCCACTCCACTAGCATATATTTTCATCGTTATATTCCTTATTTTAGCAGGCATATTAACGATATTTGTTGGAAATTTTGTTGGACAAGGGCACGCTGGGTTGCAATCATTTTTTGGTTTGCACCCGTGGTTCTACCTTTTCTTGATACCGGCGCTGTCTATGCGCTTGTGGGCAGAGGAGCGCAAAACCGGCACACTCGAACTTACTATGACGCTGCCCATCCGCTTGCGTGAGGCAGTTGTGGGAAAGTTCGCCGCAGCGTGGTGTTTTGCAGGTATCGCGCTAGCCCTTACTTTTCCTTTTTGGATTACAGTCAACTATCTAGGGAATCCCGATAATGGCGTAATTTTAGCTAGTTACGTAGGAAGCTGGTTGATGGCGGGGTCATACCTTGCCGTTGGAGCTTTCATCTCTGCTACGACACGCAATCAAGTGATTGCCTTCGTTGTTACAGTTACCGTGTGCTTCTTTTTCGTAGTCATGGGTTCCACTATAGTTATAGATTTCGTAAGTGGCTGGGCGAATGATGAATTTCTAGAGTTTGTTAGATACATAAGCATTCTAAACCACTTCGCCGGCATTTCCAAAGGAGTGTTAGACCTTCGAAGTGTGCTTTTCTTCGCAAGTATCATTGGGCTATTTCTAACCCTAAATGCGATCGTAATAGATCGTGTCCGATCAAATTAACGAGAGTTTTAAATGTTACGGAAAGTTTTTAAGCATCAACATGGATGGATCTTAGCAGGAGGCTCCATCTTGGTTCTCTTTGCCTTGGTCAATTTCTTAGCTGCGCCCATTTCTGGCACACGTCTTGACCTTACTGAAGAACGTCTACACACGCTGTCTGACGGCACGCGAAATTTGTTGGGTGACCTAAAAAACCAAGTCAATCTAAATTTTTATTTTTCCAAGGAATTGAGTAGCGCGGCGCCTGCATTCGGAAACTATGCAAAGCGAGTTCGCGACATGCTTAACGAAATGAAGCTGGCCGGCGGCGGGAAAATTGTGATCAAAGAGCAAGATCCCATTGCGTTTTCTGAAATCGAAGACGAAGCCGTTGAGGCTGGGCTGCAAGGAGCACCATTGGATCAATCCGGCGATCAGGCATATTTTGGGCTTCAAGTTAAATCGGGAGAGGAAAGCTCGGTTATTCCCTTCTTCCAGTCGCAGCGTGAAAAATTCCTCGAGTATGATTTAGCGCGAATGATTCATGCAGTCGCAAGCTCAAAGAAAAAAATAATAGCGATCTACACTGGTCGTCCGCTGTTCGGCGACATGCGTCGTATGATGGCAGGCCTGCCAACTGAGGCATATCGAATAGTACCGGAGTTAAGGAAAAGATTTGAAGTCAACCATATGTTCAGCCTCCGCGATTTGCCTTTCGAAAAGCCGGATGTTCTGATCGTTGTTCATCCACTCAAACTAGAAACAGATGAAAAATACGAACTTGATCAATTCCTGCTCAGAGGTGGCAAAGCTATTTTCATTTTAGATCCTTTTAATGAGACAGCAGCAGGCACTTCAATACCGCAAGGGCAAAAACCATCTCTTAATTCAGTCGTCAATGTGCAAGAATTTCTCGGCCGTTGGGGCATCACTATTTCCGATAAATTTATAGCCGCTGATCGTTCCATCGCACGCATGGTAAATGCCGGTACAGCGACGCGTATCCTCCCAGCCCCCTTTGTAACGTGGTTAGCAGTGCCAGCTCGCCTCATGTCACGCAATGATCCAGTAACGTCAGAACTTCGATTATTGAATCTCCAAAGCGCGGGAATTATTGCCGTTACGAAAACTCCTGGCATTGAAGTAGAACCCTTGATCCGTACAACAAAAGACAGTCAAGAGGTCGACGTCAAAACTCACAAGGGCCGTGTCGACGTTGAAAGTATGGCAGCTAATTTCAAACCAAGTGGAAAAGAATTTATGCTTGCAGCTCGCATATCAGGGAAATTTGCCTCTATTTTCCCAGATGGCCCTCCGAAAATAGCTGAGAGTAAAGTGGAAAAAGATAAAGTAGGGGATACTTCAAAACCACTAGACACCTCGAAAGACAGTGATGAGGCGAGGAAGGCTGCCGCTGAAAAAAAAGTGAAAGAAACGAAAAAACAGCGCGATCGCGAAAAACAAATCGCGTCCCATTTAAGAATCTCGAAAAAACCGTTCAATGTTCTCCTTATTTCCGATGCCGATTTTTTAGAAAATCATTTTTGGGTACAGGTACGACAGTTTCTTGGCCAAAACGTTTTAGTGCCTACTTCAAATAATGCCGATTTTGTTATAAATGCAGTAGATCACTTTACCGGTAACGCTGACCTGATTAGTTTGCGGTCCCGAGGCACTACTCGCAGACCTTTTTCAAAAGTGAATGAAATTCGAAGAGAGGCTGAGATTAAGTACCGTAGGGCTGAACAGAACTTAGCCAGTAAGCTTAAAATGACAGAAAAGAAGCTCGGAGAACTACGTGACAAACAGGATGAAAAAACAAAAGCCGATGATGCGGCCAGAAAAAAAACAATAGAAATAGAAATCAAAGAGGCACTAAACGAGCTTATTGCAACCCGCCAGGACTTACGCAACGTCAGGCTGAAATTGAATGAGGATATAAATAGACTAGAAACTTGGATACGATTCGCTAACATTGCGTTTATGCCAATTTTAGTGGGAGCCTTCGCAGTAGGTCTTGGAATTTATCGAACCCGACGTAGGCGTAGACATCTAGTCGCAGATAATCGAATTAGTAAGAAATCTGCGTATAAATAAAAATAACAAGTACATAATAAAATGGCACGCATCGCCAGCCTTACGCCAAATGCCACAGAAATTACCGCAGCACTAGGTGGACTAAGCCAATTAGTGGTGCGCAGTCACGCGTGCGATTATCCACCATCAGTCTGCACTCTTCCAGTCTGTACAAAAGTGAATATTGATACAACCTTGCCATCGAGCGATATTAACCGGAGTATAAAAGGTCTTCTGACCAGCGCCTTATCAATCTACCAAATTGATGTGCCTTTGCTTAAAACCGCAGCACCAGACGTCATACTTACGCAATCGCAGTGCGATGTATGTGCCGTAAGTGAGGCCGAACTCTCTCGTGCGGTAGGCGATTGGTTTCACAATGGTATTGATATTGTTTCGCTGAAATCAAATCAACTTAAAGATATTTGGCAGGATATAACAAACATAGCCAAAGTTATCGATGCAAATGACAGGGGTCGCGCATTAATCTCGAAAATCAAAGTGAGCATGACTACCATAGACAAAAAATGTGCTGCACTCAGATCACGACCCAGAGTAGCATGTATAGAGTGGATAGCTCCCCTCATGGCTGCAGGCAATTGGGTTCCAGAACTAATCTCCATGGCGGGAGGAATTAATCTGTTTGGTGATATAGGCAGTCACTCTCCATGGATGGATTGGGAGGAACTCAAAAGTGCAGATCCAGATGTAATGATAGTCATGCCCTGCGGATTTAACCTAAAACGCTGTCGTGCAGAAATGTTTGCGTTAACCGGTTCACCCGGCTGGGAAGAACTATCATGTGTCAAAGCGGGTGACATTTTCTTGGCTGATGGAAATCAATACTTCAATAGACCCGGGCCTAGAATAGCACAATCATTGGAAATCATTGCAGAAATCCTGCACCCTCATGAGTTTAAACCAAAATACGAGGGTACTGGCTGGGAGAGATATTGAAAAAATGTATTAACGCTTTCTCAACACAAACATTGCCTGAGGAGCCAATAGGTTGGCCCGCAATCCGCAAGCAGAATACCCTAGAGGCAAGCCATCAGCCCCTAAGGCTACAGCTTCTTCGATCTCTGCTTCTATATCCTCACATAAACTCAGAAAATCATGAATTGTACAAAGGTGTATATTAGGTGTGTCGTACCAATTATCTGGTAGATTTCCAGTTATCGGCATCCGCCCATCAAAAGCTAGACTCCAGCGAACGCCCAAGTGTCCGAAATTAGGGAATGATAGAATTGCCCTATGCCCTATCCGAATAAGGTTTTCCAATACCTCACGAGGGCGGTGTGTTGCTTGAAGAGTTTGGCTCAATACAACAAAATCAAACGCATCACCGGGGTAGGCATCTAGATCAGTGTCTGCATCGCCTTGGATCACTGATAACCCGTTGCTAACACACTCCCTCACGCCTGCCATACTAAGTTCAATCCCACGACCATCAACTCGTTTGTCGCTCTTTAGAAAACCAAGTAATGATCCATCACCACACCCTACATCAAGTACCCGACTGTCAGGCAGGATGGTATCAGCAATTAAACGGAGGTCACTGCGAATATTGTTGTACATCACTACATTCATCTACCTATCCGGTCGCCCTAAGCCACGCTGCTCAGCGCACGAATCAATGAATCCTTTTGCTACGCGACGGAATTCTGGCTCGTCGAGTAAAAAAGCATCATGGCCCTGATCACTTTCAATCTCTACAAAACTTACATCAGCTGCAACGGCATTTAATGCATGCACGATAGCTCTGTTCTCTGCTGTGGGAAACAACCAGTCACTACTAAAAGAAACGATACAAAACCTTGCTTTGACGCCGTCAAAAGCAGCCGCCAATGACCCTCCGTATTCAGCGGCTAAATCAAAATAATCCATCGCTCGTGTTATATACAAATAAGAATTGGCATCGAATCGTTCCACGAATGTGCTTCCCTGATGCCGGAGATAGCTCTCAACCTGAAAATCAGCGTCAAAGCCATAGGACGGTTGAGCGCGATTCTGAAGATTACGACCAAACTTGCGATGAAGAGCAGCCTCAGACAAATAGGTGATATGCGCTGTCATACGAGCCACACCAAGCCCCCTTCTGGGAACTGCACCGTGTTCCATATAATTACCGCCATGCCAATCTGGATCCGCTAAAATTGCCTGCCGGCCTACTTCATGAAAGGCAATATTCTGGGCCGTGTGCCTTGCTGCACCTGCGATAGGCATGGCAGAAAAAACGTTATCCTTATATCGGGAGGCCCATTCAAGTACCTGCATCGCGCCCATGGAACCGCCCACAACACAGAAAAGCTGGTCAATCCCTAATTGCTCGATTACTAGTTTTTGCGCTCGCACCATGTCGGCAATCGTAATAACTGGAAATTCAAGCCCGTAGGGTCGGTTAGTTTTTGGATCTATTTCTTTGGGTCCAGCACTGCCCATGCAGCCACCTAATGCATTAATGCAAATTACAAAAAATCGTTCGGTGTCAATTGGCTTACCAACTCCCACCATTTCATCCCACCAACCCGACCTCCCAGTCACGGGATGTTCACCAGCAACGTATTGATCCCCCGTTAATGCGTGACAGATGAGAATTACATTCGACTTTTCAGCGTTCAAAATACCATAAGTTTGATAGGCAATATCAAATGGCCCGAATTGAGCCCCGTTATCTAAATTCATAGGTTGCGTATCACCAAGCGTGATATTGAACCCGCTGGTATTTGTGACCAGTTGTCGCGACTTATGGTCGCCTTTTGGCATTCTTTTATCCTTATACGAAATAGCTTATTTCTATAAATGTCTTTCAATAGCCCGCGATATTGAGCCTGCCACAGTGAGTGTCAATGTTTTCTTTGATTTATATGCGCGGAGGGACTACTAGTAGCGCCGCTTGAGGATGAAAAAAAATGCCTAATGAAGTAGAAAAACGAGAGTCCCTAGATGAGCTTAGGGCTAAACTGGACGATCTTGACTGTAAAGTCCATGACCTGCTTATGGATCGAGCTGATTTGGTGAAACGCATCAAAAAAGTGAAGAGCTTAGAATCCATAGCAACTGTGCGACCTGGGCGGGAAGCTTATATCTTACGTCGCCTTATGGATCGACACCGCGGTGGTTTCCCAAAAGCCGCAGTAGCCCGGATTTGGCGCGAAATAATTGCAGGCATCACACGCATGGAAATGCCAACCTACAAGGTTGCAGTCTATGTAACCGATAAAAATCAAACTTGTTGGGATTTAGCTCGGGATCAGTTTGGCGTTATGACACCTATGCAACACTTCGCTCACATTAAGGTTGTGTTAAACAGCGTTCTAACCGGAGAAGCTACTATTGGTGTAATCCCAATACCCGATGATGAGTCGAGAGAGCCATGGTGGATAAGCCTCATGGTGCCAAGTGGATTACAGATCGTTTATAAACTTCCTTTTTTCAAAGGAACAAACGTTCGCAATAGTCCTAATAATCCTGCTAGCGCCTTTGCGGTAGGACGCATTCTACCAGATTCAACTGACGATGACCGCACCTTACTCGTAATCGCAACAGAAGTACCACTCAGTAGGTCTGCAGTTTGTGCCCTTACAAAGCGTGTAGGTCTAACCTCGTCACTGATAGCTTCTTCTCAGCAAGGGGATTGGTTTCACTTGGTTGAGATCAGCAGCTTTATCTCTGAAAACGATGCGCGGATGGAAAAATTGAATAAAATTAGTGAAATACTTAAAACAGCAATAATTGGCTCTTATGCCGAGCCCCTGCCTTCATTTGGTAATGTAAAATGAAACATCCGAATCCTAGAGCCGGTATTCTTGACGTAGAACCCTACGTTGGAGGACGTCATAGTATTGAAGGCGTTGAAAAAGTCATTCTACTTGCGTCGAATGAAACGCCGCTTGGAGCAAGCCAAAATGCGGTAAAAGCCTACAGAAATGCAGCTGAGAACATGCACCGTTACTGCGACGGCCACGCAGTGGACCTACGCAAATCTATAGGGAATCGGTTTTGCTGTGATCCAGCCCGAATCGTATGTGGGGCAGGCTCTGATGAAATCATTCAAATGTTAATACGGGCCTACGCGGGGCCTAAAGAAGAGTTAATATTCAGCAAACACGGTTTTTCAATTTATCCGATCTTCGCAATCGGAGCAGGCGTAACCCCTGTGGCTGCGGAGGAAACCGATTTAACCGCAGATACCGAAGAGATTTTGTCAAAAGTTACCGACCGTACTCGCCTTGTATTTCTTGCAAATCCCAACAACCCTACAGGGACTTATATTACAAAAAATGCATTGGCCAAGTTTAGAGAGAAGCTCCGCGAGGATATACTTCTTGTCCTTGACGGCGCCTATGCTGAGTATGTTACTAGCATCGATTATACCTCCGGCATTGAACTCGTGGAACAGAATGAAAATGTCGTTATGACACGTACTTGCTCTAAAATATTTGGACTTGCTGCCCTGAGGCTGGGCTGGGCCTACTGTCCGCCTGCTGTGGCCGATGTACTTAATCGCATTAGAAGCCCATTTAATGTAAACGGCCCGGCTCAGGCGGCAGGAATTGCCGCGATGGAGGATCAGGCTCACACAGAGAGGTCGCTCGCTCACAATGAGGAGTGGCTGCCTTGGTTAAGTAATAGTCTAACTGAGCTAGGCCTCAAAGTTGTACCATCAGCAGCAAACTTTGTACTAGCAAGTTTTGGTAGTAAAGGCGTGGCCGAAACTGTTTATCAAGGTCTACTTAACAGTGGTATAATCACACGCCATATGACCAGTTATCATCTCCCTGACTGCCTTCGTATCTCAGTAGGTTTGGAGAATGACAATAAAGCTTTAGTCAACTCCATAAAGGATCTAGTTGGTAAAAAGAATGGATAGTATGAAAAAACCATTTTTTAACAAAGTAGCCGTCTTGGGTCTTGGACTCATTGGATCGTCATTGTGCCTTCTAATAAAACAAGAGGGCTTAGCTGGTACTATTGCTGGTAATGCTCGGTCACAGGCCACCCTAGATACAGCACTCGAAATTGGATTTATCGATAGTGCGCATTCCTCACCTACTGATGCAGTTGAAGATGCTGATTTAATTGTCCTAGCTACCCCCGTAGGAGCTAATAAAAAAATAGCGAAGGCTATATGCCAATCGTTGAAGCCAGGAGCGATTATAACAGATGTTGGTTCAGTAAAGGTAGCTGTGATACGCGATGTAGCACCATACCTCCCAAAAGAAGTTCATTTCGTGCCTGGACATCCCGTCGCTGGAACCGAACATTCTGGCCCTACATCAGGTTTCCCCGAACTATTTGCAAATCGATATTGTATATTGACACCACCCGAGGAGACTGACCCTAAATCAGTCGCCCTTGTTAGGGCACTATGGGAAACGGCTGGCAGCATAGTTGAAATTATGGATGCAGCACACCACGACCGGGTCCTCGCTATCACTTCACATCTGCCCCACTTAATTGCGTATACTATTGTTGGAACAGCGAGCGACCTCGAAGGACAGCTTCGCAATAAAAAAACTTCTAATAGTCCCGAAGAGAAAACAGAAGAAGTTATAAAATTCTCGGCAGGCGGGTTCCGTGATTTCACTAGAATAGCGGCCTCAGATCCCATAATGTGGCGCGATATCTTCCTCAATAATAAAGATGCGGTCCTTGAATTGCTTGGACGCTTTATTGAGGACCTCACAGCAATGCAACGCGCAATACGATGGGAGGAGGGAGAAACGCTAGAGAGTACTTTCCGGCGTAGGCGCCAAATCCGCCGTGATATAATAGAAATGGGTCAGGCTGGATCGTTTAATCCGAACGAGACGGAAGGTTGATCGGCATTATTTTTAGTAGTTGAAATGGACCGATCCACAGCTCACCATTGCGAGTGTTAAGGGGTACCGAAAGAACTTTTTCTCCATCTTGTGGTGACGTCTTGGCCAAAACTGTTAAAGCGACTCGCAGTGCTGCTGCAGCATCTGGCGCCACAACCTTTGATTGCTCGAGGGCCATCAGTGTTTCCGAAAATCCTCGTATATCGGCTGTCACAGACACCACGGGCCGAAGCTGTGGATCAAGCCCAACTGAACCGCGGCCCTGCAAAACCAGTGGGGTCGACTCAATGTTTAACCAACTGATGTCTACCAAACCGCCGGCTGTTTGCCATTCCTGTAATGCTTCGTGGGTCAATTCACTGAGAGAGGCATTTGTTAAATCTGCCACAAATTGTAGTTTTTGAGTTTTTCGTCCTATCGGCATTTTCAGCGCCTTGGAAATTTCTAAGTTTTCAACTTGTGAAGAGATTGAAACCAAAGTCTTGCCCGCGCCCATCCCTCGAGTTTCCGGTTGTGCTAAATTAAGTTGCATCTTACCTGCTGACGCTAAAAGGTCCTTCACACCTTCAAACAGGCGAGATGTTTCGACATGAACGTTACTCCCCGCCAGCCTTCCGTTAGTAAAAAGCCGAACCAGCACTGAAGTTCCTGTTGGTTTATATGTCAGTGGCACCCCAAACCCGAACCGCGAAATATCAAACCGATGAGTCCCTGGCAATGTGATCCTATATTTCCAGAAATCCCATGGCTGCATTTCAATGATTGCTTCAGATCCTTCCCATCGAAGCTGTTTGAGTGCGGTCCGCAAAGAAGGGTTCTTTATCTTCAGCCTAACCAAATGGGGGAACCCATCCAAGAGCACATCGGAAAATGAAAAAAGGTGACCCTCAGTGAGAGAAACCTTTACAATATTCGAAAATTTCTCCTCTGCCTTTCCTGCTGCATAAAACCAGTACGCAGAATAGCCAGCCGCGACCATAGATAAAAGCAGAAATGGGCCTAAAAAAGTGCGGCTGGTAATTTTGAACATTAGCCGGATTGTCCCTTATATTTGCAAAAAAATAGTTCTCTTGTAACGAATTTACCAAATAAGCCTGAAAGGCGTATCTTCAAAAGACTTACTGAAGTGCATTGATTAGAAAGATGCTTGGTAATAATTTTGTAGTTTCTGCTGCATAATATGATGTGCCAGATCCTAATCCTCGAATACGTCACAGTCACTAATTTGTGACATTGAAGAGCCATAAATCTTTCGAAACGCCTCAAATAAACTTTCCCACATCAGCCAAAGGGGCGAAATTTATTTTCTATCCATTACTTTTTTGCTTCAGCTTCAAGCCTGTCAGTTGCTGATTGTATGCGATTTTTCAGTTCATCCATAAATTCCTGACGGCTTAAGCCAGGACTTATTGGTGGAAGGATCTCCATAACGATGCAACCACTTTTCTTTACGAACTCTCGTCGAGGCCAGAAAAATCCAGAGTTAAGTGCTATAGGAACAACTGGCAGTTCAAGCTCACGATAAAGGGCTATTATACCCGGCTGATAAGGGGGGGCATCCCCAACTTTAGTACGCGTGCCCTCGGGAAAAATAACAATGCTATGCCCCTCAGAAACCCGCTCTTTCGCAGTGCGAAGCATACGTCGCATCGCAGCGGCCCCGGCGCTGCGATCAACATCAATCATTCCTGCGCAACGGACAAACCATCCAACCAACGGAACAGACAATAAGGATTTTTTGAGGATGAATATACAATCATAAAATACCAAATTTAAGATCTGCGTCTCCCACATCGATTGATGCTTAGATGCGATAAGAAAGGGTTCCGGAGGTAAATTTTTACGGCCACGGATCTCATGAGTAATGCCAAGACCTAGTCGCATTGCTAGCACCGCCCCACGCACCCAAAACCGAGTTGCCGTACGGAAATGACGACGAGGCAAAAGCATCAACGGCACATAGAATGGACTTAGAACAACAGTCCACCCATAAAAAAGAAAATAAAAGATCGCAGCACGTAGCATATTAAACCCCGATCACCTGCGCCAAAACAAGACAAGAAGCAATTTCCTCCGCACATACGCAATCAAGTATTTGTTGTATTCTTCAACAATTAATCCTGTGCTGCCTGGCCAAAACCACCAATTCTTAGACTTAAAAGATTTTGGAAACACAGGGTGTTCAATGATCTTAATTTCTGGCATCACTGCGCGAAATTCGGCCAAACTTCTCGGCATGTGGTAACTCGATGTCACAAGGCGTATAGAGTGGTATTGTTCTTGTTTTAACCAAGCAGCAGTTTCCTTTGCGTTACCCTCAGTATTATCAGCATCGTACCCAAGCGCTATACAACAAGTCACAGCGTCTGGTAACATTTGCCCTATTTGAATTAATTGTTGTACGTCAACGCCACGGTGCACCCCTGAAACAAATAATTTACTCGCTCTATTATCAGTCAAAAGATCGAGGCCTGTCTCCAGTCGCAAGCTCCCCCCAGTTAATACTACAATTGCGTCTGTCTTAATCTTTGGCATAGCAACGGTGTCCGGAAGCGATTGCGCAAAAATCACGAAGCCGCAAAGCCAAATCATACCAATAACTAAAAGACCACGAAATGCCCATCTGTACTTGAACCAAAAACTGACTCGCCTTCGAAACATTACTGAATCCGCCGAAGCTCACGTAGCACGGTAGCTCGTGCCGTACGCATAGCGATCACACAAACAGCAACCGGAACAACCGACAAAATTAGCCAATTCCATAGAGTAAATCGCAAATCAGGCATAAGCATCGGGTCTAACTCCGCAACACCCTTGAAAAAAATAGCCAGAGTCGCACCCACCAATAAAGCACCCACTACTCCCCCCTTGAAAGCGAGTCGTAAAGCATGCCGCTGGAATTGTCGTGCGATATAATTGTCTGTTGCTCCAATTAAATGTAATACAATTAAAACATCATGGTGAACGGCAATCCCACTGCGAGTAGCAAATACTACCGCCGACACTGCGCAACCAGCAATCAGTAAAATAATTCCTGCTGCTAGGGCCTGCAGCGAGAAAATAAGATCCTTTATCTGTCGACGCCAAGCGCCATGATCGTCAACTACTGAGTCTTTTTCAGCTAGCCTCAGTTGCTCCCGCAATTGACCAAGGTTCACTGCCGGCTTATCTGCCAGACTTACATCTATTAAGTGTGGTAACGGCAAATCGACGACTGAAGTCCCTGCGCCTAGCCAGGGCTCGAGGGATATAGCAACCTCGGCAGGGGGGACTTGCTTTGCAGCAGAAACACCCGGGGTGCGTTCAAGTATCTTGATCGCACGGTCGATCCGTTGGTCAACTTCGACCGTGCTTTCGCCTTCGATTGGTGGAATTTGGACCGTATACCGCCCACTCAAGCCTTTTTCCCATGATGAGGTGGCACCAGTAAGAACAAGTGCCCCAGCCAGCATCAGCATGGCTAAGAAAACCATTACACTAATTATCCATGGAAGAAGCCGTGTTGCGGGATCGCTACTCAAGGGCAGGTCCAAGCGTCCACTGAACATATCAAATCCCTGCATCGCGACTAGGGGTTGTTAAAATACCATCCTCTAAATGAAGTACTGGATAGTCAAAGTGTGACACAAGCCCCTCGTTGTGAGTGGCAATCACGATAGTAGTGCCAACTTTGTTTAATTCTTCAAATAAATACAATAAGCGAACAGCTATAGCATCATCAACATTACCTGTCGGCTCATCAGCGAGTAATAGCTGTGGCCGTGCTATTACTGCGCGTGCGATTGCAACTCTTTGTTGTTGGCCACCAGATAATGTCACTGGCCTGGCATCGAGCTGACCGGCAAGGCCAACCCAGCTTAGGAGCTCTGTAACATGCTTGGCAATCACATCCTCTGGCATGCCTGCAACTCGGAGAGGCAGTGCCACATTGTCGAAGGCGGACAGGTGATCTAAAAGTCTAAATTCCTGAAAAACAACCCCAATTTGGCGCCGCAGCGCTGGCATTTCATTCCGTCGCAAGCCTGACACGTCTCGGTCGAATAGCTGTATCAAACCACGACTCGGCTTTTCAGCAAGGTACATCAACTTGAGCATGGATGATTTTCCCGCGCCGCTTGGCCCAGTCACGAATCTGAAAGCTCCAGGTTCAAGGTTGAAGGATATGTCGCTGAGAACTTCGGGGCCAGCCCCATACCTCATGCCAACATTTTCAAATCGGATCACATGCTTCCTCTACTTTTTGGCGCAGTCGAATTGATGATATCAGCTACCAACCTAATCCTTCTGCAAATTAAAATTCTTTATTTTCCTACTATCCATCAAAATGGTATGCAAAATCTAGTGCCGTAAAGCAGGACGATGGTTGCAACAAACGGTTTGACCACTTAAACTTGATAATACCATATTTTGTGCTAAAACTTTATCGAGTATCTATATACAATGATTCTTTCATGCTCTCAATGTAATGCCAATTTTAATCTAGATGATGCTGTACTTGGTACAGAAGGACGCAAGGTAAAGTGCAGCAAATGCGGACACCGCTGGCATGCTCTTCCAGACGTGATACTGGATAAACCTAGCACTCAAATAGACAAGGATACCTCACCAAGCGCGCGACAGGATGAAGAGGCCGGCGACGCCGATCCATTTGCAGACCTAGCTGATGTCACGGATGATACAAAGGGCGGCATTTCAGCCGATCAAACAATAACCTCCAATAGTGATGAACCATTGTCTGCGTATGCCGGCTCACAAGATGGATTGGAGGAGGATTCGGAAAAAAGTGCGGGGGGGCACAGTGTTAAAACAACAAAGCCTATTTTCCGTATTATCAAGTGGATAGTTTTTATATCATTCATTGCCACTATTTTATTGGGAACAATCTACCGAACCGATCTTGCGAAAATTTACCCTCCGATTAATAAGATTTTTCATCTTATTAACATTCCAGTAGAGCCACTTGGATATGGACTCAAACTTTCAAATACAGTCTCAACGCCCAGACAAGCGGGCGAAGATAGTGTAATTGCAATATCTGGAGAAATCGAAAATACCCTCGCGGATACCATTGACGTGCCTTCCTTAAAAGGTGACTTCTATGATTCCAAGGGCGCCATCATATTCACTCACCATTTTAAAGCTGCTTTCCCAGAAATATTGCCGGGTGAAAAAGTTAAATATCAAACAGAAATCAAAAACCCACCATCTGACTCAGTGCGGATTGAAATTACCTTTACTGAAAAATAATTTGCTCAACTCATCCAGCTATGAGGGTCTTCTATTCATCTTTCTATAGATAAGACCAAAGTTATAATTCGATGAGACCGATTATTGATGCCCCGTATTAGCCTTTCATGCTGCAAATTCTTTGGGAATAGTTCTTCAATATCTACTGTGAGGTGCCTAACTTCAGGTCTAAAGCTCATCGTAAACTATGATTGATCACTATTCCTGCCAATCCGCGAACTGTTCTAGCGAGAACATTTCTTCGTAACTAGGACGTTTTCTCACAATAGAAAACTCCTTCCCACGAACAAGAATTTCTGGCACCAAACATCTACTGTTGTAAGTTGATGACATGGATGCGCCATATGCACCAGCTGCATTAAATACCAAGTAATCTCCCTCTATAATATCTGGCATGGCAATTTGACGAGCGAATGTGTCACCAGTCTCACATACAGGTCCAACAATATCATAGAGTTGCGTGCAAGCATCTGCGGGAGGCAAGCGTACTGGCTGAATATCATGTTGAGCGTCATAAAGAGCAGGACGAATTAAGTCGTTCATCGCCGCATCAACAATAACGAAATTGCGCCCCTCGCCTTTTTTTACATAGATAACCTTCGTTACTAGCACGCCCGCGCTGCCGGAAATAACACGACCCGGCTCAAACATAAGCGTACAGTCAATGTCGCCTAAAACTTCATTCACTACTTGCGCGTATAATTCAGGTCCGGGAACGTCATATGATTCCCCATTATACGAAACTCCGAGCCCTCCGCCTAAATCAATACGACGTATTTGATGACCGGCACCACCCAGGGCTGTTACCAATTCCCTTAATCTTTTGAAGGCAGTTCGAAATGGGGCAAGGTCTACAAGCTGCGATCCGATATGCATCGCCACAGCTGTGGGGCAAATACCAGGCAAACTTGAAGCGTATTCGTAAATGCTTTCCGCTGCTGATATATCAATTCCAAACTTATTTTCCTGCCGGCCTGTTGTAATTTTCTCGTGAGTAACCGCATCTACATCAGGGTTCACTCGCACGGCAATGTCCGCCTCAACACCATTTTCACATGCGATCTCGGATAATAATTTGAGTTCCGATAGAGATTCTACATTGATCTGCAGAATTCTTTTATCAAGAGCATATCTAAGCTCTTCTCGAGTTTTCCCAACACCCGAAAATACAATTTTATCTGCTGGTACACCGCCTGCAAGCGCCCGGCGCAACTCTCCCTCTGAAACAACGTCAGCCCCGGCCCCGAGAGAAGATAGCGTATTAATGACCGCGAGATTTGGATTGGCTTTTACTGCGAAGCAAACGAGGCTGTTACGCTGACAAAGCGCGTTTTCAAACGCCTGAAAATTATGTGTCAACGCTGCAGTCGAATAACAATAAAACGGAGTTCTTATGGATTGGGCAAGTGCCTCAAGACTGTTACCCTCTGCATGTAAAATGCCATTAGTATATGCGAATTGACTCATCTCGTTGCAGGATAGCTGCGTGGGTAATCAGATTTACCGAGCGCCTTGGGGTCATTTTTCACCCCACAGGAAGCAACAACCACGGTCATAGACAATAAAACAAAAGCCACCACAATATTTTTTGCTGACATCACAGATAACGCTCCTTTGCTGCTGCTAGCGCTTCGCAAACAAGTTGCGGCGCTGTGCCACCAAAACTAGTACGGCTTGCCGCAGAAGCCTCAAAACTCAACACAGAGAATACAGAATCATTGATACGCTTTTCTACTTTTTGCATTTCAGATAGCGATAAATCGGCTAATCCACAACCCTTTATCTCTGCACTTCTCACCAGAACACCTGTCACATGGTGAGCATCACGAAATGGTAAATCCAATTCTCTTACTAACCAATCAGCTAGGTCTGTAGCGGTTGGGAAACCTTCTTCTAATGCCGCCACCATTGCGTCCTTGTTAATTTTCATGTCTCCTAACATTCCAGTCAACGCTGCAATTACCAATGTTAAAGAATCTGCCGCGTCAAAAACGGGCTCTTTGTCCTCCTGCAAATCCTTAGCATAGGCGAGTGGTAAACCTTTTATAACTACTAAAAGAGCTTGTAACGCCCCTAAAATGCGACCGGTTTTACCACGAGCCAACTCAGCAGCATCAGGATTACGCTTTTGAGGCATAATTGAAGACCCTGTGCTAAACGAGTCGCTTAGTTCAACAAATCCGAATTGCGGCGATGCCCATAGCACGATCTCTTCGGCAAACCGCGAGAGATTTACAGCTGTGATTGCAGCGACACTAAGGAACTCCGCGGCGAAGTCGCGAGCAGATACAGCATCAAGTGAATTAAGCATAGGCCGATCAAAACCAAGTAACAAAGCAGTCGCGTTCCGGTCTACTGGGAATGAAGTGCCAGCGAGAGCTGCACTGCCGAGTGGACATTCATTAAGCCTTTTGCGGCAATCGGATAATCGAGACCGATCTCTGCCTAGCATCTCTACATAAGCTAACATGTGGTGTCCGAAAGTAATTGGTTGAGCAGGCTGAAGATGTGTCAGGCCCGGAAGAAGCGTATCGAAGTGACTTTCTCCTTGCGCAATCAATGCAGCTTGTAAGTCACGCAACTGTAGGTCAAGCTGGTCAACCGTGTCTCTAACCCATAATCGGAAATCTGTTGCCACCTGGTCATTTCTGCTGCGTGCAGTGTGGAGCCTCCCTGCTGCATCACCTATTAATTCTTTTAACCGGGATTCGATGTTTAGATGTATATCCTCGAGTTCCACTTGAAATTGTAGTTTACCTGTTTCAATTTCAACCAATATTTGATCAAGGCCGTTTAAAATTTTAGAACCATCATCGCCGCTAATGATACACTGGTCCAACAACATTTTCACGTGCGCTTTTGAACACGCAATATCTTGTTTAAAAAGACGCTGGTCGAATTCGATGGAAGCGTTTATCCGTTCCATAATGTCGGCGGGGCCCGCGGCGAACCGTCCACCCCACATTTTACTCTTTTTCATAAGGGGCACCTAAATGTCTAATGTCTTCAAAAAATATCTTAAGCCTGCATTTTTTGGCTCCGTCACTTTAATAGCTCTTATCACATGGTTCATAGCCGGATCATCCAATACGCCACCGATAACAGGCCAGATGAAAGATTTCAAAATCAGTAATCGACTCATGTTAGCGCCGCGGATACCATTTCATGATGCGTACGGCAATAAAAAGGTGTTGGCTGACTTTGAAGGAAATGTGCTACTAATTAATTTTTGGGCAACTTGGTGCGCACCTTGTATACGTGAAATACCCTCCATCGCGCGCCTCCATACCAAAAAAGATGGCCAGAACTTTAAAGTTTTACCGATAAGCACAGATGCTAAAGGTGCAGACGCCCCTCTAAAATTTCTCGAAAAAATTAATCAAACTAATTTGCCTATCTATGTCGATACCAAGATGATGCTAGCGCGAGCTATGGGTGTCATCACACTGCCTACTAGCATATTAGTAGATCGGCATGGCAATATCATCGGTCGCCTAGTCGGAACAGCAGAATGGGACAGTGCTGAGGCCCTTGCTTTAATTAATCACTATCAAAAAAAGTGATGTCGATAAGGTAAACTCTTAGTCCAACTCACCCTATGCAAATAAGAGTGTTAATTTAATTTTTGCTCCAATTCAGGAACCAACTCAAAAAGATCACCTACAATACCATAGTCTGCTACCTGAAAAATTGGTGCCTCTTCGTCTTTGTTTATCGCAACAATAACTTTACTGTCCTTCATGCCTGCTAAATGCTGAATAGCGCCAGATATACCAACGGCTATGTACAAATCCGGCGCCACTATTTTACCAGTCTGGCCTACCTGATAGTCATTTGGTACAAACCCTGCATCGACAGCCGCTCGGGATGCGCCAACTGCAGCTTCCAACTTGTCAGCTACCTTTTCTAGCATCGAAAAATTATCGCCAGATTGCATACCACGACCTCCCGATATGATAATATCTGCAGCGGTCAACTCGGGCCGTTCAGATTTTGACAACTCAGATCCTACATACGATGAAAGTCCAGATTCGCCAGATGCATCGACTTTTACGACCTCTGCCGAGCCACCGTCAGCCGCAGCGGCATCAAATGCGGTCGCCCGCACAGTAATTACTTTTTTCTCATCCACTGATTCTACAGTCGCTATTGCGTTGCCGGCATAAATCGGCCGCTCAAAAGTTTTATCGTCGATGACAGCGCTGATGTCTGAAATTTGTTGTACATCCAAAACCGCAGATACTCGCGGCATGACATTTTTCCCAAAAGTATTTGCTGGTGCCCATATATGCGTGTAATCACCGGCAACCTTTTCTATCAGTGGGGCAATGTTTTCAGCAAGACCAGACGAGTATTCTGCGCTGTCCGAGTACAAAACTTTAGTGACACCACTGATTTGGGCCGCAGCTTCAGCTACCGTATCAGCGCCAAAGCCGGCTAGTAAGAGATGCACATCATAACCTAGCTTTTGGGCTGCTGTTACTGCACTAAGGGTTGCTCCTTTGATTTCAGAGTTATCATGCTCGACCAAAACTAAGTTTGTCATATCTATATCACCTTCGCTTCATTTTTGAGTTTTTCAATCAACGCGTCAATATTCTCTACAATTTCACCACTATCTCTGCTAGAGGGCTCTGTTACCTTTAGTGTTTTGAGACGCGGCGTAATATCAATCTCAAGATCATCCGGGGTCATAATATCAATTGGTTTCTTCTTAGCTTTCATAATGTTCGGCAAAGAAGCGTATCGAGGCTCATTCAATCGAAGATCTACAGTGATAACCGCTGGCATTTTAACTTTCACTGTTTCGAGCCCACCGTCTATTTCACGTACGACCTCAGCTTCACTTTCGCCAAGCTGAATTTTTGATGCATTTGTTGCTTGGCTCCATCCGAGCATGGCAGCAAGCAATTGCCCTACCTGATTACTATCATCGTCAATAGCCTGTTTTCCGGCTATCACAATATTAGGGTTTTCTTTTTGAACAATTTTTTTGAGTAACTTTGCTATGGCAAGCGGTTCAACCGCTTCATCAGTCTGGACCAAAACACCCCGATCAGCTCCCATAGCCAGCGCAGTCCTAATAGTCTCCTGCGCCTGTTGCGGTCCAACCGACACAATGACAACTTCATTTGCAGCCCCCGACTCTTTTAATCGGACAGCTTCTTCGACAGAGATCTCGTCGAACGGATTCATTGACATTTTTACGTTCGCCGTCTCAACACCAGACTCATCTGGTTTTACACGGATTTTTACATTGTAATCTACTACACGTTTAACGGGGACGAGAACTTTCATCGTCTGCTTTCTCTTTACTGTTCAAAAATAGTGTATACTTGTTTAATGTTATGAAAAACACATGGTGTCCTGTCAAGCGGACAGCCTGTCGCAGTAAGTTGAAGGACGGCTAACGCATATGTCACCGAGAATGATCCATCCGCCTAACCAGTAAAACACCTCCGATGGTTTTTACTAACTCTTCTAAATACAAGAACGAGATATTTGAACGTAATCGTTAGTTTTTTTCATGTTTTAGACTGGTTGCCACCAGGGACCCAGAGCACGTCTGAATTACCACGGTCATTGCAGTGTCGTGAAAGCACAAAAAAGAAGTCGGACAACCGATTAAGGTATCTTAATGCCGCTTCACTGACTTTTTCTCGTTCCGCCAACTCGCAAACGATACGCTCGGCCCGTCGCACTACAGTACGCGCAAGGTGCAAATGCGCTGCCACCATCGATCCGCCTGGTAACACAAAGCTAGTCAATGGTTCGAGCCCATCATTTACAACGTCGATCTCATTCTCTAACCGTTGCCATTGCTCATCCGTCATGCGTAGTGCCCCAGTCTTTCGTTCTTTGCCCTGAGGCGTGCAAAGATCCGCCCCAAGGTCGAACAGATCGTTTTGAATGCGTGCGAGCAATGCCTTTAACGATTGATCATTTAAGTGGGCCTGGACCAATCCAACTATTGCATTTACCTCATCCACGGTGCCATACGCTTGAACTCTTATGTTGCTCTTAGCCACTCGCTCTCCGTTACCTAAGGACGTTGCTCCAGCGTCACCACCGCCCGTGTAGATTCGGTCCAACTTTACCATCATGTCTGCCCACTTAGCAGCGCTAAAACAGCGATTAAGGCAACCGCTAAGAATTGGAAAACAATCCGAGCACGCATTAATTTATTCGAATATTTGGAGTTGAATTTACCACCGCGAGCCATTGCAAATAGGCCAACCATAAGCACACCCACAGTGGCTAAGATAGCTATAAGTATGAGGAAAGGAATAATGCTGGACATAACCACTCAATCAAAGCCTAAAAGATCATCGTATTGTTTCGTACGCCATAGTCATTGTGTCCCGTTCTTCTTGTGTCACTTTGAGTAAATACGAAAACAGATCACGCACGCTAAACATCGCGACTAGCTTCCCATTTTCAATAACCGGCACATGACGTATACGTTTTTCTTTCATTACCCCAATAATGTCTCTAATTTTATCTCCCGGCGCGGCAGAAACAACCTTTACCTTCATGATATCGGAAATTTTCCGCTGTTTCCAATTAACATCGGACCCACTGCATATACGCACAATGTCTCGCTCTGAGACAATACCTACAACTTGTTCGGTTTCATCGCAAACTGGCAAAGCACCTATGTCGTTGCCCGCCAGTATTTCTACCGCGTCGCCGACAGACTTGTTTGGCTCGATTGTGAATAAATTGCGGCCACTTTCCGTTAGAAGATTTTCTATCGGCATATTTACGCTCCCATGATAGTCATATCCCCGAAGGTGACCTTAATGTCTCAACACCAGACGGCTAGAAAGACTCCCCCGACATATGTGTGTTCTATTTTTTTTTTATCAAGCATGTTTTTTAATTTATAGGCCTTCCCTTGCACTTGAAGAGCATTATCGTGGTACTTTGAGCGAAGGTTCGCAAAATATGACAAAAATGAGCTTCCCGCTCAAAATTATAGTGTATCCTCCAACTCGAAAGCGCTAACGATACAAAATGAACTACAAATGTCTTTCATGCAGATTTAGGAACATAGTTGCAAAATGGGAACGAACCACAGGAAACCCAAGATTTTCACCGGCAGAGATAAACCTGAACGCGAACGAAAACATAGGGTTTTGGCTAGTAGTTGGACAGAAAAAGCTCTTTTACTAAACCAAATTTTTAAATTTGTGCTGGAAGATAACACCCATTTTATAACCTTAGATCTACCACCATATGCCTCAGATTTTTCTGAACAGCTCGTATCTACCGCTCACTCTCCATCAAACATAAAGCCATTACATCAACGTCTTTACTGGGCAACAAAAATGCTGTCGGGATACCAATTGAGTGATCAGTCGGTAGTGGAGCTGAGAACAGAATTTATCCCTAACGATGCTTGCTGGGAACAAGTGGTAAAATTTGCAATAGCCGATGCCGATAGTAAGACACTGAGCAGAAGAGAAATTTCAAATTTCCTCGACGGATTTGGTATAAATTTATCAGTTTTACCGGAAGATGCCTACAGACTTGCTGAAAAAATACTCGGCGACACGGTTTTAAAACCGGTAGCCTGCCTGCAGGGCCAAAGTATACCTGTTCTCTATTATCCGAATGGGCGAAATGAAATCGTATTTGAAATTAAATTTGACCTCGGTATGGGGCAAAGCTTTGATGGCTGCAAAATTGACATAATTGAAATCGAAATTGAGTTGAAAAACTTTGACCAAAAAATCAGCCTCGCACATATTGAAGAATTGTTCGATGCATCAGAAAATATAATTCGGACTTCCTTCCCGGAAGCCTTAGACCGGACAGCCGTCTCAAAGCCTACACCTTTATTCCGGCACATGCGTGCTTGGCAATCGCGCGACATCGACTCATTCGAGGCGGCATACGAAGCATTATCTGAAACCCGGTGGACGGAGCCAGCACCTTTTTAATTACGATCACTCAATAAACCACGAGCGATCACATTAGCCTGTATCTCTGCTGTTCCCTCAAAGACATTAAGAATGCGCGCATCGCAAAGTACTCGCGAGATTGGAAATTCCTCCGCATAACCAACACCGCCGTGTATTTGCAATGCGTTGTCCGCGCTAGACCAGGCAGCACGAGCGCCAAGCAATTTTGCCATTCCCGCCTCTATGTCACAACGGCGGTCCTGATCTTTTTGGCGCGCCGCGAAATAGGTCATCTGCCGAGAAATCATAGTATCCACAGCCATCCAACCTATTTTCCCAGAAATACGAGGAAAGTTTATCAAAGGCTTATTAAATTGTTGTCGGTCATGAGCATATAGTAGAGCAAGCTCGAGCGCATTCTGCGCAACGCCGACAGCACGTGCCGCCGTTTGTATCCGCGCCGCCTCAAATGTCGCCATTAGTTGTTTGAAACCCTCACCCTCTTTACCGCCTAACAACTGATCAGTTTTAATTTTGAAGTCATCAAATGCAATGTCATATTCTTTCATTCCACGATAACCCAATACTCTGATCTCACCACCCGACATTCCTTGAGCGGGAAACGATTCACTTTCATTACCGCGAGGTTTTGCGGCAAGAAACATAGACAAACCACGATATCCTGATTCATTTGGGTTAGTGCGAGCAAGTAGTGTCATTAAGTCACTTCTCGCTCCATGTGTGATCCAGGTTTTATTGCCGAATATTCGATAATTTTCGCCATCGCGTTCGGCGCGAGTTTTGAGACTTCCAAGATCAGACCCTGTGTTTGGTTCGGTAAAAACGGCTGTTGGCAATACTTCGCCCGACACAATCTTTGGTAACCAATGATCCTGTTGTTCAATTGTTCCGCTATTGATAATTAGCTCTGCAGCGATGTCAGAGCGCGTTCCCAATGAACCAACTCCTATGTAGCCTCGGCTTAACTCCTCAGTGACTACCACCATAGCTAGCTTGCCGAGCCCCGCACCACCAAACTTTTCCGGCACCGTGAGCCCAAAAACACCGAGGTTCGCAAGTTCGTCAATCAACTCAAGAGGAATCAATTCATCCTCAATATGCCATTTATGACAATAGGGAGCTATTTTTTCATTCGAAAATCGCCGGAATTGATCGACCATCATATCAAGGGTTTCGTCACAGAGTCCCAGATTTCCGTGCTTATTTTCAGCAATAAGTTCCGCAATACGTGCACGCACCTCAATGCTATTTCCTTCATTTGCGAGCACAGCTACTGCAGGCTGATCGAATTCTGCCAATGCATCATCGGCTAAACCTATATCCTCGGGCCGCACAATCTCACCCTGGCTTATGGAAATACCACCCCAAAGTTGATTTAAATATTCACCAAAAGCACTTTGGAGAATAAGTGCTTCTTGCTCCCCAAACATCCCAAATTCATTTAATCGATCCGCCCAAGCACGCATTTGCCTTAGTGCTTCCACATAGGTCGCTATCCAAGCATATCCGTGTGCCGCAAATTGCTCTTCCTCAAGAAGGGCATTTTCAATTTGGCCTGTCGGCGCCACTTTTCCGCGCAAAACCTCCTTAGCATTGTCTGCTAGGTGTTCAGCAGCGGCTACGGCCACATCACAATGACCAAGCAAATGTTCAATAACGTAGTCACCGAGCATTTCAGAGTGTTCGGTGGGCGTTTTTACTGTAGCAATCTGGCTCACTTTATTACCTTTACCTAAAATAGATTTTGAAAGTACTACAAAAGTCTGCGGCGTATTAAGAAAATTAACTGTATTTCTACTGATCCAATCATGAGAACCCCCCCGTCCTGATGGCAAATCACATCAGGGGATTAAACATTATTATATTTTTAGCTCAAAAACCGAATGTTCATTAAATTATTATAGATTAGATAGCGATATTTTTTGCCGAACGTGAGAGAGGTTCTCCCATTGATTTAGTCTTTTCGACCCTTGTTACTGGTTAGTCTTGGGCCAAGGCGATTGGAATGTCGTGCGTGATTTGGTCGACCTTCGCGAGCCGGGAAGGAGAGAATGTTATCTTCTGCCATATTAGCCCTATCTGCCGCTGCTGCTAACGCATAGGCCTCAAACAACAATGCCGGCATACTGTCCGACGATTGCCAAGGATAAAGGGCAGTAGTACCGCCATGTAAATAACGAACCAAACTGCTTGAACGGCGCTTAAGATCCCACGAGTGCGGCATTAGCTCCTCCGTCGGAAGAAAAAGTTTTGCGATAAATATAAATTAGCCTGTCTTAAAATGAAATCAATGTTTTCATTGGATGGATTGCGTGCAGGGATGAAGAAGGATAAATATTAGACATGGCTTATTTGGATCACATACATACTTGCAATAACTTCGATCAAAGAGACTATTTGCCCTTTATGATAGAGAAGGAAAGATTCGGCTGGATAGGTCCGACGTTTGCCTCGCGGCTCGCGGCTTGGCCTGATATTTTTAATCTCTCACCCGAACACATTACATTAGCAAAAAACTTTAAGGACTTTGATAGCAGAAGCGAAGCGTTGCTTCCCCCTATTGCTGAATTATTGAAAAAAAATTATGTAGAGGCATGGCGAGATGAATTTTACGCTGTCACTTCTGATTGGCACACCCCCGCGGTGATGCAGATCGAACGTGCTGCTTGCCCTTATTTTGGCATAAGAGCCTATGGTGTCCACCTGAATGGGTTTGTCCGTAAACACGACGGCATTCATATGTGGATTGCAAAACGTGATAGCAATAAACAAACATATCCTGGCCTGTTAGATAACATGGTCGCCGGCGGCCAGCCAATCGGACTGGGATTAAAAGAAAATTTGATGAAAGAGTGTAATGAGGAAGCAGGATTACCACTCGGACTAGCGGCTAAATCAGTACCCACAAGCTTCATCTCTTACACACACATAATGCCCATCATGCCGACTGGAGGAGTAAAGCCAGACCAAATATTTTGCTTCGATATTGAATTGCCGCATGATTTCCAGCCTCATCCAGTAGATGGCGAAGTCGAGGCCTTCTATCTCTGGCCTATAGAGCAAATCGCAGAAACTGTTCGTGAAAGTGACGACTTCAAATTTAATTGCAATTTAGTGATTATTGATTTCCTTATCCGTCATGGAATTATCACACCCGATAACGAAAAAAGCTTTGCCGCCATTGCTCAAGGCCTTCGAAACAAAATCTAAAATCTCTACCGATCACTCATTTTAAGCGCATCAATGAAAGCTGATTGAGGAATCTCCACATTCCCAAATTCCCGCATTTTTTTCTTACCTTTTTTCTGCTTTTCTAAAAGTTTTCTTTTTCGTGTGATATCTCCGCCGTAACACTTTGCAGTGACATCTTTGCGCATTGCTGAAATGGTCTCTCGGGCAATCACCTTGCCGCCGATAGCGGCTTGTATTGGCACCTTAAATAATTGACGCGGGATAAGCTCCTTTAAACGTTCGCAGATCTGACGGCCTCGACTTTCAGCCGAGGACCTATGCACTATCATGGATAATGCATCAACCGGCTCACCATTTACCAATATCCCAACCCTCACTAAATCATTTTCACGATAGCCAACGAGCTCATAGTCAAAGCTTGCATACCCACGGCTAATTGATTTGAGACGATCATAAAAATCAAAGACAACCTCATTCAATGGCAAATAGTAAACTGCCATCGCCCGGTTCCCTACATAGGTGAGTTGATCTTGCTCACCCCGCCGCTCTGTGCAGAGTGAAAGAATTGGCCCTAAATACTCGTCCGGAACAATAATAGTCGCCTTTATCCAGGGCTCCTGCACCGATTTGATTTGTACCTGATCAGGGTAGTCTGCCGGATTATGGAGCGTCATTTCCTCCCCACTCATCAGGTGCAACCGATAAACTACAGAAGGTGCCGTCGTTATTAATTCAAGGTCGAATTCACGGCTGAGGCGCTCCTGAACAATTTCCAGGTGTAAAAGACCAAGGCAGCCACATCTAAATCCGAAACCTAGTGCTGCAGAGGTTTCTGCCTCATAATGGAATGACGAATCGTTAAGTGCTAGTTTACCCAAACTTTCCCTTAGATCCTCATAATCGGCATTGTCGACCGGGAACAATCCGCAAAATACAACGGGGACTGTTGGCTTAAATCCCGGAAGAGCTTCAACGGCCCCATTTTTCGCCTCCGTAAGAGTATCGCCAACCTTACAATCAGATACCGATTTTATACTCGCGGTGATAAAACCTATTTCACCCGGACCAAGCTCAGCTACCGTGTCTTGCTTGGGACGAAAGACACCAACTTGATCGACTTCATGAATTGCTCCCGTTGCGATCATCTTCAACTTCATGCCGGGTTTTAGACATCCATCAACAATACGGACCAAGGCAACCACACCAAGATATGAGTCATACCAGCTATCAACAAGCAAGGCCTTTAACGAGACGTTGGCAGCACCCTTTGGAGGTGGCAATCTGGAAACGAGTGCCTCTAAGACGTCCACAATGCCCTCTCCCGTTTTTGCAGAAACCGCAATAGCATCAGAGGCATCAATCCCAACCACGTCTTCGATTTGAGTTCGAATACGTTCCGGCTCTGCTGACGGCAAATCTATTTTATTGAGAACGGGGATAATCTCATGATTGTTTTCGATAGCTAAATAAGCGTTGGCAAGGGTCTGTGCTTCGACTCCTTGGCTCGAGTCAACGACTAATAGGGACCCCTCACAAGCAGCGAGCGAACGGCTCACCTCGTAAGAAAAGTCAACGTGTCCCGGTGTGTCCATAAAGTTTAATTGATAGTGATTTCCATCTTTGGCTTTATAGTCAAGTCGCACCGTTTGCGCCTTAATTGTGATACCGCGCTCTCGCTCAAGCTCCATGGAGTCAAGCACTTGTTCTCGCATTTCTCTATCGCTGAGCCCCCCACATGCTTGGATTAATCGATCTGAGAGTGTCGACTTCCCATGATCAATATGGGCAACAATTGAGAAATTCCGTATTTTTTTTATTTCACTCATACTTTCATAGCTAGGTTTTTAGCAACATAAATTGAAGGTCCAAATGCCACGCTCTCTTTGTAACAGCAAGAGTCGCCTGCTACATTACTTTACAAAAGCTCTATAGAAATCTTTCACAAGCACTTGTTTTATTCTCTCATTGCCCGCAACTTTTTTGGCAGCAGCAGTGAGCATAGTCTTCACCGTCCGCAGACGCACCTTTTTGTCTTGCTCAAGCGTTGCTGCATACCCATAGAGTTCCTCAAAAAAAACTGCTGTTATTTTTGGAGCATATCTCAGCATTATTGGTCGTTCGCCGGGTTGCTGCATTTCAATGAGCAAGTTAAAGAGCAAGGTTCCTTTGGTTTTGCCGTCTCGAAGTATGGGAACACTCATGTTGTCGATCGGGAAAAACATCTCGGCTTTGCTTCCTTTTTTTTCTTCAGCGGCAAATGCAGAGTCCAGAGTCATTGCAGAGATCAACACAACAAAAACAAGTACTGGATTAATCGATTTAATACGCAACATCGTAATTCTCGTCATCTTTTAATTTTCCACGACATAATTGAGATCACAGGAGTAGCGAAAAACAATGTCACTATCCTCTGGTGAGGTTAATACAAGGGTTTTATCACGAATACGCTGTTACGAGCTTTTCAGAACATTCTCAGCATTTCGATAACATCCGACCACAACTATATGTTTTTTTGAAGATATTATCTGAAGCTAAAAATCTTTTATCCTATTTAAAACTGGACAGTTGCTCTTGCCTCCAGCCCCAAACAACCTTCCAAACACCTTTGTTATTCGCCAAACAAAAGGTTGTACCATTTCCGGGGCTGAACTCTATAACCCATCTACGCTCGTCACCAGTGAGTAGTTTCGCACTGGCGCGCAGGAGAAAATCACCGTGCCCAGTCATCATAATGTCTCCCCCCCCTGACTCAACATGGTCGATGAAGGGCTCGACCGGATCTTCCGAAGCAATTCCGTAGCTTGAAACGGAGACTGGTACAGGCTGGCCCAAACTTGCTGCCACGCGTTCCCCCGTTTCTCTGGTCCACCGCTTATCGCTGTGAATTATTTGCGACGGTATTGCACCTATACCTTTCATGAACAAGCCAAGTCTTTCGGCTTCACAAACACCAGCTTCGCTTAAATGACGTTCTGGGTCTTGTTCGGCACTGAGTGCGTTGGCATGATGGGTTAAATAAACTTTCATGAAGTTCCCTTTTCTCTAGATGCCATTTCCGAATTGTTGGACGAATTGTAAAATAGTGACATAATTGCGGTTTAAGGAATACAGCAATTGCCTGCAGATTAATTCTTACGTGATATCAAACATCTACTGCGGCGTCTATATTCCCGGTGGGTCGCCCTCAACGGCTTTGAACCGAGAGGCCGGCAATTTAAGCTTGGAGGCACCATGATATCACCCCAGACAGTGAATGATCTTAGCTCCTGGAGAGGGCCAAAAATGAATTCCAGCATGGAATGGCTCTACCCAATAGGAAAGGATGAAATTTCAGATTTAGAAAGTGCCCTTCAACGTGTAAAGGCACAAAATATCCCGCTCTTGCAAATAACAAAAGAAGATTTTTCTCTGCCGTGCCTTTCCACAAAGTTGCAGAGGATTTTAAATGATGTGCAACATGGGCGTGGCTTTGCTGTCCTCCGCGGCATACCAATTCATCAATTTTCGGATTCCGATAATGAAATTATAATGTGGGGAATTGGGACATACTTGGGACGAGCTATTTCTCAAAATTCTAACGGGGACCTATTGGGACGTGTCTTCGATCACGGGGTGCATATGCATACAGAGCGGGTTCGGGGGTACATGACGCCAGACCATCTACGTTTTCACTCGGACCGTTGTGACCTAGTTACTTTGGGTTGTATCAGAAAGGCGAGAGATGGTGGATTAAGCCGTTTAGTAAGCATGACTGCACTTCATGACGAAATTCTCGCTACCCGCCCAGACCTGCTTGAGCCATTCTATCGGGGATTTATGTATGTTGTTAGCGAACTTTCTGGTGATACCAAACCCATACGAGTTCCAACGTTTAGTGTTGTTGAAGGAGTTCTAAGTTGTAGACTTCAGCGTAATCAAATTGAGATGTCTGCAAAGAAGTGCGGGATTCCCCTTACTGAAATTGAACGAGAAGCTTTAGATCTGCTAGATAAACTAGCGGACAGTGAGGCATTCGTACTTGAAATGGATCTGGAGCCCGGCGATATTCAGCTTTGTAACAATTATGTCATAGCCCATGGACGGACTGACTTCACTGACAGCCCAAATAAAAATGAGAAGAGGCTTATGCTACGACTTTGGCTAAAATTTGCAGAAGCACGGCCCGTGGGTGACGCATTTTTTGATTTTGATGGCATTCCTAAGGCTTCTCCATGATTAATTATACAAAATTCACTGGATCAGCCTGCTGGAAAGGTGCGGACCTTATTAAGACTGATGATTGGATATGGACTTTAACGAAAAGCGAGATCGAGGAACTAAGAAATGTTGTAAATGATACTTTGGATCTAAAATTGGAGAGTATAACTCGTCAACGGTTTCATATTCCTGCCCTTGCACCCCGCTTAGAAAAGCTGGTCGACGAACTCCGTAACGGAAGAGGGTTCGCCGTATTGCGTGGACTGCCCGTCAGTGAAATGTCCAGTGAGGAAGTGTACCGAGCCCACTGGGGTATTGGAACTCATCTTGGCTTGGCACTTTCTCAGAACTCTTTTGGGGATATGCTAGGCCATGTCTATGATGAAAAACCAGACCCCGGTGAAGTAAGTCCTCGCGGATACCGTACGAACCAATTGCTACGGTTTCACACCGATAGGGCAGATGTCGTCAGCCTACTGTGCCTTAGGAAGGCTTTATCTGGAGGGGAGAGCAGTATTGCAAGTTCAATGACCATCTACAATGCTATTCTTGAGCATCACCCCGAATACCTTCCATCGCTAACACGCGGTTATATGCATGCACACGCCGAAGACATTGGGCTCGATGAGCCTAGGCGACTACCAGTATTCCACGAGCAAGATGGCGTCTTGAGTTGCCGACTTAACAGAGGTCCAATTGAAAATTCTCATCTACGCGCAAGTATTCCTATTACACCAGAGGAGGCACGTGCACTAGTAGCCTTCGACTTCTATGCAGAACACCCTGATTACAGGCTGGACATGCTGCTCCTCAATGGAGATATTCAGTTCGTAAACAACTATCGGGTAGTGCATTCACGTAAAGAATTTACGGATGGGGAGAAAGAACAAGATCAACGACACATGGTTCGACTTTGGCTCAACTACTATGGAAAGCCATGGCCGCGTGGCCCGCATTTAAGTGATTATAATGGCGTTCCTAAGAAACTAGACCGGGAACAGTAGCCCTGGCAGGAAGGTAAAGATGAAAACTTACTTAATCGTGAGCGTTGCGATCTTTGCGGTCATAACCCTCTACGGATTATACACTGGGCAATTTGATGCTATGCTTGCCAAATAGCAGGCTGAATTCTAATCCAATTTAAAAGGGGACATATTCGATGCGTATTGCGAGATTTAATAAGGACGGTCGGCCATGCCACGGAATTATTGAAGGTGAAACTATTCACGAAGTAGAGGGTGGTCTTTTTGACGGCCTCAATAAGACCGGGGAGACCCACGCATTAAGTGCAACCAAGCTTTTGGTCCCGTTTAAACCAGAAGTGTTTTACGCAGCGGGCTTAAACTACGCTGAGCATGTGAAAGAGCAAGCAGAAATGCACGGGAGAGAACCTAATCTCCCGGAAAAACCAGATATAGGATATCGGGCTAATAACGCGTTAATTGCCCATGATGAGGACGTAGTAATCCCCGCACACGCCCCTGACACCGTTCAATACGAAGGGGAAATCGTAGCGATTGTCGGTAAAAAAGCTAAAAATCTAACAAAAGAAAATGCTCTCTCATGTATCATGGGATACACAATTGGAAACGATGTTAGCGAACGCACTTGGCAAACAGGCGATCGAACGATGTGGAGAGCGAAAAATACAGATACATTTAAGCCGATGGGGCCATGGATTGAGACCGATATTGATCTGGAGGCCTTAACCACGACAGTTCGTGTTAATGGCAAGCAGACGATACAGTTTCCGACTAATAATTTCCATTTCGACATTCCAACTTTTATTGAAGCAATGACTAGCTGCCTCACATTGCACCCGGGCGACATGATTTGGATGGGAACAGAAGGACGGGCGCCAAATCTACAACACGGCGATGTTGTAGAAGTGGAGATCGACGGAATAGGGCTTCTCAGAAATCGCTTCGTACGAGAGGGTCAATAGGGAACCCCCAGGCGAGAAATATTTCTATGCAAGAATTCGATTATTTTTCTGCGCCAGGGTCAACTTATCTTGGTTGAGGTGCTATTTACGCTGGAATGACCTTATCTCCCGCAAATTGGCACCTCCACATTACTCTTGGTTGCGTCGGGTTGACTTCTTCGCGCCTGTGCATCGCAGACCTATTATCCCAGACTAGAAAGTCGCCAACCTGCCAACTATGCGTCCAAGCATACTTGGGCTGCGTGGCGTGTGCCCAAATTCTGTCAAGTAGTTCCTCGCTGTCGTTCGGGATCCCCTCAATATACTGAGATGGCCACGTACGCCGCCGCCCGAGGTAAAGAGCCTTCTTTTGAGAGACAGGATGGATACGAACCATGGGATGCATAGGCCCAGGAACCTCTTCTGGACAAGTCGGTTGGGTAACACCGGGGCGGAGAACGTTGGCTGAGTTGCGCGTAGCGTCTTGTTTAGAGCGTTTTCCCTCGATAACTTTTTTTAGTTCATCAGGCAATTCTTCATATGCCAAATATTGATTATTAAAAGAAGTCTGCCCACTATCATCGTCCGGAATTACTAAGGAATAAAGAGTGCTTCCAGCAGGGGGCTCATCGATGTAGGAATTATCGGAGTGCCAAACAACCTCTAAGCTTCCAAGGCCATCATTTTTCTCCACCGGGTTACCATCTTCGCCAAGGTTGCACAAAATCGATATATCGTTGTCCATTGCATGGTAAAGAGACTTTTTCTTCGCTCTCTCATAAAATTTTTTGTTCGCCCCTGCCTGGGGTTTGCCGAATACTCTAGCAGCAGCCATATAGTGATCAGGTTCCAGCTTTTGGTTGCGAAATAAAAGCACCAAATGATCTGCCCAAGCCTGTCTCAGCGCCGCAGCCACATCTTCAGGGATGGGCTTTGACAGATTAACACCTTGTATTTCAGCGCCCACCGCCTTGCCAGTAGGAACCACATTCAGGGTTTCTAATGTATTTTGCTCCAGTTCTACGGGCGAAGGCACGACTGGTGCATGCGTATACTTTGCAGCAAAATCATGAGTTTCCATCGACATTTTTTATTCCTCCTGAGGCCACAAAACCTATTTAGATAATATTATTTCGTACCGTAAAATATATTTCATGCTTTCTCATTTTGAAACTGCTTAGTTCTTCCAAGCAGAAATAATCGGCTCACCTTTTACAAGTGCTCGGTGCATCACCCGCGCTTGGGTATGATCAATCGGATCACGTTGGTGCATCGTACATCGATTATCCCACAGAATAAGGTCGTGCTTCCGCCAACAATGTGTCCATTTGAGGTGGTCCTGTGTTGTGTGCTCCCATAATCGATCTAGCAACCGATCGCCCTCTTCGTTAGGCAACTCTTCAATGTAACTCGAATTACCTTTATACCTGCGACCAAGATATAAGCATTGCTTACCAGTTTTTGGATGAATGCGAACGATCGGATGTGCCGGCCCAGTAATCTCTTCGCGAGTTTCAGGTTCTTTTGCAGTCGGCCGTAGTTTCCCGGCGGTGTTCCGGAGATTGTCATGTCGAATATGCTTGCCTTGGATAGCCTTTTTAAGGTCGCTCGGCAATTCTTCGTAAGCTTGATATTGATTATTAAAAGAGGTTTCACCTCCCCCATTAGTTGGCACTATTTCTGACCACAATAGAGTGCCCCCCGGAGGTATATCGACATATGAGTTGTCAGTATGCCAGAGTGCCTCAAGGCTTCCAACACCCGCAGTCTCGCGTGCTGGTTTACCGTCCTCGCCAAGGTTCGAAACCAAGCTAATGCCAGCGTGCTTCGCAACTCGGTGTGTTGCACCCGCATGAAAACCTGCCTTGAGAAAAAATGCACGGCTACCCGCCACTTGCTGTCCGCCAAACACGTCAGCGACCGATAGAATGTCCTCATCTGACAAATCCTGATCACGGAAAAGGAGAACCATGTTTTGGAACCAGCATTCGAGTAGGAGATCTCGCACGTCATTGGATACCGGTTGACGGAGATCTAAACCAAAAACTTCAGCTCCAACAGCCGCTCCTGTTTGCACAACTTCAAAATTGCTGTTACCTGCATTCCTCACAATTTACCCCCCTATGATAATTGTTCGTCACACAACATTTAGAATAGATACCGCAATAAAATTCTCTGGGTCAGTATTTATTTTATTTGTCTCACCCTTGATTCTGCCTTGCTGATGTGATGGCTCGCCATACAACTTCCGGTGTCATAGGCATATCGAGGTGATGAACCCCTAGCGGTGCAAGAGCATTTATCACCGCGTTTGCAACACATGGCAAGGCGCCTACCGTGCCCGCCTCACCAGCCCCTTTGATGCCAGTTGGGTTAGTTTTGCAAGGAACAGGGTTAGATCCAACGGCAATTGAACTAATGTCATCTGCTCTAGGCATACAATAGTCCATAAAACTTCCGGAAATCAGCTGTCCATCATCATCATAAAAAATATTTTCCATCAGTACCTGGCCAAGACCTTGTGCCACGCCACCATGTATTTGGCCCTTTAACAACAGAGGATTAACAACAACACCAACATCATCGACAACTGAATACCTTAGTATGTCAACACGCCCGGTATCCGGATCTATCTCTAATTCGCATACATGAGTACCATTAGGAAATGTCTCAGCCTCCGGGAGATGAGAATACATTTCATCTAGCCCAATTTCCACATCATGAGGAATTCGGTTTGGGGAAAAAGAAGCCTGTGCCACTTCCATTATATTCATAGCCCTATCAGTCCCAGCGACATTAAAGCTACCATTAGAAAATTCAATGTCTTCCTCGGCAGCCTCAAGATTATGGGCGGCAATTTTCTTAGCTTTTTCTATAATCTTACCGGATGCGCCAAAAATTGCTGCCCCGCCAAGTTCTGCTGATCTAGACCCTCCCGTGCCCTCACCCATGGAAACTTGGTCCGTATCGCCCTCTATCATCCGGATCCTTTCAACAGGAATCCCTAACCTATCAGACAGTATTTGTTTAAAACACGTGTCGTGACCCTGCCCATGACTAATGGTTCCCATGAGAAGCAGCACCGAACCTGCCTTGGTAAAGCGAATCTCAGCGTGTTCAAAGCGCCGCCTTCCCCCAGCTTGTTCTATTGTATTTGATATCCCAATGCCACGAAGCATACCTACTTTTGCTGCCTCCTCGCGACGAACTTCAAATCCGTCGTAATCTGCAAGTTTGAGAGCCATATCAAGGCCTTTCTCAAAGTCACCCGAATCATATTTGAAGGTGAGTGCAGTCTGAAACGGAAGAGCATCCTTAGGTATGAGATTGAGCCGACGCAGCTCGGCTGGATCAATCTCCATTTTACGTGCCGCAAGATCAATTAGCCTTTCCATTATATAAGCCGCTTCCGGTCGACCCGCCCCGCGATAAGGAGCAGTGCTGTTTGTATTTGTGAGAACCGCATCCACGTGCACATACATTGCCTCTGTAGTGTACGTTCCAGCCATAGTGCCAATATTCCCCAACGGAGGGTTAGGCCCCCGTGAAGCCACGTACGCACCAAGATTAGCAATTGTTTTACATTTCACCCCGAGAAATTTGCCATCTTTAGTCAACGCCAAAGCTGCATCACTTACATTGTCACGGGCATGCGTATCGCTAATAAATGACTCTGATCTTGGTGCATACCATTTTACAGGCCTATCCAATAGCTTCGCAGCCCATAGCACCAATACATATTCCGGATAGGTGCCGCCTTTCATACCAAAGCTTCCACCTATGTCATCGGAAATAATACGAAAGTTATATTCCGGCTCACCAAATACATTTTCGGCCAAGTCAGCACGAATATTATGCGGCTGCTGCAGACCAGTATGAAGAATGTAACGACCTTCATGCCTATCAAATTCACCAATACAACCGCGATTTTCCATAGAGTTGGTTGATACCCTATTTATCACAAATTTCTGTTGCACAATGATATCCGCTCTATCAAACGCAGACATTGTTGCTCCTTCATCACCAACATCGTGACAAAAGGCTATATTGTCGGGACATTCTTCCCATACTGGAACTGAATCTGGACCAACCGCGGCCGATGTCCCAACCATCGCCGGCAGCATTTCATACTCAATCTCTATCAGTTCAGCCGCGTCCTTCGCTTGATCCAAAGTCTCTGCAACGATGAAAGCAATTTGGTCCCCCACACATCGAATTCTATCGGTTACCAGCGCTGGACGCGGTGGACGAAATATTGGCTTACCATCAGGGCGTTTTGGAGTGCCTACATCAGTAACAACTCCATTTAATCCCGATTCAATAAAATCTTCACCAGTAAGAACTAACAACACACCCGGCTCGGCAGCAGCGTTTTCTATTCTGATATTTTTAATGCGCGCATGCGCCATTGTAGCACGTACGATATATCCATGTACCGTACGAGCAAGGCGAATATCGTCCAAATAACGACCAACGCCTTTCAAAAGCCGCGGATCTTCGGTCCGCGGAACGGATTGACCAATGGCATATCGAACCATGTACCCTCCAAACTAGTGCACCAGTTTTAATATTAAACGACAATAAATGGATACACACATTTTAGTCCATTGCCATACCCCGAAAATTACAGGACACCAAAAGTCGATTATCACTAAAAGTCATACAACTTAGAGGGGTTATCTACGAAAATCATTTCCCGAGTCGCTTCGTCTGGAATCCAGTCCGCCATTACATCCAAACAGGATGCTTCATCTGGCTTATCAGTTAAAGGAAATTGCGGATGGGGCCAGTTAGCGGCCCACACTAACCGATCGGGGCGCACTTCCAAAAGTGCCCTGACATAAACGGCGACTTGCTCATAATCAGGGAAATCCCCATTTTTACCGTGGTGACCATCGGTGCACATATAATAAGGTGCTGATATCTTTATCCAACAACGGCCAGTTTCGAAAAATTTAAGTAAGGCATTAAAACCGTTAGTGTCTGCCAATTGGCCTGCACCAATTCGCCCGATGTGATCAACTACACAATCTACCGGTAGTTTTCGAAATATATTTACCGCTTCTTCTAACCATACCCCGTCATCCTGGAACTGTATATGCCAACCCAACGGAGCGAGCTTCTGAGCCATTGTAATGGAATCTTCAAGCTTAAAATCGTCTGCTATCAAGAAAAACCGCAAGCCGCGAATTCCTTGTTTGTGAAGTTTCCAAAGTGCTTCCTCTGATATGTCTTTCCTGGTAACACAAACGCCGCGAGTTGTTTTTAGCCCTCGCGCGGCTATTGAGTCCAGTGTACACCGATTATCCGACCCATACGCTGATGGCTGAACGATTACAGCGCGATCGAAACCGAGCCTATCTAACATCTCGTTATAAGCATCTAGTGAACATATGGGCTCACCTAAACGCCCTGGCCAAAGTGGATATTTTTCTTGCGGCCCATAAATGTGAGAGTGTGTTTCGCATGAGTTTGGAGGTAGTTTGAGGCGTGGCTTTCTGCCAGAATCTGTTAGAGTAAGTTGCTGCTTATCATTCAATTTCTTCATGCTTTTGTAACCTTACGACAACAATATTAACAAAGGCATAACATGTAATGGTAAACAAATGCAGCGACTCGAGGTGTTTTTACATCAATTTCTTGCCTAACCTGCGTTCTCAGTAACATGCCTGAAAACCTAAAACCTTTTATTCTCAATCCTAAAATATCATTTCAAAGAAATGGGTTATGCCAAGCTCGTACAACTATGGTCATTGCGCCAAATAATCTTCCTTGAAAATTTTTCAAAAAAAAACTACCACAACTAGTATCGTAGATGTGTTTGGTGACTATATATGTTGTTCAAGGCCGTTAAAAAAGATTTTCATGTTGCTCCCGGAAACAGGTACCGCAAATCAGATGATACTGAGCTAGTCTGGATAATAAAAAATGTTTATACGCCCAGTGGCTTTGAAAAACACGCACGAGCATATCCAACCAATGATCCAAGTGATGTGCGATTATACGCTGCCTCAGTTTTTGGTGATGTTAGGTTCTTTGATCCTATTCACGTGCAAGTTCAAGATGGCAGGGGATCCGAGTCTAAGGGACCAGCATTTGCAGAGCCCGCAACTCTAAAACCTGCCGAATAGTCAACTTATAAACCAAAATCTTTTTAACCCGCCGAATATTAAGTCTGGGCAACACTGCCATTTAATTGTGGATCTCTAGATTCTTTTCCCAAGTTGGACGCCCGAAAAAAAACCTTTCAGCTGCTAAAAGCGCAACGATTGCCCTATTTATCCAGCGCATACTTAAGACCCAAAAGTTTGTAACATTTTAAACGCATCTGATTGCTTTTTGAGAGGTGGAAGAGTAAATCGTAGGGTTTAAATTCTACGGCGTTTGAGCTTGCAGTAGACAAACCCAATATAAAAATCCGATTATTCGTTGAAGACGCGTATTTTCAGTGTTTCATATAAACGCCCGCGTGGATGAGTAACAACAATCAGAACAAGCAGCAATTGATGAGCCCGAAGAGAAATGCCTCCTAAATTCAGTGAAGTAGCCTCTACAAGGACACGTGATTTTAATAGCAT
>CAJWLM010000027.1 GCA_913043025.1 uncultured Rhodospirillaceae bacterium
AACGATAAGGAATACTGCCAGATAGACACGTACAGTGACTGCATAAGCTGTGGTATATCATAGGGTATCACTTAAGCAGCACTTGATTATGAACCACAAACACGTAAGCTATTGATATTGCTTACACCAGTTTGTGCATGGTGCTGTAACAGAGATATGAACCACCTCTCGGGTGCGCCACTATCAATCAGACTACAGCAGTCTACAGATAGTTAACCTACCGATAACATTATCATAAATAGCATTTCCTTAGTATTGGGCTGGAGAGAGTGTTGATCAGATTACTGACCAAAAAAGTCCCTTATAAGTTTAACCGTACTGGGTATGACTACTTCTCAAAACGGGTTCCCACCGATTTTTTGAGCCATAATCCCATCTTTTTATTGTAAAGGGGCTTAAGACGACGTCTGCACAGACCGCTAAGTCGGGTGCTATGTTGGTTGGGCTAAGTTGGATGAGTTCTGGTCTCATCTCAGGATGACAGGCTCTCACGTTATTGGGCGCGGGCACTTGGATTTTTACGGCTATACGTGTTTTGAAATGTCTGGTTTTGAAGTCTGTTCGCACTGAATAAAGAAGTGTGCCACAGCGCCTTGCTACAAATCCATCAGGTTCAATTTTTTGCGTAAAATCGGGATATACCGGCTGGCTTCTGGACTTGCCGGAAAGATGCGCTGCAAATTCTTATATGCGTTCAAAGCAGCGCTTAGATCACCAAGGCGAAGGTTAATCATGCCAAGGCCAGAAATCGCACCGAAATGGCGGGGTTCACGTTGAAGTACTTCAAAGACATCGTCCAGCGCCTCTTTAAAATTGGACATCATGTAGCGCACAGTAGCCCGTTTATTCCAAGCTTCTGTGAAGTTAGGGTTTTGATTTATGAGATCCCCGAAAAGCTTTTCCGCCTGCTCAAGGTTGCCTTTTCTCATTGCGAGAACGCCTTGCTCCATCAAAACTTTTTCGTTCTCGACTCTATGACTGCTCATCCAAGTTTCCCAAAGAGCAGAGATAATCGGTTCTGCCTGCTCAAGCGTTTTTGCATTTGCTAGGTTATCTAAAAGGGTTTGGCTTGTAGTTGATGCAGCAGCTTGCGACAGCTGCAAAAATGCGGCCAAAAAAATAGAAATACTAAATTTCAAAACTTTCATTATCTACCTCAAATCAGAGTAAAAATCCTCATTACACGTGATGAAGGTGCCAACGACCAACAAGCAATTTCATGCAGTATTGATGGATTTCTGTTTCCAGACCGCTGGAATTCATCGGCTGAAAGCAAAAAAATTACAAATTGGCGTCTCAAGCCATTAAAATACAGTCGTTTGCGGTTTCACTCCATATTTGCCCAACTGGGCAAAATTTGGATGGGTCATTGCCAGGGTCCGGGCAAGCAGGGAACGTTTGCCCAAATGCTGCTGTGGACAATAGCCATAGTGCTACCGCTAAGATGAAATTTCTTTTCATAGTCTTAACCTCGATGGCTGCGCTTTACGTTAAGTATATAAAACTGCCTTGCATCAAGGCAAATAACACTATTTTAGTCAGTTTTGCTAAAAATTCACTTTACCTTGGAATTCAAGAATAAAAGGACGCAATCTTAAACTTTATCATATCTGAGTATGCGCTTGAGCTTAAGAAGTCTTTTGTAGGGAAGTATACTGATAAATCTGCTGGTATGAGTAAACGCATTCAAATGCTCTTAGAAAAACTCCGCAAAATAGCGCTGATTAATTGATCATGAAACGCGATGGGTGATGGCTGTAGTAACGGACACAGGTATGCTTCGGGCAGAAGGCGCTGGGCGGCTGGAAGGTTACATTATTCCTGATGCATAATTGAGATACAATAAATCAGCTTATTTTATGACTATTTTTAGATTGTTAATCATATTCATTATGCCCCTAAGTAGGCAAACACATCACCACAGAGGAGTATCTAGTCCTACCTCATTCAAAAGCCTTCCTATCAATATGAAGCTTGCAAATATCCTCCAGCCCTTCGTTCTAGGAATACTATTTAGATCAGATGGGGCGTATCCTATGGTGAAATGCTATAAGCAAGAGTGACATGGGAGTTTTCGCGGGGCGCTGCCTGTTTTTTGGTTGCAGGCCATATTATTATCTTACCCATCACAAGTTGTCATTTTCAGCGCTCCGAGCACCGCCTAAAATATGGGGACGGAACAGCATATCAACCAACAACATATGAGGGACAGTTAGCGCTGCCAACAAGATAAATACGGACCTCAAAAGTGCGGCATCGATACTGTCACCAATAGGCTGGCTGGCATAAAGAGCACCGGCCAGGGCCCAGCTTGCTGCTGTGAGTATGGCAGCAAGACCAAGAGAGTAACGTCCAGAAAGTGTTGATGTGATATTGCTCCAGACCTGTTGAAAATGTCTGCGGCTATGAACGGCACAGAAATAGAAAGCAAATCCGGCAAGTGGTGGCAAAAAGCTGAGGCAGAATGTCAGCACAACAAGCTCAAAAGCACTGCGCCGATAAAGTGGTTCAAAAATGGCGGTGCTAATAATAACCAGAAGGCTTGCGACCCATATGATACTCAAAGGAGAAATAATTGTCATAATGGTGGCTGCCTCTTCACCTGAAAGCAACTGGAACAGCACACTGACCTCATCAGCATGCCAAAATGGCACAAAAATGGTCACAAGACCACCATGCGCATAGACCAATGTCCAATTCAGCAATCGACTGCCTAACTGGGATGTAAATAGCTGGCTTTTGGATGATTCCGGCACAGAGCGCCGGAGGCCGGTGACATCACCAAGGCCAAAATGCACCAAGCTGTAGCCGAGAAAGCAAATGAGAGATATGACAGGCACGAAGAGCCAGACCAGATAGACAAGACCTGCTATTCCCAGATATGCGGCCGAAAACTGGATAAAACTTTTAAGACTCCGTCCATATCCCAGTAGATAGCCAAGCGCATTATCAAAAGCGCCATGAGGAAGACCTATAACCATAACGAAAAAGAGACTGACGTAATCTATCAGGGACAAGCTCATTTTATTTGACCTTTTAAAGGCATCGCTAGGCAAGATTTGATCGCATTAGCACAGCATCTAACGGCCGAGTATAAAAATAGACCTTTCGGCATAGCAAAAATAATCTTGATAATAATTGCAGAACCAGCTGTGCCCGACATAAAACGAGCAAGCTCGTCTCCTCGGAGTGCGCGTGCTAGTTTCATGAATAGGCTAGGTGCGTGCTTCGGGGCTCTGGCAAGCACATCCAGAAAAACAGCATCCATCATTCTATCAAGTGTCCTGTGGGGGCTTCTGACCGCAATGGTTGACTGCGTGTCTGCCCTGGTGGCAATCGCACGCGCAATCTGTTTGACCTGTTTTTGAATAAAGGTAAAGGCATAGCCAGATGATGCGCGAACCGCACCACTATTCCCACCTATCGCATGATAGCGGCTGTGTGGACGATCTGGAAAGGCCATTGGAATACAGCCCTTTTCAGTGCGCTGAACGTTGAATGAAGTTACTCCAAGCTGGTCAGATAAATAAGCTGTTATCGCATCTTCATACCAGCTGTTGGGTTCGGTGGTGAAAGAGAACATGGTAGACTCGACCAGCGCAGTGTGCGCATCAAAGGGGAGCAGATATATGAAATGAATGCCGCGGGACTGGTCGGTGGTGAAATCCATCAAACGCACGACACTGGGGTTAAAAGCTGGTGTTTTAGTCTTAATCTCCCAGCCCAGAAAATGCTGTTTCATGAACGGTTCATCCAGTTCCGGCGGACGACTATCAAATACAAATTCTGTGTCTTCGTCTGCTGGCAAATTAGGTCCGTCCACATCAATTTGCTCAAATTGGGTGGTTTGGGCTTTGCGCCTGCAAGCGCCGAGCCAATCTGTGCTCAGAAGAGCATGATAGGAGTGGGTCGTGCTTTCCTGTCGAACAACAGCACTATCAGGAGCCAGAAATTCCCATTTTGACCAAGAAGCGCGGCTCTGATGTGTGGGCTCTTCTAACCAGTCCATCCGCCAGAAACCCCAGACATGAGGGGTGGTTTCCGCAGGAGAGGGCCTGCCAAGAAGCTTAACTTTGCTGTTCTCAATTTTCGAGAGTTCAGCAGCTAGGGATAGGCCTGCACATCCAGCCCCAATGATGGTTACAGGCGTAGCTCTCATCTGACATATCCGAAAAGTGGGGTATGAAGACGCAGGTCATGTTCAGCAGTACTTCTTTTTCCCCGTTTGAGAAGAGAGGGAAGGATTTTTAGGCTGGCCATAAGCTTTTCAGATGAACTGGTTACCGTGCGCGGTCCAGCCCAGTCCAGCCCGTTTTTGCGCAACTTTGTGCCAATTGCGCGATACACCATACCGGCAACGCCAATTGATAAATGGGACCGCACAGGAAGATAGGATAGACCCCTTCTGCCGCTCTCATAATATCTGTCTGCCAGAAGCAATAGCTTTTCTGTTCCGGCTTCTACAGCTTTATAGTCTTGGCTGGCGGGCCGTGAGCCTGCGCGCAGGATATCTTCTGGTTCCAATGAGCCGACCCAGTCAGAGGGTAGGTATCGGCGCCCCATCTGAGCATCTTCGTGGATATCGCGGGCGATGTTGGTCAATTGCATTGCTATGCCCATATCGATGGCGAACGGTTCGGCGTCCTTAGAGGCACATCCGAGCACAGGGCACATAAGGAGGCCGACTGCACCGGCAACATGATACGCATAACGAACCAGAGCCATTTCTGTTTCAATGCGAACCGGCTTTTGATCGAGCAGAAGGCCGTCAAGCAGATGGATAAGAGGTTCAGCTGGAACAGCGCAGCGTTGCATCACAGGCCAGAATTCGGCAAGCGAAGGGTCAATGTGGGGGGTGTTTTTATGTAATCCTGTTCTGATAGCTTCAAGACGTTCTGGGCCGAACTCCATATCACCGTCAGCAAGGTCATCCAGTATCCGGCAAAAGCTATATAGCATGGCGGCATCTGACCCAACTTGCGGTCCAAGAAACCGGGCTGCCCAAGCAAAGCTCCGGCCGTTTCGGGATAAACTGCTCTTAGCACGCTCCACAGCTGCATCAGAATTCCCAAATTTAAAGGATGCCTCTTTTGTCACCTTGCAAGCCCGTTCCCTTTGTATCGTCTTTAGATTAAGTTTGCATGATTGTTTCCGTGTCGACAAGTTTTTCAACAACTTTTGCAGAACACAAAACACCTGGCATGCCAGCGCCCGGATGCGCTCCTGCTGCGGCAAAATAAAGATTATCAAGATGAGGATCACGGTTATGATAACGGAACCATGCTGATTGGGTAAAGGTTGGAGAAATGGAAAACCCCGCCCCATGCATCGAACGGTAGTCCTTTTTGAAATCTTCAGGTGTCATATAAAAATCATCTGAAAGAGCGTCATTAAGTCCTGGCATTATAGTTTTTTCCAGTGCCGTAATAATCCTGCGCTGCAGGTCAGGGCCTTCTACGTCCCAATTAACGTTCCCTTGTAAGTTTGGCACAGGACACAATACATAAAAGCTATCACATCCCTCTGGCGCGAAACTCTTGTCCGTCGCTGTTGGGCGATGCACGTATAACGAAAAATCATCCGCTAATATCTTCTTGTTAAAGATATCATCCAGTAATTCCTGATAGCGTTTCCCCATCCAGATTGTGTGATGAGCCACATTTTCATAGGTTCGCTTGGTCCCGAAAAAGAGGACAAACAGCCCCATGGAATATTTCGTCACAGATTCTGGTAGTGCTTTTTTCCAGCGCCGGCTATGCGTCGGCATCATCTGGTTGTATAATGTTGATGGATCACCATTAAAAACAATACGATCGGCGCTTAGACGACGGCCATCAGCTGTGATTGCGGCTTTGACCCTGCGCCCCTCAACCTGAATTTCATCAACATCGGTATTGAGAAGAATAGTTACACCACGTCGCTCGAGCAGCCGATGAAGTTCTGCCACCAATTTTCCGGTGCCGCCCATGCAAAAAAAGACGCCCCACTTGCGCTCCAGATAATGAATAAGTGCATAAATGGAAGTTGTGTCGAACGGATTGCCACCGACGAGAAGCGGATGGATAGACAAGGCCTGCCGAAGAAGAGGATGTCTAATATGCCGATTTACGAGTTGCGATACCGTGAGATAGCTTCGGAGGCGTAGTAGATGTGGTATCTGTTTAAGCATGGCCCCGAAGCGGGTAAAGGGCTTGTCGGCAAGCTGGGTAAATCCAATATCGAAAATTTTGCGCGATGTCTCAACCAGCGCATCATAGTTCTTGGTATCATCAGGGTTAAAGCGAGCCAGTTCATTATGCGTGTCCTCAAGCGAAGGACGGTAGTCAAACTTCTCGCCATTGTGAAAATGAAACCTGTACCACGGATCAAGCGGCACGAAATCGAGATGGTCTTCTCGCTGTTCACCAAATAGAGCGAAAAGCTCGTCAAACAGGAAGGGCGCTGTAATCACAGTTGGACCAGCATCATGGCGGAAGCCACCCCGTTCAATCACCTGAGCCCGCCCACCAAGAGCATCAAGCCGTTCCACAAGCGTTACTTGATGACCGCGTGCGCGCATTCTAAGAGCCGAGGCAATGCCACCAAAGCCTCCACCTATGACAAGTGTATGGGATGGAGAAGTATCTGCTCGCTTTGTCGAAGAAGCCGTTGAAGACATGTCATACATTCCGCCATACCCTTTGTTGAGGCCTTATCCAGGCTATGGGTGTTTCCCTAACATCAAATTGATTTGCCTAGAGGTAGTCTGAAACAAGTTTATGGCAAACAGTATGAAGCTGAGACTGTATCGGGGCGATAACATCCCGACAGTCATGTGGAAACTGGGCAGAGGACGCTTCGGCCTGCTCCATCATTTTCAAAAGCGAAGATGCTGTCATCTGCATTGCGAGAGATCGGGCTAGTCTTTTCTGCCATGTTGCGGCCCCACTGGTATCAGATGAGGCAAGCCATTTATCAAACTCCGCAGCTTTGTTTCTTTTCAATGTTGTGCGGAACATCACAATGACAGCATTTGGTGTGCGTCTTATCAAATCCGATGCTGGACTGTTTGCGCCATCTGTTCCCGCTATGTTTAGCATGTCATTGGCAATCTGATAGCAGGCACCAGCTGCGGTAAAAAAGCTTACAAGCGGTTGCAACACATCTTGGCGTCCTGCCAGATGGGCGATACCTTCAGCTGGGGCAATTAGAAGCGGCGCTGTCTTACCGGTTGAAATATTCATATAGGCTGACCAATCAGGATAGGATGCTGTCCCGAATTCGAGAGCCTGTCCAGAGGTTGTTTCTGACATGCTACGCGATAAGATCGATATTAAAAGCGGGGTCCTTCCTGTGTGAGCGGCCTCGGCAGCCAGTTCAAAAGACAAAGCGATTAACCAGTCGCCAAGAGCAAGTGCCATATCACGCCCAAAGCGCGACCACACAGACTCATGGCCTCGGCGCACTGTATCGCCGTCGCAAATATCATCATGAACAAGAGAGGCGTTGTGAAGAACCTCAACTGCGGCTGCCCATTGCAGAGCCGCGATACGCGGTACATCAAAACTATCTGAAGCTGCGAGCGCCATTCTAGCGCGGATTTGTTTCCCAGGCACCATGAAATGATGTCTCGCTGCGGCCCCTAGAGGGTGGCTCGCAGGCGGCAATCTGTTAGCAATAAAGTCAGTTATTGCCTGAGAGAGCTCCGGAAGGGGACACGCAAACGCTGCATCGCCAAATGCCTGTTGTAGTATTCTTTGAGCATTTTCAGTCATTTGATGGCCTCAAACACAGATTATTATCTATAAAAAAATAAAATGCCTGTTGTCTAGCCATAACTTTGTTCATTTAGTCATCGGCATGATAAAAAGCTTAAGATTTCAGATTTCGAAGTCCAGACAAAGTAGGAATCAAAAGCAGCGGACAATTCTGGCCATTTTTGCAAAGGTTTTCAGTTACCTTAACCTCCAGTGCCTGAAGATATATTGCTCTAGTGGCTCTGATTGAGGTTTGTTTGCACTTATTCTCGAGATATCACGCCGCTCGGCGGTCGGTTATCCTATGTTTAAAGTTTTAGGAACAGTGGGTACGATTGATAGGCTTTGAAAAATGGTTAATCATCCAGTTATTCAATATTCCCCAATTCTGATAACTTTATGATAAATTCTTCAGTTTTACTCTGATCTCTGATTACTCTTTGCAAAGAGGCTTTTGAAATACCTAGCTGTTTTGCTCTATCGAGCATTTCTAACGCTAGCGCCTTGTCTCCATCTTGAAGTTTTGCAAACGCATAAAAGGCGAGCATTTCGGGAGCAATATCAACCGCATCAAGGTGCGGCTCGACCAGTGAGATGATTTTCTTGTGGTCATCCTGTAAATAATACATTGGGATTAGTCGTTTTGTTAAGTTCCAACCACTATCGTTAGGCTGCAGCCGCAAGGCTTTTTCAAAGAAGCGTGTTCCTTCTTTTAGATCACCGCATTCCACCCAGATAGAGCCACTCACTATGTATGTATCTGCTGTAGCCCCTAACTCCGCAGCCTTTTTAGCATACTGTTTTGAAGTCTCACAGTCTTTAGAACCAACTCTGAATTCGACAAGGGCGCGTAAATTATAGGATGTCACATCGTTATTTTCTGCGATATCCAAATTTGCAAGTCGTATCAATTCAGCCGTGTCTTGAGCTAAATCAGTCGATTTTCCAACTGTGATTTTAAGGACCAGGTTCCATCCCTTTATATTGTACAAGACAGGAGAACTGCTCCCTAACTGTTCCTCAAGTTTCTTAATTATGTTAGTGTGATTTTCATATGCATCCGCTGTGAATTTAAACCACTCTTCTCGTGAATTTAAAAAAAGCGTCAGTCTTTCGGCCGTACCGTATTTAGAGGCCCAACTTTTCGCTTCTGATCCTGCGACTGCCTCAATCTGCAAATGTGCAAGGATTTTATCCCCTATTTTGTCCTGAACTTCAAAAATATCTTCCGCAGCAAAGTCAACTTTATCTGTCCAGACGACTTTATTCAAAGACAAGTCAGCAAGCTGCATTTGTATTCTGGATTGATTGGAAAAAGTTTGAATTGAACCCCTCACAACAAAGTTTGCATTATAAAACTTTTTAATAAGTGCATCAGAAAGTTGCTTTGATCTGGCATCCAAACTCGTACTACTAGAGAGTACACTAATACCCGTGTAACGGGACAGGCTTGAGATCATACTTTCCGTTATTGCAGTACTTAAATTCTCGCCTTCTTCTGAAGACGACAAGTTTTCAAAAGGATAGACCAGCATAACGGGTGAGGATGAGTTAACGGCTGCTAATTGAACATCAGAAGAAGCTTGGTCTTTTAGGATTGGATGAAATAGTCCCCAAAATATTACTAAGCCCAAGGCAATAACAGAAACTACAGCTGTAACCATGAAAAATTTTGACGTTGTTCCATTTATTTTTCTTTTTTGAGATGGCTCTAGAAGTAAATCAAATGCATGGAATTCGTTCTGCTTTACTTTTTGAACGCCTAGGTCGTGGAATTTGTATGCCGTTTTGCCTTTGACGAAGTCGTGAATGACCTTTGCGATCGTAATGCCGCCCGTTTGGGCTAAAGCCTCAAGCCTTGCTGCAATATTAACCCCATCTCCCAACAAATTATCTTTTTCTTTAACCACATCACCAGAGTTAATTCCTACACGGAACTCTAGCTTTACTGAGGTCTCTTCTAACGAATTTCTTTCTTTGACGAGGGTTTGAAATTCTACTGCACATTCGACGGCTGAAACTGCGCTTGGGAACTCTGCAAGAAATGAGTCACCTCCAGTATTAAACAAACGTCCATTGTGCTTTTCAAAAAGCCCTTCCAAGATAGCTTCACATGCACGCAGATTGTGAATGGTTTCACTCTCGTTGGCTTCCATATGCTTGCTGTAACCAACAACATCGGTGGCAAAAATAACCGCAATCTTTCGTTCAATCTTTTCCTTGGTCATGTTTACTTTCAAATATTTTTCATTTCAGTCAAAGGACGTATGACATTAATTAATCAAAAATATATTTGTTTGTGGAGTCATTCGTTACGGAATTTACTTTCATGTTAACACCCACTGTTAAGGCATGGTGTCTGCCTTATACATAATCAACCCAATGACATATAGTTATCCAAGGTTACAGAAGAGAAATAATTATATTTTCTCTATAATAAAAATAAACAAAATGTGTACTACATTGTTTAAAAATAATTCTTGCGAAGTGCCAGAGTTTTCCACGTATTGCGATGAGGGTGGTTTTGCAATGAGTGAAACAGATGCTACTATGCCAGTGAATTCGATATGGCTTTGTTACCCTGGAAATAAAAATATTGGAGGAAACCCTTTATACCATGAAATGGCGCATTTGCTGCAGCAGATTATCTTTGAAAGTACAAGTGACCACCAATTTTATCAAACACTTCCTGATCTAGTTGATCAGGCATATGAAAGGCAAATTGTTTCACGTTATTTTCCAGCGGGTGAAGTTTGGGCCGTTGCGGTGGAAGGATACATGATGGATGGTGGTGTTGATTATAAATCTTCTTACTCCAGCCTCCAAATGATCAAAAATGAACACCCTGAAATGTATGATCTGACAACTAGATATTTTCCAACATCACCTGCAGATTATTGGCAATTTTGAAAATATTTTATCAGGAGTGTGTAGTTATTTTCTATATAATGAATATGCATACTTGGTATTGTCATCTGAAATAGCATGTAGGTGTTTACAAGACTGATATGTGTCACCATCACCCATCTCTTACCCCATATTAGTAGCAAAAAGGATTTGACCAAGTTATGCATGGGCCGTGACTGTATAAGCTGTGGTATATTTTAAGGTATCACTGAGGCAGTAGTTGATTATGAATCACGCATACGTAAGCTATTAATATTGCTTATAGAAGTTTATGTATCGTGCTATAATTAGCATGTAAACCATCTCTCGGGTGCGCTGTAAAATCAACGGATTAGCGGAATTCAGTTTTAAGAATACGGGATACTGCGTAATTTACTCTTAAAACTGCGAGTGGTGAGCGCTTCAATAAAATGGATATGACCAACCAATTTTTTAAGTTTGGGGGATATCAGCCCCCTCGGAAGCTAGGATTAGCTGCTAATTTAAAAGAGATTATTTAGTAATCTAAAGCATTGTTTCCATGACAAATTGCGACTGACATTATGTGCAGATGCGCGACATTTCTTCATGTCCTCTTTAGGGCTGTGCTTTCACTCCGGTATTTCCCTATGCTTAACTTTGATTTGATCGCGCAGTCCTGACCTGGTTAATCTCTTATGGCTCGGATTATTTTTTTTAACTGACGAAAAATCCAAAAACTTCCCCTGAAAAGTTTTCCCATATGCCTAAACAGACTTCATTGGTAGGGCGTTAGAATTGCCTCATCGGCTGGATACCGCGTCATTGCACTACGGTTCAAGATGAACCTCAATCTCATGATGCAAACGCAATATGTCTTCTTCACTGTGTCTCATTTGTGCCATTCGCCTTCCTCCTAAAGAGACGTTTAGAAAATCCATGATTTTGTTCTAGGGAAGAAGGGCAAATGTCAAAGAAGCTTATTCAAGCTTTCCAAGGCTTCGTGGATCAACGCCGCCTTTTCGGGGCCTAATTGTTCCACCACTGTAGCATTTTGGTGAATGGCTGGTTGGCGGACGTTTTGAACAAGATCTAAGCCCATATTGGTAAGAACCAATGTAACCTGCCTTTGATCTTCACGGCTGATTTGGCGTTGAACAAGCCCGTCTGCTACCATTCGATCAACCATTTTTGTCAGTGCTGGTGGATTCATTAGTACTACTTTAGCCAGATCGCTCATGGTTAGGCTGTCGGTTTGATCCAAAGTTTCCAATACCCGCCAAGTCTCAACTTGAATTCCAAAAGAGTTTAGCTGTTTGTTCAAGTTCACGTGCAATTTTCGATGTGTTGAAGCCACCGCATACGAAAAATACTTGTCTAGTGGTAATGGGCTAGCCGTCATTATATTGTTCCAAAGTTCCAACTTTCACCTTAATTTAGTTGACTTGGAAACGAAAATCAATTGCGATACTGTGTAATCCAAGGAGTGCAATCGAAAAATGCAAGTATCGAATTGGAAATATTCCTCTGTTGGGGTGCCGCACACTATTGCCTCACCTTTCGACGAGCGGTTGTTAAGCCCATCAAAAGCATTTCGCATTGCACTGCTGATACCTATGTGTGGCTCTGCAGGGCTCTGGGCGCCTTCGTGTATCGCCTGTGCTCAGGTTGCCATCGAGGAATTAAACAAAGCCGATGGTATTGCAGGACGACAAGTGCAATTGATAATGGTCGATACTGCAATCGAGACCAATGCACCCGTTGAAGAGCTAATAAACTCGCTTATTGAAACGGAATCGGTGGATGCAATTGTGGGCATGCATATTAGTTCAATGCGTCAGAGACTAAGCAAAGTTGTGCAGGGCCGCATTCCATATATTTATACTCCTCTTTATGAAGGTGGGGAAAACGGCAAGGGAATATTTGCAATCGGCGAAACACCGGCTCAGCAACTGGGCCCTGCGATGGATCATTTGCAAGCAATTTACCGACCAAAAAAATGGGCTCTCATTGGAAATGACTACGTTTGGCCACGATCTTCAAATGCCTACGCGAAAACGAAAATTGCAGCGCTTGGGTCAAAATTAAGCTATGAAAAATATTTACCGTTTGGTCAGCCAAATTTTTATAGAGAAATTGAGGAAATTACTGCGTCCGGCAGCGAAGCCGTTTTAATCTCTTTAGTGGGGCAAGACGCTGTTGAATTCAATCGTAATTTTGGGGCGCTAAATGCGCATGAAGCTATGATCAGATTGTCCTGCGCAATTGAGGAAAATGCGCTATTGGCCAGTGGATCTGACGGGCTGAAGCGTTTGTTTTCTTCGTCTTCTTATTTTGCGTCTCTTCAGTCTGAGCAAAATGCTGCATTCAAAGAAAAATATTATACATTGCATGGTGACCGAGCCCCAATGCTAAATGCTTTGGGTCAATCAACATATGAAGGCATCCAGTTTTTGAAAGAATTGATTCAAACGCATGGAGAGGGCTGGGCGGATTTTGGAATGCCACGTCGCGCACCGCTGATTTATAAAAGTGTACGCAACGCAAAATTTATTTCAAACGACCAAAAGTCATCTCCGATCTATTTGGCTAGAGCAGATGGTGTTATGTATAGTGTTGATAAAAAATTAATAAAAACAATAGATTAAAATTTTTAATTGAAAAAGAAACTAAATACTTGAAATGGAAAGTAAAGTAATCCAAAGTCGACCTTAGACAGATTCGAGGTCCTTAGAGCACTAGTGTGCCCTCGCAATCCAAGGGAGGTCGCGCTGATGCTGATTGTTAATCTGGCTGTTGCTTTAGCTGTTTTTTTGGTCGGAATTTGGTTTTTTCAACGGTACTTTGCGAAAGCCACTCGGGACATGGCGCTTGTGCGGACCGGTTTTGGTGGACAGAAGGTTGTGTTAGATGGCGGCTGTCTTGCTCTTCCAATTTTGCATCAAATACAAAAAGTGTCGATGGGTGCTATTACGCTTCGCATTGAGCGCAAAGGAACTGCGTCACTTCTGACAGATGATCGGCTTAGGGCTGATGTCGATATGTCTTTTGAGTTCCGCGTGGCGCCGTCAAAAACATCTGTAGCGCTGGCGGCACAGTCGCTTGGTGGACGCATCTCGCGCTCTGGTGCGGATATTGAAGAATTACTGTTTGGAACAGTTTTAAATGCCATTCAGAATGCGGCGGCCATTCGCCAACTAACAGAAATTCACACTGACAGAGCCGCTTTTACTGAAGAGGTGTCACAAGCTATTTCAGAGCAGGCAAACAAATTTGGCCTCGAACTCATTTCCGGTGCGTTGCTGTCTACGGATCAGAGTGATTTAAGCCAGCTAAATGAGCAAAATATCTTTAATGCCGAAGGTATGCGAAGGGCAGCGCAATTGGTTTCGGATCAGCGAAAAGAGCGCGTACTAATCGAAACAGAGGCTGAAATCTCTGTTCGTGAAAGCAAGCTGGTCGAGGTCCAGCGGCGTTTAGATATTGAACGATCAACGCGCGAGGCGGAAATCGCCCAAAGAGAACATCTGGTTAGATTGCAAGCAGAGTCTGAGGCTTTATCTGAGGTGCACAAGATCGAAGCTCAAAAGTCATCGGAAACGGCTCGCATAGAGCAGCAGCAGGATATTGAATCCGCAAAGGTTAAAAATGACGAGGTGCTAAGGCGCAAAGAGATGACCGCCATTCTTGCACTTGAGGAAACTAAAATACAAAACGAAATGCAACTTGCTCAGTTGCGTGCTGAAGAGGCTAAGGTAAAGGCAAGCGAAGAATCATCACGTGCGCAGGTACTGTTGGCGGCCGAATCCGTACAAAAACAAAAAGAAAAGGCAATTGCTGAACGCGATCAAGAAATTTCCTTGCTTAAACTAGAAAAAGAGTTGGCAATCGAAAGAGCCAGAGTCAAAAATAACTCTGAGACACAAATTGCCCAGGCAACGGCCAATGCAAAGGCCGTTCAGGCAAAATCCGAAGCAGATTTAAAGCGCATGGAGGCCGAGGCCAAAGGCCGAGCCGCCCAGATCGCTGCCGAAAATGGCCTTAGTGAAGCCGTTATTGCAATGCGATTGGAGGAGCGTAAGCTGGACCGCCTCCCTGAAATTATGACTCAAATGATGAAACCGGTGGAAAAAATAGACTCGATCCGCATCAACCAAATCGCTGGTATTGGCGGGGGCGCAAATGAGTCTAACGGCGGTGTGGACGGCGCTTTTGGGGCCGCCATGGATCAAATTCTAGGAATGGCTGTACGTTTGCCCGCCATGAAGCAAATGGGCGAGGAAATTGGTGTTGACTTCGACGCAAACCTAGCTGGCCGCACGGCGGATTATGCCAATCGCATCAAATCTAAAACAGAAACCGAAAAGAACAAAAAACCCTAGGGAGAAAACTATGAAACTCAACAGAAGAAAATTTTTAGCAACAACGGCTGCAGTGGCTGCCGCCGTCGCAGTCCCCAGTATTTCACTAGCTGGCGATACCATAAAGCTTGGATCGGTATTGGACACATCTGGCGGTTTTGATGCCTATGGAAAGCCAATGAACATGGCGCTTCAGCTTGCTGTTGAAAAAATTAATGCCGATGGTGGCCTTTTGGGCAAACAGGTAGAAGTAATTGGCTACGATACGCAATCTGATATGGCCCTTTATACGCAATACGCCCAACAGCTTGTCCGACAGGATAAAGTTGATGTGGTTCATGGTGGTATTTTGTCTGCGTCACGCGAAGCTATTCGGCAAACCATGAGAAAATCTAAAACTCTATACTTCTATAATGTTTTGTATGAGGGCGGTGTTTGCGACCGAAATATCTTTATCAACGGTGTAACGCCAGCTCAGCAGGTAGAAGCTTTGGTGCCTTATGCGATGGGTAAATCTGGCAAGAAGGTATATATTTTAGCTGCTGACTACAATTATGGTCAGATCACCGCCGAGTGGATCAAAAAGTATGTTGCTGAAAATGGTGGTGAAACTGTTGGTCTTGATTTCTTCCCGCTGGATGTGTCTGATTTCGGCTCGACAATCGCAAAAATTCAGTCCGTTGGCCCGGATTTGGTGATCGCGCCACTGGTAGGCGCTGCGCATCTTTCATTCTTCCGTCAATGGGCGGCCTCGGGGATGAAAGATAAAATTGCACTGGCCTCCACAACAATGGGCGTCGGCAACGAACACAAGGTGCTAAATGCGGCTGAAACGGACGGTATAATGGTTGCTTACAACTATTCTCAAGACATAGACAGCCCGGCCAATAATGCGTTTAAGGCAAATTGGGAAGCGGCCTTTGGAGATAGCAACTCTATTCATGAAATTGCAGTTTCCAACTATCAAGGCGTTCTGACTTGGGCCGAGGGTGTTCGAGCGGCAGGAAGCCTGGATCGGGATGCGGTTATTGCTGCTCTTGAAACCGGTATTTCCATCGACGGCCCGGGGGGCAAGGTCACGGTAGACCCCAAAACCCACCATGCAGTTCTTGATGTTCATTTAATGGAAATGGAAAATCAGGGAATGCGGGTTGTTAAAACGCTTTCCCAGCGCCAACCGATTGATACCCAAGCGGTTTGTGATTTGGCGGCCAATCCAAACGATAACACACAGTATGAAATCAAATTCTAAAGCAATTTGATTCACGAATAAATATCCCAACGCCGCCAACCTTGTTGGCGGCGTAACGCGCCCAAACAATACAGGTAAAAAATGGATTTTGGCTTCGTCATTCTCGTGGAAATTCTCTATGCAGTCGCTTCACTTGCCTTAATAAGCGCAGGTTTGGCGGTTGTTTTTGGGATGATGAAGGTGATTAATTTGGCGCATGGGGAATTCATGATGCTTGGAGGTTACGCCGCTATTACCTCTGCAAACATGGGCGTAAATATATTTATAGCAATGTTGATAATCGCTCCGATTGTTGTCGGGCTTATTGGATTAATTGTAGAGCGTCTGGTGATCCGCCATCTTTACGGTCGACTGGTTGATACCATGCTTGCGACTTGGGGGCTCAGCCTGTTTTTTATCGGTTGCGCGACGATGATTTTTGGGAACACGACAACCGGTATTTCAACGCCAATTCCTGGCTTTGCTGTTGGCGACTATCAAATCAATGGCTATAATTTCTTTATAATTATCGTTTCAGTGGTTCTAATCTTGGCGATGTTGGCGGTGCTAAAAACCACACGCCTGGGGTTGATTGCGCGCGGTACAATGCAAAATCCGGACATGGCGTCCGCTTTGGGCTATTCACCAGACCGGATATATATGGCAACATTTTTTGTGGGCTCAGCGCTTTCAGGTTTTGCCGGCGCTATTTTGGCGCCCTTGGTGGGGCTGGTTCCAACGTCGGGCGGCGCCTTTATCGCAAAAGCGTTCATTACCGTGATCGCAGGTGGCCCGGCGCTGATTTCCGGACTTTTGTCGAGTAGCGCATTGTTTGGCTTTGTCGGTCAGGTTTTTTCCTTTGTGGCCTCTCCGGTGATCGGGGACGTTGCCATGCTCATCGCGGCTGTGATTTTACTGCGCCTCTTACCGCAGGGTGTCACAGGCCGTTTTTTCAAGGGTAAGCTCTAATGCCTAAAAGCTGGCAAAAAGAAAGTGTTATTGTCATCGCGATCGCTTTGATTTTGGTTTATGCTTTGCCCTTTGCGATCAACACTTTCACCCTTTCGATTTTATTAATCTATGGGATGTTGGGGCTCAGCTTAGGACTAATTTGGGGGTTTGGCGGCATCTTGTGCTTTGGGCAAACTGCTTTTTTTGGGCTCGGAGCTTATGCCTATGCGATTTCTGCTATCAATATTGGTGAAAGTACACTGCCTCTGATTTTTTCCATTCTAGTTCCGGCGGCATTTGCCGCCTTGATGGGCGCGATGATGTTTTATGGACGTCTGGCAGATGTTTATCTTGGCGTGATTACATTGGTGGTGACTTTAATATTGTTTAAATTCATTAATTCTACGGCGAGCCCAATTTATGTTATCGGTGAAGCACGGCTAGGAGGCTATAACGGCATTCCAGGTTTCCAAACTTTGAACATACCTGGCCGGCCTGACGACTATATTTGGGGCGACGCATTTTACTATTTTTGTTTTGCGGCTTTGGTGATTGTATATTTGCTTGTTTCATGGCTGTTGCGGTCAAGCTTTGGCCGGATTGCCATCGGCATTCGCGAAAATGATGAACGCATGTCGTTAATGGGATATGATACTCGTGCTCGAAAAACTGTTCTTTTCGCAATAGGCGCTGCCATTGCCGGATTGGCAGGTGGTCTATTTGCGAATTGGGCCGAAATAGTCACTCCGGGCTTATTTAGCCTAGGCCAATCAGCAGAGATAATTATTTGGTGCATCGTCGGCGGCCTTGGTACCCGCTTGGGTCCCATCATTGGTGCAGCGAGCCTTGCCTATTTGAAATTTCTGCTGGGTCAGCAATCAATGATTGACAACACATTGATCATGGGCTTGATACTTGTTTTATTTGTCTTGTTTTTGCCAAAGGGTATTGTTCCAGCAATTTCAGACCTTTGGGCTGCAAGCTTTGGCCGGCGCCGAAAGCGGCTGCGTAAATCTCGCCGTGGCACTCGGGTGATTTCCAATGGTTGAAGTGGCTTTAGAAACCAGAAACCTAAATATGCGTTTTGGCGGCATCTGCGCGGTAGATAACGTAGATTTCAAGCTAAACGCTGGTGATTTACGTTGTCTAATTGGCCCAAATGGCGCAGGTAAAAGCACGTTTTTTAAATGTGTTACAGGCCAGTTAGAACCAACCGGCGGTCAAGTGTTTATGCGCGACGAAGAGGTTACAGGCTGGTCACCACATGAAATCGCGTCATTAGGCGTGGGTATAAAAACCCAAGTTCCAAGTGTTTTGGACGGTCTCACGGCCTTTGAGAATATCTGGTTGGCAGCCAGGCGTTTTCTATCCGTCACAGATGCCAATAGAATGACGGATGAGGTCATATCGCGACTGTCCCTTGGTGACATAATTAATTCAGATGTAGGCCAGCTTGGCCATGGAGAGCGACAGCGTGTTGAATTAGGCATCGTGATGGCGGCGGATCCTTGGTTGATATTGCTGGATGAACCGGCAGCAGGAATGTCGGCAAAGGATGTGGATAGCTTGACCAACATCATCCACGAGATGCTGAAATCGGCCGCTGTGATAATTGTGGAACATGATATGCAATTCATTCGGTCAATCGCCTCAACGGTGAGCGTTTTTCATCAAGGTGCCATGTTAATTGAAGATCATGTGGACCGTGTGATGGCCGATCAGACCGTGCGCAACGTTTATTTGGGAAAGAAGGCCTAGATGGAAAACGAGCGCAACATAGCTTTGAATGTAACCGGGCTTTCGGGTGGATATGGCAAAGTTCCCGTGCTTCATGGCGTAGAGTTTTCGGTGGCAGAAAACGAGATTGTTGGTGTCTTGGGGCATAACGGCATGGGGAAATCAACTCTGTTAAAATCGCTCATGGGATTTTTGCCAGCCAATACAGGCACAATGCGGTTTTTCGGTACAGAAATTAATGGATTGTCTCCAAACGAACGCGCCGGCTTGGGGCTTGGATATGTTCCGCAAGGACGCGGCATATTTCCTCAGCTTTCCGTTCTGGATAACTTGCGATTTGCCTATCAAGATTATGGTGAAGAAAGCGAAGAGCACGCCCTGCAAGTCATTTTATCCGATTTTCCACGTCTCAAACGGCTGCTGTCTCGCCAAGGGGGTGCGCTGTCTGGGGGTGAACAACAGCTTTTGGCGCTTGCTCGGTGTTTGATGGGCGCTCCAGATTTCTTGCTTTTGGACGAGCCGACAGAAGGTATTCAACCTTCAATCATCGAAGAGATGGCTGAAACTCTTGTGTCGCTTAAGAAAAAACGCGGACTATCGATTTTATTAGTCGAACAGAATTTTGATTTCATCAAGGATCTGTCTGACAGGGTACTTGTGCTTGAGCGCGGCCGTATTTCCGGTGAATTGTCAAAAACGGAATTGGCTGATCAAGCCAAAGTAGATCAGTTCTTAGGGTTTGGAACCGCGCGGTCGACGCGCAAAAATTTACCCTCAGGCAACGCAACTATCAAAAGCTCTGCCCCTTCGAAATCAGATCGAATTACAATCGAAATTCCTCAACGCTCGGTGATAAACATGACCATAAAACGTCCTTCCTTGGCCCAGATGCGGGCTATGGCTGAAAAATTCAATATGAGCCTGACTGATGAAGAACTGGCCGAATATAATGAAATCATGGAGCCCTATATCCAAGCCTATGATCGGCTGGATGCCACGCCTGATAACCTGCCTAGTGTTCGCTATCCTCGCGCGCCCGGGCATTTTCCTGATTTTTCGGAAAACCCCCTTAATGCTTGGTATGTCAAAACCGAGGTACGGGGCGCAATGGATGGCGCTCTCAAAGGCAAGCGGATTGCGCTTAAGGATACCATTTGCCTTGCTGGTGTTCCTATGATGAATGGGTCATCCATCATGGAGGGATACACACCCGAAATTGATGCCACGATTGTTACCAGAATGTTGGATGAAGGCGCAACGATTGTAGGCAAAGCCCATAGTGAAAATTTTTGCTTGTCTGGCGGCTCTCATACCAATGCGAAAGGCCCCATCCATAACCCATGGAAACACGGCTATATGGCAGGTGGATCTTCTGGAGGATCTGCTGCTTTGGTTGCCGCTGGCGAAGTTGATATGGCCATTGCCGGAGATCAGGGTGGATCTATTCGAATACCTGCGTCAAACTGCGGGGTTTATGGTATGAAACCTTCGCATGGATTAGTGCCGTACACAGGGGTTATGCCAATTGAACAGACCATTGATCATGTCGGCCCAGTGACCAACAATGTCACCGACAATGCACTTTTGTTGGAAGTTCTGGCCGGGGAAGATGGTCTTGATCCGCGGCAGTATAAACCACAGGTTTTTCGCTATACAGAAGCGTTGGGTCGCGGGGCACATGGTTTGCGTATCGGGATTTTGAAGGAAGGGTTTCATAGACCTGAGAGCGAACCGGATGTAGACCAAAAAGTTCTATCCGCCGTGGAAAAGTTTCGTGACATTGGGGCAATTGTCGAAGAAGTTTCTGTGCCTGAACACCATCTGGCAGTCGATTGCTGGACAGCAATCACTGTTGAGGGCCTGCAGGATCATATGATGAACGGAAATTCGGGGGGGTCAAATTACAAAGGCTTGTTTTTACCGTCCCTGATGGATCATATGGCACAATGGCGAAATAGATCTGATGAGCTTACTCATTCTTTGAAAGTCTGCATGTTTCTTGGCGAGTATTTTCAAGAACAATACCGGGGCCGCTTTTATGGAAAAGCTCAAAACTTGATGCGCAAAGTCAATGAAAAATATACTGCAGTTTTAAGCCAATATGATGTACTGCTGATGCCAACCTTACCAATGAAAGCGCAGAAAATTCCACCAGCGGATTGCTCAATAAGTCTTTATGTGCAGCGTGCCTTTGAAATGATCGGTAACACTGCCCCGTTTAATGGTGGCTTGCCGGCGATGAATGTTCCATGTGGACTGAGCGAGGGGCTGCCAATTGGCATGATGCTGGTTGGGCGGCAATATGGTGAATTAAAAATTTATCAGGCGGCTCATGCATTTGAACAAATTGGCGATTGGCGCGTAATGTAGATAGGGAGTTTTAAAGTGTCTATTCTAAACGAAAGTCTGGCCCCAAGTTTGGCACAGCCGTTTTCCGAACAAAAAAGACAAAATGAAACATCCCAAAGCGTGCCGCAAGATGGGACCTCTTATCTTTCAGGGGATACAAACCAACCTCTTCATTTTAAAACAATTCCCCAGATGTTGCGCGAAACTATTTCGCGGCATGGGCCGAGGGATGCTGCAGTTTTCCCTGATCAAAATAGGCGGTTGACATATTATGATTTTGATCGAGAAATTGATGCTCTGGCTACAGGTCTTTTGGCGCTTGGTCTAGACAAAGGGGATCGGGTTGGTATTTGGTCGCCCAATCGATACGAATGGGTTTTAACCCAGTTTGCAACGGCCCGTATTGGCTTGATTTTGGTCAATATTAACCCCGCCTATCGTTTGTCCGAGCTTGAATACGCGCTTAACAAGGTTCAATGCAAAGCTCTTGTTTTGGCTGAAAGCTTTAAAAATTCCCATTATCTGGAAATGCTTCAAGATTTGGCCCCCGAACTTGCACACTGTGAACCCGGTCGGCTTAATGCTTCTAAACTGCCTTCTCTAAAGATTGTAGTTTCGATGAGCGAAACGCCTCAAAGTGGGATGTTAAGCTTTCAGCAAGTCACGCAGCTTGGCGGGCCGGCTCAGCAGCTTCGCTTAGAGGCGATAACAGGCACCTTAAATCCAGATGACCCCATAAACATCCAATTTACATCCGGGACAACCGGGTCCCCAAAGGGCGCAACGCTTAGTCACTACAATATTATAAACAATGCTCGCTTTGTAACGGACCGTATAAACTTAACAGAGATGGATAGCCTATGCATTCCGGTTCCACTTTACCATTGTTTTGGAATGGTTATGGGGGCACTGGGATGTGTTAGCAAAGGCGCAACGATGGTCTTTCCTGGCCAAGGTTTCGATCCCGAAGAAACACTAAGAACACTTCAATCAGAGCGGTGCACAGCGCTTTACGGTGTTCCAACAATGTTTGTTGCGATGCTCCAAAAAATGGAAAGTCAATCTTTTGATTTAACCTCACTGCGAACTGGAATTATGGCCGGTGCCCCTTGCCCAATAGATATCATGGAGCGGGTTATCAGTGAAATGAATATGACCGAAGTCACTATTTGTTACGGGATGACCGAGACTTCGCCTGTGTCATTCCAAAGCTTTGTGGATGACCCCGTTGAAAAAAGATGCAGTACAGTGGGGCGTATTCACCCCCATTTAGAGGTGAAAATTATTGATGAAGACAGCAAGATCGTTCCGGTCGGAACCAGCGGACAGCTTTGTACGCGTGGCTATTCTGTGATGAAAGGCTATTGGGGCGACGAAGAAAAAACACACGACTGCATTGTTGATGGGTGGATGTTAACCGGTGATCTTGCAGTGATCGATAGTGAAGGCTTTTGCGATATCGTTGGCCGGGTTAAGGATATGATCATAAGAGGCGGTGAAAATATTTACCCACGAGAGGTTGAAGATTTTCTGTTTCGCCATCCAGATATTTCGGAAGTTCAGGTTTTTGGCATACCAGATGAAAAATTTGGAGAAGAGGTTTGCGCTTGGGTTGTCGCGTCGCCAAATAAAGAAATATCAGCAGAAGCGGTGCGTTCTTTTTGTGAAGGTCAAATTGCACATTTTAAAATCCCTAAGCACATCGCGATAGTCGAAGAATTACCAATGACCATTACTGGCAAGCCACAAAAGTTTGTGATGCGTGATAGAATGATAGAGTTCCTGGAGAATACTAAATGAGTAAATGAAACATAAAGTGTCTTATTCTGCTAATCTAATAAATTATAATAAATACAGCTATATAGGTTCTAATATTAATATTTTACTACTGGCAAAATTGGCCAGGCCACAGGAGACATCAGGCTCAATATAGGAAGCCAGATTCTAAAATGAGTCTGTTTAAAAATAAATGCCCTAGGTAGGTGACCCTTTGGTTTCAATTAGCTAATATAAACTCACAAATTTGAGCTGAACCTGCAAAATCTAAAGGTCATTGGCGCCGAGGTTACTAACCATATTGTTTTATTGCAAAGTTTTGTCGATCTCGTGCTGTTGTTCTTGCTTAGCCGTTGAATAAACTACATTTTACAGAAAGGCGGTTTTGTCATTTTTCCACCAATCTCTTATTTAATTAAATAATATAAAGATTTTGATGATAAAAAGTCTAATATGCTTATTGAATATGGACAATAAGTTCGGAATATCTTGAGCATTCAAGAGCTTCACGCATAAACGAGCCTGTCTGTGACAAAGCTAAAGGATGACTGCAACATCTCTGCTATGCATGACGATTTGTGGATTTCAGGGGAAAAGCATTCCATCGAAATGGGGCCTCCATATCCAAGTTCTAGAAGAGACTTTATCTGCTCAACAGTGCCAAGGCGGTCCTTGCAATCGACCATAACGCGATGCTCATCTTCCATTTCATTGATGCTTACGGTTGGATTAACGACGCCTGAAATATGAATAATTCCTGTATGTTCCGCAAAAAAACTAGTTTCCTGCGCCAAATGATGATGAAAAGTATCATGCACAATTTTAAATTCATTGGCACCGCCTACTCCCTCAATCCCATTTAAAGCTTCTTCTTTGGTGCGCAGGGATGAGCGTTCAAACCCAAGAGGCTCAACAAGGCCAATAATGCCCGCCTCTTCAAGCATGGGCTTAATCTCTCGCAATGCTAAACGGAGATTAGTTTGGCGTTCTCTGGTGCCTTTGCCGGTCCCATCATTGCGCGGTATCAACGAAATTGATTGTGCACCATACGCCTTGGCTGACTCGATTAGGGATTTTACAGCAAGTGATATTTCATCTGAATAGGAATTAAATGGGTAGACTTGTGAAAGCCCAAAGCAGCGAAGGCCAGTTTTCTTCAGGGCCGCAGCCACCGTTTCTGGCGGATTACCTGAGAACAAGGGAGTTGAAAGATCATTTCGAAACTCCACTCCTTCCGCACCAACTTCATCTGCGAGTTTCAGAAAATCTAGCCATTCTAAATTTGGTGCAGTCATATGGTTTATTGAAAAATGCATGGCGCCCTTCCAACTGCAAGACTAAGCAAAGCAAACTCTGAATTGATTTACTTTATAATAACCAAGTTTATCTCTGAAGCAATCTCGGCGATTTTGGCAGATAGTACCATTTTGGAGAATGAAAAAAGATCTAAACTTAATCGGTCTTTTGGGATTGGGGATAAAGAAGAAACTGTTCGAAAGAACAATGAGCATTGGTCGCCTAATTTTATCCTTGATGTAGTCGATTGAGTGCGTTCCTTGGCTCCCGAATCTATAACTGTAAGCCAGATTTAGATATTTAACTGTCAACCGCTCTATGCAAAACTCTCGATATTGCTTGAAGTCCGGCTCTGTTTGGTTTGTTGGGGTGCATCAAACCCCTTTTTTGGGGAACAACAAATGTAAATGGTTGAGCGAAGAGTTCAAAGATAAAACGACGGCCATCAACCAGATTTGGCAAACAGACTTCACCTATTTCAAGATCATTGGTTGGGGTTGCTACTATTTGGCAACAATCTTGGACGATTACAGCCGTTACATTATTGCATGGAAGCTATGCACGACCATGCGAGCCAGTGATGTGACCGAGACGATTGAATTGGCATTGGCGGCATCAGGCTGCGATTATGCCCTAGTGTAAAACAGGCCACGCGTGCTTAGTGGTAACGGATCATGCTACATATCTGGTGTCTGGACAAATGGCTGGAAGGCGAAAATTTTCAGCGATAAAAATATTTTTCGAATTAATGCTCTAAACTAATCTGAAAGCTGTAAAAAATCAGCTGTGACATGTACCCGCGTACGCTGACCCATGCACTCCATCAGTATCCAAATGCGCTGGTTCGAATCTATGGTATCTACCTTGGCAACAAAATTTGCAAAGGGTCCGGTGAGAAGTTTAACCTGATTGCCAGGGGCGAGTCGTCTTGAAGGGAGCAGCTTGCCGGCAACATCACACCGCCGCATTAGGCCGGCGATAAGATCAAGTGGTACAGGCTTTGGTTTTCCATCGAAGCTTACAAGTTTGGAGACGCCAAACGTACCGTTTATTTTGCGCCATGGGGCTGTTTGAGGGTCAAAGGCAACAAACATATAGCCTGGAAACAAGGGGCGAAGGTCACTTACAAAGCGCGTTGATTTGCGCCTAGTCACTTCTTGCATCGGTAAGAAGGTCTCAAAATTCTGGCGCAATAGATTTCGCTCTGCCAAACGGTGCGAGTTTGGTTTGAATTGCAATAGGAACCAAATTTTTTCTGACATATATGAGAGCCATCTCCAACTAAGTGCTCAATTCTGAACTTACCTACCACGCATAACTTCAAAAAAAAAGAGGGTGCGGCTGAGATGGTTTTTTTGTGGAGGTATATGAATTGTAGGGAAAAAGCCCAAAATATTATAGTTTAATATTAAAAATGCATTTAAATTCATTGTCTTATACGCCTTTTGCGCGAGTGGAGCTGTCTGTAGGGCTTGATCAATTAAATTTCATGGACTATGAGTTCAAAGTTGAACAGTTATGAAAGTGGTTGATAAAAATTTGAGTTTTAGCACGGCTGGCCCCATTATTTTGGGATGGCTTGGTGCGGTAGCTGTTGTAAAGGTCCACTTTGGCTAGCCGGCGTGAAGAACAGCAAGAAGATGTCCGCCTTCGCGTGATGCGTCTTATAAATGGCAATCCAGAGCTGTCCTCACGTCAGGTTGCAGATCAGGTTGGAATATCAAACGGTTCTGCCTATTACGTTCTGACGGCCCTTGTTGAAAAAGGGTTCGTAAAGCTTGAGAATTTCAAAAATAATCCACGCAAGGGGCAGTATGCCTATCTGCTGACTCCAAAGGGTGTTCGGGAGAAATCTTTGCTGACACATAGGTTTATTGAACGCAAGCGTCAGGAGTATGATGACTTGCGGGCAGAAATTGAACTTTTGGAGCGTGAGGCTGGATTAGCGTATGACCCAGTGATCAAAGGTCGTGACGATACGTGAATAGTATTGATTAGTAAAGTCTCAGGCATCTCAATATAATTTAAGGTTATGGGTAGCTCTGCATTAAAAAATGATCGTTCTTTTGAAGATATATAGGCCTAACTCTCATGTTTAAGACCAAGATACGAAAAGTGGGAAATTCCGCTGCCATTACAATCAGTGCTGATATGTTAGCTGTCTTAGGCGTAAATGAAGGTGACACAGTGTATGTCACGCGGTCAGACGATAATAGCTTGAAAATTCATGCTCACGATCCTGCAGTACCAGACGCATTATCGAAAGCTGAAGTGGTCATGGATGAAAGCCACACAATGCTTCAGGAACTCTCTTTGCGATAATGCATTACTTTTATGATATTGAATTGCTTTTTGTAAAATTCCTTACTATATTAAAATTGAATTTATCTAGAATGAACGGGTGAAGATGATGCAAGAATCCAAAGTTACTGCAAAAGGCCAGACAACTCTTCCCAGAGACGTGCGCGCGGCGCTTGGCTTGGAGGCAGGTGACTCGGTGCGCTACATTGTAGAAAATGGTCGCGTTCAAATGCTAAAGGCAAGGCACGTCCGTGAGCTTGCTGGTATGTTGCACCGTCCGGGTCAGCGGACAGTTTCGCTTGAGGAAATGAATGAAGCGATCGCTGAAGGAGCCATCGAAAGCGCGTCATGATTGCTCTCGATACAAACGTATTGGTTCGTTATCTTGCCCAAGATGACGCTGCTCAGTTCCAGGTCGCTGCTGATTTGATCGAGGGCTTCACGAGCGATGCGCCAGGGTATGTATGTCGCGAAGTTATGATCGAACTGGTCTGGGTTCTTGAACGGGCCTATAAATATTCACGTGAAGAAATTGCAGAGGCGCTGCTGAGTATTGTGACCGCAAGCCAGCTTTCGGTTGAAAACGCGCAAGACATTGCCTCGATTGTAAATCTTTATCGAGAAGACGGTTACGATTTTGCGGACCTTATGATCCGACAGGCGGCCCCAAGAACTGAGAACCGCATCCTGAAAACCTTCGATCAAAAATTAGCAAAGCTAGATGGCGTTGAATTGTTAGGAACCACACATTGATAACTCTCAGTGTTGAAGAAGCATCCGACAAACTCCCCGACCTAATTGAGAATACGATTGCAAAGCGCGAACTAATTTTGATTTCTGGGAAGAATAAAAATGCCGTTCTCATGGCTGAAAGTGACTGGCGGGCGATGAATGAAACACTTCACTTATTGTCGGTGCCCGGAATGCGAGACAAAATTAAAAGTGGCTTGTCAGAAAACCTTGAAAGCACATCAAGAAAGTTGAATTGGTAGTGCACCTTCTAGATCAACCCATTGAAGCTCAGTCGAAACCAGTTCAGGAGCTTAAGTGTTCCGACGTTGAGGCGTTATGGGTAGGTGACGTTTTGACGTGTTATAAAAAAGAAGATTTGAATTAATTTAGTGATGGCAAAAAAAATCACAGTAATTGGTGGGGCTGGGTTTGTTGGAACAAACCTGTGCCGTCAGCTAGCTTTGAAGCAGCAGGATTTTGAGATCGTTGACCTGAAGATGAGCAAACAATTTCCTGATAAGTGCAAGATTGCTGACGTGCAAGATGCAGATACATTGCGGGAAATGATCACAGGCGATGTTGTTGTGAACTTGGCGGCGGTGCATCGCGACGATGTGCAGGACAAGTCTGAATATCAGAGAACCAATGTGGATGGTGCGGAAAACGTGGCGTTGGTTTGTGACGAAAAAGGCATCGATAAGATTGTCTTCACGAGTACGGTCGCAGTCTATGGATTTTCGGAGCCTGGAACGGATGAAAGTGGTGCAATCAATCCGTTTAATGAATATGGCCGCACCAAATTTGAAGCCGAAGAAAAATTACGAGCCTGGCATGCTAAAGGGGATAAGTCACTGATCATTGTGCGCCCTACCGTGATTTTTGGTGAAGGCAACCGTGGAAATATGTTTAACTTGCTAAACCAAATTGCTTCAGGAAAATTTTTGATGGTTGGTAGAGGCGAGAACAAAAAGTCGATAGCGTACATTGGTAATGTCGTCGCCTTCCTGGAGACTTGCGTTGCAACAGATCAAAAATATGGTATCTACAATTATGTTGATACGCCTGACTTAAGTATGAACGAACTGGTTTCGCAGGTTAGGGCTCTATTAAAGGGTAAATATGGTGTGGGCCTGCGTTTGCCTTATTGGTTAGGAATAATTTTAGGCTATACTGCTGATTTAGTATCGTTTTTAACCCGAAAAAATTTGCCAGTTAGTTCAATACGCGTAAGGAAATTTGTCTCTTCAACGGAATTTAAAAGTACGAAAAGTTCTTTGAATGATTTCGAAGCACCATATAAATTGAGTGAGGGTATCAATCGCACATTAGAGAGTGAATTTATTTCACCACAACCGTCACGCGAAATCTTTTACACTGAGTAACTCCGTAAATTGTTGAAATTTAGTATAATCACTGTTTGCTATAATTCTGAGCAGACGATAGCAGAGACCATCAGTTCTGTAAATTGTCAGTCTTTTAGAAATTATGAACATATTATTATTGATGGACTATCTACTGATACAACTCTTGATATAGTGAACTTTTCTAAAGATAAAAAAACAGTTGTTTTCTCTGAGAAAGATGAAGGTCTTTATGATGCAATGAATAAAGGTATTTTGAAAGCAAAAGGTGAATATCTTGCGTTTTTAAATTCTGATGATAGGTTTATTAATAATTATGTACTCGAGAAGGTTAATTTGATTGCCAAAAGCGACCCTGACTTCATTTATGGTGGTATTAATTATTTTTCTGAAAATGCACACAAGCAGCGAATATGGATGCCCGATAATTTCAACATCATAAAGAAAAAAAAATTACAAATTCCACATCCTTGTATTTTTATTAAACGAGATAAGCTAATCGAAAAAAATCGTTTTTTTGATACCAATTTGAAAATTGCATCAGACCTGAAGCAACAATTGGAATTCATTCACATCGATAATCGAGCAGGAGTGCTTATCAACGAAGTTTTGGTGGATATGCGCCTTGGAGGTAAAAGCACAGACGGTTTATTAGCATTCCTGACTGGTTGGAGAGAATCTGTCGTGGTCTACAAAGAGATATTTGGATTGGTCGGTTTATTTTTTTGCATCAGAAAAATTTTGTATAAATTATTACAGATCAAAAATATCGTTTACTTTGTAAAACCTAATTAATAATTATGACCTCAAATTGAATTATCCCACATATTTCATATTCAGGAATACGGACAAAGATTTCTATTTCCGGGTTTAAATATCCTGGTTTTAGGTTTGAAGTAGTTGAGGATCGAAAAATCATTAGTTTACTTACAATAGATAGTCCTGAGCTTACATCATGCCTTGTCTTGGCAAAAAAATTTGTACTATGATAGATTATAGCCTTCTTATTGATTGATTGTATATTTGAGCCAAATTAAAAAAACCATATTTGTTACACTTTCAGGCCTTTTCAAAATATTAGATAGCAAAGAAAGAAAATCCCTGTATGTAGTTTTTCTGTTTCTATTCGCTATTGGTATTTTTGAAATAATTGGAGTTGCATCGATTATTCCGATTATTTCAATTATGAATGACCCGGAGATATTAAATACAAATAAATATCTCATTAATTTTAAGAAAATCCTCGAAATGTTAGGTGTTCAGAGCACGAAAGAGGTACTTGTGCTATTAGGTGTTGGATCATTCAGCATTATAGCTTTTTCAACGGTGCTTCGTTCATACGGCCTATATCTAACAACACAATTTATTGAAATGAGGCGTCACGAAATTAGTTATAAATTATTATCTGGATACCTGAGAAATGATTTTGACTTTTTTCTGAATTCCCAATCATCTGAATTGGCGAAAACGGTTTTATCAGAAGTCGACCGTATTGTGGCCCAATTAGTTCGTCCAATTATAACAATGGTATCATATACGTTTCTATTAATTTTTATTCTTGCATTTTTATTATTTGTTAATGCAAAAATATCATTAACTATAATTTTTGTTTTTGGCGGCTTATATTCTTTTTTGTACATTGCAGTAAGAAAAAAGGCGAACTATCTCGGGGAACAAACTGTAAGTTCTAATAGAGAACGTTTCGCTATAACAATGGAAGCTCTGAATAACATAAAGTACATTAAATTTAGCAACTTAGAATCTTATTATAGTGAGAGATTCTTAAAGGTTTCCCACCGTTTTTCAAATTCTGTTGCCGTTCAATTCGTTTTAAACCAAATTCCAAAGTACGCTGTAGAATTAGTGGCGTTTGGAGGCGTTATTTTAATTTCGATCATTACATTAGTATCTGCAATGGAAGTCGATGGGGAGGTGCCAAGTACATTTTTTCCATTATTAAGTGCATATGCATTGAGCGCCTACAAATTGCAGCCGGCTGTGCAATCGATATTCAACGGGATAGTGAGTCTGCGTTATGGTCAAGTGGCACTTAATAATCTTTTTCAGTCTTTGAACCAAATTTCAGCTAAAGTATATCCAAAAGCATTTGAACCTGGAAATAAAAAAATAACATTTAATAGGGCAATTCAATGTAAAAATATCTCATTCAGGTACAGTAGTGAGAACCCAAATGTTATAGATAATCTAGAATTTGAGATCGGCAGAGGATCTTCGGTAGGCATCGTCGGAACCACAGGGTCGGGCAAATCAACCCTTATAAACATTATGTTAGGTTTGCTAAAACCAACTACTGGCAAAATTTTTGTTGACGGAACTGAAATCAGCGAATCAAACACTAAGAATTGGCAGGATATTATAGGTTACGTGCCACAGAACGTAACTTTGGTAGATGCCTCAATACACGAAAATATAGCTTTCGGGGTGGATTTTAATGATATTGATTTTGAGTATGCAAAATACTGTGGCAGGGTGGCTATGCTCGAAGACAATTTTTTTACATCGGCCCATTATAAAAATATAGGCGACGCTGGATCAAAAATATCAGGTGGGCAAAGACAAAGAATTGGAATTGCAAGAGCGCTGTACAAAAAGCCCAAGTTGCTAGTGTTGGACGAGGCTACAAGTGGATTGGATCCAAACACAGAGAAGCGATTGCTTAGTGCCATTGCTGAATTGTCCGATGACCTATCAATTCTGATGGTGACACACCGATATTCGAACCTCAAAATTTGCGACGTAGTTTTTGAGATGAGGGGAGGCAAGCTGAGAAAATGGCATGGTAAAAATGAATAAAATTATTGACTTAACTCCTAATTATGGTGTGTCACTTTTCATCAAAAATGGCTTATTCAACGCTGCAACAAAGGAAGGATTTGATTTTGTAGTGTGTAGCAATCCAATCATAAGTTCAAAGGCCTCAATGAAACGTTTGTTGAAATTATATGATGTCACTGTTGTATTAGACTTTTTAAAAATGTGTGCGTTTGCACTAAAAATTCTACCAGCTTTTTTTTTAAAAACTGAACAATTTATATCCTATTTGTTACACCAAAGACTTGAAGGTGTGGTGGTTGGGGATTGTATTCTCAGCGCCTATCAGAGAAATCTACAGACAAAAATCATTATAAGTAAAAATATTGAATTATTTTTATTCATCATGATTTCATGTCTGAAAATATTGACGAATTTTCGTCAGACCAGAAAAAATACAGAAACGCAATCTGACACAAGATATTTTATATATTGTTTTGAAACAACTGGTACCGAGGAGGCAATCAGGCGCTTTTGCATTAGGCGGGGAGCTGCAGAACTTCGTTATTCAGGTCATCACAAAGGATTTCGATTATATTCAGGTTATGATGGTATTGCCCTAAAAAAAAATGAAAACCTAAACTTGTTGGCTCGAAAAGAATTAAAAAAATCAGACTTGGAAAAGGCTAAAACTCGATTATGTTCGTTTGTGGAACGGACATCTCAATATGACTATTTGAAATCTGTTGATGTCGACATGAAGGTGAGGTTAGATTTTGATGAGGTGTCACCAAAATCAAGCGTTGTTTTATTTCTAGCTACTGTGAGTGATGCCCAATATCTTTATGGTGTTGGCCCTTTCCCTACATTAGATCTCTTTCACGAAGCTATGATTAAGTTTTTCTTATCAAAAAATTACTATGTAATTGTGAAACCTCATCCAGCGATGCTGAAAAATAAAGACTACGCTGCGAAGGATAGAAAATATTATGAAATATTACTGAACAGATGGAAAGTGAATATTGAAAATACTCACTTAATGCGGTCACGTGTTAATAATAAATTGTTATTTGTGAGTGAGCGCCTCTCAGTAAAAGAGCTCAGCCGGACGTTTTCAGAATTTCTTTGTATCACCCAGCATGGCTCTGTAGCTGCAGAGTGTGCATACTTGGGACATTTGAGTCTCGTGGCAGAAAACTCTCAATTTTCAACAGCAGATAAATTTGTTGAAATACTTCAAAATTTTAGCCAGCTATCACTAAAATTAGACAGATGGAAAAATTTTGAAGCGTTCAGTGACTTGGAAGAAGCTTCGATTTACGAATATATTTGTATTCATCATTTCTATAATCATCCCCTATACCAATCTGGTTATTTTTACGGATTGGTACCTGAGGATATAGATTCTTCTGAGATAGAAGTTTGGGTGAATAATTTTATACATGAAAAAGACGATGCAATCAATATACTCAACAGAATTACAACTCAAAATATTATGCAATTAAAAAATAACTTTAGCGACTGGATTTTGCATACAGGTGCATAAATTGTTTATAAAATCCAGGTTGTATTGTGCAGTAAAATAATCGTCCATTCGTAATAAGTTCTACGGGTCTAATTTGCATGTTGAATGATATTATTAATATTTGCGAAGATAATAACGTAGCATATAAACTTGATTATGACTTGCGTAAAAACAGTTATTCAAGAACCGGTGCTACACTCAGAATCGCAATATTCCCTTTTTCAAAAGCAGAATTTTCAATTTTAGTTAAAGCAGACTTTTTAGATGTATCTAAACCATATATATTGATTAACCAACGTATTAAAGCGTTAC
>CAJWLM010000028.1 GCA_913043025.1 uncultured Rhodospirillaceae bacterium
CTGATACCATTACTAATTCTCTGGAGTCTGCGATTAGTGAAACAAACCGGCGTCGAAAGAAGCAAGAAGCATATAATAAAATACACGGTATTACACCAGAGAGTGTGCGTAAAGAAATCGGCGATATTCTTGATAGTGTTTATGAAAAAGATCACTTGACTGTAGATACAGGCGATCCAGAACACGCTCACTTGATCGGAATGGATTTAAAAACCTATATCAGCGAACTTGAGAATAGAATGCGAGCTTTCGCGGCTGACCTGGAATTTGAAAAGGCGGCCCAGCTTAGAGATGAGATCTCTAGGCTTGAGGCTTATGATCTCGATATGCCAGCCGACACGCTGCCCATAGACCCAAATATTGCTGCTGAAATCAAATCTGTCTCGCGCGATATTTTGCCCAAGGGTCGAAAACGCCTAAAAAAAAAACGGGGAAACTAGTCTTCTCGTGATTTATAAGACTAGCGATCGCAGAGAAGTTATCAATTGTACCGGTTGTAGATATTAGGCATTGCTAAGCAATGACTTCGTGTGTGGAGATACAGGTCGTAATATTCGACATTAAACCCCATGGTAGGCCAACATGAAAATTACCAAAGTTAAAACTCATCCTCTATTTGCCCCAATAAGAGAACCGTATTGGACAGCCCAAGAGTCGAGCAACGGAGTGCGCGCGATAATCACTGAGATCGAAACAGACCAGGGCATTACTGGTTATTCGAAAATTCAAGGGACACCCCAAGAGGATATTTGTAGTTTTATCGAACAATTTATTGAGTTAATTAAAGGTTGGGATCCTCTTGAGACAACGACCATCTGGGAATACCTGTTTAGCTTAGCCTGTCCTCGCCCGCGTGCGCCGTACCAAGAAGATGGCTTGCCCGATCCTTTGCCGCGCTCAGCTCGTCCACAATTAACGGCCGCAATAGCTGCAATAGACATAGCGCTGTGGGATATCAAAGGTAAGGAAGCAGGTATGCCCGTCTGGAAAATACTTGGCGGTTCGAAGTCCCCTATTCTTAGCTATTCTACTGGTGGTTATTATAGAGAGGGACGAGAAATGCTCTCAGTTATAGATGAATTTTCTGGATTTGTTGCCAAAGGCTATAAAGCAGTAAAGTGCAAAATGGGTTTCGAAACGATGGAAGATGATCTAGAGCGGATCGCTGCTGTGCGCAATGTTATTGGCCCCAATGTTCAGCTTATGCTTGATATGAATGCTTGCTATGATTTGCGCACCTGCATTGAGTTTGGAAAACGTGTTGCTGAGAATAACATAACTTGGATTGAGGAACCCCTCCATTGGTATCTTCAACCGCGTGACTATAAGAAGCTTGCAACCTCCATTCCCATTAAACTGGCCCATGGAGAACGTGAGATGACACGATTTACAATTCGTGACTTTGTTGATAGCGGAGGTGTGACGTTTGTTCAGTTTGACTCAACTCGTCATTCAGGCTTGACTGAAATTTTAAGGGTTGCCCAAATCTGTGAACAATATGGGGTTTACATAGTTCCTCATCACGCCGCTGAGTTACATGCTCATGTGGTTTCTGCATTTCCATCAGCCTCATTCATGTTGGAGACACATGGAGACCCAGAACGAGATCCTATATGGCATTATCTTTTTAGGGAACGAGCAGATGTGGTGGATTCATATGTCCATTTAAATGACTTACCTGGTCTGGGCATTGAGTTCGATTGGGCCTTTGCGAAATCAATCGCGGCATAAGTAAATGCGGGGTAGTTGGTATGAAAATCACTGAAGTTATCACACATCCAATGAAAGTTGATATCAAACAGGCGAGTTGGACTGCGCATGAGATGAGTGCATCGGCGGCATTGATACTTTTTGAAGTGCATACTGATGAAGGCATTGTTGGCTACGGTGAAGTTCAAGGAGGATCTCAACACGTGATCTGCGAATTAGCTCGGCAGTTCAAGGAATGTATTCTAGGTATGGATCCACTTGGGCATATTGAGATTTGGGAGAAGCTTTTCTCTGCGACCTCACCAAGGCCTGGAGGTCTTGGCTCATGGGATGGACTGCCGGGGCCGCTTTCCCGAGAGCAGCGGCCACAGGCAATGGCAGCGATTGGTGGTATAGATATCGCACTGTGGGATATAAAAGGTAAAGTTGCAAATCAACCAGTTTACAAGTTGCTAGGAGGTACCAGCACAAAGGTATTCACATATTCCACCGGCGGATACTATGTTGACGGAGAGCCTTTAGAGGCTTGTGCAGAAGAATTCGCCGGATTCGTGGAAAAAGGATATCGTGCAGTAAAACTCAAGACCGGTGCTTTGGGGATTAAAAGGGAACTAGAACGAATTCGTGCAGTACGTGAGGTTATAGGGCCTCGAACTAAACTAATGCTTGATATGAATGCACCGTATAATGTCCAAGATTGCATTGCATTCGCTAGGGCGGTGGAGCCATTTAATATTTATTGGTTAGAAGAGCCATTGCACTGGTACCTTCAACCGGCTGACTACGTAAGGTTGGCTGAGGCGTCACCAATACCTTTAGCGCATGGTGAGCGTGAATGGAGTAGATTTACCGTGCGCGACTTTATAGATAGTGGAGCACTAGGGTTCGTCCAGTTTGACTCCACCCGCTACGCTGGGTTTACCGAATCTTTGAGGATAGCGCATTATGCGGAGCAGAACGGCGTTATAATAGCGCCACATACGGCTCCGCAAATTCACGCACACTTGGTTTCGGCATTCGGAGAAGCCGCATTCGGCGCAGAATCTCATGGAGGGTATGATCGTCATCCAATTCAGCATGGACTCTATTCCGAATGTGCTCAAGCCATGCCGGATGGCATGGTACATTTGAATGAAAGGCCGGGTTTTGGATTGGAGATTGATTTTGACTATGTCAAGTCGGCTTCTCTTGATAATTGAAATTAGGTTTTTCAAGCTAAAATGAAGTATAGATTTGCAAATTAATATGCCTTGACGAATGGCAGGGTGTAATATTGGTGCTTACGTTGCAAGTGAAATTCAAGCCTTTAAGTAGGAGAATTTATTTTGCAGTCAAAAGTATACTTGATACTTATAAAAAAGTTGTTCTGTCGGAATTATATATTTGAGGGACCCTTAGTAGGATCTATTCAAAAACATCGGCTCTTTCGGTTCGTTTTTTAGGCGTCTCAACTGAATGATTGTACAAGTCCCTATCAATGAAAGGCTTTTTCGGCTCAGTTTAAAGTCGGAAGTTGTGCACAGCATCTTTTAATAACAACGACTCACGGTGTTTATTTCTTTTTCAATTGAGTATTAACAAATATATTATTTCAACAATGTCTTTTATTAATATAAAACAATGCCTTATATAAATTGCCTAAATTTTGTGCAAAAACACTGTTTACAGAGGATTCTACTGCTTGGCTTAGTTGAGTACAGGATTTCAACAGAGTTATCCACATAATAGGTGCGAAAGATAAAAGCGCGTGCATTGGTCGCACCAATAAGTTGCTAGGGTCGAAATTGGCTGACCGAAACTTCTAACTGCGGCCGCCTTGAAACTGGTTCAAAACGCGATGGAAAGCCGGAGGAATGAGCACTAGCAAAATAAAAATGCAACAACAAAAAATAGTTGCGGGACGATCTATAAATCTGGCGCGCGGTGTTGAAGTAATTAAAACAAATTTAGCAACATTGCCAGGAAAGCCTGGTGTTTATCGTATGCAGGATCCAAATGGTGACGCACTCTATGTGGGTAAGGCCCGCAACCTCAAGAAGCGAGTGGCGGCCTACACTAAACCTATGCGCATGCCCACGAGAATTCAACGTATGGTGGCTTTAACTGTTTCAATGGAATTTATCACCACGCATACCGAAGCTGAGGCGTTATTATTAGAGTCCAATCTGATAAAAAAATTGAAGCCGCGTTACAATGTACTGCTTAAGGATGACAAGTCGTTTCCATATATTATGATAACTGGTGAGCATGATTTTGCGCGGGTAGTTAAGCATCGTGGGGCCCGAAAAGAGCAGAAACATAAAGCTGGTCGGTATTTTGGTCCATTTGCTTCTGCAGGTGCCGTCAACAGGACAATTTCAACGCTTCAACGTGCGTTTTTATTACGTAATTGTTCGGATCATATTTTCTCCACGCGAACTAGACCATGTCTTCAGTATCAAATTAAGCGCTGTGCTGCGCCTTGTGTTGGCAAAATTACCAAAGAGGAATATGCTGCGTTAGTAGATCAGGCTCATGATTTTCTGTCTGGGCGTTCGCATAGTGTTCAGCAAGCCCTAGGTGAGCGAATGCAGGCGGCGAGTGATGCTCGTGATTTTGAGAGAGCCGCCGAAATTCGTGACCGTATTCGCGCTCTGACCCGGGTTCAGGCTCATCAAGATATAAACATTTCTGGGTTCGGTGACGTCGATGTAATAGCAGTTGCACAACAGAGTGGACATTGTTGCATACAAGTATTCTTTTTCCGAGGTGGTCGCAATTATGGTAATAGAGCATATTTCCCAAGTCACGACCGTGATGATGGACCAAAGCAGGTCTTGGCTGCATTTTTAGGGCAATTTTATGAACGAAGTCCGGCGCCTAAGTCAGTTTTACTTAGCGTCGAGGTGCCAGAGCAGCAATTGATTGCTGAGGCAATTTCGTTGAGAGCTGGCCATAGGGTCTGTATCCAGACTGCAAGCCGAGGAAGGAGAAAAAAACTTGTTGAGCATGCGCTTACAAACGCTTGCAATGCACTTGCTAGACGTTTAGCTGAGCAAGAGTCACAAATCAGGCTTCTCGAAGAATTAGCGCAGAGACTTGAGTTGGAAGGGCGGCTAGATAGAGTAGAGATATACGATAATAGTCACATACAAGGTGACAGCGCCGTGGGCGGCATGGTCGTTGCCGGTCCGTCTGGATTTGTCAAAAATGCATACCGCAAATTCAATATTCGTTCAGAAAATGCTGCTACAAGTCGTTCAAAAAAAAGTCGTGGTGGAGACGATTATGAAATGATGCGAGAGGTACTGAAACGTCGGTTTGCTCGTGTTTTAAAAGATGACCCAAAAAGACGATCAGGGCAGTGGCCTGATCTAGTTATTGTAGATGGGGGGAAGGGTCAATTGTCAGTTGCGGAAGAAGTTCTCGGCGAATTAGGCATCCGCGATGTGGCTCTTCTAGCAATTTCCAAAGGACCTGATAGGCATGCTGGGCGAGAACAATTTCACATGCCTGGAAAAGCTTCATTTATCATGCCGTCTCGCGATCCATTGTTGCATTATCTCCAGCGGCTTCGTGATGAAGCTCATCGTTTTGCCATTGGCGCACACCGGACTCGACGTAAAAATTCTATCGTCATGTCCCCACTAGATGAAATCACTGGTATTGGGGCAAAACGGAAAAAAGCGCTTTTGATGCGATTTGGCTCTGCTAAGGGTGTTTCGGAGGCTGGTTTGTCGGACCTGGAGGCAGTCGAAGGTATAAGTGCGCATGTTGCAAAGAAAATTTATGATTATTTTCATGATGATGTTTAAGGTGGACTGAGGTCGGAGATTTTTTTGATGTTTACTAATTTGCCCAATTTGCTCACCGTTTCGCGTATTTTTGTTATCGTGCCGTTGATAGCATTGCTTTATGCGGAAGGGCATGTCCTGCGTTGGATTGCGCTGGGATTATTTACGGTGGCTTGTTTAACGGATTTCTTTGATGGCTATATCGCACGTTCAATGAATCAACTATCAAATTTTGGTCGATTTTTGGATCCTGTGGCAGATAAACTTTTGGTCGTCGCAGTCGCCCTAATGCTTGTTGCTGATGGTCGTATTGACGGTTTTGTTGTGTTGGCAGCTTTGGTAATTATGATGAGGGAAATACTTGTTTCTGGTTTGCGAGAATACTTAGCTGAATTGAAGGTGCGGCTGCCAGTTTCAAGTCTTGCAAAATGGAAAACTGTGATACAGATGATCGCGCTCGGGCACCTCATTATTCATGATGCTGGACCAGCTGCTTATCCTACGATTTTAGTTGGCGAGACAGGACTTTGGTTTGCTTCTGTGTTAACTTTAATGACTGGATATGACTATTTAAGCGCTTCTCGAAGGCACCTGAAAGACGTGCGCTAAAGTAATTTTCACCGGAATGGGCAATTTAAAATGAAACTACTTTATTTTGCATGGGTTCGACAACAAACGGGGGTTAACGAAGAGTGTGTTACTCCCCCCAATCATGTAAATAATGTAGCTGCGCTAATCGATTGGTTGCGCGAGCGGGGGCCACAATACGCCCGGGCATTTGAGGATGTTTCTGCACTCAGGGTGGCTATTAATCACGAACTCGTTGATTTTGATGCTAAACTTAGCAAGGACGATGAAGTCGCACTTTTCCCCCCAGTCACTGGGGGATAAAATGACAGTGCGTATCCAAGAACATGACTTTGACGTAAATGCCGAGCTGGCTGCTCTCACGGTCGGACAGCATCATGTTGGAGGCTTGGTCAGTTTCATCGGGTTGGTACGTGATTTCGGTGAGTTGCAGTCAGTGGCTTCAATGACATTGGAGCATTACCCCGGCATGACAGAGAAAATATTGGGCAAGATAGCCTCTGAGGCGGCGGAACGTTGGAACTTATCTTCAAGTCTGATAATTCACCGCTACGGGTATTTGGAGCCTGGCGATAGAATAGTGTTAGTAGCTGCCGCGAGTGAGCATAGAGTATCCGCATTCGATGCTTGTGAGTTTATTGTTGATTGGCTCAAAACTAAAGCACCCTTCTGGAAGCTCGAAGAGGGAAACGGAAATGCCAAATGGGTTACGGCTCGCATGGATGACACTGCAGCATCTGCTCGCTGGTCTGTAAAAAAGTGAACTAGCACTATGCAGCATTCAGTGTGGCAGGGACTTCACGGCGCACCTCTTCATCATAAGCTTCTAATAAGGTTCGTGTAATTTTAGCTGGTGTAAAACTATACTGACCTATTTCCTTCACTGGGGTTACTTCTACAGCACTTCCTGTCAGGAAAACCTCACTGGCATTGGCTAGTTCATCTGGCTTGATATGGCGTTCAATAACTTCAAAACCAAATTTGTTTGCAAGAGCGATAACGGTTCGTCTCGTGATACCATTAAGAAAACAGTCCGGCTTTGGGGTGTGCAACTTTCCATCAATAACAAGGAATATATTCGCACCCGTTGCTTCCGCAATGTAACCCCGATAGTCCAACATTAAAGCATCATTATAACCTTTTGCTTCTGCCGCATGTTTTGAAAGAGTGCAAATCATATAAAGACCGGTGGCCTTGGTGTCTGCGGGGATTGTTTCCGGATCTGGCCGTTTCCATTTTGACCATTGCATCCTAATGCCTTCCATTCGGGCATCTGATGAAAAATATGCTGGCCACTCCCAAACAGCTACAGCAACGTGTATCTTCGTGGCTTGAGCAGAGACCCCCATTAATTCCGATCCTCTCCATGCAATAGGGCGAACATAACCGTCTTTGATACCGTGATCAGCTACTACGGCATTACACGCATCATTGATTTCTGCCTCAGAGTAAGGCATTTCAATGTCAAGTTGTCGCGCGCTGTAAAAAAGACGCTCAGTATGTTCATGTAGTTTAAAAATACGTCCCTCATAAATTCGTTCGCCCTCAAAAACCGCTGATGCGTAATGAAGAGCATGCGACAAAACATGAACCGTAGCATCCTTCCAAGGCACCAACGTACCGTCAAACCAGATTCGTCCTGGGCGATCATCGAAAGGTTGGTTAAAAGTCATTTTATATCTCCCTTGTGTTTTCGAGCTATTTTACGGCTCTTCTACAAACACATTCAAAAGCCATGGGCAGAGCATTCTTCTTAATTTTTTATTTTACACATTACTTAAGGATAATCATTTCGTATTTAAAAAAAAATGTGACTCGATGGTAAACACCGTCAATGTCAAAAAAGTGGTATACTTATATCTATGAACTCAGATCTCGCACATATTCTTGTGGTAGACGATGATACGCGACTACGCAATTTGTTGAAAAAATTTCTAAATGACAATGGTTTTAGGGTAACGACCGCTGATAATGCCGAATCGGCAAAAGATGTACAAAGGTCAATTCAATTTGACCTAATGGTACTTGATCGCATGATGCCTGGCATGGATGGGCTAAGTTTCGCGCGTGAACTCAATCACCGAAATACGGTGCCGATATTAATGCTTACTGCAATGGGTGAAATTAAGGATAGAATTGACGGTCTTGAGGCCGGCGTTGAGGATTACATTTCTAAGCCATTTGAGCCGCGTGAACTTCTTTTACGGGTTAGGACTATCTTGCGGCGGACTCAATTGAATAAAAAAGATGTTGAGGACAAAATTCCGTTGAGTGTGATGCTCGGTGCATTCTGTTTTGAGCCTAAACGAGCCTTGTTAAGTGGCACAAGTGGTTTGATTAAACTAACTTCTGCGGAATCAAGCTTATTAACTGCATTAGCCGTTCGACCAGGTGAGGTGCTAACACGATTAGAATTAACGGAAGAATGTGATATTGCAGGTGGGGAGCGTAGCGTAGATGTTCAGGTGACCCGTCTTCGCCGTAAATTCGAAAAGGATCCAAAAACACCTCGCTATTTGCAGACGGTACGAGGTCGTGGATATGTGTTAAGGCCGGACTAAGGACATGCGAAATTATCCTATATTAAACCTCATTTTTCGTGTCAGGCCATTTTTCTTCCTTAAGAGGTTTCTACCAAAGACCCTACTCGGTCGTTCATTAATGATCATTGTCACCCCTCTCATTATATTGCAAGTGGTGTCCGCAATAATCTTCTTCGATAGGCATTGGGAGACTGTCACGCGACGTCTAACGAGTGCCATTGCTGGCGAGATCGGTTTCGTGATTGAAAAATTGAATTGGGATTTCCAGGATGACAACAAAGGTGAAATTTTTTATCAATCACGTCGTCATTTTTTATTGGACATGAAATTTTTTCCTAACAAAGAACTCCCCTCTGTAAATCAATCCCATGTGGGGATTCTTGATAAGGCACTTGCCAAGCAACTTGCAGAACGGGTGCAGTTACCTTTTGTGATTGATACCTCATCTTTTAAAGAGAGGGTATTAATACATTTGCAAATGCCAAATGGCGTGCTGGAGGTTACGGCGCCTGGCGAGAGGGTTTTTAGCGATACCACTTACATTTTTATACTTTGGATGGTTGGAACATCTGTTATTTTATTGGGTGTTGCCGCAGTTTTTATGCGCAACCAAGTAAAGCCAATTCGCAGACTTGCAGCAGCGGCAGATGAATTTGGTAAGGGCCGCGAGATCAGTTCAGATATTAACATTGCGGGAGCAACTGAGGTTCGACAAGCGGGAATTGCCTTTAATTTGATGCGAGGGCGCCTTCGTCGCCAAATGCGTCAGCGCACAGATATGTTGTCTGGTGTAAGTCACGACTTGCGGACACCCTTGACTCGAATGAAACTTCAGCTCGAGATGATGAAAGGGGTGGGTGGAATAGAGGATCTAAAGTCAGATATTACAGAAATGGAGTTAATGATAGATGGTTATCTCGCCTTTGCACGAGGAGAAGGTGATGAAATTGCTGAGCCCGTGGAGATCTCAGCTTTTGTAGAAACTGTGGTTACGGATTGGAAACGGAACGGCATAGCGATTGATTGCCACGTAGAGGGCAAATTTGAATTACCCATAAAGCGTGAGGCATTAAGACGTTGTTTGAATAATTTAATTGCCAATGCATGTCGCCATGGTGAACACGTGTGGGCTTTAACTGGCAAAAGACAGGGTATGATCGAAATCACAATTGATGATGATGGGCCTGGTATCCCAGAGGCTGACCGTGTCGACGTGTTTCGCCCGTTCCATAGATTAGATCAGTCGCGCAATCCAAAGACTGGGGGCACTGGTTTGGGGCTCGCGATAGCAGAAGATATAGTTCGTGCCCATGGAGGAAATATTTCTCTGACTGATTCGCCCAGAGGCGGTCTTAGAGCTCGGTTGCGTATTCCGCAATAAGCCTGTGGGGACGAATTTGTTAGAATTTAGATTTAGCCATAGGGTTTAGTTTGAGAGACAGAGGCGCTTTAAATCGATTAAGGAATTTCTTCCCACGCCGTAAATTTTTGTCGAGGGCAGCCATGGTCAAGCTATGATCAGGATTGTTATCAGTAAGCCAGGTGCGAAAAGTAGATGCCCATATAATTAAAAGCCCGTGGGTTTCAGCTATGCCGACTAGACCAGTTGTCGAATGTCCTGAGGCGTTTAGCATTTTTGACATTGACAGCAGAAGTGTTGGGCCGTTTGCTAAAACACTGAACGGGTCTAAGGTTAGGTCACGGCTAATTCGAGCTAAGGCTGGCTTGTATTCCTGCATTGCCTCAAGGCGAAGCATGAGCATTTCAAAAATTCGGTCTCGGGCCGTATCTTGCTCAGTGAAGCTTATTTCCTCGGCAAGGACTAAAGAATCAATGTGCCGTTCAAAGGTTGAAAGTATGGCTGCCTTAACAGGGCAATGAGCGCGAACAAGCGTTGGGCTCATTGATGTTTTTTCGGCAACTGCATGTGCAAGCTGTGGGAGTGAAAATGCTCTCCAACCATTCTCGAGAGTTAAATCAAATGCAGTCTCGATAATAACTATATCCAAGTCTTTTGCTACAGACATTCTCTTATGATACTGTAATTTAGAAAAAAGTCCTAGTCTGCTAATTCTCTGCTGCGGCGCGTGGCGGCAGAAACTGCGTCTGAAATTAATCGTTTAAGTCCATTATTATTCGCTGTTAGTACTTGCAGTGCCTCAAAAGTGGTGCCGCCCGGGCTAGTTACGTTCTGTCTTAATTGTTCCGGGGTTTCCGAGCTCTCTAAAGCTAGCAATCCTGCTCCGGAAACTGTTTTAAGGGCTAACGTGCTAGCTAACTTTTGGGGTAGCCCGTTTTCTAGTCCAGCTTGTGTAAGACACTCAATCATTAAAAATATATATGCTGGCCCGCTACCAGATATAGCGGTAACGGGGTCTAGCAGGTCCTCATCGGATATGAAAATTACTTCACCAATTGTTTCTAATAACAGCTTAGCAGATGCTAATTGAGAATTGCTTACTGCAGCATTGGGGCACGCAACAGTTATTGCTTGTTTAATTAAAGCCGGCGTGTTGGGCATAGCCCGGATGACAGCAGCATTTGGCCCTAAAATATCCTCAAAAAATTTGATAGTGGTGCCTGCGGCTATCGAAATGAAAAATGCACCGCTTTCTACAAACCGCGCATAGGAGGGTACCACTTTTCGCAATTGTTGCGGTTTAACTGCAAAGATGATGATGCTTGGCTCAAAGTTTGACGGCAGTTCTTTTGCTTCCTTGAAAACAGAAATACTATCTTTCCAGGTCTGTGTAGGAATGCCATTCGGGTCAACAACCTTGATACAAACGCTTGATGGAATTTGGGGCAGCAATCCCGAGAGTATTGCAGAGCCCATTTTCCCACATCCCACTAAAAGCAATGGACGCTGTGTTTCAATGTTCATATCTGGTACCTGTAAATTTTTAGCCTAGGCCTCGCCGGCTGTCTCCATCATAGCAGATGCCATTGCGTCTTTAGGAGTCCTGCCGGCCCAAACCACAAATTGTAAAGCCGGATAAAAGCGTTCACACTCCATTAAGGCTATATCAACTAGATCTTCTAATTGCTCAATTGAAACGGCGTTGCGTCCACGTGCGAGCATTGTATAACGATAGACGGGAAGACCATCCTCTGAACCAACTTCAAAATGCCCTAGCCAAAGTTTCTCATTTACTAGCCCCGTAAGTTCGACTACTGCGAGGCGTTTTTCTTCAATGACTCTAGAGTCGAATACCGAGGTAAAATATAGAGCGTTCAGATCTTCACGCCATACAAAGAACAATTTATAGTCACACCAACAACCGCTCGTTTCCACAACCAATTCATCTTCACTAGCTCTCTCGTATGGCCATTCGTTAGCCATGACTAATTCTTCTAACAAATCTAAGGGGTTGAAGCTCCTCTCAGAAAATTCCTCAGATATCAGGGACATACGCTCTTGCCTCCTGACAATCCAGCTTTGATCTCAACAAAATATTTATGTCGAACGTACTGTGTAACAAATCCACCAAAAAACATGAGATGCCCAGATGTAGTGTCTAAGAGTGGCCCAAATACCATAGGTAGACTGCACCATCTGATTCATCTATTGCAAGAGGAGAATTGGCTTTTGATTAATTAGACGTGGATAACTATTTTTTCGGAGACGTTTTAGAGCGTTTTTTACCTTTGTTAGAAAGATTCTTATTAAGAGAAGTTTCTAATTCAGCAACTCTTTCTTCCAATAACTCTTGTTCAGCCCGCGCTTTGGATGCAACCGCTTTAACCGCTTCGAATTCATCACGGGGTACCAGATCCATATCCGCCAAGATGCGCTCTAAGCGCTGTTTGATCATGCTCTCTAACTCAGTACGAATATTTACCATCGTTGAGGTGGCACCACTGGCTAAACGAGCTATATCATCGAAAAATCTATTTTCTGTTTGCATGATAACCTTCCTGACTAAATCTCTCTGTAAATGTAAGCGATCCTAGAAACTGTTTCAATCATCCAGCTTGTATTGTTTATGTTGCTTGCAGGAAGTTGGTTAGCCAGCTAATAAGGAAAGCCATACAATCAGGTGCATGTATTATGATTATAATCACCGGGGGTTCAGGATTTATTGGCTCCAACCTTGTTGGTGCATTAAGTGAGCGTGGTGGGTCGACATTAGTAGTTTGCGACCGGATTGATAGCGCTGAGAGACAGGGTAACCTGGCAAAACATGATGTAGCCGAGGTTGTTGCACCAAAGGATTTGCCCAAATGGCTAAAAGAGCATGCCGGTGAGGTCGACGGTATTTTTCATATGGGCGCGACATCGGAGACGACCGAAACTGATTTTGCGCATCTCTTAGACAATAACTTAGGCGTATCCATGATGCTTTGGCGTTGGTGTGTGGAGAATGACGCAGCTTTTATTTATGCCTCTTCGGCGGCTACTTACGGCGATGGGAAGCAAGGCTTTGACGATGACAATGATCCGGCTGCGTTGGCCGAGCTTAGGCCATTAAACGCCTACGGTTGGTCAAAACAGCTATTTGATCAGCAAGTTCTGTCTATGTCAGCAGCGGGCTACAGTCCGAAGAAATGGGCGGGATTAAAATTTTTCAACGTTTACGGGCCAAATGAATATCATAAAGGTGGTCAGAGAAGTGTAGCAGTGCAGCTCTTTGAACAAATCACCAGAACTGGGTGTGCGAAGCTTTTCCAATCACACCATCCTGACTATGATGATGGTGGCCAAATGCGCGATTTTGTCTGGGTTAACGATTGTGTGGATATTATGCTTTGGCTCTATTCGATGGGTAAAGTAAATGGAATTTATAATTGTGGTACAGGGAAAGCACGGAGCTTCAGAAACCTTGCGGAGGCTTGTTTTGCGGCCATGGGTGTAAATTCTTGTATCGAGTATATAGCTACTCCAATAGCCATTCGTGAGAAATATCAGTATTTCACTGAAGCAAGTATGTTGCGCCTGCGGGAAAGTGGGTATAACAAGGCTTTTACATCCATTGAGGACGGTGTCAAACTTTACATTCGTAATTATCTCTCTACGACTGATCGGTATCGCTGAGATATGGGTCCTTACGTTTTTCCGCAGTTCGATGCAGTTGCTTTTGCCCTCGGTCCGTTTGAAATCCGTTGGTACGCATTAGCCTACATTTTAGGATTGGTTTTTGGGTGGCGGTATTGCATCTCACTGACCCTGCGTCCGCCGTCTATTGTGAAGCACGTCGATATTGACGATTTATTCGTATGGGTGACCTTGGGTGTTTTAATTGGAGGGCGACTAGGGTTTGTTCTTCTTTGGCACCCAGCGTATTATGTAGATAATCCGATTGAGGTTTTACAACCATGGAAAGGCGGCATGGCTTTCCATGGTGGTTTATTAGGCGTAATTCTCGCCATATATCTGTACGGGCGGATGAACAAAAAAGATTTTTGGCCATTAGCTGACTTGTTGGCCGCAGCAACCCCGGTGGGGCTATTTCTCGGCCGGGTTGGTAACTTTGTTAACGGTGAACTATGGGGGCGAATTACTGACGTGCCGTGGGGTGTAATTTTTCCTAGGGCGGGGCCTGAGGTGCGCCACCCAAGCCAACTTTATGAAGCGGGACTCGAGGGCATAGCCCTTTTTGCAATCCTCACCTGGCTGATATTTAGGCGTGATGCATTAATGCGTCCCGGACTGATTGGTGGGACATTCCTAGCAGGATATGGCTTTTTACGTTCGGTGGGGGAAATTTTTCGCGAACAAACTCATTTTGTTGACGAATTGCCTCTAGGCATAACTTGGGGACAACTATTGTCATCAGTAATGATCGTGCTGGGAACGCTAGTTGTGGTTCGCGCTCTGCGTAAACCGCCTATCAGAACAAACAAGGAATTGATCGAAGGTTGAACGAGCTTCTTCAGAGCTTACGAAGGCGAATTAGGACACAGGGTCCAGTGACAATTGCTGCTTTTATGGCTGAAGCGTTGTTGCATCCGCAGCACGGATATTACAGAACAGCGGACCCATTTGGCCGCGATGGTGATTTCATTACCGCCCCCGATATCAGCCAAGTTTTTGGCGAACTTATTGGGTTGTGGTTTGTTGAAATGTGGCATTTTTTAGGTTCGCCTGCAGAAGCTGGGTTGGTAGAGCTAGGGCCAGGCCGTGGGACACTGATGACAGATGCACTGCGTGCTGCGAAAGTTGCACCAGAGTTCTTGGAGGCTATTTCCGTGCATCTTGTAGAAACTAGTCCTGTACTTCGGAAAACCCAGAAGAGCCAATTATCAGATTATAGTCCAACATGGCACGACAGTGTGGCTACTTTGCCAGATATGCCAAACTTTATTATTGCGAATGAATTTTTTGATGCCTTACCTATTCACCAGTTTCGATACACTGATGCAGGATGGCGGGAAGTTTTAGTCGGAATAAGCAAAGACGGGCTTGAATTGATGATCAGTCCGCGGGAGACCCCACATGTGTCTTTGATAGATGATGTTATTACTCGCAACGCTAAAATTGGAGATGTAACAGAGATCTGCCCTGCGGCTATTTCCTTGTTTGATATTCTAGCTTCGGGGGTAACAGAAAATGGTGGTGCGGCGTTGGTGATTGACTACGGTTCTGAGTTTAAAGAACCAAAAGCAACTCTTCAAGGGTTACATGGGCATCAAGCAAAGAATTTTCTTGATTCTCCAGGCGAGGTGGATATTTCGGCGCATTTAGATTTTTCTGCACTGAAGCGCGCTGTTCCTCCAGGGGTATGTTGTTGGGGGCCGATAACACAACGCGAGTTTCTTTTGTCTATGGGTATTGAGGTGAGGGCCTCCCGCCTTGCAGAGTTTGCGACAGACAAAGAAAAGGCCAGAATAGACAGCGCTTGTAATCGCTTGATTGGACCCAGTCAAATGGGCACCCTGTTTAAGGTGCTGGCGTTAACCTCAGGAGATGACATGCCGCCGTCATGCCCCCCTGGATTTATGAAATGACAGACACAGGTTTGCAGACATTAATCGACCGTGAACTCTCATTTATAAGAGGTGTTCGGCATGGGTTTTTCACACGTAATGGAGGGGTCAGTGATGGCATATATGCGTCTCTTAATACCGGTTATGGTTCTAATGATGAGGCCTATAAAGTAACCGAAAATCGCCAGCTAATTATTGACTCCCTCGGTGCTACAAGTTTGAACAGTGTTTTTCAAGTACATGGTAAGAGGGTTGAACGTGTACACAGGAGTTGGGCCAGAGAGGCAACACCCCGGGCCGATGCGATGGTCACTAACAAGCCTGGCATTGCAATTGGCATATTAAGCGCAGATTGTGCGCCTATTCTTTTTTGTGATCCCAAAGCTAGAATAATCGGCGCTGCACATGCAGGCTGGCGCGGTGCTCTTGCAGGTGTTGTTGAGGCTACCATCAATGAAATGTGCGAAATGGGGGCACAATCTGACTCTATAATTGCAGCCATTGGTCCTACAATTGGGCCTCTTTCTTATGAGGTAAGTGAAACATTTCTAGAACCTTTTTTAGCACGGAGTCAAAAAAATGCAGTTTTTTTCAGAGAGGCATCACGAGCAGAACATTTCTTATTTGATTTACCAGGCTACGCCATAAGTCTGATGAAAGACTTGGGACTAGATAAAGTCAGTTGGACTGGGCATGATACATTTGCAGACAATGAGCGGTTTTTTAGCTACCGTTATGGGCATATCCACGGTCAACCAGATTATGGCCGAATGCTGTCAGCTATAATGATTGAAAAGTAATCTTTTAAAAATTGAAACTAAATTTATGCCTTATTTATTGCAACTCCTGATATTTTGCCTAGCAGGCCTAATGGTGTGCTGTGTTATGCTTTAATCGCCATATTTTGGCGTTATTAATATTGTCCTACTTTATAGGATCATGTGGGCAATTACCTCGACCGTTCGGGCAAAAACCTTCCAAACTGAGTGACGCACTTCGCCAACTAGACGATGTTGGTGGGGTGTTTATTACTCCCGTAAACGGGCTACCTGCGAATATTTCTGCAACTTTGCAACAGGCAATTATTCAAAAACTCAATGATATTGATATTCCAGCAAGTATTAGTGACGCACATCGCTATGGGCATACGCTTAGGGGTTTCGTAAGTCCCAACAACTCAAAAAAAAGCGTGGTGCAATTCCAATTAAATTGGGAACTTTTAGATGAGAACGGTAAATTGCAAGGGATTTTAAAAATAAAGGAAAATTCTTTGACGAGCCGTGATTTTCGCCAGGACATTATGCCTTTCGCATCAGAAGTTAGCCGTGAGATCGCGCGTATATTGCGTACGAATTTGGATCATCAAAGTCCTTTTGTTAAGCTCCCTACGGTAGCAATAGGAACGGTAGATGGAGCTCTCGGTGATGGTGCGAAAGTATTACCGGTGGCATTACGTGCTGTGCTTCGAAAGGCGGGTGTGAACGTAACTGATAAAGTGACCAAAGCCGACCTCACGATAGATATTTTTATAGCTATTGCGCATGCAACGAGCTCAAGCGATCAGGTAGAAATTATCTGGACTTTTCGCGACCGTCGAGGAGACATGGTACGTCGTTTGAGGCAAAGAAATCAGGTTCCGAAGAATTTATTGACAAACCGATGGGGCCCTCACGCTTATGATATAGCTGTTGCAATGAGGAATAGTATTAAAGAGATCGCTATGTCCTTACCGAATCTTAATTCGAAGGAGAACGATCATACCTCTAATAGATGGAATCCCTCTGTTGCGCCGACTCGTAAGGATGAAGAAACTAATTCGATAGGTGTTCCTGTCGAATCTTTGCTGGGACGGTTGGAAAAGACACATATACAAGTTCCGAATATTGGACCCGCAAACCCATTCTCAAAAGTCTTTTCGGGCACACGATAACTTATAAATGTAGATATTTCATGATCCAGCGGTAACAGCGTTTACAGATATGCCATGTGTTGTTATAGACCAAGCTGCTTAGTGATCCCTTCACGAAACAAATGTGGTCTATGATAGCCGTGCATCATAAAATTAAAAGAGGTGGAACTCCATGAAGCCTGTGGTTCAAGCACGCTCGGAGGTGAATTAATGAAAATTTTAAGCTGTAATAGCAACCGGCCACTTGCTGAAGCAATATCTGCTTACCTAAATGTGCCGCTGACAGAGGCAGCAGTGCGCCGGTTCTCGGATATGGAAGTTTTCGCTGAGATACTTGAAAATGTACGTGGGGAAGATGTCTATGTGATCCAATCCACCAGTTACCCAGCAAATGACAATCTCATGGAACTTTTAGTCTGTCTGGATGCGCTACACCGCGGTTCCGCTAAGCGGATAACAGCTGTAATTCCTTATTATGGTTACGCTCGTCAAGACAGAAAAACAGGCCCACGGACACCGATTTCAGCGAAGCTGGTTGCTAATTTAATTACGACTGCTGGAGCCCATCGTGTTTTGACACTGGATCTCCACGCTGCTCAGATACAGGGATTTTTTGACGTGCCAACCGACAATCTTTACGCTGCCCCAGTCTTTGGTAAAGACATCGAGGAAAGTATAAAGAAAAATGGTGATTTAACCGTAGTTTCTCCTGATGTTGGTGGCGTGATACGGGCTAGAGCAATTGCGCGCCGTGTAGATGCGGATTTGGCCATCATTGATAAGCGCCGGGAGCGAGCCGGTGTTTCCGAGGTAATGAATATTATCGGCGATGTTAAAGGTAAGTGTTGCATAATGGTTGATGATATTGTGGACTCAGCCGGCACATTATGTAATGCAGCTGTTGCACTCAAAGAATCAGGTGCAAAGACGGTTAGTGCATATGTTACACATGGTGTACTATCCGGCGGCGCTGTTGCTCGTGTAAGTTCATCCCCGCTCGAGGAGATGGTAATTACTGATAGCATTATGGGAACGGAGGCTGTCCGGCTTGCGCAAAATATACGACAGCTCTCAATAGCACCGCTTTTGGGAGAGGCTATAAAAAGGATAGCCGAGTCTCAGTCTGTTTCTTCTCTATTTGATTAAGTTCATAATGGAGAAAAAAAAGATTGTATTTCGGTCACATGAGCCGGTAAAACCCTGATGTTCGCTAGGCTGCTTAGGAGAGAAAAGAATGTCTGAAGCTGTTGCAATGAGTGCAGAAGTTCGAGATCGAGCTGGAAAGGGTGCCGCTCGAGCAGTGCGTCGTGCTGGTCGTGTGCCTGCTGTCATTTATGGTGGGAAGAAAGAACCAGCAATCATTTCTCTCGATCCGCGCGACGTTATAAAGGGTGTTGAGTCTGGTGAGTTCTTTTCAACAATTTATGAGATCAAACTTGAAAGTGGGCTGGAGCGAGTGCTGCCTCGTGATCTTCAGGTTCATCCCATTAATGATCTGCCGCAGCATTTAGATTTTCTGCGTGTCACTGCTGAGACTAGGGTAACGGTGGAAGTTCCAGTTAATTTTCTTAATGAGGAAGAAAGCCCAGGACTGAAGCGGGGTGGGGTGTTGAATGTTGTGCGCTACGCTGTTGAGGTGAATTGCTCAGCGGAAGACATACCTGCGAGTTTCGATCTGGACCTGACGGGCCTTGAGATTGGAGACGGGTTGCATTCATCGAGCTTAATATTACCGTCTGGCGTTGACCTGACTATTACAGATCGCGACTTCACTATTGCATCTGTCGCTGCGCCGACCGTAGCTGAGGAGGAGGTGACGGAAATAGGAGATGGTGAGGAAGGTGAAATTAGTGAGGATGGCGCAGAGGACGGTGATGTCTCTGAAGGTGCGTCAGGCGACGCTTCCGAGAAATCAGATGATTAGCTATTAAGATAGGCACACTATGTTATTGTTAGTGGGGCTCGGTAATCCAGGCCTCAGATATGAAAATAATCGACATAATGTCGGTTATATGGTCGTAGATGACATAGTTCAGCGATACTCCTTTGGAGCTTATAGATCAAAATTCCAGGGACAAGTTGCAGATGGGGTCATCTGCGGACAGCGTGTCATTGCTATTAAACCTCAAACTTATATGAATGAATCGGGCCGAGCAGTACAAAAAGCTATGAAATTCTACAAGATCGTACCGAGTAATGTTATCGTCGCTCACGACGAACTCGATTTGGCTTTTGGGAAATTACGCTTTCGAACCGGGGGAGGTCTTGCCGGCCATAACGGACTGCTAAGTATTCAAAATCACATTGGGGCGGATTTCAGTCGCATAAGGATTGGCATTGGTCATCCCGGCGACAAAGAGTTGGTAAACTCACATGTGTTGGGTGACTTTTCTTTTACTGAACGAAAACATGTACATTCAATCCTAGGCGGGATAAGTGAGTCGATAGGATCACTTGTCGATGGTGATGAAAACACTTTCATGAATAAAGTGGCGCAGCTATTAAAACCAACACAAAAGAACTTCAATATCGAACAGCGAAATTCTATCAGTCGGAAAAAGAGCTAAAATGGGTTTTAACTGCGGTATTGTGGGATTGCCGAACGTTGGTAAATCGACCCTTTTTAATGCGCTTACCAGCACGGCTAAGGCAGATGCCGCCAATTATCCGTTTTGTACGATTGAGCCAAATAGTGGCCGTGTGGCCGTTCCCGACGATAGACTTTTAAAATTAGGGGAACTCAGTAATTCCTCGAACATTCTTCCAAATTTTCTTGAGATTGTTGACATAGCGGGCCTTGTAAAGGGTGCATCTAAGGGAGAGGGTCTTGGCAATCAATTTCTTGGGCATATCCGCGGTGTCGATGCCGTCATCGCTATGTTGCGTTGTTTTGAGGGCGATGATGTTTCTCATGTTGAAGGATCTATAGATCCAATTAGAGACGCTGATATTGTGGAGACAGAGCTGCTTCTCGCTGACTTAGAGAGTCTGGAGCGCAGGACTGAGCGTATGCATCGTAATATCAAGGGTGGTGACCACAAAGAAAAGGCATTATACGATTTGATGATGCAGGTGCTCGAGGCCTTGAGAGACGGTCACCCAGCGCGGGAAGTTAATTATAGTGATGATGAAGCTCCATTTTTTAAGGAACTAGCACTGCTTACTGCTAAACCAATACTTTATGTCTGTAATGTTGATGAGGGTTCAGCAGCAGATGGTAATGAGCATTCTGAAAAGGTAATCAAGCGGGCCCTTAATGAAGGAGCTGAGGCTGTGGTTATTTCGGCGGCAATTGAGTCGGAAATAGCGCAACTTGAGAGTCCCAGAGAAAAAACTGAATTTCTTGAAACGTTAGATCTTGACCAAACTGGTCTTTCTAAGGTTATAGAAGCAGGGTACAGGCTTTTAGATCTAGTGACATTTTTGACTACAGGGCCCAAGGAAAGCCGGTCCTGGTCTGTCCCAAGTGGTTTTACGGCACCCCAAGCGGCGGGCTCCATTCACAGTGACTTCGAGAAAGGGTTCATCTGTGCGGAGACTATAAGCTATCATGATTTTGTAACCTTCGGCGGCGAGCAAGCGGCTAAAGATGCTGGTAAGATGCGACAAGAGGGACGTGACTACGTCATTGAGGACGGCGACGTTATTCTATTCCGCTTTAATGTTTAATATCGAATTGATGCAGATAAAACGTATGGGCAAGCTTTACTCATCATTTATATTTCTAGTTTTTGAGTAGCAAGAAGTTCAGGTTGATGAACATGAAACGTACTCAGCTGTGCGATGAAAGACCTTTTGCTGTATTTATTTTTTATATCTGGTAGCGGTTGAATGAAATCCTGTCAAATATTGCTTGTTTATTCTTTTCTGAAGTGAGGTGATTTATGATTTGTCATGGAGTGAAAGAGCTGGTGGCTAAAGCGACCTCTGAAATAGAGACTATTCCAGTTGAAGGTGCAGATGTGCTTATGGAGAATAGTGAAATCATTCTGGTTGATATTAGGGATGTGCGTGAGCTGGAGCGTGATGGTACCATCCCAGGATCTGTGCATGTCCCTCGTGGAATGCTCGAATTTTGGGTTGATCCTGAAAGTCCCTACCACAAAGAAGTATTCGCCAGCGACAAGACGTTTGTATTTTTCTGCGCAAGTGCATGGAGATCGGCTCTCGCTACCAAAACTGTACAGGATATGGGATTAAAAAAGGTAGCTCAACTAGAGGGAGGGTTGGGGGCTTGGAAGAAGTTACAATATCCCATCGAAAAGCGGCAAAGAAAGTAAGGTTGGATTAGAGAACCCGCCCAGCTATTGTTTGAAGTTGAGACACTAATTTTGGATCGCGCGCTTCGGGTGCTGTAACAAGTGCGTTGTCGAGCGCAGTATGACAGCCAGCTGGGCAGTATTTTGAGCGTTCTGCGAGCCTCGGAATCACAGCATTTAATAGCGTCCTAGCTTTTTCAGCGTTACCAACTAGAGTTTTCAAAATTGCGTCTGCTGTGACGTTGTCGTGATTCTGATGCCAACAATCATAGTCAGTTACCATTGCAACTGAGCTATAACAAAGTTCCGCTTCACGCGCGAGTTTTGCTTCTGGCATGTTAGTCATCCCAATTAAATCACACCCCCAATTTCGATAAAGCTCTGACTCTGCACGAGAAGAAAACTGTGGGCCCTCCATGACCAGATAAGTGCCGCCACGAATAATCTCAATATCTAATCTACTTCCGGCATCCTCTAGGGCATCACCGAGCCTTGGGCAAACCGGGTCTGCAATTGACACATGGGCCACTAAGCCTGCTCCAAAAAAACTTTTTATCCGCGCAAAAGTGCGGTCAATAAATTGATCAACAATTACGAAGGTACCTGGAGGTAGATCTTCTCGAAGCGATCCTACTGCTGACACAGATAGCACTTCGGTCACACCCAACTGCTTCATTGCATCAATATTAGCTCTAAAGTTGAGTTCTGATGGAGGAATGTTATGACCGCGGCCATGGCGCGGTAAGAATACTATTTGCACACCGTCAAGGACACCGCTCATCAGTTGGTCTGACGGTGACCCAAAGGGGGTATCGACATCGTGCCAGACAGTATTCTTTAATCCCTCTAACGCATATATTCCGCTGCCCCCGATGATACCTACAACAGGGCCCGCCTCAGTACCACATGGAATTTTATTGTGTATCATTCGAAAAAATTAAAATGTCCCAGACCGTTAGTAATCTAATTATGTTTAGGTTTGGTTTTAATGATGTTCTGTTATCAACTCAAAGCAATTAATGAACGTCTGCCCAGGTCCGACGCTTCATAGCGATCAGAATCACAAGAAAAGCGAATAGGAACAACATGACCTTAAGCCCCATACTCTTTCGTTCTTCCAGATTAGGCTCTGCGGTCCACGCAAGGAAAGCAGTAACGTCAGTGGCCATTTGCCTCACTGTTGCCTTGGTACCATCAGTATATTCGACCGCCCCCTCATCCAACGGTGCTGACATGGCAATCTGGTGTCCTGGATAAGCAGAGTTGTAGTTCATACCCTCGCTTATTTTCATCCCCTTAGGCGGATCTTTGTAACCAGTCAATAAAGCATAAAGATAATCTGCTCCATGGGGGCGTGCCTCGACCATCAACGATAAATTAGGGGGGTAGGCGCCGTTGTTGGATGCCCGAGCAGCCTGTTCATTGGGAAAGGGTGAGGGGAAGTAGTCTGTCACGCGTCCTGGACGAGTAAAAGTCTCACCCTCTTCGTTAGGTTCAGCATTCTTGACATCGAATGTTTTAGCGAAAGCACGTATCCCCTGCTTGGAATAACCGAGATCTACCAGATTACGAAATGCAACATACTTAAGTGCATGGCATCCGGAGCATACCTCTTTATATACCTGCAGTCCTCGTTGGAGTTGTGCTCTATCATAAGTCCCAAAAATACCGTTCCAAGACCAATCCTGAGCCTCATGTTTAAGTGGTCCGGCTGCCATAGAATTCCCAGCAAAAAATACGAAAACTACGGCAAGAATTAGCCGACACATTAGGCTTTCTCCTTTTTTGCTGCTGCAGCCCCAATAGGAGCGGAACCACCGCCGCTAGACAAGGAAATAACAGGTTTGCTAATTGATGTGGGCAGTGGTCTTGGTGTTTCAATTAAACCCAAAACTGGCATCAGGAACAAAAAATGTCCAAAATAATAAATAGTCCCAATAAGCCCGAGAGTTTTGTAATCAAACCAGCTTATGCCGGGAAACACCAAATCGCTTGGTGATTTCACTCCCACAATTCCAAGGATTATACAATCCACCAGCAAGACCCAGAAGAATATACGATAAAGTGGGCGGTAACGGGCACTACGCACTTTTGAGGTATCAAGCCACGGAACTATCAGCAAGATCATGACAGCCGCCCCCATTGCTATGACGCCAAGTAACTTTGCCTCTAGAAAAAAAATGTCAAAGGTTATGGAACGCAAAATTGCATAAAATGGGAGGAAGTACCATTCCGGCACAATGTGAGCTGGGGTAGCAAGTGGATTGGCCTCTATATAATTGTCAGGATGCCCCAAATAGTTTGGTGCAAAAAAAACGAAGAAAGCGAATATTATTAAAAACACGCCAAGCCCCACCGAATCCTTCGCGGTAAAGTAGGGGTTGAAAGGTATGGTGTCCTGCGGTTCTTTAATATCTATCCCGTCGGGATTATTTGACCCGTGCACATGCAAAGCAATAACGTGAAGGGCAACTACCCCCACTATTACAAAGGGTAACAAATAATGAAGGGAAAAAAACCGGTTGAGTGTTGCATTATCTATAACGAAATCACCGCGTAACCATTCAGTTAGTGGGTTACCAATGATGGGAATTGCTGTGAAAAAATCCGTAATAACCTGTGCTCCCCAGTAACTCATCTGACCCCACGGTAATACGTAACCCATAAATGCAGTTGCCATCATCAATAAAAGTATTACCACACCCAACATCCAAAGCAGTTCCCGGGGAGCTTTGTATGAGCCATAATAAAGGCCTCTGAATATGTGGATATAGACGACTATGAAAAACATCGAAGCGCCATTGGCATGAATATATCTAATGAGCCAGCCGTAATTCACATCACGCATGATTCGTTCTATGCTACCAAATGCTAGTGTGGTGTGTGGCGTATATTGCATTGCTAGTAGAATGCCAGTTACTATCATCGTCACCAACACAACGGTTGCTAATGCGCCAAAATTCCAGAAGTAATTAAGATTTTTGGGCATTGGAAATTCATTATACTCAGCATTCATGTAAGAAAATACTGGTAGTCGGTGGTCAACCCACTGCACTAACTTATTATCAAACTGCTTTTTTTCCATTTCGATCTACCTCACCCTATTCTGAGGATATTGTCGGATACGAATTTGTACGGCGGCACAGGTAAGTTCTTCGGCGCTGGGCCTTTCCGTATACGTCCTGAAGTGTCATAATGAGAACCATGGCACGGACAGTAAAAACCGCCGAACTCGCCCCGGTTTTCCGTGGATTTGGCGCCAGTTGGAATGCAACCGAAATGGGTGCAGTTTGCACCGACCACTAGCCACTCTGGCCTGTCACTATTCACGCGTGCACTGTCTTTTTCAGGATCACGCAAAGAGGCGACTTCAACTTTTACTGCTGCTGAAATTTCATCTTTTGTTCTGCGGCGAACAAAATAGGGCTTCTTTCTCCATTTTACGAGTATTGCCTGTCCTGGTTGTATCGAGGCAATATCCAGTTCTGTGGAGGAAAGCGCCTTTACCTCTGCAGACTTGTCCATACTGAACACCAGTGGCCAGCCGAAAGATGCTGCGCCAACGGCACCCACCGCGATTGAGGTGAGTTGTAAGAAATCTCTGCGTCCGTGATGTGTTGACTCTTTATCCGCCATTCATCAAGTTCCTTGCCATTAAAATTTAAAACATTCAACTGACGGTTACCTATATATATACCTCTTACCATACAATTGGGGGAGTTGATGCGACAACCTGCCGCAGAAATAGTTACAAAAGTGAGATAGGCTTTAAAATTGAAAAAACCGAAAAAACTTTAGGTAGTTGGTATTATGCGTCTTGCCCTATTCGAGCCAGATATTCCACAAAATACGGGCACAATTTTGCGGTTAGCATCGTGCCTTGGAATTGCGGTTGATATTATAGGACCATGCGGTTTTGTCTGGTCTGATCGCCTTTTACGCCGTGCTGGGATGGATTATTTGGATAGGGTAGATTGCTGTCATCACTCTTCCTGGAGTGAATACGAAGCATCACGACAAGGTCGAATCTTGCTACTGACTACGCAGGGTGATTATTTGTATACTGAATTTCATTTTTCTTTAGATGACACACTCTTGCTGGGCCGCGAAAGCGCTGGTGTGCCTGATAGAGTGCATGCCTCCGCTGACAGAAGACTGCGTATACCCATGAGAGCTGGAGAGCGCGCACTTAACGTAGCTGTGACAGCCGCTTTGGTTGTTGGAGAAGCTTTAAGACAGACCCAATCCTTCCCAAATGATTAGTTGGAGAAAAGATGAAAGAAAGCACTGACGGTATCGCAAAGCGCAAGGACGATGCGGCCAATTGGTTTGCGGGTTTGCGTGATCAAATTTGTAATGAATTCGAAGCCCTTGAAGATGCAAGCCGGGGTCCACTTTCTGACCGTCCGCCTGGCAGGTTTGAGAGAAGAATATGGGAACGAGATGAAGAAAAGCCAAACAGGGCCCCCTCTGATGGCATGACTGGTGGGGGAGAAATGTCGGTTATGAAAGGGAGAGTATTTGAAAAAGTAGGAGTAAATATATCGACAGTATTTGGCGATCTTTCGCCGCAATATGCGAAAGAGATCCCGGGAGCTGAAACTGATCACCGTTTTTGGGCCAGTGGGATTTCTGTGGTCGCACACATGCAGTCACCGTTAGTTCCAGCGGTGCACATGAATACGCGTCACATAATGACTACCAAAGCTTGGTTTGGTGGTGGTGCAGACTTGACACCTATGATTGCAAACGACTCAGACAGTAACTTTTTCCATTCTGCCTTTGAGAAAGTGTGCGGAAAGCACGAAGTGGCCGATTATGAAAGATTTAAAAAATGGTGTGATGAATACTTCTACCTGAAACATAGAAATGAACCACGAGGAATTGGGGGGATTTTTTTTGATTATTTGGAAAGTAGTGATTGGAGAGCTGATTTTGCTTTTACTCGTGATGTAGGTAGTGTTTTCTTAAGTACTTACAGCAGCTTAGTTAGGCGTAATTTTGATAAGGGATGGACTGACGCACAGCGGGCGCAGCAACTAGTTAAGCGGGGTCGATACGTAGAATTCAATTTACTCTATGATCGTGGAACTCGGTTTGGCCTAATGACGGGTGGTAATCCCGAAGCCGTGCTGATGTCCTTGCCGCCAGAGGTACATTGGCCGTAAAAGGTACGGTGTAATACGAAAATTGTAAGCTTGGATAGGGTATTATGTCAGTAGTGTTGCGGTTGATCACTGTGTTATCAGTAGTGTTTTTATTGTCATTTGAGTCTTTTGCGAAAAATCTCAAAATCGATGCCTTTTACGGAGAATTTCAGGGTAGTGGGGTTTCTGAAAATCGCGACAGTATTTATTTTGGAGTCACGGTTCGTGATTTTGGTGTGGCCATTAGGCCTGTAGACCGGGGATTCAAGGTTGAGTGGACAACCGTTATACGTCGTGGGGGCAATCCAAATAAGCCGAAAATCAAACAAAAAACACAAAAGTTTATTTTCAAGCCAACGGCTCAAAAAAACATTTTTCGATCCCCTAACTCGCCTGATTATATGAGTGGCCAACCCTTTGCCTGGGCAAGGGTGCATCGCAACACGCTACATATTTATTTATTATCTATAGATGCAAACGGAATTTATTCGATGCAAACATATGCACGTACCCTCACACCGATGGGGATGGATTTTGTTTTCACCAGATTACGGGATGGAGAACCCGTCCGTTCCATCAAAGGAAAACTAATTAAATACAAGAAATAAGACTGCGTAACTTTTTAAGACAGTGTTCACGGTTGGGAAGGAAATTATTATCAACCCACCAATCTTCGATAGTCTTGAGGGTATCGCCCAATTCAGGGCCTGGAGCCATGCCTGCGTCAAGTCCATCTTGTCCGGTTAGAGGAAACTTGGGTTTGCGCCAGTTGTTGATTGTACTCAGAACACGTAGGGGTAGATCGATTTCATTATTAAGCGACCAAGCCAGGGTTAAGCGATCTAGAACTGCTGTGCTTCCTAATCTGTAAAGCGCTTCCTGCAATTTGTCCTCATCTGGAGTTGGCCCTGTTGCCGCATTTAAACGCCTCTGGAAACAATTAGGTAAATTTAGGAGTTTAGTTACTCGAGTGATTTCGGAGATATTGTTATCAACCAACGCGGTGAGTCGCAGCATTACATCTGTGTTGTAGGTGTCTACCTTTGCAGAAATTGTTTTTTCTATAGCAATCAGTCGTTTGAGCCGGTCTAAATTTGCAGATTTTGTTAGGCAATGGGACAGGATACCATCGGCTTGCATTATTTTGATACTTGGTACTGGGTCTCGAGATTCTAAAAGTTTTAAAATCTCTTGGCGTACTCTATCACCGGATAGCCGCTTTAATAAGGGAGCCATCTCGCAACAGGCAGCGCGCGCCTCTGCGTTTGCAGGAGCAATGCCGTAATCGGCAAAAAATCGGTAGAAGCGAAGAATTCTTAGCACATCTTCTTTTATCCTTGTCTTGGCATTTCGTACAAAACGAACTTGACCTAGTAATATGTCTTTTTTGCCGCCCACATAATCAAAAATCTTACCGTTAGGAGAGAGAGAAAGCGTATTAATAGTAAAGTCCCTCCGTTCCGCATCTGCCTGCCAGTCGTTGGTAAATATAACTTTCGCGTGGCGGCCGTCGGTATCTAGATCGCGCCGAAGCGTGGTGATTTCGAAGGCTTGTGAGTCTACTACGGCTGTAATGGTTCCGTGGCTAATCCCCGTCGGGATTGCTTTTATTCTTGATCTATAGAGCAGATCCATTACCGCATCTGGTTTTGCCTCGGTGGCAATGTCAATGTCGTTAATCGGGCGATTTAAAATAGCATCGCGTACGCAGCCTCCAACGAATCGTGCTTCAGCGCCGTCTGCATTTAGTGCTCTCATTACTGTTGTTACACTTGTTGCCTTCATCCAGTCCTGGAGGAGATTTTGCGGCGGCATCATTTATTTTGCATAATGTCCAGGAATGATCTTGCCCTCTCTGTACTGGGGCGCGACATACTCCCCGGGCTTACTAGGTTTTCCCAGAATGAGTGGTGTTATCAGTAATGTTACCGCCAGCAATCCACAGCCACCAATACTAAGCCATATCCATGGCGCATCGCTAAAGACTTTCTTATCGGTTCCTTCGGCGTCATTTTTTATTTGTTGTCGACGTGCCATCCAAACCCAAAAAAAATAAATTAGTGTTGGGAGTAACAATGGAAGTATTATGGTGATCAATTTTCTTATCATGTCGGACTCAATAGTTCTGAAAGATTTACGAGCATACCGGCAGTTGCCCCCCAAATGTAATATCCCCGATACTCCATTGCATAGAAATATCGTTTTGTTCCGCAAACATTTCTACTGGCTCTCTTGTGGTTAATCCTATCCATGAGAAACGAAAGGGGTACTTCGAAAATGGCAGCAACTTCGCGTGGATCAGGTTTGACACGGATTGGTGGTTTAACGAAGGCAACTACGGGTGTCACCTCAAACCCTGTTCGTGTCATGTAGGTGTCAAGCCTTCCAATTACTTCGACTCGATCTCGACCTAGACTTATTTCCTCTTCTGTCTCTCGCAGAGCTGTAGCTTCATAGCCAACATCGCTAGTTTCAAATCGCCCACCTGGGAAACTTATTTGGCCTGCATGATCTTTTAAGTGGTTAGCCCGTTGCGTTAATAGAACAGTCATCCCCCCTTTATGTCGTATCAAAGGGATAAGAACTGCAGCGGGCTTAGAAGTCTTCGGTAATTCCATATGTGGATTGAGGTCGTGATCTCCACGTTGTGTGTGCTCTCGTCGTAACACTCCAGAGCCCCAGCGACCTGCCTCGTATGAAGACACCTTTTCTGTGATATAGGACCTCGTAAACAAGAATTACACCTCACCTAATTCAAAATACTTTGTTGCACTCCACACACCAAGCACTGTTTTGCCACCCATTTTTCTTTCCTCTGCCATTTCAACAAGTTGGTAGAATTGTGGTCGTAAAATGAGCGCCTCTAGTTTGTCTCTTACGACGATGTAGGGTTTAGGTTCCCCAGTAATAGGATCTTGAACAACGCGAATTGGGTGATTTGAACTAGCTACTATGGTCTGGCCGAGATTCGTGCGAAAAACCAGTGTTTGATGACCTTCGACGGTCTGTACTTTTAGTTCAACAGCAGTAAAAGGCGCATCTTCGACAAAAATTTGAAATTGTTCTACAGGGGTAATCAGAAAAAACCTACCATCATCGCTGCGCCTGAGTACCTTAGAGAAGAGCTGGCACATTTTTTTACGTCTTATGGGTTCCCCTTCGTGAAACCACGTGCCGTCTCGAGCGATTTTGATATCAATGTTTTCGCACTTATTTGGATCAAATTTCCAAGCTGGAGCGGCTTCAAGAGACTTGTCGCAATTTATTTCTGTTAACAGATTATAAATTGGTGTCGATGTGGGTTTATTTTTAGTCATTGGAACGACATAGCATTAAAATACGGGAAGATTAAGGCGGATACTTAAGGTGCAATATCATTTTAAGAAAAAAACATTGAATCAGATGTTTTTATTGGGTCGTCTTGGTAGCCCTAAGAGCAATTAACCCATAAGAAAAAAAGAAACCAACGATATTTTAAGAAAAAACTTTTAATTATACTACGTAATTATATCGATTAAAAAGAGACCTTACATTTATTAATAATGGTTGCAAGCTTGCGTCTCGATGATAAAGAAAACCGCCAGCCCAAGAAAGCTGGGCCGGCGGCTTTTTAGTTTAGTGCGTTATCTTTGGTAAAGAATAATACCGCCGCGTTTGCCCGTAAATAATCCCGGGCCTTCTGTTTCCTTCCAACTTTCATCTTCCATCACACCCGGCTCACACGCTGTGGTTAACAACGCAACCGAGATAAATAGAGTAATCGAAAGAAATCGACTAAGCATATTTTTCACCAGCACTTATTCTTTTATCAGGTGCGATTAGAAGCGCGCCCGGAAGCCCAGGACCCAGATG
>CAJWLM010000029.1 GCA_913043025.1 uncultured Rhodospirillaceae bacterium
GCTCTCCGCCTACAGTTGCGGGGGCAGCCACGGCTTTGATCTTCTTATAGAGATATGGAAGACCGCACCGTGTTCCCTTGACACGTTCGATCATGGGAACCATTGACGAAGAAAATGTATCGAAAGGGGAAGGCCTTTGTCAACGAATGGTGAAAAGAAATCTACCTCGCCACCTTTACAATGTATGGCCGAAGTGCCGGCGTGTACGTTACCAAGCCATGGAGGTTCAATCGCACTTGCTGAAAAAGTGTTCGGTGTTCCTACCCAAGGGTGGTTGGATCTTTCCACAGGTATCAATCCCGATGCATTTCCGTTACCTGAGGTACCCAGTGAGCTATGGCAGAAACTTCCCGACTCCACATTGACACACGCCTGTATCGACACTGCAGCCAAATATTTTGGTTGTAGTTTTCGCGACTGCATCGTGCCGGGTCCCGGGACGCAAGCCTTGATACAATGGCTACCCTGGCTGCGCTCCCCTAGCACAACGGGGATTGTTGGGCCAACGTACACAGGACATGCGAGTGCTTGGCAAGCTGCAGGCCACGAAGTAATAGAAATAAACGATCTTCCAAATTGGGGCGATTTTGCAACAGTTATAGTCACCAATCCAAATAATCCTGACGGCAGACAATTTAAAGCCGAAGACTTGGCTTCTCTATCAGAGAGGCAAGCTCATGGCGGCGGATTATTAGTTGTTGACGAGTCATTTATTGACGCATCCCCAACCAACAGTGTTTCCGAGATTGCAGGGAAACAAGGTCTCATTGTTCTGCGTTCTTTTGGCAAATTTTTTGGACTTGCTGGATTACGTTTAGGTTTTGCATTAACAAACGCAGAAACCGCCGAAATGCTGCGCAATGTGCTAGGGCCATGGCCAGTAAGTGGTCCAGCCCTTGAAATTGGAAAACGAGCGATGGCGGATTTGAGCTGGCAACAGAACATGCGGGCATCTCTCAAAAAACGTTCTGAAAAGATGAGAGAAATGCTAGGCATGCATAATTTTGAATCTTTAGGAGGTACTTCATTATTCCTTTTGGGCGGCCACCCTGAGGCTCATAGTCTCTATCGCCACCTAGCGAAAAGTGGAGTGCTCACACGAGCTTTTGAAGGACAGCCTGATCGCCTTCGTTTTGGAATTCCAAGGGATGAAAATGATTTGGTCCGTACGGAGCGCGCTCTCCATCAATTTGGAAAAAAGCACTAGCTTGGTGGATTTTGCTCCAACATCTCGCCTTTATTCACTGCCCCATTAGATGCATTTGTTTAGCCGGGTATCGCGTGCCTGTCGCAGCACCCAAAGGAAAGGCTTCTTCGAGAGTAGCAATTTCCTCGGCACTTAGATCAGTTGTGCAAGCTTCAATATTTTCGCGCAGGTGCACAGGATTGAGGGTGCTAGGGATTGGCACAATATCGTTTCCTTTCGATAATAACCATGCCAGTGCAACTTGGCTTTGAGTCAAATCACGCACATTGCAGATTTGATCGATCACTCCAAGTAACTTTGCATTTTGTTTTAAATTCTTTTCTTCAAACCGTGGATGATCGTTGCGCCGATCGCCCTGAGCAATATCTTCGGAATTACGCATGCTGCCAGATAGAAATCCGCGCCCTAGGGGTGCGTATGCGGTACATGCAATCCCCAACTCACGACAGGTTGGCAAAATATCTTGTTCTATATCACGTGTCCAAAGTGAATACTCAGTTTGTAACATTGTAATTTTCGCAACCTTAGCTGCACGCCTAATCGTTCCAGCTCCTGCCTCACAAAGCCCGATGTACCGAACTTTGCCCTGTTCAACCAAGCGGCTCATAGCACCTACTGTGTCTTCGATGGGCGTCTCCGGGTCAACACGATGTAGCGTATAAAGGTCGATTATCTCTACACCAAGACGCCCCAGGCTCGCCTCACATGCACGCTGTACATAATCTGGCTTTCCATTCGTTCCTCCCCGTTCACCATTAGGACCTCGAATGTTGCCGAACTTTGTTCCTATTGTAACTAGATGTTTGTCTTTACCCAGGTTAATGCCCAAAAATTCCTCATTGTGCCCGTTGCCATAAGCATCGGAGGAGTCAAAAAAACTGATCCCAGAATTCAATGCTACAGACAGAATCTTGGCTGCACGTTCTTCATCTCGTGGGCGATACCCTCCAGATAATGACGCACACCCAAATCCTAGAGTAGAAACGTTCAGATCTGTTTTCCCGATTTTCCTGGAGATCATAAAAGCATATCCTTTACCAATAAGCCTTTGTTAGCCGTTAAGTGGATCTTGGCGTTCCGGCATGGTAAAGAATCCATGCAACACATGAACTGCGCGATGACGATTATATCCGAGCCATGTTGAATGAGCCTGTCCCGCCATAGTGATAAGAACTTTATCTCTCGTTGGTAGCTTTTCATAGAAAGATATAAGGTCCTCTGGTGAAGCTATCCCATCGTGCTCCCCACGTATGATCATTACAGGACAGGAGATCCTTTCTGGGTTACATACTGGTAAGTTCGCACACATATCCAGATAAGTTCCCGTGGGCACAAAACCACCAAAACGACTTTCGGATTTTGCCATAGCCATGGCTACATCTTTATCTGCTAATCCATCGATATCTCGACTAAAGATGGTCTCAAAAAATTCTCTATTGACTGGGCGTTTATTTGAAGATCTCCATTGATCGAGCTTCTTAGAACGCTCTGCCAAAGTTGGCGACCCTTCACCTGTCCACACCATGGCTCCCAGAGCTAACCGCGCAACCCGCTCTGGATATGCTTCAGCGAATGCAGCTGCTCTCAGCGCTCCAGACGATTGACCCGAAAAAAGAAAAGATGAGACCCCAGTCTCCTTTATGATAATGTCGGTCGCTGCTTTCAAATCTTCAACTCCGGATGCGATGTCAGAATTTGCTCCCTCGCGCAATCCTGAAAATCCATAACCCTCGTGGTCCATGCTCCAAACATCGTAGCCAAGCCGAGCAAACGTATTCATCAGTGAGTAGTCCTCACGGCCTGGCACCTCAAGATCGTGACCAGTGATACCGGCGTAGGATGATCCGTGCACAAAAAATGCTATTGGCTTGGGACTGCCATCTGCCGAAGGAGATGCTAGCTGTCGGCGAAATATATAAAGCTCAATGTTTTCTTTTTCCGCCCAGTATTCTTCGCGAATAAATTCATCACCCATTTGTTTCATCCTTATTTAACGCCTGCGCTAGAAACCTTTTTGCAAATCTCAAATCAAAATGAAGCCGAACGCACATCAGATTCTTCAACTTTCAACGCCCTATCAAGCTCTGCAAAAAATGCAGATGGAATTCAAGATACCTTCACTGGCACATGACATCGGTTATTTCATTAATTCTTTTTTGTAGGATTATTGAGAAATTCTATGACTACCTTTGAGCCTTCACCTTCTTTGCTATCAATCTCAATGTTACCACCATGACGTTTAACCACCTCCTCATGCACGAAAGCAAGACCCTGTCCCGTGCCATCACCATATTCTTTTGTTGTGAAATATCGTTCAAAAATTCGACCCTTGAGATTTTTGGGAATGCCAATACCATTGTCTTCAATTGTTAATTGAATATTGTCTCCAATGCGCTCCGTGCGCAGTTTTATCCTACCCGCCTCTGGTTTTTTCTCGCCAATGGCATGAGCCGCATTCACCACTAAATTTAGCACTGCCTGGATCAACGCGCGCTCATCCCCTATTATTTTTGGAAGGTTTTCGGCAAGGTCAAACTCGATATTAGCAACATCCCTCCATTCTCCAACACCAATTGTACTAGCGCGTTCAACTATACGATTTAAATCCACGGGTATCATTTCTCTGTGGGTCGGGCACGAAAAATCGCGCATTGCCCGAGCTAAAGTCAAAACCTGTTCAGCACCATCGATTGCTTGGTCCAGTGCAAAAGGCAATTCCTTTCGAATGAAATCAATGTCCTTTTTTTCGTATTTGGTTCGATAATTGGAGATCATATCATCCAATAAGTTCTCACCCTCCATACGATCAACTATTTGATCGATCACGTCAAAGATCATAAGTAGATCTTTAGTTGCGTTGCGGCAATAACGGAGATTATCGCCTACATATTGGACTGGTGTGTTCATCTCGTGGGCAAGCGCTCCGGCAAGTTTACCCAAGTTTTCCATCATATATTTTTGTTTTTTTCTATTTTCTCTCTGAGAAATTTCACCTTCGATTTTGATATGTTTCTTAACTTGAGTTTGGTTTTTTCCACTTGCGCTTTGTTTCTTCTCAGCCATCAGTTATGTCTACCAAATTCAAAAAGGGTTTGAATCTCATCGAGCCGATCTTCGATCTGAAGTGGGATAACCTGTGCAAACGTATCTAGAATTGTCAATGCGTTGAGTTCTGAAAACTCACCAGACGCGCGTAACCTTCTCGCTATAGACGAATTCACAATCGACATTTCCGAATATAGAATTGCAAGATTTGACAAGTTCAAACTGTTGGTGTCGCCGCGTTTAGCCTTGAAATATTGGTGTAAAAGAAAACCCCCGGTTATTCTGGTCAACGTTTCTTCCGCTGTCGCTAGGGGTAAATGAAAGCGTGCCATGGGCTTTAAATAATCCGTGTGCGGGCAGGCACTGGTCGCTATTTTCAGACCCATTAATGAGCTAATGGCCTCTTGGGAAGTTGTTTTTTTGCCAACCCATCGCTCCTCAGAGATTACCACCAATTCGACTTCAGAGTGCGAGACCACCTTGCCAACACGTCTAGCGATATCTGCTAAGGCTACAGCAGTTGGACAGTTTTCTGAATCTTTCATGTCAAGAGGACAATTTGGGCATTGTTCAAAATCGAGCTTAGCCCATTCTGGTATCACACTTGGCGGTGGCGTAGACGAACGCCCAGTATGTTTGTCAATTGTAACATCAAATTTTTCTGAGTGTGAGCTATCAAATTGAAGAATGTACCTAATTTTGGTAGTGGCGGTTCCTACAGAGGCCATCATAACCATTCTCAATCGTTAAGTCGCATGTTACCACGCAGGACAGTTAAATCCAAAATGACAGATTGCTTTGTGACTTCAATTGGCTGAGGCTGACTTTGAAATAGTTTCTGCATCAGTTTCCGGCACAGAGATTAAATCACAAATAAAATTGTAAAATTTTTCCATATTATCAGCTTTCGGCCTCGGATAATTTCCGTGGTTCGTAAGCGATTTCCAAGCATTATTAACATGCCCAAAACTGCCAACGCATGTGCCCAGTTGCTCAAAATGAACGGGAGCATTATTTAAAAAAGTGTGAAATGGTTTCGGGTCGTGGTGTCTAATGAGGTTTACATATGATTCATCGTAATCCCTCATAATAGCACTAGCTTTCTGATATGCGGTCCGCAGCACTGATTTTGCCCGTTTGCGCACGTGGAGGATTTCGCCGGCGTGGTTTGCGCCCATTAAGCCTATGTCACTCGGATACGAATTTTCACTTCCCAGCCAACTTAACATATTAAGGTAATCTGTTCTAAATTCATTAAGCATGTACTCATAATACGATATGCCCTTCCAAGCGAGGAGAATAGTATCTTCCTGATCCAATGGGATTCCCATCTCTTGGAATACTCTGCTAGTTCCCTCGTTAGTTTCTGTAAGCCAGATCGCATCCTCCAGCTCAAGCGCCGTTGCGTTGATCTTATCGCTTTTAATTCCAGAATTAGCTGCAAGCTGAACTAACTGACGCGCTTTTACTGAAATTATTGCACGCACCTCAGTAGCAGTAGATGCCGCCACAGCGAAATGCTTATCGCCAACCGACCGCATTTTTTGAATATACCCCCGCTGAGACATAAGCATAAAAGGGTCAAAAGTTGGAGTTTTATTAAACACATCAAGCACGCAATTATCGTGGCTTGAAAGTTGCACCCGTTCGCCACCATAGTAATCTGTTAGATATTGATCCAATTTGCCAGAGATCTCAAAAGAGGCGCCACCTTCATGAATATTCTCGTCATTAAAAGCCATTAGAAATCGCGTAGATGTATACATTAAGCCAGTACGGTGATCCGTCGACACCTCTTTAAAAAAAACCGAGTCCCTAAGAATTGGAGAGTCAAATAGGTCCTCAACCTCGGCTTCATCGTCTGATGCCGCAGCCGCCCCCCCAACCATTTCTTCTTCCTCTTCTTCACCCTTAACTTCGATTTCTGTTGGGTTGAAGCAAAGGTACTTACCAGAACTCAGCAAATAAATTAATGTTTCACGGTCCATTTTTACAACAATAGTTTCTGTTGATACTGTATTTTGCTTGCCCTATACCACACATTTACATACTAGCCAATGACAACTAAACTAATTTTTACTACAAATGAGTATGGATAACGCAATAATTAATTTTCCATCAAATCTAGTCAACACGTTAATGATGCTTATGATGAGGCACCTCGATACTCTCATCAAAATTTTTCACATCAGCCTCAAATTGTTGACTCGTACTGTCCGAAAACCCAACGATAATTCTTACCTTATTGCCCAGATTAATTCTGCGATGCGGATACATCAACATGAAGTGCAATCCTTTAGGCTTTAACCTTATCTGACCACGTGGCGGTATTTCAATTTGATCTTCCCGAGCCATAGTCGCAAGCCCATTTATTATTCTTGATCGGTGTATTTCAACCGTCTTGTAATCAGGACTGCTTACCGAGATAAGGTTAACTTCTTGATTTGTATTATTACGTAAAACAGCGTAGCCCGCGTGCATCGAAGCATTTGGTGGTGCGTGCCTTACCCATGGGTTTTCAACTTGAATTTTTTCAGAGCCTAGGGCGGTGTCGATAGGCAAAATGCATAAAAAATACAGAGAAATGCCTTTAGTAAATATCTTCGCAAAAATCATTTTGCTTACACCCGGTCGACTTCCCATAATGTTCACTCCCTTGTAGGCAGGCGGACAAGTTTTTAAGACATCCTACAAAACTACCCGCTAATTACCATATGCAGGCATAAAAAATCACTGGGTTGGTCTGAAATCTGTAAAATATAACAATCAATATGTTTTAGAGACGGTGATGAGCTGAATGATCCAAAAATCACGATTATTAATTTTAAGCGCTTGGTTTTGTCTAGCTTTAAGCCCTACTGTTCCTGTTTTGCGGCACCTATCATTGGAAGTGGACAGGTTATAGATGGCGATTCAATAGAGGTCGCTAACAAAAGAATCCGCCTCTATGGGATCGATGCGCCAGAAATTGAGCAATTTAGCAACAACGAAGGTGTTGCATTGGAATGTGGGAAAATGGCGTCGAGGTTCTTGGAAAATATGATCCATGACAAAAAAATTCATTGTGTAGCTCTTGGGACCGATAGGTATAGAAGAATAATTGCAGTATGCAGATTGCAGATTAGGGACGGAAATAGCATTAATAGAATCATGGTAAAACAAGGCTGGGCTCTTGCTTATAGAAAATTCTCGAGTGCATATATAGATACCGAAATGGAAGCACGTCAGGCGCAGCGTGGCATCTGGGCCAGCCGCTTCGTCAAACCATGGGATTGGCGGAAGGGGGATGCGTGCAGCAAATGACGCGAGAACACAGCGGCATAGTTGCCGTATTAAGGGTAATATAGGGCGATCAGGGCGAATATATCACATGCCCGGTAGTAGTAATTATTCACAGATAAAAATCAACATTCGTAAAGGAGAAAAATGGTTCTGTTCAGAAAGCGAAGCTGTTGCAGCGGGATGGAGGCGGCCAAAGCAATGACAGCAGTTGAAATATTAGTGGCAGAGATACAGATGTTTCAAAGAGACAAACAACATTATCGAGCAGCGAATAATACCAATGCGTCTTATAACATTTCTTATCGCCTTTTTCAATTTGATGCCTGCAAAAGCAATTGAAGCAAGTGATAACGCCTATCAATTTTCTTTTAAATCGATAGATGGTCGTGATTTGCCCCTTAGAGCTTATGAGGGAAGGGTTATTTTATTGGTTAACACGGCGTCACACTGTGGTTTCACATCTCAGTACAAATCATTACAAGCCCTTTGGGAGTCCTATAAACAAAAGGGATTGGTGGTCATCGCCGTACCATCGGGTAGTTTTGGAGGCCAAGAATTCCATACAAATGCAGAAATTAAGTCCTTCTGTGATATTAATTATGGCCGAACATTCCCAATGACTGATAAGACGCCCGTCAGGGGTCAAAAACGCCATCCATTTTATGCATGGGCGGAAACGCAACTCGGCAGCCTAGCAAAGCCGCGGTGGAACTTCCATAAATATCTGATCAATCGCCAAGGTGTACTGATAGATTGGTTTTCTTCACCGACACAACCAACGTCTACAAAAGTGCGGAATGCTATTGAGGAAAGCCTAGAAAAATAAACGCGCGGCGAGATTAAATCTAAAAATCAAAGGTCGCTTGATCATTGCAGGATGCCTTAACCTGAATCGCCCCTTTTGAACGTCTGGCTTTGCGCAACTTACGGCTCCCATGGCGTTTCAAGATTGCGTCAGCTTCCTCTTGGAAAGCTGGCTCTTTTTTAATCGCATGTATCAGTTCTCTTGCCCTCTTAGCCGCACCAAGATAATCAACGATTGGAAAAGGATAGTCTTTACCTAATTTTAAGTTTTTTTCCTCTTGTTCAAGCGGGCCCATTCGCCAAGGTTCGTGAATATAGGCTTCTGGCACGCTCGATAACTCGGGCACCCAATGTCGAATAAATTCACCGTGGGGATCATGATCGTGTGATTGTTTAATAGGGTTGTATATTCTCACCGTATTTATGCCCGTCGTTCCGCTTTGCATCTGTATTTGGTTCCAATGTATGCCAGGCTCATAGTCATTAAAGTATCTCGCCAAATGAAGGCCGGGTTCACGCCAATGCAGCCAAAGATGATACGATGCAAAGGAAGTGAGCATCGCTCGCATTCGGAAATTAATCCATCCGTTTACCTTCAAAGAACGCATACAAGCATCTATAAAAGGAAAGCCAGTTTCACCCGCAACCCAAGAACCGAAGAGACCCTCATCAAAATCTCTATCACGTAATTTATCAAATCCTCTGTGAACATTATGAAATTCATGGGCAGGTGAATTTTCTAACTTTTGCATAAAGTGACAATGCCAATGTAGCCTCCCAATGAAAGCACTTATTGCACGCCCCCAGTCACCACGTTCTTCACCTGGCAACGATGCAATATATTTCTGTCGATCGAAAGCAGCTTGGCTGACTTCCCTCAGAGAAACGGTGCCGTTAGATAGATATACTGAAAGCCTCGAACAGCTCGATCCTGCTGTCAAAGGACTAGACATTTCCTTATGATATCGTGCTCCGCGGTGATTGAGAAAGCTCTGCACAAGCGCTAAACCGCATGACCGTTTCCCAAGTTGAGAAGCAAAGACCCCATCCGCTCTTAATCCAAGCTCGTCGGGCTTTGGGATACCAACGGACTGCATTTTTTTTGTCCCGTTTTTTATACTGATGGGTTGGGCCAATACAGGATGTTGCATAAATTTATCCCAACTCTTGCTCCACCCTGCTCTATCTTTAAGGCCTCTTACGACACCGAACTGGGGATACTCATGCCAAGGGATACCCTCAGAGCGAGCCCATGCAGCAACGGCAAGGTCTCGATCATAGGTCCAGCCATTTCCGGTCTCTTCGTGAGACCATAGACCTCCTATACCTGTGTGCGCCTTAATCTCAGATAAAACATCAGTAACTTTACCAATACGTATAACAAGTGGAATACCCAAATCGGCAAGCTCATCCCGTAACTCTTGTAGGGCGTTAGAAATTACAAACCACTGGCGCGCAGATTTATCTGCTTGTTTCCAAAGCTCCGGCTCCACAACATACAAGGGTATGATAGGACCAGCCTGAGAAGCCATTAATAACGGCGCATGATCCTTAGTTCGAAGATCTCTTTTGAACCATACGATTTGGTCTGCCATGAACCGAGCCCTCGATGTTATTAAATTATTTTAGCTAGAGTGATTGCTGTAGATGAAATAAAAGCCGCACAATCAGTACATATATGCCAATATATAAACGGTATATATTAGCTTTTGGATTACATAGGCAGATAAGTGAAATTGACCCTCACACCTTATTTTGGAATTTACCCATCTGTATCCATCGCCAGTTGCGCGCAACACGCGAAGCTGTATCTTCACGAACATACAGCCCCATCTAATTAGTGTTTTCTGATAGAACTTGAAATCCTGCTTAATTTATATTTCTGTAGAAGGTAAATGTGGTGTCTGCCTCTTATAATAGTAAAATCTTGTTAGGCTACGTTATAAGCATTGGCAGCCCGCTGAGACGCCGAATTTATATGTATCGTATCTGCACGTACAACATGCTTCCCGCATTACTAGAACCACTATAATCCACATAAAAAGAGATCAATGATGACAAAACAATGGGAATACCAAATACGGGTCTTTCTTGATGAAGAAAAAGCAATAGTCGCGCGTAAAAATCCAATTGATTCTTCTCTAAGGCCTTTGGACAAAATACTCTCAAAGCACCAAGCTTGTCTGAAATGTCAGTACGATGCTTTCTCCGAGTATTGCGCGTTGGCGGAAAAGTCAGGCGAAACTGATCAGCCGCTCTATAGATGGACAAAAGCCACTCTTGCTGACCCACTAAAAGTAAAGAAATTCATGCAATCTTTTTCTTTTTACGTAGAAGGAGATGAGGTCTATGAAAAATACAAGGCAGATGCACTTGAGATTGACTTAGCACCTCTAGTTAATGATGGTCTGATTGTAAGTCTGAAAAAGCACGACACTAATCCCTCAAACAACCCTCAACCTCCATCGAACATTGCTACCTAAAGCAGAGATCGTTAAAGACACCATGAAACCTGCAGAAAATGAAAAAAGACGATGCCCTATATATCTTCGATACGTGATATCATTCAAAAATAATTTCAAATATTATTCATGAAAGTCATCTTTCATGCGTTTCGGAAAGATTTTCAAAAACACGCATTCCTTTCGCACAAAATGTTGCCACGCTTATAGCATAATCATTTCTTAATCTGAGGAGCTCACCTCATGAGCAACGAATTCCCAAACTTCGACTTTGAAGTGTCAGATATTATAAAAACCAACAATGGGATACTCGAAGATGATTGGAAAGTTTTACGCCGACTTAAAATACCCGACATGTTCAATCGACCGTCTAGGTCTGAGGTTAAGCGTGGGGTCGTACTTGACGTCGAAGCCACTGGGCTTTCGCTGCAAAACGATGATGTAATTCAGCTGGCAATGCTACCTTTTGAGTATGACCCAAAAAATAATCGCATCACTAATGTCTGCAAAGAGATATCATTCGAAGGGCTCAGGGAGCCTTGCACCTCAATATCTGAAGAAGCAACATTGGTTACCGGTATAACCGACCAAATGGTTCGTGGAAAAAAAATAGATGAATCTGCCGTAAATAATATTATTAAAGACACGGACATCATTTTTGCACACAATGCACAATTTGATCGAATAATGGTTGAAAAACATTGGCCTTGCTTTTCAAAAAAACCGTGGGCTTGTACTTTCCGCGCCGTTGACTGGCTTCGCGAGGGATACGCTGCCGGCAAACTCGATTACATAGGGGCGCAATTCGGTTGGTTTTATGACGGCCACACGGCATTAGCAGATTGTGAGGCGTGCTTAGCTATCCTTGCTCAAACCCTACCAGAATCAGGCAGGCCGGTTTTAGAGGTTGTTCGAGCAGCGGCCCAAAAAGTCGAATATCTTATTTGCGCTTTTGATGCTCCATTCCACAAAAAGGATTTACTACGCGATCGAGGATATCGTTGGCGTCCAGCTGGGCTCCCAAATGGGCGGGTGTGGTGGATTATATGTTCGAATGAGCAAAAAGAGATTGGCTGGTTAAACTCGAATATTTATGACACAGAACACGAAATAGTGCCCCACGAGGTAACGGCATTTAATCAATTTTCAACCCGTATGTGGGAGTTTTAGCTTTTTTAATTTATGGAGTAATCGTTATAGGTGACTAATACAAGGAAATCTGGCCGATAGGGCCAAAGAGTAGTTAGATGCCATTAATTTATCTGGATTTTCCAGCTATTTCTAACATTTCTTTGCCAAGCAATCGAAACTCTTCGCCCCTAGTTGAAGTTTTTCGCCAAACAAGTCCAATTTTACGAATACCAGCGGACTTGGATAACGGAACCAGCTTCATGTTCAACCCCTTTGCAATGCCAGCATCGATTGCTAATTGAGGCAAAAGGGTCAAACCAAGCCCTAATGAAACCATCTGCACCAATGTAAACATTGAAGTTGCTTCGAGGTTTCTACTTTTTGATTTATCTACCAAGTTACAAGCCTCCAAGGCATGACGCCTTAGACAATGTCCCTCCTCAAGCAAAAGGAGTTTCTCATCAGCCAGACTGCTTATTTTAACCGAATCACGAAATGATAAACGGTGACCTCTCGGGCAAGCTAATACAAAGCGGTCCTCAAAAAGGATTAATTGTTCCGCACCCTCAATTTCAAATGGTAAAGCTAATAATAGTACATCCAACTCGCCATTATTGAGCTCACTTAATAGATGATCCGTAAAATTTTCCCTGAGGTATAACTCAAGCTCTGGGTAGCTTTGTTGCAGATCAGACAGAATGTTTGGCAGCAGATATGGCCCTATGGTTGGGATAACGCCCAACCGCAAGGTCCCTGTCAACGGAGTAATCGCCCCCTTTGCCATATCGACTAAACTTTCAGCACGATTCAATACGTCTTTTGCAGCTATCGATAAGCTTTCTCCAAAAGGCGTCATAATCACTTTTCTATTACTACGCTCCGCAACCGATATACCCAGGACTTGCTCAAGATCACGTATGCCCAAGCTCAAAGTGGATTGAGTTACATTGCATGCTTCGGCAGCAAGACTAAAATGGCGGTGAATATTTAACGCAGAAAGGTACTGTAGTTGTTTTAATGTTGGCAAATGACGCATGAGGAAAGCCTACTTGCAGTGATAAAATGTCGATTGATTTTTCCAATTAATATAATGAAAATAAGTTACTTTCAAATCATGCTGTTCTTGATCATTATGTCGGAAGTTCTAAATATTGCTTAAGTTAGAAGTGTAACAAATCTTTCAGGCTCAATGAGGTAGCAACAATGAATATGATCAACAAACCGATTCCAGAATTTACAGCACAAATGTTTCATTCAGGCGAATTTAAAGAAGTGTCTTCCAACGACGTCAAAGGGAAATGGTCGATCTTCCTTTTTTACCCGGCAGATTTTACATTTGTCTGTCCAACTGAGCTAGAGGATATGGCAAAACAGTATGACGAACTGACAGGGCTAGGCGTGGAGGTGTATGCCGTTTCGACGGATACACATTTTGTCCATAAGGCTTGGCATGATACTTCCGATGCCATCGGTACACTTAATTATCCAATGATTGGTGATCCAACAGGAGCCATAACACGTGGGTTTGGAGTAATGATCGAGGAGGAGGGTGTTGCATTGAGAGGCACGTTCCTGGCAAACCCTGAAGGAATAATCAAAGTATGTGAAATTCACGACCTGGGCATTGGGCGTTCAGCCAAAGATATGGTTCGTAAAGTTAAAGCGGCACAATACGTTGCGGATCATGATGGCGAAGTCTGCCCAGCAGCTTGGGAAGAGGGCGAGAAAACACTAACACCAAGCTTAGATCTTGTTGGTAAAATTTAATCGCCGGCATACACGTTATTAGAAAACGAATTGACGGCCCACACGTGGCGGCTTATTTGCCAGGACGTGTGGGCTTTCTATCGCGTTCTTAAGAGCAGCGGACATCACATATGTTAACACCGGAAATAAAGAAAGCACTTACGACCTACACCGCAGCTATGAAAACTGACTTGGTTTTCGTGTTACAAAAGGGTGTGCATGATAGGCGTGAAGAATTATTAACGTTCCTGTCTGAGGTTGCCAACACGAGTGAAAAACTGTCTGTAGAAGAACGCGATGCTTCATATACTCTACGCAGCCCAATTAGTTTTTTGCTTGAAGTCGATGGACAGGAAACCGGGATTCAATTCTCCGGTATTCCAAGCGGGCACGAATTCAACTCTTTGATATTGGCGGTGCTCAACACCACTGGCACACCTAGTAAGTTAGATAAAAGCCTCAAAACCCTCATCAAGGGTATCGATACCCCCCTTAAGTTTGAGGTATTTGTAAGTCTAAGCTGTCACAACTGCCCGGATGTTGTGCAAGCTCTCAACCAATTCAGTAGCTTAAACCCTCTGATCAGCTCTGAAATGATTGATGGGGGCCTATTCCCCAAGTTAGTAGAAGACCGGAATATTCAGGGGGTACCAACAGTTTTTCTCAATGATGACATTTTTGCGAATGGAAAAATTGACCCCTCTACGTTGGTAGATCGTTTGTTGGAACGAGCTCCGATTGATAAAACAACACACCTAAACTCAGAATTGCCATTACAGGATGTCACTATAATTGGCGGGGGGCCAGCTGGAGTGTCAGCGGCTATATATGCGGCACGTAAAGGGTTAAAGGTAACAATTATCACAGACCGGCTTGGTGGACAGCTTAAGGATACACTGGGGATAGAAAACTTTATCTCAGTCTCAAAAACAACGGGCCCAGATCTTACATCTGACTTGCTTTCCCACATGCAAGATTATGAGATCACTTTAAAAGAGCATCTTAGAGTAACGAAGATTGAGGACGGAGAGATAAAATTAATCCACATTTCATCTGGTGAGATAATTCAAACGAAAACAATCGTCATTGCTAGCGGCGCTAAATGGCGTGAACTAGGTTGCCCAGGAGAAAAAGAGAATATTGGGAACGGCGTTGCATACTGCCCACACTGCGATGGCCCCTTTTACAAGGGCAAAGATGTAGCAGTGGTTGGAGGAGGTAACTCTGGGATGGAGGCCGCACTCGATCTCGAGAATATTGTTAATTCAGTTACCGTCTTAGAGTTTTTACCCGAATTAAAGGCTGATCAGATATTAGTTGACCAGGCTAACAATAAAGAAAAAATCAAAATCATTAAAAATGCAGAAACAAAGCAGGTTTTAGCTGCTGATGGTAAGGTTACGGGCATTGAGTATATTGATCGTAGCACGAAGAAAATTACAAAATTAAACTTATCAGGTATTTTTGTTCAGATAGGATTAGTCCCAAATAGCGAATTTGCTACGGACCTGGTAAAGACTACTAAGTGGGGCGAAATCGTCATTAACGACCGCTGTGAAACCAATGTTAAAGGTATTTATGCTTGTGGAGATGTGACGACCGTCCCCTACAAGCAAATCGTGGTAGCAATGAGCGAGGGCTCAAAAGCTTCATTATCAGCATTCGACCATTTGCTGAAGAACTAGCCCATATTTGTTGTTTTTTATGGGCCCCACAACTAACCCAACAACAACGATCCCATTCATCAAGGTTATAGCATTCGCCATGTTATTGATTTTTTTTGGGCGGCTGAGGTCTTGAAAAAACCAGCTCAAAATCAGTGGATGCCGGGGCGTCTAATATGTATCCATCTGAATTAAAATCTTTCAAACCTTCGGCCCGGTCAACACGATTTTCCATAATCCAACGCGCCATCACACCGCGCGCATGTTTAGCATAGTACATAAGAGACCGAGGCGTGCCATTTTTGATGTTGAGGAATTTAGCGGAAATCACGGGTTGTTTTAACACTTTTCGATCAACCACCTTAAAATATTCGTTTGAGGCAAGATTGACCACAGTTGCGTCATCGTGGTCGGCAAAGTCAGCACTCAATTTATCTGCGATGCGCGTCCCCCAAAACTCATAGAGGGACTTCCCCCTCTGATTTTTCAACTTAGCGCCCATCTCGAGGCGATAGGGCTGTATCGCATCCAACGGTCGCAAAAGTCCGTAAAGGCCGGAGAGAATGCGCAAGTGACCTTGCGCGTAAGCCAGAGTATCTTTTGAAAAACTATCTATCTGCAAACCCCAATAAACATCTCCATCAAATGCGAAGCCAGCTGGCTTTGCACTATTACTCCTATTATCCAGATTAAACGCTTGGAACCGCTCATGATTAATGGCGGCTAATTTGTCGCTTATGTGCATAAGGTTTTTTAAATCAGCGGCTGTCTGCTTTTTGGCAATACTTGCTAGTTCAATCGTATCATCAGGTAACCGCGGTTGAGTAATAGGAACACCTATCGTAACAGGTCCCATATCAAGTTTTTTTGCTGGAGATAGTAAAGTGAGCATACGATTTCCTTTCCTCCTAACATCAACCCGGCCGGCCCGAGTTAGTACGCGTGGGTAGGTTGTTACTTAAATATGACACCTGCACACTAATATCAATTGTTTGGTGAACAAAACCTCAACGTTAAAGTTGCGCATGCCGCCTTTTTTATTTGATATATCACGGAACACATGCACCCAAGTTTTGCGTCCTTGCTTATTTTATTTCACAAAAGAAAGACCAAAATCACAAAAGCCACTTGGCTCTTTGAGCTAGACGGCTTTAAGGTTTTACGAGATGATTTTCGATTTATTTTCTCGGCCTCCCGTCCGAGACCGTTGGTTTTTAAAATTTTATTACAAACTATTGTCACACATAACTTCAATTAAATTTGGGCCTTTTTTATTGGCGAAAGCACTTTCAAGAGCACCTCTTAAATCTAAGGGGTCTTCTATGCGCCGAGCTTCTACTCCCATAGACATTGCCAGCGCTGTAAAATCAACCTCAGGATTCTTGAAGTCCATACCAATAAAGTTATCATTTTGATGAAATGCTACCAATCGCTGCTTTATAATTCTGTAGCCCCCGTTGTTTAAAATAATATATGTCAGAGGGAGTTTATGATTGGCCGCGCTCCAAAGCGCCTGAATGCTATACATTGAGCTACCGTCACCTATGATAGCACAAACGGGTCTTCTTGGATGGGCCAATTGAACCCCAACGGCAGCACCCATACCCCAACCAATGCCTCCCGACGCAAGTCCGTGATAATCATGCCGCTCACGATATGGCCAGAGGTCATTGAAAAATCGTGCCGCAGTTAACCCTTCATTTACTATAATAGTATCGCTGGGTAATGCTTCTGTTATTTGCAGCATAAGCCAATCGGGATTGATTGGAATACCGCTACCTTCATTAGATATTCGTTGTATGAGCTTCGTCCGTTTTGTAGACCAATTTTTGTTTAAAAGAGCTTTTAAACGATCTTCCGCCAAAACGTCTAAAGCGGTGCCGCCCGTTTCTTTTAAAACAGGGGTCAACGCTCGGAGTGTCTCGCAGATATCACTGCCAATCGCAATTTCAGTTGGATAATTCTTACCCATCTCCCAATCGTTCAAGCCAATCTGTATAATGGGAAGATCGGAAGGCATAGGATCAACATCATCCCAAACCGACATACGCAGAACATCAGCTCCCAATACAATCATCAGATCAAAAGCCTCTAGAATAGACCGGACTTCCTTCTGGTTGCGTGAAAGCGCTCCCATAAAGCATGGTTTTTCAGAAAGAAAATGGGAACCATAGGGTACTGTTTGCTGATAAACTGGAACTCCCAGTGTTATTGCAAAGTCCGCAGCCTCGATTAATGCGTTACTCGTCACGATTTCGTTGCCACAAATGACTACCGGATGTTCAGCACGGAGTATGCGCTCAGCAACACTGGCCAATGCCTCTCTTGACGGCCTATTCCGAGTATCTACGCGAGTTATCGAACCAATTTCAATTCCAGTTTCGTGGTTAAGGATATCACCGGGCAAAGATAGGAAAACGGGGCCAGTAGGTGGTGTTAAAGCAATCTTAGCGGCACGGTGTATGATACGTGGCATGTCTTCGAGGCGAGTAATCTCAGTAGCCCATTTAACCAAAGGCTCTGCCATCGGCACCAACGGGTCGTAAAGCAACGGCTCTGTCAAGCCGTGTCCTAGTTCTTGTTGTCCCGCTGTTATTATCAATGGCGTTCCAGTAAACTTACAATTGTAAAGTGAACCCATGGCATTGCCGAGACCTGGCGCCACGTGCACGTTGCACGCAACCAACTCACCTGTAGCGCGCGAATACCCATCAGCCATCGCAACAACAATCGCTTCATGCATGCCCATAACGTAGGTTAGATCTGGGTGGTCCTTAAGAGCATGCATAATTGGCAGCTCTGTAGTACCAGGGTTACCAAAAAGATGGGAAACACCTTGAGCTTTTAGCAGGGTAAGAAATGCCGATCGTCCGGAAATCTGGTTCGCAGCCATGACACGCCCTTTCAGGCAACAGGGAAACTAAAATACTGCTCTTATGATATGATCATAATTATACATTCGCCCTAAGAGCTGAGTCTAGGCTGCACTATCGACAATCAAACAACCACGACAAAGGTTAAAGGCTCGCTTAGCAAAGGACAAGGGTTAGTGAAAATTTCTTGCCCCCAAAAACTAGCCTCTATCAATATCTGGTGACAGGCAAACTACAAGCTTATTAACTGGCAGAGAAAACCTGCATCGATTACCCTTCTCTTGCTTAGCAAAGAATCTCTCTAGCTGCTCTAACATATGATCCTGTTCTTGGGGAGCTACTACAAATGATGCATAGAAGAACCCCGCTACCTCCCTTGCTAAGACATCAGGTGTAGCGTCTAGGTGAAAAACCATAGGCTCGATTTTTACTTCCGCATCAGTAAAAGTTTGTTTGGCAAGCCGTTCGAGAGATACCCCCTCACGTACACGAGGGTCACCCAAATCGGTCCCACCGTAATTGGGGCACTGCTGCTTAACAAAAGAATAAATGATCTTGTGTAAGTCAGCATACCCTGGTGCAGTTTCGGGGTCTCCATCAACAATAGCTGCAAAAACACCATTCTTTTTCAGCACCCTCTTAACTTCCCGTAACACCAGCGGAACTTGGTCCATCAGTGTCAAAGCCCAATGACACAGAATTACGTCAAAGAAATCATCGCCTATGAAATGGAGGTTCTGTGCCGTGCCCACATGCAAATTATTTTCCAAATGGGGGTTACGTTGTCGAGCTAATACCAGCTCCTCAGGACTCATATCGACACCAGTTAATTCTGAGTTTGGCCCACACCGCTGTCGACATACTTCAAGTAAAACACCACTGCCGCAAGCGAGATCAAGAATATGCGAGTGTCGTTTTGGATCGATAACACTTGCCAGTAATTCGTAACTATTACGGCCCAGCCTGTCCCGGCACTTAAGGGCACAGGATTCTGTAAAGCCGGGATGACTGCGATGGACTAATAAAAGGTGCTCGCGTAGAGATTTATCACTTGGCTGCTCCCCCCGCATCAGGCTCTGCATCCAGCCCGACTCACTGTAAATATGTTCATTCATTAATTAAAAAACCGTACAATTAAAGTAAAATTCTATTCCTAGTTTTCATCCTGTTACGTGCTGCGGATGTCTTTATACGTGGCTTGATGGCGACTGTCTTATTGAGAGGCTCCGCCTCATCCAGCCGAAGCCAGCGGCACAAATAAATACGTATAGAGAGAGGACTATTAGTTGTGTTTCCAATCTAATACCAATATCAATCAACGCTCCTATTAAAGCTGGCGCAACAGCAGTTGAAAACACCTGCAGAGTAACGCTCAGAGATCGTATGGATCCAAGGTTATCAGTGCCATACATCTCAGCCCATAAAGCTCCGAATAGAACAGTTGCGCCCCCAGCCGAAGCACCAATTAAGGCCATAAATACTGGAGCTACGTAGAATTCGTCTATACAGCCTATCAGAGCAAGGCCAAAAGCAAGGGGTAACAAGTAAAATTGCAAGAGATACACCGCACCAAAACGATCTACCATCCATCCAGACACTAGAGTAACTATCGTCGCACTTATCGCGTAGAACGGATAACAAGCAGCAAATTCGGGGAGTAACCATGACTTCATTTCGAGAAGGTGGACCTGATGAAACAAAACGCCTGTGATAATGAAAGGAGGGGCGAGAAGGCCAGGCAATAACATGTAAAACCGTTGGTCACGAAGCACTTGCGCACGGGTCCAACTCTTCAATTTTTTGGTTTTCTTTTCGGGTAACAATTCTTGATGCCGATCGAGATTACGTGATCGTAAAACATGGCTACTCCAGAGCATAGCAGGCAGCAGAATGATCAGCATAGCAAGGGAAGCGTATGCCCAAATCTCACGCCAAGTCATTAGTGTTAAGAACGTAGCAACAAGAATTGGTAACAAGGCCTCACCAACAGGATACCCAAGCGTTGCGATACTAATCGCGCGCCCACGCTCTGCCGAAAACCAACGCGCCATCGCAGTAATTGCGATATGACCAGGAAGCGCTTGACCTAATAAACGCATTCCGAACAAGGCCAAGCAAAGTACAAAGACTGAGTAGGCATTGGCCATAACTAACATACACCCGCTTAGACCTAACAACGCGGCAGCGCCAAGCCGAGGTAAGTCATACTTGTCTGTTGATTTTCCAAGCCATAAAAAAACTATCGCGCTGCCGAGGGTTGCCGCGGAATAAATGACCCCGAATCTCCCGTGAGACAGTCCCAAATCATTTCGAATTTCCCCTGAAAAAAAAGCAATAAAAAAAGTTTGCCCAACATTAGAACTAAAAGCCAATAAGAAACCAAAAAAGAGAGCCGACGATGCGCGCCTTAACGAACGACAGGCATTCATAAGACTAAAGTACTTCCAAAAAAAATGTCGACCCCCATGAGGTGTTGATTAAGTGCTAGCGACTGTTAGAAAAAAAAGCATGACCTGTTGATCAAAGTGCCATATGCCATTTTGCAGACATTCATTTAAATAAGGACCGGTTTCAGAATTTTTAAGCATCGCATCAAGACCAATTGTATCGTCAAAAATACAGCGCTGCAGGTATCCTTCGACCTGTTCACTTGCATTTTCGAGCGCAGTATTTTGATAAGAAATCTGCTTGACCCTGAAATTTACTCCCAAAGCCCTCAATGTCTTCCCTATCAACTCGGCGCTGGAATACGGCACTCCCGAACCATCCTTAAAGCCATTTAAATAATGTCTGTAAAATCGTAAATAGTGAGAATTAGTAGTAGCGTGAGCGATAAAGCCAGCGCCGTCCAACGCGAAAACAAAGCGCTCGAGAGCAACCTGAAGCTCTTCTTTAGGCACCGCATAAAGCGCATGAGTAGCCCAGACTATGTCAAAAGCGCCTGCCTCACATGCCAATGCTTGTAGCGTCATTTCAAATTCAGCGCTGCAATGGAATGGGTGGAATAGCGCTTTCCGCGTTTCGGAAATTGAAAATGCCGATGGATCAAGAAGAGAGTATTCAACAGGCAATATGCGTGCTTCAGACAAGCGGCCAAACTGCTTGAGTGCGGAGGGAAACTTACCGGAACCGCAAGCGACGTCCAATAGCTTTAAATTGCGCTGACCAACCACTTTTTGCCGTTCTTCAAACCAATTCTTCCAATCGATGCCTTCAGCAAGGTGTTTGTAGTCAACAGAGGCAAGAGCATAGAATCTATCCATTTCAGCACGGCCAGCCTCGCTCCAGTGCGCACAACTTCGTTGGAAGGTATCTGTCATTTATTTAATCCTTTGCCTGCCAACAAATGGGATTTAATTCACTTGCAGCTATATCGCCCGGACCAGCACCAGGAATAAATTTTTCCCAGTCTCCTGATACCATTGTCGGCTCATCTACAATCCGCGCTCCGTCTGCAAAGTACGTGCTAGCAAGCACAACTCTACTTTGAACTGTTTTGTTGGAAGCCGCCGTATGAAAACTTCGGTTATGATGAAAGCTTACCTCTCCAATGTCAAAAGCTCTATCCTCGACTGCAACGTTTCTCTCCTTAAAAATTTCGCTAATTTTCCGATCGTAACTTGTGTCAAATTTATTAAATTCAATATCCTTGACGAGCTCATAAACACTCAATGGTTTTGCAAAGGATAAAGGGCCCATTTCAACTGGAATTGGCTGTGCTGGGATCCAAGCCGTGACGACATCGTCTGTAGCCAAAGGGAAGTGGTGATCATCGTAATGCCAAGGTGTTCTTCCACAACCTGGCTCCTTCGATAAAATATTATCATGGTAGAGACGCACACTATCTACATTTAAAAGTTCGGCACAAATCTTACCAATCCTTTCACTAAGCACATAAGCTTTGATAAGTGGATTGTTAAGCCATGCCATCTCAAGGCTTAAGAAGCGATCGCGGACATCACCATCAAGAGAAGATTTAAAAGACTCACCTAATAATCTGACTAACTCCTGACGTAGTCGGACTACCGCACCAGGCGTTAGAATTTTCTTAAGTTTAACAAACCCATTTTGCTGGAATTTCTTTCGATCCTTTTTTAATAAGCGAAAGGGTGTTCTTAGCTCTTCGATGATGGCCTCATCGCTTGGCAGGTCTGTAACCTGAACAGAGGACACGGGCGCCAACTCGACGGGCTGCTCCTCGATATTGTCTGCGAGTGTCACATACCAGTCCCACCACGCTTGATTGTCTTGTTCCCAAGGCTGATTGACATCTGCTTGAAGGGCATTATCACCCACTAGCAAAGCAGCAGAATGCCTCTGCGTATCTTTTTTTTTCAAGGCTAACTACCTAAGTATGATGGGAATTTTGTGTTCCGTTGAATATTATTGAAACTTATTGTTCAGGCCTGCTACGTCACGCCTGATACCACTGGTACAATTAGATAAACTAAAGGTTTTGGCAAGTGAAAATCTATCACTTCATATCCAAGGACCCAGCACTCTCTATGTAAAGACGGGCCACAAGACTTGGCGCCCTATTTAAGGTTCACATTATTTTACAGGTGGGCGAGCATAATCTGTTTCCGTATCCCAACGTAATAACAAGTAAATGTTTTGGACAGCCAAAATTGGATGCGTTCTCTTTTTCTTAAACGCGCACAGTATTCAGGTCGGCTAAGAGACCGGCGTGTTAACGATCACACCAGACGCGGCCATTTCTGAAATTTCGTCTTCCGAGTAACCCAGTTCGGCCATTATTTCCCCGGAGTGTTGGCCCAGACCAGGCGCCAAGGTCTGACCGCGCTCCCATTCGACAGAAAACTCAGTCGGTTGCTTCATGGTATAGACCGTGCCTTCTATCGGGTGCTCCTGCTGTCGAAACATTCCCACATCCAACATATGCGGATCGGACATCAAATCCTCAAAGGTATTGTAGCGCATGGCAGGGACATCCAGTCGATCAAAAATCTCCATCCATTCGGCTGTCATTTTAGTCTTTAGGGCTTTGTTACGGATACTATTATACTGAGTTACATTTTTGAAACGGTTTGCGACAGAGTTAAAGCGCTCGTCTTCAATCAACTCAGGTCGTCCAATAGCCTCGAATAATCCGGCAGCTTGTTTCTGCGTGTTAGCAGCAATGCAAATGAAGCTATCCTTAGTCTCAATCGGAACCGCAAATTGATCAAGCACACGCAGGTCACCGCTAGGCCCATCAGATTCAGGATAGATTAACTGTCCCATATGCTCAATTAGCACAAACTCAGCCAAGCTTTCGAACATGGGCACTTGCATAAAGACGCCTTCATTATCCCGGTTTCTATACATGAGAGAAACCAAAATCGCTTGGCATGCCATCAAACCAGTCAATCGGTCCGCGACGACCATCGGCATGTATTTTGGCTGCCCGCCTTGACGGTGATGGCAAGCGGCAATCCCGCCGGCACCTTGAATAACATTGTCATACGCAGGTCTGTCCTTGTATTGCCCCTTTTGGCCGAACCCAACGATGGAGCAATAGACAACCTTCGGGTTTATCTTTTTGTAGGATGGATAATCGAGACCAAGCCGCTTTAATGCTTGTGGGCGTACATTGCTCAGAAAAACATCGTGGCTCTCAATGAGCTTTGTTAAAACCTCGTTGGCGTTTTTGTGCTTCAGGTCAATGACTATGGAGCGCTTGTTGCGGTTCAAGTTCATGAATTTTGGCGACATCTCTCCAGACTTAGACGGCCCGCCTAATTTTCGAAGTATATCTCCTCCAGGAGCCTCGATTTTGGTAATCGACGCGCCGTAATCCGCTAGGAATTGTGAGACATAAGGCCCTACAACAACAGATGAAAGGTCAAGGACTCTTATACCATCGAGAGGTGGTTTCACCATTTCTACAAACTCTTCTATTGAAAAACAGGAAGTGCAGGAATAACGGTTATCAAGACGACTAGGCAAACAAAAAAATGTCTATTGATGCCGAGTATTCATAGAAAAAGTTTTTTCATCACAAGCTACAGTACCGCTGTGGATAGTGGTTTGAATGTTGAACTGACCTTATTGGTTGCAAGGGTAGGATTTAAACCTACGACCTTCAGTTTATGAGGCAGACAGATGCCCAGTTGCGAAGTTTAATAATAGCAACGGCTTAGTGCAACATTCCAGTGCGACCGCCGCTTACGAAGCCAGCCAAAGGGATTTGATAGGAACGCAAGCGAATTTGTGCGCGTGTTTTTTGCGGAGAAAATCCCAACCCTTACGGTCTCTCTTTTGCGGCCCGTATTTAATCTTTCAACTCACCATAGTCCATGATCAGAAACACCCGCGCCAAGTAATTAGCAACGAAGTGATGCGGCCGCAGAGCAGCCCCCACCACCTCGGCAAGTTGCCCACACGTGCATAAATATTGGGTTTTGAGCGTTCAAGAGACCGAGATACCATCAAGAGTTCGCCCTTTTTAGATATCAGGTATAAAAACTATTTTGGCATTGGCGAACTCACAACTTAAAGACAGCTAACCTCTCTGTCTGCGCTCCTAATAGGCACAAACACCCGAATGTAATAAAACTTTTAGAAAAAGCTCGATTCAGATTGAAGAAGAGTTTAACTTATTTTAAAAATAATTTTTAGTTACACATCAAAAGTTTTGTTTCTTAGGATATATAAATTCTCAAATGGCAATATTTAATTATAAATATTTCATGATTATTTTTAGTTTCTGTTTTATTATTTTAGTGATTGTTATAATTTCTGCAGAATACTTGTTTTTACTAAGAAATCCATATGAACGTTTGAGTGACGACCGCCAAGCAAATGCCACTATTAATTTAGAGGGCCTCCCTGCGGCCAGTATTGTTAGCGCAAAACTAAACCATGGGGCAGGCTTAAACAAAGCCTATGATATAGGCATATTCGGCAATTCTCGCGCTGTCATGTTGGGTGCTCAACATATCAAAGCTATTCAAGGCCGCACTTTCTTCAACTTCGCGGTCGGGGGCACCTCGTTTCAGCAGTCCGTCCGCTCGCTGGAATATCTTGCAAACCATGGGAAAGCCCCACGAGTAGCGATCATAAGCTATGACAATGCAGAACTACAATTCGTCGGCATTCATTATTGGCCAGCACCAATTTTCGAGTTGGCCCGGTTCTTCGAAGATGGCGCTATCCTTCTGAGGGAGGACTATGGAACTCTGCACCAACGGATAAATGACTTGGCGAAACTTGCCGATCATTTCTCCGGACAAGCTTGGCATAAATTTGAACTGATGTGGAATTTTAATTTCCTGCTGCAAAGGTTAAATCATTTTATAACCCTCTGGCTTGGTAGTGATCAGGGTCCCTTGTCAAACCTTCCGGATGGAAGCCGTGTACAGAAAACACCAATTGACCAAATCAACTTTGAGACCTTTCGGCCAGAGACATCGATGCCCAGAGCAGAAAATCGCTTCTTATTAATTGGTTTACGCCGGCTCACTCGGCTGGCCGAAAAACATGGAATCAGGATTATCATATATGAATCGCCTCTTGCGCCACCGTTGGCTCTAAAGTACATGAGTGAGCCGACCGGGCCCGCGATTGAAACTCGACGCTGGTTCAAAAGAGGCTGTAGAAATACGATACTCGAATGCTATCCAGCGCCAATCTTTAAGACTGAGAACAGCAATCATTGGCCGGATTGCTGTCATGCACCGGCTGATAAACTTGGCACTTTCATTTCTGACATTATTAACGCGCCATCCCGGCCTTAGATGCCAAGATGCTATTCAACGACCTAGCATTTCTGTTTTTGTTCCTGCCATTGACAATTATAACTGTCAATCTGGCAAGTCCGAGGCGCTATCGTATGCAAATATTAATTGTGGCGTCATTAATCTTCTACGGCTTATCTGGGCTCATCCATGCGATAGTTCTGATTGGGTGTGTCATATGGGTTTTCCTGGTTGTCGACCGCTTTAGCGCTGCCAATGGCGATTTACGCGCCTTGTGGTTGGCAATCGTCGGACCGCTCGCTGCTTTGGCTTATTTCAAATATTCGGGCTTTCTAGTACGGGATATATTTATGCTAGGAACAGATGCGGGCGGGAAAAGTTTTGACCTTTTTCAAAACATCATCCTGCCCGCGGGCATTTCATTTTTTTCCTTCCAACTCATCGCCTATGCGATCGATCGCTATCAAGGTAAGATCGCTGAACCCATCGGTTTTACTAATTTACTTTTTTTTATAAGCTTCTTTCCACAACTGGTCGCAGGCCCAATCGTCCGGTTTCATCAGGTCGCGGATGGATTGCATAATCTCTCCCGGTTCAAGCTTACCGCAAAAGCTATAAGTGAAGCTGTAATTTATTTGGTCGCTGGATTGGCATTTAAAGTCCTTTTGGCGGACAGCATCAATCATTTCTCTTCCTCCCTAATATCCGCCCCCGAAAGTTTAGGGGCTACCGGCCTTACAGCGTTAGTCTACAGCTATACTTTTCAGATTTATTTTGACTTTTATGGCTATTCGCTCTGTGCCATTGGTCTCGCCCGGCTGTTTGGGATCCGACTGCCGTGCAATTTCTTACGTCCATATTCAAGCCTAAACCCACAGCATTTCTGGCGCTGCTGGCATGTCTCACTATCGAATTTCATTCGCGATTACGTGTATATCCCGCTTGGTGGCCACGAGCGTTATATTCGCAATATCTTCATAGTATTTTTAGTTTGTGGCTTATGGCACGGCGCTGGGTTCTCATTTATCATCTGGGGCGCTTACCATTTTGTGCTAGTTGGCGGCTATAAGCTCTTAGAGAAACATTGGAACCGCTTGCCAGAGATACTCCAATGGGCAATGAATTTCTCTTTGGTGAGTTTTGGATGGCTATTTTTCGTCTATCCGATTGGTGACTTCCTTACTGCCTTTACCTCCGTCTTCAAAGCAACAAGTGGCGCCGTACCTAGCATGGACCTAGTAGCAATGACGGCCATAGCAGCCTTTATATGCTTTGCAGTGCGAATAGAAACACTCGTCAAATCCATCCCTGATATGAGCCCAGCAAAGTCCTTCATACTTTCGGCCTCCACTGCTCTAATCGCAGTCCTAATTCTATTGTTTATTGACAGGTCCGAAAACTTCATTTATTTCCGCTTTTAAACAATCTTTTAGCGGCTATACGAATTGGACGTACGCAAAAAAGCCACCCCGAAGGACGGCTAATTGATTGATTTATTTGGTTGCGGGGGTAGGATTTGAACCTACGACCTTCAGGTTATGAGCCTGA
>CAJWLM010000030.1 GCA_913043025.1 uncultured Rhodospirillaceae bacterium
GGAGGCATCCCACCAGCGAGCCTCAATCCCCTCGTAGATGGTTGTTTAAGCATCAAACATAATAGAGTGGGGGTTTGCTTAGACCGTGTCAACACGGGCGTATGATCTCGTTTTGAATGTGTCGGGAAAATAAGTGTGAGATCGAACAATATCCAAACAATTTCTGGTATGGGAATTAAAGAGAAAAATGCGAAACATTCAGGGATAAAAGGTAGCACTTCTCAGAAACGAAAAAGACAGGCAGTTGGTTGTTAAAATTTAGTTCCATTTTTTCGCTAGAGGAGTTGGTACTAGACATGCTGAATCTGTGATCTAATCTAAACCAAGAAATACTGTAACGTTAAGTCGATCAGTTTTACTCGGCTGAGGGGTGTAACTAACCTTTTGAGGTTGGCTGAATTTGCTAGTTTTCTTTTGGCAGCTTCATAGCAAAACAAACTGCTAGTATTCCACCAAGCCCTAAGGTTGCAAAAGCAGCTCCCCACACGACATTGGGGCTGCAGTTCGAGGCACTTAATACGTCTATCACCCACCCAACGGCGATGGGCGCTATTGCTGCAACAATGAACCCGAGTAAGGAACGTAACGCGAGCAGGTCACCAAGGGATGCAGGTTCTGCCACCTCGGCTAAAGCTGTCGAAAGAACCGGCGAGTCACCCAATGCGAAAAATGCGTATATGATCATTAAGCCTGCAACTATCGTTGCCGGTAATGTTACTGACCACCCAATAGTAAAGGACAAAATCGCGCCGATTACAGCTGTGAATATTAAAATTTTGCGACGACCAACTCGATCAGATAGTGTGCCCATAGTTGAAGCTGCGATTGCCCCACCTAAATGAAGCACCATAACAAACTGGGCACTCCATTGGACAGCTTCGGTGGTATCAATTCCAGAAAGTAAAAAGCTGGCAGCGATCAAGGCCGGCGCCCAACTCCACATGCCGATTAATTCCCAATTGTGAGCGCAATAACCAGCTAGAAGTATTTTTGTTGGGCGACTTTTAAGGGCCTCACGAAAAATACCGTAATCTTTAGACTTAACATGAATAACATTATCTAGACCGTTGATGCTTATTAATAAAATTACCGCGCCGATCGTTGTGAGTGAACCCGTCACTAAGAATGCTAACCGCCAACTATCGATCCCTATCGCAATTCCCGTTAGGCTAATAGATGCAGCATAACCTATCGATGTTGAGGAGATTAGCCATCCAATCGCGCTTCCCAAATTTTGAGGGGCCACGTTGTCTCGGAATAATGCTATTAGGGGAGTATACACTCCACCTTGGCTTAGCCCGATTAAGGAGTAGAGAGCCAACGTTGAGGTAAAATCCCTAGAGAAGAGTCCGAATGCAGTGCTGATTATTGCGGTCGATATGGCTGAAATCTGTGCTGCTTTTTTTGCCCCAATAAGCCCTCCTAAGTAAGAAAAAAATGTTAGAGAAATAGCGTAGGCTAGGAAAAAGCCGCTTACTATCGTTCCTACGCGGACTGCACCAATTTTCCAATCCTCAATTAGGAGGGGTATGCAGCCCGCCACGACCATAAAGGGAAGAAATAAAAACACCCTCGCAATGAACACGGCAATGAGTTGACTGCGACTTATCATAGTGGGGCTATAGGATAATTAATGGGTATTTAAATTTTACCAAAGTGTAGTTCCTTAAAATCCCATCCCTCGGCCCTAGTATTCCCGCTGCTACTTTACCAATTGAAAGTAGCGACCGACAACCAAGGTAAACGAGCTTATTGATTGCTAAAAACGTAACAATTCATCTCTGAGGTTCAATAGGATTTCCTTCTATTGACGTTGATGTGCGGCCGTCGGGCCCCACCGGTATATCGCCCATTAGAGTAGTACGATGGATTTCTCGCGGGAATTCCGAGTTGATTATATCTTTCGGTCCCATATGCAGCACTTGGCGGTTGTCCCACATTGTGAGTGAATGATCAGTCCATTTAAAACGAACATTAAATTCAGGTCGTGCCACATGGGTCTTAAGCATAACCAATAGGGCTTCGCTTTCGGTTGGTGTTAAATCTACGATACTTTCAATAAACGAGGGAGCGCAGTAAATTGCTTTTTTACCCGTTTCAGGATGGACACGTACTAACGGATGTTCGCTGATCAAAAGATTTTTCTGGAGTGTTTTCCGATATTCTTCAGATGTGTTTACTCCCGCATTTCCTCGATATTGATGTATCCCTCGAAGGCCGTCTAAAAATTCTTGCATGGTTTTGGAAAGCGCTTTGTATGCCGCTACCATGTCAGCAAACTGAGTGTCGCCTCCATAAGGTGGCATTTTATCTCCTCGCAATATTGAAATAGCAGGTGGATTTATCGCGGGGGTCACGTCTGCGTGCCAGCCAGACCAGGGAAAGAGCAAATCAGCTCCCTTATAACGTTTATCGCGGCGGTCACGGTCGACCGTGTAGATCTCGGGCCAGCGATCGTCTTGGTGCCCATAAACAGCATGCGCCGGGGTGCATTTACCGAATTGCTTTGAAAAGGCAATGTGCTGATCGTGGTTTAGTTTTTGATCTCTGAAAAACAGAACCTTCCATTTTAAAAATGCGTTACGTATTTCTTTAATTACTTCGCCTGACAGTGGGCTCGAAATATCGACCCCGGTGATCTCCGCACCTATGGTCATAGCTAGTGGCTTTATTCCAATTGAAGTAGGTGTATTGGATGTAACAACTTCAGCCTCTTCTATGGCCATAATAAGAGGTTCCTCTATGTTGATTTTGAAAGCGAATAGATACTTATCATACTAATAAATTTTGGAACATAGGGAGTGTCCATGAGAAAAATTGAGAGGATATACAGATTATTTTTACCCTTATAGATTTTGGGCTTCGACGGTTTGTGCTGCGGCTCTAGAGATTTAGCGCGAGTTCCGAAACCAAAGCAAAATGTCAAAATTCAGAGACTGCTGTTTGATGCAATTGAAAGGAGCTCACGCAAGTCAGTGTTGGTAAGCCTTTCAAAATTACTACCTAATTCAATGATTCGTTCGCGTGCTCTTTGATTAAGCCTTGTGTCAAGACAACTTCTGACTTTTTGTAGATGTTCCTCAACGCTCACAGGATCGCCATTCCAACTTCCCCTAGGGCCACGGCACCGCTTCGTATGCTTCGTACCGTCCTTCATTGTTACTTCTAAATCCACATACATATCCTGAAATTTTCCGGGAATGGTTTGCGACATACAGAGTTCGATTTTGTCGAGCATTTTTTCCATATCAGGAGCGAAGCGGCGGCTATCTTCAAAAGTTGTCATATTAACGACACCGTCCAGAAGCGCTGCACAGCAAGTGTATTGAAAGCTAAACTTACCTGCTAACCCGCTCTCTGGATGAGCTCGATCTATGTATCCCATCTCAGGACTGGTGAGCTTTACCTTATCAATCTTGTCTGAGTCATCGATTTTTGGATGAAGTGCCAAGCCAGCACTGATTACAAAATGCGTTGCGTACTGGCTGGGAAACATCTTCAGTGCATAGCCAGGTTCTACTATGCGGAAGGGTGCTCCAAAATTTAAAAGTTCACTGCCGTGGAACTCATCTTTGAAAAACATATCGATGTATCCGCGCGGTGCCTCTAGCGCTTCAGGGTTCGAGGTAAAACCACGTTGAGCCATCTGTGCTGCATCTAAACCCATAGCTCCGGATAATCCGCAATGGGTCATTTTTGCCATCGTTCCAACATTGGCAAGTGATGTTCCGGTCCGAGAAACTGCAAGCCCCATCGCGTGTTGAAGCCTTTCCGCATCAAGCCCAAGTATATGCGAAGCAGCAACGGCAGATGACAATGGTGCGGTAAGCCCAGGCGGATGCATTTTGAGTTTTCCAGGATCATATTGCCGCGATGCTTCGCGGATCCAGCCTTGAAGTTCAATCCCTTTAATGAATGCAGTTAAAGCATCGAGGCCATTTACATCGGTGGTTTCTACAAGAGCCAGGACTGTCGGTAAATTAGTAGAAAGCGCATGGTTAGCAGGTGCCCACATTGGCTCGTAATCTAAGACATGCATTGATGATCCATTTATATAAGCCGCATTAACTGGAGTTGTCTTGAAACCAAACCCGATCACAGATGATAAAGGTTTCGCTTCTTGGTCTCTGATATGCTCCGCAAGGATTGAGGGGGGTGTTTCTTGGATTGTTCCAGCTACTGCTACTGAGATTCCATCAAGTAGTAATTGTCTGGCTTTTATGATTGCTGCTTCTGTAATATCTTTGGATGATATTGAAGTGATGAGTTTGGAAAGTTTTTTGGTTAGATTTTTCATAAGACTAGTAAAAATATTGTGTATTTCAGTTTTTTAACACATTTGTTTGTACGCTTAGCCATTGTAGCCTGACAAAAATCAGCTTTTGGTCTTTGAAGTGATTGACATTATTTCGCAAAGATCTGCGTTTTCTAAGCATTCTAAATTGGAAGCCAGTTCTATGACGCGATCAGTATCACGATCATTGAGACGGCAACCCAAACACATTCGAACTTTTGCTTCGTGATCTCCGGGTTCGAGGGGTTTACCATGCCAAGATCCTCTAGGCCCATCGCATCGTGAAACAACGGTTGTGCCGTCCTCTAACAAAACTTCAAGATCCACTACTTCCTCTTCAAACCGTGCTGGCCGATTGGGATCTTGGATGACTTTCACTTTCTCTAGCATCGCTTCCATATCAGGAGCAAAACGACGAGCGTCCTCAAAAGTATCGATTACTACCTCGCCGTCAAGAAGTGCGGCACAGCAAGTGTATTGAAAGCTAAATTTACCAGCTAAACCTTGGTGGGGTTTTGGCCGGTCGACGTATGTCATAACCGGAGTTGTTAACTTTATTTGTTTAATTTTTGAAACATCATCTATTTTTTTTCGAGCATCAAGAGCTGCTGTTATTACAAAATGGGTACCAAATTGGCTTGGAAACATTTTGATCGAGTAACCTGGGTCCACAAGGCGGAATGGCGCCCCAAAATTCAACATCTTCTTATAGTCAAAGTTAGGCATATAAAGTTGGACGTATCCATTATCTGCTTCAAAAATGTCTGGATTTGCGGTGAAGCTTTTGGATGCAAGTAACGCCGCATCTAGGCCAAGAGAGACTGCTATGCCGCAATGTGTCATTTTTACCATTGTGCCGGCATTAGCATTTAGAGCCCCGCAACGTGATGCGGCGATACCGAAAGCATGCTGCTGAGTTTCTGTGTCAAACCGAAGGATATGCCCCGCTGCAACGCACGATGAAATAGGTCCCACCAGACCTGGCGGATGATTTTTAACTTTTTTGGCATCAAAATCGCCCGAGCATTGTCGAAGCCATCCCTGCGTTTCGGTGCCTTTCACAAGCGCGGTAGCAGCCTCAAGGCCGTTAACTTCGTTCGTCTCTATTAACGAAAGTATGGCGGGTAAATTTGTCGAAATTGCATGATTGGCCGGTGACCACATCGGCTCATAGTCTAGGACATGCATTGAGCCGCCATTAATGTATGCTGCATCTATTGCATGAGTTTTAAAATCAAACCCAATTACCGAGCATTGCTCGACGGACCCCTTGCTTCTGATATGATTGGCCAAAATCGACGGCGGTGCTTCTTTAATCGAACCAGCTACTGCTACTGCAATGCCGTCGAGAAAAAGTTGCCGCGCTTTTTGAATTGCTTCAGTGGTCAGGTCTGCAGAGGTAGTTTGGACTATTATTTCGCTTATCTTTCTCGTGAAACCTTCCATGAATTTTTCTCCCGTAAAGCTTAACGTATACCATTCCTAGTAAAGTTGAGGGGGCAATAGAGTGGGGGCGCGAGCATTAAGTCTTAGTAATTTACGGCCGGGCTTGATCCTCCCTCAACTGCTATGCATTGGCCTGTAATGATGTCGGCGAGAGGAGAGCAAAAGAAAAGCACTGCTTTGGCTATGTCTTGCGGCAGTATCAATCTTCCCATGGGAATGCTTTCAATTTCCTCGCGCTCAATCTCTGATAATTCTAAGCCTGCATCTTTGGCTCTCCTCTCAAGTCCGGCACGGAGCCGGTCAGTAGCAGTTGGCCCAGGGTGAACGCAATTTACAGTTACATTATGTTTGCCAGCATAACCCGCAAATTGTTTGGTAAAATTTGAAACCCCAGCATTTGTAATGCCATTAGTCATACGAAGTGGTGCTGCTATTCGTGCTGTCATTCCACCTATGTTAACAATCCTCCCCCATCGTTGTTCCTCCATATGAGGAAGGACTTCACGGGCAGAACGGATATACGCCATGAGTTTCACATCGATGTGATGACGCCAATGATCATCAGTCTGCTCTTCGAATGGAGCCTGAAGGGAAGTCACTGCATTATTTACTAAAATGTCAACGCGGCCTGCAGCTTTCATTGCCGTCGATACAAAGTTCTTGATGTTATCAAAGTCAGAGACATCAGCTACGATTGGCCAGGCTTCGGAGCCGAGTGCTTTGATTTCATCGGCAGTTTCTTCAAGCGTGCTTAAGGTGCGTCCGCATAAAGCTATGTTAACTCCTTGCTCAGCTAAAACTAATGAAATTGCTTTGCCTATTCCGCGACCACCCCCAGTGATAAATGCCACCTTTTTTTCGAGCTCAAATTGCATTTCTTCCTCCCTCAATTTTCAAAGTCTGGATAAAGAAGTATCTTTCCGATGTGTGCCGAACTCTCCATTAGCATGTGAGCCGCTGTTGCTCTTTCGAAAGAAAAGCGTTTGAAGACCTCAACTTTAATATCTCCAGTGCCAAATGCAGGCCAAATTTGTTGTTTTAATGATAGACAAATAGCGGCCTTCTCGGCAATCGAACGAGGCCGCAAACGCGAGCCAGTTACCGTTAAATGCTTCGCATGTATTTGACCAAAGTCTGCCTCAACCACCTTGCCAGCACGAAGATTGACGAACACGAGCCGACCGTTCTTAGCAAGTATGTTTAATTCTTTTGGGATATATGGGCCGCCGACAATGTCCAGTATGACATCAACACCATTCCCGTTAGTGAAATCCATTGCGATAATCTCGAAATCTTCTTCAACATAATTTATTGCACGGTCTGCGCCAAATCGACGTATGGCATCACATTTTTCGATTGTGCGTCCTGTTGCTAGAACTTTTGCACCTACAAATTTTGCAATTTGGATCGCGGTGTAGCCTATGCCGCTTGTGCCTCCCTGGATCAGAACGCATTCTCCTTTTTTGAGTGCACCTCGATCTATTAGGTTGGTGTAAACAGTACAAAAGGTTTCAGGTAGTGCGCCCGCATCCATGAGAGATACTCCTGAAGGAATACTAAGGCATTGAAGTGCTGGTGCGCACACATACTCCGCGTAGCCTCCACCTTTGATTAAAGCGCAAACTTCATCGCCCTTTTTTAGAGACGTAACGTTTTCTCCAACAGCCAAAATAGTTCCAGAGGCCTCTAAACCAAGAATATTCCCGGCTCCTGGCGGCAATGGATATTTGCCTTTGCGTTGCGTTAAATCCGCACCATTTAGGCCGGCGCCGGCGACTTTTATTAAAACCTCGTCTTTGCCGTAGCTTGGAATAGAGCACTCTCTTATCTCTAGCACCTCTGGACCACCAGGCTTTGAAACACTTACATATCGCATTCTATCTGGAATATTCATTTTAATTCCTAATGTTCATACTTTTTACTGTAGCGCTATGTGCTATTAACCAATGAGATTTAAACGTATAGGTTATCATGGACAAAAGATATGAAGGTTTCTGATATTGCTGACGCCGTAAAAGGAGAGCTTATCGGTGACGGTTCTCTGGAAATAGATGCTATTACGCATCCGATGGAAGCCAGAGGTAGAGGTGATTTAGCCATATCTACCGATGAAGATCTGTTGGATTTGCTGGCCCATTCTAAAGCCGTAGTTGCCATAGTTTCTGCTGATGCTGATGTGCCAGATGGAACGCTAGAGGCATTAATTAAAGTTCGCCGAAGCAGAGTGGCGCTTGGGCTGTTAACAGAGATCTTTTCAAAACCATTACAAAGTGCTGATGGTATTCACCCAAGCGCAATTGTGGACCCGTCGGCTAATATTGGTGAAAATCCTTCGATCGATCCTTTTGTTTACGTGGGTCCCGGAGCATGTATTGGTGAAGGGTGTAGAATAATGTCACATGTTACGATAGGCGCAGAGGCAAAGATTGGCGCCGGCGCTGTTATTCATTCCGGCGTTAGGATCGGCGAACGAGTAAATATTGGTGATCGTGTTATTATCCAACAAAATGCAAGCATTGGATCGGATGGATTTAGCTTTGTCACCCCAGAGGCCGGTAGTGTAGAGGAAACCAAGGGTGTTATTTCGAACAGCAAAGTATGTTCAAAAAACGTTTCAATTTCGCGCATTAACTCATTGGCATCGGTAACTATCGGCTCCGATGCAGAGATTGGCGCTTGTACAGCGATAGATCGTGGGACAATTACCGACACCAAAATCGGTGACAATACTAAAATCGATAATTTAGTGCAAATTGGCCATAACGTGATTATTGGCGATCATTGTATGATTTGCGGTCAGGTTGGAGTTGCGGGTTCCGTGGTTATAGGCGATCGTGTGGTGCTTGCGGGGCAGGTAGGCGTAAAAGACCATGTAAAAATTGGTGATGATGTTGTCGTTGGGGGTGGTTCAGGCGTAGCAACAGATATTCCAAATAAAACCGTTGTTATTGGATATCCTGCTATTCCAAAAGATGAGATGGCAGCTCAATATCTTAACGTTCGTCGGTTGGGAAGTGTATTCAAAGATATTCGCCGTTTTAAATCGAGGCTTAAGGCGCTTGAATCGCGGGCAGAAAAAGGCTAATTAATCGCGCGATATTCATGGACCAATGTCGACCGATGAAATAATTTTAGATGAAAAAGAGAACGTTATGTCGAAGGTTGAAGAAGATATTTACGATATTGTTGCTGATAAGGCTGATGTAGATAGGGTTAAGCTCGTTCGCGATGCTCGACTTGATGATCTTGAAATTGAATCTTTGGATATCGTTGAAATAATTTTTGCGATTGAAGAAAAGTTCGACATTCAAATCCCGTACAATGCAAATGATGCGGAGATGGAATTTGAAACGGTTGGCCAAGTGGTCGATGCAGTGCAGAAAGTAATCAAAGAGCAAAGCTGATTTGGTTATAGCTGGATAACATCTCTCGCTTCAAACTTCTGGTTATATGTATGATATGGTCCTATAAGCGTCAGATTAATCATTAATGCTGCTACTTTAGGAACCGCTGATATGAATAGAGTGGTCATAACCGGATTAGGTGTCTTTTCCGGCGCCGGTAAATCGACACAAGAATTTTGGCAAACAGTTAGCAACGGTCGTTGCGTGATAGGTCCTCTCGAAACAATTCCGACTGATGACCTGCAGATTAAGATTGGTGTTGAGATAAAGGATTTTGATCCGAAAGAGCATTTTCCAAAAAAGCAGCTTGGCCTGCTCGACCGTTTCTCTCAGTTAGGGCTAATGGCTGCGCGTGAGGCAATTGCAGACTCCGGTCTTACTTTCGAGGGTGAAGACGGAGATAATACAGCCACCATAATCGGTTGCGGTGTTGGCGGCCAAGAGACAATAGACCAGGCTTATTATCACATATACAAGGAGGGTAGACGAGGCGTTCACCCGTTTACCATTCCTCGTCTTATGTTAAATGCTGCGTGCAGTCACATAACTATGGAGAACGGCATTACCGGACCGGCATACGCTATAGCAAGCGCATGCTCTTCTGCAAATCATGCAATCGGACAGGCATTCCACATGGTCAGAAGTGGATTGGTGGAGCGTGCAATCACCGGGGGAACGGAAGCTTGTATTGCGCTTGGAACCATGAGAGGCTGGGAGGCAATTAGGGTTATGACGCGTGATACGTGTAGGCCATTTTCGAAAAACCGTACTGGAATGACGTTGGGCGAAGGCGCGTCGATAGTGACGCTTGAAACTCTTGAGCACGCAAAGGCTAGGGGTGCCAAAATTTATGCAGAAATTGTTGGCTTCGGCATGACCTCCGACGCTATGGACATAACAATGCCCAGTTTCGAGGGTGCGTCGAAGGCTATGAGGTTTGCGTTGAAGGACGGTGGACTCGATCCAACTGACATAGATTATATTAACGCACACGGAACCGGCACAGCCGCAAATGACGTAACTGAAACAAAATCAATAAAGCTGGCTCTTGGAGATGACCATGCTCGCAAAGTTTCGGTTTCAGCTAGTAAATCGATGTTTGGCCATGCGCTTGGGGCAGCCGGCGCGATGGAACTGGCGGTTACGACCTTAGCAATAAAGAATGGGGTTGCCCCCCCGACAGCAAATTATGAGGATCCGGATCCGGATTGCGACCTTGATTACATTCCAAATGAAGCGCGTGACATGAAAATCAACGTAGCAATCTCGAATTCGTTTGCATTTGGCGGATTAAACGCTGTTCTCGCAATTAAAAAGTTTAACGGCTAAACGCATATTTCGCACATTTTGATCTGGCATGGGGCTCAAAATGGCTAGCGCACTTCAACTGAGTCGGCCTCATGAGTTTTAGTGGCACGGCCTCTAGTACGGCACAAGCGAGTATAATAAAATACTTTTTATTGCCATGTTACATAGTTTTGTGAAGAAAAAAAATAAAGCGAAGTCAACACAGGGGAGGAAGAAATGGAAAAAGAATTTGATCGTCGCGAAGAAGACATCGCTAATTTTGTTGGCTTAGAACACACGAATGTGAGGGTCCCGGATCAACGTTTGGCTACTTTATTTTACGTGGAGGGGATGGGTTTCACACGCGATCCATATATGGTGCCGGGCGTTAAAAATATGTGGATGAATATTGGCAGAACTCAAATTCATTTGCCAACTGGCAAGGCTCAGGTAATCCCAGGCTGCACTGGAATCGTTATCCCAGATATAAAGGCTCTTAGATCGCGTTTGAAAGCTGTAGAAAAGGAGCTCAAAGGAACTAATTATGCGTTTAAGTTCGGGCGAAACCGAATTGATGTTACATGTCCTTGGGGTAACAAATACAGTTGTTTTCCGCCAAACAAAAAATTTGGACGGATCACTCTTGGCATTAGATATGTAGAACTGAATTGCCGGCCTGGTACTGCTGATGGCATCGCCAAATTTTATAACTTAATAATGGGTGCAAAGGCCGGTGTTCGTAGATCCGGAGGTGTGGCGGCTCACGTACATGCTGGGCACCATCAATGGATAATTTTCCGCGAAACAAATACTAAAATTCCTCGCTTTGATGGGCATCACATTCAAGTTTATTTGGCGAACTTTTCTGCACCTCATGCAGCATTGAAGGAGATTGGCTTAGTAAGCGAAGAAAATAACCAATATCAATATCGGTTTAAGCATATTGTGGACCTTCAAAACGGGAAAAAATTACATACTCTCGAACACGAGATACGTTCAATGACCCATCCGCTATACGGCCGACCAATGATTAACCGTAATCCTAACCAGCACAATAATAACTATGCAGCGGGACATTCTGATAGGGCATTCATGCTAGAGGGCGAAGAGCTCCGCTAATCTATAGAATCATTCTTATCGGTGGTTTTCAGAATCTTGGTATAGACATACACTGCGTTTTTGTCACAAACAGAAATTACTATTATTTCGGTTCTCGCCAATCGATTAAAGATTGAGTGGTTTGTTTAGCTTCGTATCTTCCATTTTTTGTGAGGCCTGTTCCTGAAAGCTCTATGAGGGCCCAATTGGCGGCCTCACGAACGATGTGTGATGCATCGCTTAATCTCGGGGTAACTGAACTAAGCAATGCTGGATCACCGCTGTTTCCGATCGCAATCAACACATTACGAATAAATCTATCCCTTCCTATCCGTTTAATTGAGGTTTTGGAAAATAACTTCCTAAAGCCGTCATCACTTAGGTCCGCTAGCTTGGCCAATTCTGGGCCCACAAGTTCTTCTCTGGGTAAAAAGGCTGGGTCTTTAGTTTTTTGTGCAAATTTATTCCAAGGGCAAACGGACAGACAGTCGTCACAACCGTATATGCGGTTACCTATGGCCTTTCTAAATTCATCCGGTATGGAGCCTTTATGTTCAATTGTAAGATAAGAAATACAGCGGCGGGCGTCTAATTGGTGCGGCCCAGTAATGGCGCGTGTTGGGCAAACATCTATGCATTCATTACAACTGCCGCAGTGATTTTTCTCGGGTTGATCGGGTTCAAGTGTCAAGGTTGTGTATATCTCGCCTAAAAATAGCCACGACCCAAAACTCGGCGAAATTAGATTGGTATGTTTTCCCTGCCATCCAATACCAGCTTGCTGTGCCAACGGCTTCTCCATTACTGGTGCAGTGTCGACAAATATCTTGACCTCGTAACTGCTCTCCGTTTGTAGCCAACGTGCGAGTGCCTTTAATCGCTTTTTGATTATGTCATGGTAATCGTTATTCCGCGCATACACTGAAATCATCGCACGGTTATCAGATGAAAAATGTTTCATCTCAGTGAGCGGATCTTTATCTGGCCCGTAGTTCACACCAAGCACTATTATAGTCTTCGCCTCGGGCCAAAGTGTGTTTGGCTGCTTTCTTCTATCAATTTTTTTTTCAAGCCACTGCATTTCACCGTGTTTACCAGCGTCCAAAAAATTTTTTAAATCACGACCCACAGTTTTAGGGAGTTCAGCGCAAGTAAACCCTACTTGATCAAAGCCCAACTCAGCCGCCTTAGCGCGAATTGCGGGTTTAGAAGTCATCTTAGTCCCTGCCTCGGTATATGCTGGCAGGTAGTTCCGGAACAAAAATATCTTCTGGCGCAGGACCACTTTGAAAAAAAATGTCTATCGGAATGCCTCCACGAGGATACCAAATTCCGCAGATACGAAGCCATCGAGGCTCAGTTGCAGTTGCCAGACGTTTTCCGATAGCGATTGTGCAGTCCTCATGAAAGGCACCATGATTCCTAAATGACGACATAAATAGTTTTAATGACTTGCTCTCAACGAGCTTGTTACTAGGCACGTAATCAATTGTGAATTTTGCAAAATCAGGCTGACCTGTAATCGGGCATAATGACGTGAACTCAGGACAGGTAAATCTGACTACATAGTTTGTATCAGAATGCGGATTAGGAACAGTTTCTAGGACTGCATCATCTGGCGATTGAGGAATTGATACTGTTCGGCCAAGCTGATTGAGTGTTCTATTTTTTGCCATATGTGACCTTTGTTTGCCCTTTCCATCGGTTACTTAACAACTTAAAACTATGATTCAAAATAAGGAAAAGAACGAGTTGAGTTTTTTGCTAAAAATAAACAATGTAGAACTCCGTATTCTGGGTAAACCAAATATTAATGCGTCTTGAGCAGTTCCACATTTTAAACACCGGTAAACTCAACAAAAGATCCTATGCCTCTCTCCTTGGCCAAATCGAAAGCTTTGGTCGCAAGCGCGACGTCTTCCATGGCGATTCCGTGGGAGTTATACAGTGTGATAGCGCCTGCCGGCCTATGGATTTGGCTTTCAGATCTGATGCAGTCGGATAGTTCGAGCACATCATCCCAACAAAAGGTAGATGTTGCGTCTTTAATGGCTCGATTGAGTAAGACAGATTCCTTTTGAGCTTGGGCTTTATTATCGACAGTCACAACAGAACATCTTGGAATTACTTCATCATCAAGCTCTTGTCGCTCCATGCGGTTTGCACCAATACTATTAATGTGAGTTCCTGGACGGAGGTTTTTACCAAAAAGTACTGGTTTATGCGATGTGGTAGCAGTGCAAATGATCGAACAATCATACAAATCCATATGATCTTTCGCCAGATTAACCGGCAAACCAAGTTCGCTGCTCATTTCTTCGCAGAATTTTAACGTTTTTGTCTGATCCCGGCCCAGAACGATAATGCTTTTTAAAGGTCTAACGGCACTAATTGCAAAAATCTGTGTGCGGGCTTGTCTGCCGGCTCCAACCACACCTAAACTTGAGGCATTTTCCGGTGCTAAATATTTCGTTGCAACTCCACTAGCTGCCGCTGTTCTGAGAGCGCCAAGACGAAAAACCTCAATGATTGCGTCAACCCTTCCAGTTTTGCTGTCTAAAAGCAGGAGCGTGCGGCCTGAGTCACTGTTAAAAACCATTGATGATGAAACTTTAACAGCAATCTTTTTCATCGGCGTGACAATTGCCGATGTAAGTCGCAGGTATCCATCCGGCGTGTCTATTTGTTGCCTGGGAGGGTTAATGACGCCATCTTGATCATTGATTTTAAACACTTTTTCTACAGCATCTATGGCATCATCAATAGTAACAAGGTCGCTAATATCAGCTTCCGACAAGAATATCGCCATAATTTCTCCAGTGCTTTACCCACGATGCAACAGACATGCGTCACCGTATGAATAAAATCTGTAATGGTCTTTTACTGCATGCTGATACGCATTTTGTATTCTTTCAAGCCCCGAAAAAGCGCTTACCAACATGAACAATGTCGACTTCGGTAAATGAAAATTGGTGATAAGCATATCAACCGTTTTGAACTTGTATCCCGGCAAAATAAAAAGATCTGTTTCGCCATCAAATTCGTTCACCTCACCATTTTCGCTAGCTGCACTTTCGATAAGCCGTAGGCTTGTAGTGCCAACAGCAACTATCCGTTTTCCCGATGACCTAGTATCATTAATTAAATTGGCTGTTTTTGGGGTTATGCGTCCGACTTCTGCATGCATTACGTGATCCTCAGGCCTTTCATCTCGAACTGGCAAGAATGTGCCCGGGCCGACGTGAAGTGTAACGTTTCCAAGCTGAATACCTTGATTAGCAAGTCTTTCAAATAGCTGCTCAGTAAAATGCAAACCAGCGGTTGGCGCTGCAACAGCGCCTGGCTCTCTTGCATATATAGTTTGATAGTCGCCGTAATCATCTTCCTGAGACTTTGGAAGTCGGTTAATGTAAGGAGGCAATGGCATCTCTCCATTTTTGACCAAGGACGTTGTCAAATCGTTTGTAGTGAAGTTGAGAATGATTTCTCCGCCGTCCAATTTTTTAGTAACGGTAGCGCTAAAATCCTCTCCAAACACAATGACATCATTCAGCCTCAGGCGACGGCCAGGACGCGCAAATACCCGCCACATATTCTTTTCTACGTGTCGGTGTAAAGTAGCTTCAATGTTCACCTCTCCTCGTTTACCATGAAGCCGAGCCGGAATAACTTTGGTGTCGTTTATTATTAACAAGTCACCGGGTGTCAGTAATTCGGGAAGGTCTCGAATTACGCAATCATTCAATGATTGGCCTATTTCTAACAGGCGCGCACTGTCTCGTGGGCGAACTGGGTCTTGAGCTATTCGATCCGCCGGCAAATTAAAGTTAAATTCTTCAAGTGTAAATCTGTTCATCATTACATTTAGCGGTCCTGTGACGATTTATGACAGGCGTGAATTTTACGGTTTCGGTACTTACGCATTTTTAGGATTTCTGGAAAAGCAAAAATGGTAACATTTTTTAATTTGTTGATCGATAAAGTTAAATTCACCATCAACCAATATTATTGAGATTATTTTGATACAAACAAAGATATTATTGATTGTTATGCGATAATTTTAGCATGCTATTATTTAACACGGACCGTTGGTTTTGACCGAACGCATGCTTTTTTGTGAATTCTTTCCTTTGAGGTGATAATTGAAGAATTTTAAACGCTCAAGATACGCACTAATAAATTCCAATCAAATGGCAACTGCTGACAAGGTCGCTATCTCTAGTGGTATCTCAGGCGGAACTCTGATGGCCAATGCTGGACAAGCTGTCGTAGATGAAATTACAGCACGTTGGGGGCCGCAGCAAACAACAGTTTTATGTGGCCCAGGCAATAATGGAGGCGATGGTTTTGTTATCGCTCGACTGCTTCGTGAACGCGGTTGGTCAGTGCGGCTTGGATTGCTTGGTTCCAGCAATGGTTTTGCCAGCGATGTACAAGGTCACGCTGAATTGTGGGGAGGTCCAGACGAGAAATTTTCGGTTGATTTATTGAAAGATGCGACGTTGGTTGTTGATGCAATTTTTGGTGCTGGATTGTCTAGACCAATAGAAGGCTTAGCGCTTGACGTCTTAAAAGCTTTAGAGGGTCGGACATGTGTTGCTGTTGATGTACCAAGTGGTGTTGATGTGGATACTGGCGCTATCCATGGATATGCGCCAACAGCAGACTTGACGGTAACATTTTTTCGCAAAAAGCCTGGCCACTTACTTCTGCCGGGTCGCAACCTTTGTGGTGAACTAATAGTTGCCGATATCGGTATTCCAGAAACAGTTTTGGAGACTATTTCGCCAAATGTTGCCGAAAACAGTCCGGCTTTATGGTTCTCAAGCATGCCAATCCTGGACCCCTGCGATCACAAGTTTTGCCGGGGTTATGCTGTTATTGCTGGTAGCGCAGAAATGCCGGGAGCGGCCATACTCGCGGCCGCCGGAGCAAGGCGGGCTGGAGCAGGCATGGTCTGCCTTGCAGTTCCGAGGGAGGCGGCTGCAATATGCCGATTGGCCTCACAAGGAGCAGTAGTTCGAGTAGTTCGGGATACCGGTACGTTTGAAGCAGTTGTTGAAGACTCCAGGGTAGGTGCAGTTCTGGTTGGTCCGGGGCTTGGCGTGACCGTTTCTGCGCGGGAACGAGTATTGGCTGCTTTTAAGCACGGGCGCCCGCTCATTTTGGATGCAGATGCAATTACGGTTTTTGAAAACAACAGAGATCTCTTATTTTCGAGCGCATCGTGTCCATATGTCATGACACCACATGAGGGTGAATTTAAACGCCTTTTTGACTTTGATGGAGATAAAGTTAGCCGTGCCCGGTCCGCCGCTAACGAAAGTGGGGCTATTATTGTATTGAAGGGTGCAGATACCGTTATTGCCGCTCCGGATGGCCGCGCATTTATAAATTGTAACGCTCCACCAACACTGGCTACATCGGGTTCTGGAGATGTCTTGGCAGGAATAGTAACATCGCTCATCGCGCAGGGAATGGAACCATTTGAGGCAGCTGCAGCTGGGGTTTGGATGCATGGGCAGGCGGCAAAGGAATTTGGTTTGGGTCTAATTGCTGAGGATCTTCCGGAAATTATACCGAAAGTATTAAATGATTTAAAAATTGAGGGGGACCAGGCTGGTGGTAAAAGGGTCTGATAACTTGAAATTCAAAGCTGGTGAACAAGTCGGTATATCCTCCGCCAACTCGTCGACATGGCTCGAGCGTTTGCGTGAAGTGTGGCGGGATATCGCAGGTACCTTCTCTGGTTCAGTTCGAGCCGATTTATCAAATGATAGTGACATTCTTGATTTACGCGAGCAGATGAAAAATTGTCTTGAGGCAAGAGGGGGTGAGGTTTCTGCGCGAGCCAGAGCAGCTTCGCTCGGGGAGACATACCTCGGACTTGACATGAGTGGTCGAAGACGGTTTCTGCAGGTACTTGCCAGTAGCTTTCAAACTGATGAGATGGCTGTTAGCGATGCAATAAGTGATTACACTGCAGCAAAGCTCAATGATATTTCAAAAGCAGTGACAAACCTTAGGATGGCATTAGAGCCACGGCCTATTCGGCTGCTTACTCAGTTCAATGCATTACCACAGGGAGTGAAGTTCCTCGTAGATATGCGTTCGGACTTGCTCAGCTTTAAACAAAAAGATCCTTTCCTCCAGGCGCTTGAGCACGACTTTCGGCTATTATTGACTTCATGGTTTGATATTGGCTTCCTAAAATTAGAACGTATTAGCTGGGACCATCCTGCGTCGCTCTTAGAAAAATTAATTGAGTATGAGGCTGTTCACGAGATGCGCGGATGGGGTGATCTCAAAAACCGGTTGGATGCCGATCGTCGTTGCTTTGCATTTTTCCATCCGCGGATGCCTGACGAACCTCTAATTTTTGTGCAAGTCGCTCTTTTGAATGGTCTGGCAGAAAGCATAGACGAATTGCTTGATCCATCGTCTCCTACCTCTGAGGCTGGAAAAGCCGATACTGCAATTTTTTATTCGATCTCCAACGCACAATCAGGATTGGAAGGTATCAGTTTCGGGGGGTTTTTGATAAAAAGGGTCGTTGATTTGTTACGAGCAGAATTTCCTGGGCTACGACAGTTTGCAACGCTGTCGCCAATACCGGGATTCAGAAAATGGCTTGAGAAATCATTGGATAATGGAGAATTAAACATTACTCCAAGCGAAATGGCGGGCTTGCCAAAAACAAACAAAGAAAATGATGATAAAATAGATGGTTATCAAACTTTCTTAAAATCATTTATTAGCTCTAAAGAATGGTATCTGGATGAGGTAAGTGAGCCGGCAGTTCGGCTTATCCTTATGAGAGCTGCAGGTAAATACCTGGCTTGTTGTAAGCGGAAAGATGGAATTCGGGCATTGGATCCGGTAGCTAATTTCCATTTAACGAATGGTGCCCGAATCGAAAGGTTAAATTGGCTTGCTGATAAATCAGAAAACGGCATGAAAAATGCCGCAGGGTTGATGGTCAATTATCTGTATGACCTTGAAAGAATCGAGGCAAATCATGAGGCTTACAGTATCGATGGCAAAACCGCTCTGTCTGCTGAGATTAAGCGCTTGCTGAAATCCTGATTACTCAATACATAGCCATATCACAAATGTTATTTTTCGAGTGATAGGAATGCGTCTTAAGGGTAAGACTGAGGGTTTATTTGTTGGAGCAAGAGGTCGAGAACGTGCGAGCATATTGATTAAACGAGGCCGCAAGATTTGTTTAATCAAAGCCGGTGACATGTTCTATCGGACTCGCGCTGATCGCACGCTGGAAGTTGCGCGTGTTATAGCTGTTTCTTCAGACAGCTTTAGTATTCCTCACATCAGGTATGAGATCGAGTTTAAACATCCACAAAGATCACATTCAGTTGTCGAGGGGCCTAGAGTCCTTGCTCTTGGTGCTTTCGCTGATACCTACACAGATAGGCTCGCTGCCTAACTTGCAAATGCACTCCATTGAAAAGGGAGTTCATTTGAGATTTTTGACGGAGTGCGAGTGCGAGGCTAGGTGTGAAGGCGGTCGACGGGAGCGATAGAGTGAGCGAAGCCTTAGAAAAAGGAAGTGGCTATAAATTTGCGCCGTGGACCTTCTGCGTGGAGAAAAAAGAGCAGGTCCGTAAATTGAATTGCAGTGGCGTAAATCCAGAAATCTACGGTAACCATGTTGAAATTGCTATGCTTGGTTTGCCAACCATTAAAGTATTAATGGCGGCTGATATTCCAATCTTAGGCGGTGTTCACCTTTCTCAGCGGTTCTGTCAGATCGAGCCGCTCCATCTTGGGGAACCCATATCAGTAACTGGACAAATCGTGGAGATAAACTCACATCCGCGAGGGTGTATTTTGCATTGTAACTTTAAATTTTCTCGATCAAATGGCGATTTATGTGTGGAGGCAGAACGGTCGGGCATTATCGCCATCGGCGCAAAAGAGCCCTCTCGCGGCATTCTCCGCCCTTCGGAAACTTTAGAGGGATTTTCTGAGATAATGCACCGAAAACTGATTCCAAAGTCGGTGGGAGAGTATAGCAATGAAGCCGGTAATTTAATTCACTCTGATCCTGCAGTTGCAGCGGAACATGGTTTTCGGGCACCTATTGCTGCAGGTTTAATGGGAATTCATTTCTACCGTGAGGCTTTGCAGAACGCTTACAAGCCTGATGCGTTTGATCTTGAAGTTTGGTTCAGACGGCCAATGTTTTGGGACGATACTATGACCCTAATGGCTTCTAAAGAACGGGGCCGCATTTGCGCTATGCATCTTTTGTGTTCAAGCGGAAAACCGGCAAGCAGTTGTATCGTGCATTCAGTTTGATGTGTCTTGGTCGACATTTTCGACTGATGAGCCAGTGTTGCAAAATTTTTATTTTGTTGCTGTAACAAGTAATTCACGCTTCTTTAGTCAGCATGCTTGACCGCTTACCATTCACTACTTATACAGAGCGGTTTGGCGCGCAGAGCTTCCATGCTTTGGCTCTAGGTCGGGCGGGCGTGGCGGAATTGGTAGACGCGCAGGTTTTAGGTACCTGTGGAGCAATCCGTGGGGGTTCGATTCCCTCCGCCCGCACCACTTGCGCTGAACATGCGGTATAATTGGCTGTGCGATTGGGAAAAAACAGTCGGCGGTTGTAATGTAAAACTGGCGAGTAGAGGGCCATGGAAGTTACAGACATAAAAAATGAAGGTTTAAGCCACGAGCTTAAAATTATCGTACCAGCAGAGGATGTCGAGACAAAACTAAAAGCCAAACTGGAAGAAGTGTCTGGCAAGGTCTCGATACCAGGTTTCCGTCCCGGGAAAGTGCCGCCGTCTATAATTCGACAGCGTTACGGTGAAGCTGTTCGTGGCGAAGTTCTAGAAATGGCTGTTGGTGAGGCAATGGCTAGTGCTCTTAAGGAGCGTGATTTACAGCCAGCTATGCAGCCAAAAGTAGAGATCCAGAAATTTGAGGATGGCGAAGAATTAGAATTCATAGTTAAAGTTGATGTTCTCCCAGAAATTGATCCTGTCGATTTTAAAACGGTTGAGGTCGAAAAGCTAAAAGTTGCTGTCGATGAAGAGCAAATAGAAAAGTCTCTTGCTGATATGGCCGAAAATATGGCGGGGAGCGAGCCTATCAGCGGCAAACGTAAATCCAAAACTGGGGATATTGTAGTCCTAGACTTTGAGGGCAAGGTAGGCGGGGAGCCCTTTGATGGAGGCAAGGCCTCCGATTTTCACCTGACTCTCGGGTCTAATCAATTTGTTCCAGGCTTTGAGGACCAGTTGTTAGGACTTACAGCGGGTAGTGATGTTTCGGTAAAAGTGACGATGCCCGATGAATATCCTGCTGAAAACCTTGCTGGTAAAGAGGCGATATTCGAATGCACAGTGAAAGAAATACGTGAGAAAAAAGAGGCTGAACTTAATGACGAATTTGCTAAAAACCTAGGTCTTGAATCGCTCGATGCTTTGAGAACACAAATGCGTGAGCGGACGGAGAGTGAATATTCCTCAGTTTGTCGTGAAAAAACCAAACGGGCCTTATTAGATAAGCTCGATAACCTGCATCAATTTGAATTGCCGGGCTCAATGGTAGGTTCAGAATATGACTCCATATGGCAGCAGTATTTGGAAGCTAAAAAAAATCATCCAGAAAATGCCGAGGATGATGAGGTCGAAAATCCGGAGAAATTTTATCGCAATGTAGCTGAAAGACGAGTCCGTCTAGGGCTGCTTCTCGCTGCAGTAGGGCAGCGGAACAACATTGATGTGTCTGCAGAAGAAGTAAACCGTGCCCTAATCGCTGAGGCGCAACGGCATCCTGGGCAAGAGAAAAAAATTATTGAGATGTATCGGGAAAACAACCAAGCCATGGCTAGCATCCGCGCGCCATTATTTGAAGACAAGGTCGTTGATTTTATTCTTGAAATGGCAAATGTGAGTGAGCGTGAGGTAACGCTGGATGAGTTGAAGAAAGAGATAGAGGCCGAACAAATGGCTGCTGCTGAAAAAAGTCAGCCTAAGAAAAAAGTTTCGACAAAAAAGAAAGCGGCTCCAAAAAAGAAAGCGGCTCCAAAAAAGAAAACGCCTGCTAAAAAAACAGCGAGGTCAGCGAAAAAGGATAAAAATGATGAATGACAATCATTTCCCCTCTCAATTGTCTGGGTTGGTAGACGGTGCAGACGAGCCGAGGATGAATACGCTTGTGCCCATGGTCGTGGAACAAACCAACCGTGGTGAGCGTGCGTACGATATTTATTCTAGACTGCTAAAGGAACGGATTATTTTTTTAGTAGGCCCAGTACATGATGCCGTCGCGAGCTTAATCTGCGCACAATTACTTTACTTGGAATCTGAAAATCCGACCAAAGATATTGCCCTTTACATCAACTCGCCGGGGGGTGTTGTCTCCTCAGGTCTGTCCATTTACGACACAATGCAGTACATCCGACCACAAGTTTCCACTGTTTGTATGGGGCAGGCGGCCTCAATGGGGTCATTATTGCTTGCTGCAGGCGCGGCAAAAAAACGCTACTGTCTGCCCAATAGCCGTATAATGATCCATCAGCCGTCCGGAGGTTTTCAAGGGCAGGCCGCAGATATCGAAATACATGCGCGCGAAATCCTAAAACTGCGTGAACGGCTTAATGAAATTTATGTCAAACATACCGGACAAAAACTTAAGGCGGTAGAGGATGGCATGGATAGGGATAACTTCATGTCGCCTGAGGAAGCTCTCGAGTTTGGTATTGTGGACGAGGTAGTGTCCGAGCGTCCTATTGCGGCTGAGGATGTTGAGAGTGGCTCCGAAAAGAGCGACAAGTGATCCGTGTCCTCTGAGCACTTTCTAATTTTCGATTCGTGTTTTTTCTACTGGAATTTGCCAAAAGACGAAAAAAATATCGGCTTCTCTCAACGATTTTAAAATTTTAAGATGTAAACAGAAATTTGCCGACTCATTGGTTTTTGAGCAAAATTTACTATATAAATAAAGATTGAATGGATTGAGGATCATTTGGGATTGGCGAATGATACTCCAATTGGCTAACATCTGGTGAAATTGCACCAAAAGTTCTTTCAACTGATTACGAAAGCAAGGCAATGGCAAAAACTGGTGGTGGTGAGTCTAAAAACACCTTGTATTGTTCGTTCTGCGGTAAAAGCCAGCACGAAGTTCGCAAGCTTATTGCGGGTCCGACGGTGTTTATATGTGATGAATGCGTCGAGCTTTGCATGGACATCATCAAAGAAGATCACAAGGCTGCGATTTCAAAGTCTTCTGACGGCGTTCCAACTCCTCGTGAGATTTGTAAGGTTTTAGACGACTATGTTATTGGGCAGGGGCACGCGAAAAGAGTATTGTCCGTTGCTGTACACAACCACTACAAGCGCTTGGCTAATTCCGGTAACAGTAATGATGTTGAGTTGGCCAAGTCAAACATATTGCTTATAGGCCCTACGGGTTGCGGAAAGACGCTGCTAGCCCAGACTTTGGCGCGCATTTTGGATGTGCCTTTTACGATGGCAGATGCCACAACACTCACAGAGGCAGGCTACGTTGGCGAGGATGTTGAAAATATAATTTTAAAATTACTACAGGCGGCAGATTATAATGTTGAGCGGGCTCAGCGTGGCATAGTTTACATCGACGAGGTAGACAAAATCAGCCGCAAATCAGACAATCCGTCTATTACCCGAGATGTATCGGGTGAGGGCGTTCAACAGGCACTTCTTAAAATTATGGAAGGAACCGTTGCATCTGTTCCTCCGCAGGGAGGGCGCAAACACCCTCAACAAGAATTCTTACAGGTAGACACTACCAACATACTCTTCATTTGCGGTGGAGCATTTGCGGGTTTGGAGAAAATCATATCGCAACGTGACAAAGGGTCGTCCATAGGTTTCGGAGCCGACGTGCGTTCAGCAGATGATAGGAACATCGGGGAAATACTTCAAGAAATAGAGCCAGAGGATCTCCTCAAATTCGGCTTGATCCCAGAGTTTGTGGGAAGATTGCCCGTACTCGCAACTCTTTCAGATTTAGATGAAGCGGCTTTGATCGAAATCTTAACCACACCCCGCAATGCTCTGGTAAAGCAATACCAACGGTTATTCGAAATGGAAGGTGTTCATCTCGAATTTGCGGATGATGCACTAACTGGCGTCGCAGCCAAAGCTATTGCCAGGAAAACTGGCGCTCGCGGCTTACGATCTATTCTTGAGAGCATCTTGCTAGACTCCATGTATGAACTCCCAAGCCTTGAGAGTGTTGAAGAGATAGTAATTAACAAGGAGGTGGTTGAAGGCAGAGCGGAACCACTCCACATTTATTCTGACCGACAAGAAGAGACTGAAAAAAGTGCCTAAAATTGTTCAGGGGGTGCGTTCGTTTTTTTTCAAGTCTTGAATAAATTTAAATTACTAACAGCTTTAGTTCCACGAGACTGCAACAAAAATTTTTAAACTTAGAGAGTGTATTATGGATGAATTAGGGGATAAGCAGGTGCTTCCGGTATTGCCTTTGCGTGATATCGTCGTCTTCCCGAACATGATTGTCCCCCTTTTCGTCGGGCGAGATAAGTCAGTAAGGGCTCTAGAAGATGTTATGAAGGACGATAAACAAATCCTTCTTCTGACCCAGAAGAGTGCATCTGATGACGATCCTACCCCTGAGGATATCTATGAAATGGGGACTATTTCGACCGTGTTGCAACTGCTTAAGTTGCCCGATGGTACAGTGAAGGTTCTTGTCGAAGGTGGAAAACGCGCTCGTGTTACGGAATACATCGAACACCCAGAATTTTTCCAGGCCGAGTGTGGCTTGGTGGTTGAGCAGCCGGAGGAAGCTGAGGAATTAGAAGCTTTGAGCCGGACTGTAGTTTCTGAATTTGAACAATATATTAAGCTTAACAAAAAAATTCCACCTGAGGTGCTCATTTCTGTTAACCAAATTGATGATCCGGGCAAACTTGCAGATACTGTGGTGCAGCACTTGGCATTGAAAATTGCTGACAAGCAGGCATTACTCGAGCTGCACAAGGTGTCTGAGCGACTTGAGCGTGTTTTCTCATTCATGGAGGGTGAGATCGGCGTTATGCAGGTCGAAAAGCGCATCCGCAACCGCGTAAAGCGTCAGATGGAAAAAACCCAGCGTGAGTACTATCTCAACGAGCAAATGAAGGCTATCCAGAAAGAGCTCGGTGAAGGTGAAGACGGTAAGGATGAGCTTGCGGAATTAGAGGAAAAGATAGCAAAGACAAAATTTAGCAAAGATGCGAGGGAAAAAGCGCAGGCTGAATTAAAAAAGTTGCGCGCTATGAGCCCCATGTCAGCTGAAGCTACAGTTGTTCGCAATTATCTTGATTGGATGCTGAGTATTCCTTGGAAGAAACGTACCAAAACGAAGAAAGATTTATCTGTTGCGCAAGGCATTCTTGATCAGGACCATTACGGGCTCGAGAAGGTTAAGGATAGAATTCTTGAATACTTAGCTGTGCAACAGCGTATGAGGAAAGTTAAGGGCCCCATACTTTGCCTTGTAGGGCCTCCTGGTGTTGGAAAGACCTCGCTTGGAAAATCGATAGCTCGTGCTACGGGTCGCAAGTTTGTTCGAATGTCTCTTGGCGGTGTACGGGATGAGGCTGAGGTGCGTGGGCACCGGCGTACTTACATAGGGTCCATGCCCGGCAAAGTAATACAAGGGATGAAAAAAGCTGGTTATTCAAATCCATTGTTTTTATTGGATGAGGTTGACAAGTTAGGCGCTGATTGGCGCGGTGATCCATCCTCCGCACTTTTAGAGGTGCTTGATCCGGAGCAAAATAGCACATTTGCCGATCACTACCTCGAAGTAGACTATGATCTTAGTGATGTAATGTTTGTCACGACTGCAAACACACTCAGAATGCCACAGCCATTAATGGATAGAATGGAAATAATTCGTATAGCTGGATACACAGAAGACGAAAAAGTGGAAATTGCAAAGAGGCATCTAATAAGTAAACAAATTAAGGAAAATGGGCTCAAGAAAGGTGAGTGGTCCATCTCGGACGACGCTCTTAGAGACCTTATTCGTTTCTACACGCGCGAAGCTGGTGTTCGTAGTTTGGAACGCGAACTGGCTAATTTAGCACGTAAATCTATTAAAGAGATTTTAATGGATGGCAAAGTTAACAAGGTCGACATCACGCAAGAAAATTTAGAGAAGTTCGCTGGCATAAAGAAGTTTAGATTCGGCGAAGTAGAGGAAGATGATCTTGTTGGTGTGGTGACTGGCTTGGCGTGGACAGAGGTTGGCGGGGAATTGCTTACGATAGAGTCAGTTAAGCTCCCCGGTAAAGGTAAGATACAGAGCACCGGTAAGCTCGGTGATGTGATGAAGGAGTCCGTCGCGGCAGCTGAAAGTTATGTAAAGAGCAGGGGGCCCTCGTTTGGGATTGCGCCTACATTATTTGAGAAGGTAGACATTCACGTTCATGTCCCTGAAGGCGCCACTCCAAAAGACGGTCCGTCTGCCGGCGTTGCAATGGTTACATCCATCGTTTCTGTTCTAACGGGGATAGAAGTGAAAAAGGATGTCGCAATGACGGGTGAAATAACACTTCGCGGTCGTGTCCTTCCCATAGGCGGTCTTAAAGAAAAGCTGTTGGCGGCGTTACGTGGTGGAATTAAGCAGGTCCTTATTCCACAGGACAATGCAAAAGATCTTCCGGACATACCAGATAATGTTAAAGAAAACTTGGATATTGTTACGGTAAGTTCTCTCGACGAGGTCCTAGAAAAAGCGTTGGTCTCTGCAGTAACGCCTATAGAGTGGGAGCCCGAATCGGAAGATGTCAATCCGGTCCGTGGAGAGGATGGCAAAGGTGGTGTTGGTACCGTAACCACTCACTGATCGGCAGTCCTTAAGGCGTTGTCTTAAATGGATAATTCGCGGTTTTTTAAAAAACCGCAGAATTGCGCGGGTTTTGGATTGACTGGTTTGGATGAGCATCGTTACTTTGGAGCTGTTCAGTTTAACTAAGAATTGCTTCATCATCAACTTTTAGCCAGCCCGAAGGAGGGCGTTGTTTTGAACAAAAATGATTTAGTTGCATCCGTTGCATCGGATGCCGGATTGTCGAAGGCCGATGCGGCCAAGGCAGTTGATGCAGTTTTTGATACGATTTCAGGCTCACTAAGTAATGGTAACGAAGTGAGGCTCGTAGGTTTTGGCACCTTTAGTGTTGGACACCGGAAGGCAACAACCGGTCGTAATCCTCAAACCGGTGCTGTAATTCAAATTCCTGCTTCCAATCAGGCCAAATTTAAGGCCGGTAAGGGTCTCAAGGACGCTGTTAATTAATAATAGCGTTTAATGTTTACAGTATAGTGACCGGTCATCCTAAAATGGGATGGCCGGTTTACTTTTTGACTGGTATAGAGAAGGTAGGCGATGTAAAAGCCGAATATGGGCGGTTAGCTCAGCTGGGAGAGCACCTCGTTTACACCGAGGGGGTCGGCGGTTCGAGCCCGTCACCGCCCACCATATTAACGGCTGCATGATCTAGGTTGACAGGGTTTCAGCGCTAGATTACAGGATTGCTGCAAGGGGGTGTAGCTCAGTTGGTTAGAGCGCTGGCCTGTCACGCCAGAGGCCGCGG
>CAJWLM010000031.1 GCA_913043025.1 uncultured Rhodospirillaceae bacterium
CATCCCGAATGGCCGATCCCGGTGCCGGGCGTGATCTCGGTCATCCTCTTGTCGATGGATGACAAATATCTCTATTTCTGCAACTGGCTGCATGGGGATATCCGCCAATATGATATTTCCGACCCGCATAATCCGAAACTGACCGGCCAGGTCTGGATGGGCGGGTTGCTGGAGAAAGCGCCAGAGGTCAATGGGGTAAAGGTCACCGGCGGCCCGCAGATGATCCAGCTATCGCTGGATGGCAAGCGGCTCTATGTTACCACATCGCTGTTCAGTACCTGGGACAACCAGTTCTATCCGGAGATCCGTACCAATGGCGGCTGCATGCTGATGGTCAATTGTGACACCGAGAATGGCGGCATGGAAATCGATCCCGATTTTGTCGTCAATTTTGGCAAGGAGCCGAACGGCCCGTCACGATGCCACGAAACACGCTATCCCGGCGGGGACTGCACAAGCGATATCTGGCTATGACGACGATCACAGTGGCCAACCGCGGCAACGCCACGTTTGAAGTGACAGGCCGCAAGCCGTTGCTGGACGAGCTGCGTGATCAGGGTGTTGACCTTCCCTATGGCTGTAAATATGGCGGCTGTATCACCTGCGCGGCGAAATTGATTGACGGCGAGGTGGACCAACGGGCACAGGTGGCGCTGAACAACAGGCAGATCGCAAACGGCTATGTTATTCTGTGCGTTGCGCGGGCGAAAAGTGACTGTACCTTTGAGATTGGCACCGAAAGCCATGACAAGCTGTATCGCAATCCGTTTCTCGACCCGCTGGCACCGCATGAACTGAAAGCGGATATTGCAACGCCGCAGGACACATCATCTCCCGAGGAGGGCTGAGATGGGGTACATGAACCACGCCGAACCCTATAGCGACGACTATCTAAAGGATATCCTATCGTCGGTCAAAACCATCGCCATGGTGGGGGCGAGCCCGGACAAGACCAAATTCAGCTATGGCGTTCTGCGGGTGCTGCATGAAACCGGCTATGACATAATCCCGATCAATCCGCGCCCCGGCCTTGCAGAGATTCGCGGGTTGAAAGTGTATCCGTCGCTGGCGGATGTCGACCGTCCTGTTGATATGGTCGAAGTTTTTCGCAAGCCCGATGACCTGCCCGCGATCGCGCAGGAGGCGGTGGCAATCGGCGCCAAGGTGTTGTGGGGACAGATTGGCGTCTATAATGACGAAGCTGCCCGCATCGCCGAGGATGCCGGCATGAAGGTGGTCATGAACCGCTGCCCGAAGATCGAGCTGTTCCGCCCCTTCTGGAAACCCAAATTGCATCTGGAAATCTGAGGAAAATTGACTATGCCGCAACATATCAAAAAGGGTGCCAACGCCCTTGTCGCAGAGGCACTGGACGGGCTACCCACCATTTCGGTTGAAGAAGCCATGCCGCTTGTCGATGCCGGCACACATGTCTTTGTCGATGTGCGTGAGGGCAGCGAGCAGGCAAAAGGGGTGATCAGCGGCGCGGTGGTATCATCACGCGGATTGCTGGAATTTCACATTGATCCCGACAGCCCGGCGCACAAGCCTGAGTTGGCCAGCGAAAAGACCTTCATTTTCTACTGTGCCGCAGGTGGCCGGTCTGCCCTTGCGGCCAAGGTAGCTGCCGAGATGGGCATTGGACCGGTAGTCAATTTGACCGGCGGTTTCAGCGCCTGGAAAAAGGCCGGCGGGCCAGTATCGGAATAGGACGGCCCACCTGTAGTTAAGCCGCGCCCAATTAGCATTTGGTAGCCAGCAGGACTAGCGTTTCAGAAACCCCTTGCCTTCAAGGAAAGGCCGCATATGCAGGCGGCTTTCCTTTCCCAGCAGGCCGGCCATCTGTTCAGACCAGCCCTGGATTTTGATGTTGGCAGACCGCGTTGCGTAGTAATTACGCATCTCTTCGTCATAGATAGCGATGGCCTCGGCCTCGCCGTCTATGCCGTAGCTGTCTTCTTTCAGCATGACTGTTAACGGCAGGCGCGGCTTTACCTCCGGGTCTTGGTCAGGCCAGCCTATGCACATGCCGAATACCGGATAGACCTGCTGCGGCAGGTCCAGCAGTTCAGCCGACCGGGCGGCATCATTGCGTATAGCTCCAATATAGCAAATTCCAAGCCCGACAGACTCCGCTGCCACCGCAACATTCTGAGCGCAGAGCGCAACGTCAACGGTTGCTATGATAAAATGCTCTGTAAGGCCCTCGTACGGTGTACCACCGTGTGTAGCACAGCAACGCATCGGGCGACTGAGATCTGCACAGAAGACCAGAAATTCGGGCGCCGTCTCGACATAGGCTTGACCACCAGTGATCTCCTTGAACGCCGCGCGCTTATTGGGGTCGGTGACACGCATGATGGTGACACCCTGAAGGAAACTAGAGCTGGCGGCGGCCTGACCCGCTGCAATTATTTTGCAGAGCAGATCATCGCCGACTGGCGCTTCGGTGAATTTGCGGATTGAACGATGGTTTGAAAGAACGTTAATGGTAGAGCTCAAATTTAACACCAAAAGGTCTTTTAATAAGAATCTAAGAATAGCTTACTTTGACCATTAATACAAATTGATCCATATGATTAAGCGTGGCTTAATTAGCACTTCAAATCACTGATGTTTCTGAATTATTTTTACGAATAAACTATAGTTAGAATAGAAATTTAAATGCTCACACCACAGGAATTTTTAAAGTTGAGTGGATTTATTTGCATTCACTTTCTTAAATATCAGTCCACGATGGGATATCAAACTTGTTAAGTTACTGGACAAAAGAAGCGCTCGAACTGAAACGGGTTTCCAAGTATTGAAATATACTTCGTAGCTCTTTCTTGAGCTTTTTCTGGATTAAAAGGTATTTTCATAAAGCAGGCTTCTATTGGAGCTTCACGGGAGATCAAAGCATCAAAATGCGAAATCAAATTTATAATTTTGTTACTTGGCTTTTTGGTCTTAAAAGATCAACCAAAGGAATGTTGCTCCTTGCGATCGACATTTTGATTGTGGCGACAGCTGTTCCTCTTGCATTCCTTATAAGACTTGAAAGCATCCATTTTTTATTTGAAAAAACTACCTATCAGGTCTGTGGAATTACCATTTTTTCTACAATCTTGATTTTCCAATTACGAGGACTCTACAGCGCATTTACCCGTTATTTTTCCCTAAATAATTTTGTTACGATCACCGCTGGCACTGTATTTACAGCTGCGATTTTGATCGCTTGTGTCTACTTTTTTGGGCTGCAAATACCGCGCTCTGTGCCCTTAATTTCCGCTGTACTTACAATCATCTCCTTAGCTGGATTTCGAAGAACGGTTGGATACATAAGTCAGAATTTAAACCGCGGTCAAAAATTGAATATTGCAATCTATGGCGCTGGCACTGCTGGGGCTCAATTAATGAGTGCCCTCAAGTGGAACCCCGGATATCAAGTTTGTCATTTCATAGATGATGATCCAAAATTGACCGGCCAAACGATTGCTGGCGTTCCCATAAACAGCTTCGATGAGACTAAAAAGAAATTTAAACAACTGAAAATAGACACGTTGCTTCTAGCAGTGCCAATCACCTTTGGAGATGCACGCTCCAAAATACTAAATCTCCTATCCGAACATTCGTTCAAGGTTAAATTTATCCCAAGCTTATCTAGTTTAATCAGAGGCGCACCCAACATAACGGAAATGCAAGATTTAAATATTGAGGATTTGCTTGGAAGAGAACCAGTCGAACCAGAGATTGCCTTAATGACAAAAACCATTACGGGGAAAAGTGTTCTGGTAACCGGCGCTGCAGGTTCGATCGGTAGCGAACTTTGTAGACAGATTATTCAATGGGCGCCAAAAGAACTCATCCTCTTGGATATGTCTGAATTTGCGATATACAAGTTATCTCAGGAATTAGATTCGCTCCATTCCACATTAAAAATAGATATCCTGCCGATTATAGGCCTTGTTCAGGATCCTCAATGCCTGAGGAGAATATTCGATATTTTTGACGTGGACACCGTTTATCATGCTGCAGCTTACAAACATGTTCCGCTAATGGAACAAAACGTAGTGCAGTGTATTACCAATAATGTTTTTGGCACTTTAAATTTAGCAGAATATGCAATCAAAGCAGGTGTGAACCATTTTATTCTCATATCTACAGACAAAGCCGTTAATCCGACAAACTTCATGGGAGCTTCAAAGCGGTTATCGGAACTAATTTGCAAATCAATAACCGCAAATCAACTAACGACTAAATTTGCGATCGTAAGGTTCGGAAACGTCCTAGGATCTTCAGGATCAGTCGTCCCACTATTCAAGAAACAAATTGAGATGGGTGGCCCCGTATCATTAACAAATAAAGACGCAACTCGCTTTTTCATGACTATACCAGAAGCGGCCCAGTTAGTAATTCAAGCAGGGTCCATTGCATCTGGCGGAGAAGTTTTTGTTCTGGATATGGGTAAATCAATCAGAATCTTGGATCTGGCAAAAAAAATGATCACACTATCTGGAAACAAACCAGTTTTAGATACACAACCCACAAATAGGAATGAAATATCAATTAATACTGTAGGGTTACGGCCTGGTGAAAAGCTGCATGAGGAACTTTCCTACAACGCAGACCTAAAACCAACGCTACATCCACGCATTTGGGCCACCTCAGAAGAATCGATTAGTTTTAGTGAGCTTGAGTTGTTACTAACAGACTTGCGCGAGTCAGTAGCCGAGAACAAGGAACAAAAAATTTTTCAAGCACTCAAAACTTTGATTCCAGACCTTCCTAACTTCTCAACCTCAACGGACATTTTCATTAGCAGAGCCAGCGAAACAAAGAGCAATGTTTCGGCGTATCCTGAGACCAAATCATTAAAGTCACTCAATTAAATTGCCACACCGAGTTTTAATGCACTCGTTATAGACACACCTAATTGTAAAAAGTGAACGGCCCGAGATGACTGGTTCAAATCAATAAATCCATCGAAATAAAATACTTCCAAACTCCATTAGAAAGTGTACCAAATGTGTGGTCTACAGTTCGGATAGAAATTGAAAAACATGATAGTTAACCCCAACAATTCTCGCACTTAGACCCCTGGAGCCCTGAAAAATGAGCAAAGTATATATCGGCATGAGCCTCGATGCGTTACATCACGGCCACATCAATCTAGTTAAAGAGGCTAGGGCTTTGGGAAGCGTCACCCTAGGGCTAATTACTGATGCAGCTATGGCAAAACATAAACGATTACCGTTTTTGACTTGGACACAGCGTAAAGAGATTGCAGAGAACTTGGTTGGGGTGGATGAAGTAATCGCCCAAAATGAATGGGACTACGCAGTAAATATCCGCTCGATTAAACCTGATTTTTTGGTGCATGGGGACAATTGGGACAATGAACCATCATATTTGAAATCCAATGCGTTGCAGGCATTGTCTGAATATGGTGGCAAACTAATCGAAATCCCTTACACAAGAGGTGTCTCTTCAGCAGGCTTGGTAAAAAACATTATAAAAATTGGCACAACGCCTGACCACCGACGGAACACGCTCCGACGATTGTTAGATGCCAAGCCACTTTCTCAATTCCTAGAGGCACATAGCCCAATTTCTGCTCTAATCGCAGAAAACGTTTCATATGAAAATGATGGTGAGGTCAATTTTTTCGATGGGTTTTGGTCAAGTTCCCTTACCGACTCGACGGAGATGGGCAAGCCTGATATCGAGGCATTAGAGATTAACGCTCGACTTGCAAACATTAATAATATTTTCGATGTGACAACAAAACCACTAATTATGGACGCAGATACGGGCGGTAAGAGCGAGCATTTTGCTATCAACGTGAGATCGATGGAACGACTCGGAATTTCGGCTGTAATTATTGAGGACAAGACCGGATTAAAGAAGAATAGCCTTTTCGGAAATGAGGTCGAGCAATCTCAAGAAGATGCAAATATATTTGGTGAAAAAATCCGGCACGCACGTGATAGTCTTGTAAGCGAAGACTTTATGATAGTCGCGAGGATCGAAAGTCTGATTTTGGAAAAGGGGTTAAAGGACGCTCTTAATAGAGCGAAAATATACATCGATTGTGGTGCTCATGGAATAATGATCCACAGCCGAAGCAAATCTCCTAAAGAAATTTTTGATTTCACAGAGAACTTTAAAAAACATTATCCGAGCACTCCGTTGGTAGTTGTTCCGACAAGCTTTAACGAAGTTGTTCGAAAAGACTTCGAAAATGCAGGTGTTAATATCCTGATATATGCAAACCACATGCTTCGTTCCTCTTACCCAGCAATGTGGAACACTGCACTTGATATTCTAAAGCACGGCAGAACATTAGAAGTCGAAGATCGACTGATTAGCGTTAAACAAATACTCGAATTAATCCCTGGCACCAAATAATGCTTGATCCGAATAAATTCTTTGATCAGCTAGACCTAAATGGAATTAGCTTTTTTTCTGGTGTTCCAGATTCACTTTTAAAGAGCCTTTGTTCAGTCATCGCGCAACGAGCTAAGCCTGGTAACCATATATCCGCTGCCAATGAAGGTAGTGCTGTTGGGATTGCCATTGGACATTACGCAGCCACTGGGAATGTTCCATTGGTATATATGCAGAATTCAGGCATCGGTAACGCCATAAATCCTCTATTGTCCTTGGCGGACCCACACGTAATGGCCACACCATTGATACTTTTAGTTGGTTGGCGCGGAGAAATGGTCGATACTGAAACACAATTGAAGGATGAACCGCAACACGTTGCCCAAGGGCAATTGACTGCGGACTTACTGACGACAATGCGTATCCCTTTCGAAGTTTTGGATGGAAGCGCAAAAATAGATTCAGTAATCCCAAAAATCAAACAAGCTGCGATTGAAAGGTGCGGTCCCGCTGCGTTTCTGGCAAGACGAGACGCGTTCCTACCTATAGATAACGGCACTGCATGCATTCCTTCAATTCAGTTGTCTAGGTCAGATGCTTTAAAGCAGGTGACGCAATTGATTGGATCAGGTCCGGCAATCATTGCTACAACGGGCATGCTATCACGAGAGTTGTTTGAGATCCGCAAATTCAGTAATTCCAACGAGGCCGATCTGTTAACCGTTGGTGGCATGGGGCATGCCATCTCAATTGCGATTGGAGTGGCTCAAGCAAAACCATATAGAAGGGTAGTTTGCCTAGATGGGGACGGGGCGGCTTTGATGCATATGGGCGCGCTGACTGTAAGCGCTAATCTTAGCAATTTGGTACACATATTATTTAATAATCAGTCCCATGACAGTGTTGGTGGGCAACCAACGTGTGCACCGCATACATCATTTTGTAATTTGGCAAAAGCAATGGGCTACGTTCATGTTTATGAAGCAAAAGACTTGAACGAAATCACTACATTGATGCAAACAGTAGACCAGACAACTGGAAGCACCTTTGTTGAAATCAGATGCAAGAAAGGTAGCCGATCTGGGCTGTCCAGACCGAACTTATCACCAGAAGAAAATTTTAATCGGTTTTCAGCCGGCTTGAGGGAAGCTTATGCAAGCGAATAGAGACCAAATGACAATTGCTGAATTTGTTGCGAGCCGAAATAGATCAAAAAAACTATTTACAGCAGGGCCTGCTAGTCTATTACCGGAAAATATAACAGGCCTGATACCCTGTTTCGGCAGAGGCGATGAAGAATATCTCTCCATTGAAAACGATGTTCTTAACCACTTATTGAAAATGAGTGGCCACCACAACATTGCCCGCATGCAAGGATCAGGAAGTTTAGCACTTGAGATCATGGCAAGAAATTTTTTGCATGGTCGAGTATTGATAATTTCAACGGGATATTATTCAGATCGCTTGTCTCAGCTTGCAAAATCTAGTGCAAAGTTAAACAAGGCAATTCAAACGGTGGACTCGCTAGATTGGAAAGAGCTTGATGACATCAAAGAAAAATATGATTGGGTTTGGGCATGCCCAACAGAAACAAGTGTTGGTTTAAAATTACCGATTCCGACCCTTGCAGAATTTGCTAACCGTTGCGGTGCCCGTCTCATGCTTGATGCCACCGCTTCCATTGGATTGGAAGAGGATCATTATTTGGCTGATGTTATAAGCTACAGCTCATGTAAAGGATTATTTGGACTTACCGGCGCATGTTTTATAGCTTTTAATGATGATCCAACACAAAAGGTGGACTCATTCTATTTAGATATAAATAGCCACCTAGAGAAAAAAATGACTGGGCCATACCACACCATAGCATCTTTGCATGACGTCTTGCCCATCCACGAAAATATCAAGCAGAGTGTTGTCCGGAACAAAAATTATTTCCTTCGAAATATGGCTAATTATCTCACGATTGAAGCAGAAAAGCAGCCACTCCTCTGCACTCATGTTGACTGTGAAATCCGCAGTGACGATTCGTCTGTTATCCTTTATAAGGCAAGAAATAATTTGGGTGGAAGTATTGTATGCCATATTGGAGAGGCCCACCTGGGATCTAATAGCGAAGCTGAAATACAAAGTTCATTGATTTATTAATGCCCCCGTTCCAAAAACACGTCGCTCAAAACACGAGTCACCTGACACCGCTGGGTAATAACCTCGCTATAGCTTTTGATTCTCGTCTGCATTCATATAGCCTGACTAGACAAAATCGGTGCTAAATATGTCCTCTGTACAACTTGATGATGTCTTTGTGCGCCAGCCGGAGGTTTGATTTTTTACCCAAAAAGAAAACTCCAGACGATGAGTCGAAAAGAGATTCTTTGCTCAATAAGTAACCAAATGGTTTTAGCAAAAACCCAGCAATTATACCGACTATCCTAGCGACAATGTGGCTTCGAGTTATCGCCCAAGCAAAATATTTTAGAGACCAAGCCAGCGAAACATTAGCGCCTTTGTTGCCTCCAAAGTCTAATGCCTCGAAGTCTCGAAAAAGGTATCTATGCCCTAAAACGGTATATCTAGTGAAATCATACGCGCCCTCATGTACTTGCTGCATGAAAGGTGTCTCAGCATAAACAACACCGCCGTCTTTCAATACTCGATGGATTTCCCCAACAACTTTATTTGGCTCCAAAACATGCTCCAGGACGGCTTGAATCCAAACGCCATCAAAAACACTATCTCCGTATGGGATGTAATGCGCATCGCATATCACATCCACTGATTGTGTGGCGTAAACATCGACGCCATAACGTTCTATGTCGCAATCAGTCCAGATTTCCTCTGTACCACTTCCTTTTTCAGCAGAGCCAATTATGAGTATTTTTGGGGTGGCTTGATTTTCTTTAATTTTACTTACGAAAGCGCCTGCGTTTTTTATGGTTACTTTGCTAGGTATAGAAAAGAAAGCCCGAAGAGTTGCTAGCCGTGGGCCTTGCCTTTTAACATATGTTTGGATCTGGTCAGGATTGAAGACAGTGTCAGTGTGGCTTTTACTTATTATCAAGGGAATCCCATCTATAATCTTAAAACCCCCGCCCAAATCGCTATGCACACATTTATTATCAGAGCAGATATAAACATCGCCCCTAATCAAAAGTTTTGTTTTTGATTTGCACACGCATACAAGCGGAAGGCGATCGTTATCAACAGCATTAGGTTGATCCAATTTTTCCATTCCATTCAATACTTCTTAACCTTCACTCAACGAAAATGGACCTCAATAAACAGCACTAAAATAATTGCTGATTAAAAATAAGTGGGGTTCACGGAATACTTATCCCATCGACACCAACCACTTATGACACCCAGTGTTTGCACGATCGAACTCTGCCAATCAACAACCTAAAGTTGCTGTCCTTTAAGATTTGAAGTGCCGCTGACGTTGATTGGTCTGTGACACCACCCGACTACGTTCGACCACAAAACTAATGCATGAACGTTAATTAATTTGTAAGTCTGCGCTTATCCAAAAGTTTAGTGGCTTATTTCGTCGCTTCTAATAACCCTAAACACAGTTTTCCATAAAATCTTAAGGTCCAAAGCCATAGACATACCATTCATATATTTGACATCTAGGTTTACTTTATCAGTGATTGATAACTCATCTCGACCGTTAACCTGAGCCCAACCGGTCAATCCAGGTAAAAGTGTATGTACACCTGCTTTCGTCCTAAGCTCAATGAGGTCGTATTGGTTAAACAGAGCGGGACGTGGACCAACAAAACTCATTTTTCCCAATAGTATGCTCCATAGCTGAGGTAATTCATCAAGACTAGTTCTCCTTAAAACGCCACCAACTGAGGTTGTATATTCCTGCCCATTCTGCAAGAGATGTGTTGCTAATGTCGGCGCATGAATTGTCATGGTCCGGAATTTTGGCATCAGAAAATTTCTGTTATATCGCCCTACTCTAACCGACCAGTAAATTGCTGGGCCGTCTGATGTTAAACGCACGATACAGGCGATCACCATCATTGGCAGACAAAAAAAAGACAAGGCTGTCAAAGCCAACAAAATATCAAACAACCGTTTTATCGTTAAACATTTCATTCAATCCTTCCTCTAGCCCGATTTTTGCTCGCCAACCAAGTTCATTTGTTATGCGTGAGCTTGAATAGCATTCTGAATCCAACAGGCTCGCAACCGTATCACTATTGACAAGATCTCCAAATCCAACGGAACCCGGACAAACATCACCAAAACGGCCAATTGCTCTAAGTAGCCCAGCCGGCAAACGCCACTTCGCCTCTCGGCGTTTGAAACAACGCCTAAGAGCATCGTAAATTTCCCTTCCTGAAGGGGCCTCCGGATGAGCAACAATATAGGTTTTACCATTTGCATCGGGCATATTTGCTACGTGATGTATTGCTGAAATCACGTCGTCGACGTGCACTAATGATCGGCGGTTGCCAGTTTCCGGCAATGGTGGAAACCATCCGGCTTTTACACCCCGTGCCATTCTCGCAAGATTTCCTTTTCCACCGCTCCCATAAACCATAGCAAGGCGCAGGTTCACAACATGCATACCAAAGGCGTTACCAGCAGAAAGGACTTCGGCTTCGGCTTGTCGTTTAGAGAACCCGTAAGGGTCAGAAACGACGCCACTCCAATTCTCATCCGCACAAATATTACCCGGTCTTGGCATCGCCTTGACACTAGAAAGGAAAATAAAGCAGCCAACCCCAGCCCGAGCAGCCGACCAAACAAGATCACGAGTTGCATGAAAATTTAACTCAGTATGTAACTGATTAAGCGACCGGTTTTTAGTATTGTGAGCAAATCCTGCACAATGAAAAACCCTGTCGACCCCTTCGCAGGCCTTTCTAATGTGTTTCAAATCGCGAAGATCTCCAATAACCTCATTCGGCAATCCAGACACCTGTCTAACAAGTGGGCGATCATTTCTTTGCAACAGACGTCCACCGATAAACCCGGTTGCTCCGGTCACAAGTGTAAAGTTACGGGTCATCTTCTAAGAACGTCTCTAAAGATTTCTTCGAATGCAGTGAATACTTTTTCATTAGAAAAAACGCCAGTCGCTATACGTCTGGACTCCTTACCCATCGCAAGCCTTTTTGACTCGTCATCAAGTAACGAAGCTAGCGCTTTTTCTAGAAGATCAATGTTGTTTGGGGACACTAGCAAACCATTCTTGCCATCGCGCACTATTTCTCTGCATCCCACAACATCGTAAGCTACGATAGGACGTCCACAAGCAGCCGCTTCAATCAAGGATTTGGGCACACCTTCCCCATACGAACTTGGAAGGCAAATGATGGTAGATTTGCGTAAAATCGGTGGCATATCATTCTTGTGGCCAACCCATTCAAGGTATCCAGATTGCCGCCATGCTTCCAACTTTTCGCTAGGCACTGCTGCTGGATTTCCAAGATCAATATCACCAACCAAAACAAACCTACACGCCTTACCGGCTTCGCGAAAACGACGAGCGACCTCGGCAAAATCACCTATCCCTTTACTCCAGATCATTCGAGCTACAAGCACTACGCTTTTTTCATCTGGCTCATGCGCAGGTGGTCTAAACTTTTCTATATCAACACCTGCACCGCTTACTTGATAAAAAATTTTTGTGGCGTGAGTCAGCTTGCGCAAGGCTTTAAGATTTTCTTGATTCTGAACAACTACGACGGCATGTCGTCCCGAAAGAGCGATTGCCAAAAGGGGTAATAAAATAATTCTTACCGCTCTTGCTTTAAGGGAATCTGAAGTAAACACAAATCCCAAACCTGCAATAGCGTTCACCCGACGACGCACCCCAGATAGAACGGCTGCAAAAAACCCAATAATCACAGGAATTAATGCAACATGATGTACTATGTCAGGTCGGAACTTACGGTAAATCAAAGCTAGCTCAATGATAGCCATGAAAGCAGTAAAAGGGTTTACATTTCGTCGCTTCATATATCGAAGCGGCAAGAGAGTGATGCCTCCCTCGGCAATTATCGCTTCGCTATTACGGGTGCTTGTTGCGACAGCCACATCGTATCCCTTTGACTTGAGATGTACAGCAAGTTGCAGTCGATGGGATACGAAATACCAATCTTCTGTTACCACAAATAATACACGTTCGCTTCTCGCAAACTTTATAGTTTTTGTGTAATTTGGTCGATGCCGTGTCGAGATTGGGCTCATTTGAAGATCCCTAAAAATAGTCTATTTTAGTTGATTCCAAAACATTAATGGTGGTGATCATGAAACGTATTCTCGTGGACATGTCTGCAACATTAATTCACCATGGTCATATCAGGCTGCTTAAACGGGCGAGTTCGCATGGTCAAGTCGTGGTCGCACTGACAACAGATGACGAAATTTTAAAGATAAAAGGCTACGAACCTGAAATCCCCTTTGAAGAGAGACAGGAAATTTTGCAGGCAATGCGATACGTAGATGAAGTAATTCCCGCCCCATGGCTTATCGACAATAATTTTCTTGCAGAGCATAACATCGATCTGTTGGTGCATGGCGACGATAATAGCAACCATGTTGATAAGGACAAACTTCTGATTTTCCCTCGTACTCAGGGGATTAGCAGTACTATCTTGCGATCAAGAGTTTTAAAGGTAGCGTCATCATTAGTTAGTTCTTAAAGATCTAACAGGTCATGAAAGCAGAATTATGAGAGTGAATATTCTCTCCCCCGGCGCAAAAACGCCAAATGGCGCGGCGTTCCTTTTTCCACTTTGGATCTTTAAAGATGCCTTTCGCGACCGAGGGGTGGATCTAATTTTCTTCAATGAGATCCGCGATGAAATCGCCGACTGCGACACATTGCTAGTCGATAGCAAATTTCACAGGAGTTTTTGGGCTGAAGAAACCGAAGAAGTTCTTTCACAGTTTTCCCGTTGGTCAGAAAAAACGCGAGTGGTCTACTGCGACACGACGGACTCAACGGGCTCACTGCAAGCTGAATTACTACCTCATATTCATATTTACGCCAAATCACAGTTACTTAAAGAAAAGACACAGTACAGCGAAATTCATTACGCCGAGCGACTATTCGCTGACTATTACCACCGTGAATTTGGCTTCACAGATGTCGTTCCTTCATACTCAAAACCTGTTGTTAATCCGGAACAGTTAAAAAAACTCCGGCTATCTTGGAATAGTGGTTTCGGTGATCATTCTTTTTCAGGCCCATTTATTGGATTAATTATGCGAAGATTCAACCTTCGTTCTCTGGCGAGATTTGGGGCGCCAATCGCGACAGCAACTGCAAGAAGGGATAGTGACATTTCTTGCAGATTTGGGAACAACTACCTGAGAAAAAGCGTTGGTGCGCAACGCACATTACTTAGCAGGATCATCGGTGTTGACACATCAAAATTGGGACGACGGGCTTATTTATACGAAATGGCAAGATCAAAAATTGTTCTTTCTCCATTTGGTTTGGGTGAAATTACCTTAAAGGATTTTGAGGCGTTTCTTTGTGGTGCATTGCTCCTGAAACCAAATATGTCTCATATGGAAACCTGGCCAAATTTCTATGTACCTGACGTGACCATCAAGACACACAATTGGGAACTTGAAGGAATAAAAGATTTGATTTCGTACCTTTTGGCAAATGATGGAGAACGCCAGGATATTGCTAGCAGCGGACAACGGCTTTATTACGACCACACCCTTGGACCAAATGCTGGTGAAATCTTCAGCTCACACTTTTTAAAAATGGTCGCTGAGAAACAATGACCGACATCAGCCCAAAATTCGAGCTCCATTGGGATAAGCGCTCGAGGAATGCACAAGTCAACAACCTAAATCACAAAAACGCCTTAACAGTGACCTGGCGGAACCTCGACGGATATATAAAGATTGAAGAAACCGCCCGTGCCTTAACTGTGATCATTGGACATCCAATTTTAGGTGACAGGATTGATGTGGCAGGGACGCTTGACCTTTTGGCAAACAACCGTGATCCCAAGGACATCAACGGGCAATTTCTAGTTGTGGATTTTAATAAAAAATCCGCCTCTCTGCGCGTAATTAATGACAGATTCACGTCTTTTCCCGTTTATTTTGCAGATTTCCATGATCAGTTCATATTGAGCATTTCATATCAAGACCTAGCGAAGGCACTTGAAGCAAAACGCCTTTTGAAAATCAGCTCGAAGCATTGCTATGAGTATATCCTCTTACAAAGGCTAGTTGGCACCAAAACGCTCGATACGACTTCCCAATACCTTCCCTCAGCTACAAAACTTGAAATTTCAGAGCGCGGAACAGTTAGCCAACAATACTGGACTCCCAGTTTTGCTAAGGTGAAAAGAACAACAAAACAGGCTGGCAGGGAACTTGCTGAACTGTTTAAAGGTTCTATTAAGCGCATTACTTCTGACAAAAAACGTTATGGACTGATGCTAAGCGCGGGCCATGATAGCCGCACCATAGCTATGGCTGCCAAAGAGAAGTTCAAATGTTTCACCGTCGCCTATTCAGATAATTTGGAGGTCCGGTTAGCACGGCAAATTGCTGAACAATCAGGGCATGATCATCACTTTATAAAACTAAGTGCAGACCATCTAACAAAGACTGCCCAAGAAGCTGCGCGGCTATGTAGCGGGATGTATTCAATTGATAATGCGTTTTTTTTCGGATTAGAGAATGAAATTTCACCGCACGTCGATGTTCTGCTACACGGCCACGGGATCGATTACATGTTTCAAGGCATGTATATACCGTCGAACTGTCTTTCATTGTTTGATAGGCCAACATTTATAAAATCTGTTAAGCCTCTTGGGGAAAACCTCGCAGATTTCTTCCTAGAAAATATTGGCTACCGACTGAAATACATTGATCGTTCTGAATATCTGCTACCTGAGTATATGAGCATTGCTTATGACGATGTTCGTCAGTCCGTTGCAGATGCATTTAGTGAGGCGCCAGAAGACTGCAACACACCAGAAGATCAGTGGGAATTCATGATCGTTAACGGTCTCAGTCGGCATTATTCTTGGCCGAATATTGGGTCGAAAATGAGCTTGGCGCAAGTTCGGACACCTTCCTTTGACAACGATATACTGAACTTTTATTTGTCGCTACCGGCAAACCAGCGGGTTACCGCCAAAGTACTTCGCGCCGCTCAGCTATATTTGGATAGAAAAACAGCATTAATCGCCACTGCGAATTTTGGATTTCCTGCTGCTGAGTCACCTATTCAAAAGACGATGAGGCTCATAATTCGCAAAATTATACGTGATATTACTGGCAATGATTCGTTTGCCGCACCAGAGTTAAGTGACCGCACCTGGCCAGATAGGGACACGCATCTATGCATGCAAGCTGGTTACAAGTCCTTAGTACATGACGCAGTAAACTCGACGGTCATGGAAGAAACTTTGCCTCAATTCAACTGGCCAAAGATCCGTGCGATAGCAACGGAATCATTCCATAGACCGCAAGGTCATGCCGGCTTTCTGATTTCTCTAGTAAGTCTTAACTTGTTTCTTAGGAACATTGTTTAAATATGTGTGGAATATTTGGTGCATGGCTAAACGAGCCGTTGGATGAAGATTATGTGGGGCGTTTCACAGTTGCCACACAATCACTGTCACATCGTGGACCAGACGACCAAGGATGCTATGTTGAGAGAGCCAACGGCTTATTTCTAGGTCACCGCCGCCTTTCAATCATCGACCTAAGCGATGCCGCATCCCAGCCAATGGAGATTGATGGCAACGTCATCGCCTTCAATGGCGAAATCTACAACTTCCTGGAGCTTCGTCTTGAACTAGAGTTGAATGGACATCAATTCCGGACCCAGAGCGACACCGAAGTCCTACTCAGAGCCTTTAACCACTGGGGAAACGACGCATTCCGACGACTCGACGGCATGTTTAGCTTGGTGATACGACACGACGAAGGTCTGACTTTCGCTACGGATCCGTTTGGCGAAAAACCACTATTTATCTTCAGAAGCAGTCAAGGTCTCTATTTTACCTCAGAGCCAACACCTCTCGTCAAATTGCTGGCGCTTGAATTTGAACCTACAGATTTGCAGATAGCCGAATTCCTAAATTTTGGGTTCATGCTAAATGGTGAGACAGGCTTTCAAGGACTAAAAGCGGTTGGACCTGCTACTGTACTTACATTCAAACGCCCTAATGCCACTCCTTGTGAAGGTCGTTATTGGGCTCCACCACTAGTCTCGGAGACAACCAACGAACCGTCTGCGAAAGATGTCGACGAGTTGCATAGCATTTTATTAGAATCAATTAAGCGTCGGCTAAGGGCAGACGTGCCAATTGGATTATTTCTTTCAGCAGGCGTAGATTCGTCCTTAATTGCGGCAATATGTGCAAAAGACTTAAACCATGATATCCAGACTTTCACGGTTGCTTTTCCAGATGGACTAAACGAGGCTGAAACAGCCGCCAAAATAGCATCGCATCTTGGAACCCATCACCGAACCATAGAGGTTGCCGCCGATCCTTTTGGCGGAGACTTCCCAAATGCACTGACAAGCATTTATGGAACAGCTAATGACAACCTTACTGCAATTAGCGTTTTTCAATTATCAATGTCTGCTAGACCTTTCATTAAGGTTGCACTCTCTGGCACCGGTGGCGACGAATTGGCAATCGGGTACAATAAATATGCCTTCATACATAAAAGGCGCCACGAATATAAGATTCCTCCACACATTGCGCGTCTAGTTGCTTCATTTTTTGAAGCGATCTCAATGCTGGATAAAGCAAATTCAATTCGTGCTTTTCTGGGCGGGACTGATGCTCAACGAGTTTCTGCCTTAAAGAATGGCTTGGCGAGCCTCAAGCTCGGCAAAACCTCAACCTTGCTTGACTTGCCGCCCAATCTGACTCAATCCAAATCTTGGTTGAACAAAATGCGCAGTTTTGATTTAGAGGCAACGTTACCAGCTAGTTATATAAGTGCTGTTGACCGTGGAAGCATGAGAACTGGCCTAGAAGTACGCTGTCCTTACCTCAACACGGCTCTGTTCGATTTTGTAGCCCGTTTTGGTGGGTCAGTTCTAATCGGTAAGGGGCAAAAATATCTGCTTCGTACAATCCTTGGCAGATATATACCTTCAGAATTTGTCAGTCGCCCGAAGACCGGCTTTGTGCGACCTTTGTCAAACTGGACAAAAACACTCGAAAAACCGTTAGAACACAGGCTGCTCGACGAACCATTTTACCCTAACGCAGAAAACCATAATGATGGAATGATTGCATTGCGGATTGCGATCCTCCAATCGATGACCGCCTCATGAAAGTTCTTATCTTTTTGCCATCATTGGAAGTCGGTGGTGCTGAGCAACAAGCCGTGCTTATTGCAAATAACATGGCATTTGAAGGACACGAGGTTTCTTTAGTAATATTTAAGGATGGTGGCAGGTTGATCGATAAACTTGATCAGACACGCATCACACTTGTGGTTTTGCCCATTAGTGGACCAATATCGGCATTTTTTGCCTTATCTAAGTTGGTTTCCATTTGTCCTGGCTATAATCCGACCGTTATCTACTCCATGCTACCTCCAGCAAACCTGATGGCTGGTATCTTAGGTCTTTTTCGCAAAAATCTTCGTATAATCTGGGGCATAAGATCCTCAATTTTTTCAACAAAAGTATACAGTATGAAAGTACAAGCTTTGTATTGGCTTGAGACAAAACTGATGTGGATGGCAAATGGCATAATTACTAATTCAGTGGCTGGCAGACAAAAAATCCCTGATCGGCATTTTCGTCCTGGTCGCGTCCTTACTGTGCCAAATGGAGTGGACTCAACCCAATACTACCCCGATAAAGCGGCACGGGAAACATTGAGAAAGCAATACCATCTAACGCCGGATATTATTGCAATTGGCACAGTCGCAAGACTTGACCCCATTAAAGATCAATTTACCTTCCTTCGTGCGGCGGCCAAATTTGCGGCTGAGTTTGATAACAGCAAGTTTTTCATCATTGGAGACGGTAATCCAACATACAAATCCCAGATTGAGGCACTAATTCAAGAGCTACAAATATTTAACCGAGTCGTTTTGATTAGTTCAATTTTAGACATCAACGCTGCAAATAACATGCTGGACATAATGACACTGACGTCTATTTCGGAGGGATTTCCAAATGCTATAGGCGAAGCAATGGCCACAGCAACTCCCTGTGTAGCAACCAATGTTGGAGATTGCGAATACCTTGTCGGAGACCCTGAGCTTCTATGCCAAGTTGGCGATGATCGAGCACTTTGTGCAATCTGGAGGTGCCTAGCAGATAAAAAATTGCGCGCCAAAAAGGGACATGAGGCTTATGAACGTGCTACGCAACATTTCAGCGTAGACAAATGTATTCAGTCAACAACCGCCTTTTTGGGTAAATTTTGACATGAATGTTCTTTTTCCGTTTAGAGGCAACACAGTCGGTGGTAGCCACATTTCTTCTATGGAGCTAATTAAAGAGCTTTCAAAGCTGGGCATTAACACAGAGATAGCCATTCATGAAAAAGGGCCGGTCGTCGAGTTGCTCATGGAGAACAACATTCCTTTTGAGATGATCAATCACAAGTTTTTGGAAGCTCCTGGCGGCTTGACAGCCATTGTCCAACTGCCGCGTATCAAACCTCTCGTGGGATTTCTGAAAACAAGGCAGATAGACATCGTCCATACCAACGATGGTGTGATGACGCACAACTGGGTTCCTGCGGCGAGGCTTGCAAAAAAAAAGTCGGTTGTTCACGTTCGTCGGTTGTGGCAGCCATCTCGTATCAGCGATTGGCTTCACCTATATGGAGACCATTTTATTGCAAACTCTAATTTCGTTAGGTCTTCCATCCCCCAAAAAGCGTTGGGTCGAGTTACAACAGTAGCCAATCCCATCATGCAACCAATAGTCTCTAAAGCTAATGCAAATCGAGGCAAAGAAATAATCGTTATGGTGGGCAGCCATACTGTTCAAAAAAGACCCGAAATATTTATTGAAGCTGCGAGAGTGGTTTCCATGGAGCGGCCAGAAGCGCAATTTATTCTGATTGGAAGACATACTCAATACACTGCTCATCTTCGCGAGTTGGTTAACAAAGCTGGGCTTAACGCAAATTTCGATTTTATTGAGTATACGACAAAGGTGGCCAACATAATTGACGGAGCGACACTTTTGGTCGCCCCTGCTCTTAATGAAGGCCACGGCAGAACCTTAATCGAAGCCATGCTTTTATCAACTCCAGTCATTGCGAGCAGGTCTGGTGGACATGCTGAAATAATTGAAGATGGCGTCAATGGAAAGATGTTCGAGCCGGATAATAGTGCCGCTATGGCTGAAACAATAATTGATTTGTTATCGGACCTTGAAAAAATCAAAACTATGGTAGATGTTGCAAAAAAATTTGCGGTCAAGAATTTTGCAGCCGATGTCCATGCTCGGGCGATTTTGAAAACATACATGGATCTCGTAAAAGAATGAAAGAAACAATTGCCATCACAATCGAAAGCATGCGTGGCGGCGGCACACAAAGGGTCTGCAGCTATCTGATCGAGGGACTCGTAAATCACGGCACAGGAGTACACTTAATTACCATTCTTGGTTCAGATACCGACTTTTTTAAGGTGCCAGCCAAAGTCGACAGGCACGTGCTTTGGAGCTCAGGGCCATCATTTAGCCTTTTATCAGCAATCTATGGAAACATGCGCCGTGTTTTAGAGATGCGTCGCGCTGTTAAAAAATCCGGCTGCACTTGCTTAATCAGTTTCATTTCTACTCATAATATAATTGCTGTACTTTCGTGCGTTGGACTCGATGTACAGGTCATAATTTCTGAGAGAAATGACCCGCGTTACCAACGAATTGGCCTCGTTTGGACATTACTTCGCAGGTTAGTTTATCCAAAAGCAGCGTTCGTAACAGCGAACTCTCCACAAGCAATCAGTTATCTTGAAAGTATGGTGCCAAAGGAGCGGCTGAGATTTATGCCAAATCCGGTGGAAACTTTTGGGAATTCCTCCAAGCTTGTATCCTCACGTCCGTTCTTCCTTGCGGTTGGAAGGCTAAATCAACAAAAAGCTTTTGATATACTCATAAAGGCATATGCAAGAGCCCGCTGTCAGTCGGTTTTGCCGCCTTTGTTAATCATAGGCAAAGGGCCAGAAGAGAGTGCCCTTAAAGAGCAAATAACAAGACATGGATTGAAAGATGACGTGACACTTATTGGCGAGGTCTTAAATGTTGGTGATTACTACAATCAGTCCCTGGCTCTAATTCATCCAGCCCGTTTCGAAGGGATGCCAAATGTAGTCCTTGAGGCTATGGGCACAGGAACTCCAGTCGTTGTATCCAAAAGCCAGCTAGGCATTCTCGATCTGGTCTATCATGAAAAAAATGGCATGATCTTCCAAAAGGATGACGTTGAACAACTTGCCAAAATTATAGTTAGGCTATCTAGCGATGAAGCTTTTCGAAAAAATCTCGGACGACAAGCACAAACCAGCATCATGAACAGGCCCAAAAATGACGGTGTGTCAGATTGGCTTGACATTATTGATTTTGCGACAAAGTCCAAATCAAAGCGTTTCCAAGAAACAGTGAACAGTTAGACCCAATGTGTGGAATAGCGGGCATTCTAAAAGCAGGCCTTTTGCAAAGTGATTTACAAAGGCTTTCATCAAAGATGGCAGATACGCTTATCCATCGCGGACCAGATCACGGTGGGTTTTTCGTAGACGAAAAGTATGGTCTTTGTATGTCGCACAGACGATTAGCTATCATCGACACCTCCGTAGCTGGCCACCAACCAATGGAATCGAATAGTGGGCGCTTTGTGATTGTATTTAACGGAGAAATTTACAATTTCCATGATTTAAAGAAGACACTTGAGGCAACGGGCGTGATGTTCAAAAGCAACTCCGACACCGAGGTTTTCATTGAATACATATCTGCGTTTGGTGTTGCAAATGCATGTCGAGCGGCCAACGGGATGTTTGCTTTCGCAATCTGGGACAAGCGAGAAAGAAAACTAACATTAGGACGAGATCGATTTGGCCAAAAACCATTGTACTATGGCTGGCTAGAAGGTGGGCTGTATTTTGCATCAGAATTAAAAGCAATCAGAAGTGTGGTGTCGAATAGGCTTGAACGTAATAATGAGGCTGTGTCTTTGTATCTTCGACATAGCTACATACCGGCACCTTGGTCGATTTACCGCGATGTCTACAAACTAGAACCAGGCCGCATAATTGAAATTGACGGCATTCACCCGAAAAACTGGAAAGTATTTGTTTATTGGTCTGCACTGAATAGTATTTATCACGCAAGAGAAAATCCCTTCGAAGGTTCCATTGAGGATGCTACGGACGAATTAGAGAATCTTGCTAATATTTCAGTTGGTGAGTGCATGATATCCGATGTCCCTTTGGGGGCACTCTTATCCGGAGGCATTGATTCATCGGCTGTCACGGCCCTAATGGCAACAATGAGTTCAAAGCTTGTAAAAACGTTTTCAATCGGATTTGACGACTCCTCTTTTGACGAAAGTAAACATGCTGAAGATGTGGCAAAGTATCTTGGAACAGACCACACAACTCTTCGGCTCTCCCAAAATCACCTAATAGAAGCGATACCAAAACTTGCCGATCTATATGATGAGCCATTTGCGGATTCATCACAAATTCCCACCTATCTAGTATCAAGGCTTGCAGCCAATCACGTTACCGTAGCCTTGACAGGAGACGGTGGAGACGAAGTCTTTGGCGGCTATACCAGATATGCCGTAGGCAACATTTTAGACCGAGCTATGACGGCCCCGCACCTATTAAGAAAAGCCGCATCTCTCTCTCTTTCTGCGCCTCCTCAATCATTTTGGAACGCCAGTTCAAAGCTTTTCGGCAACCCACTTAGAATGGCTGGCGACAAGGTTGCAAAATTAGCGCGTATTCTGAAAAGGGACGATTTTGCTGAAGCCTATGTAAGTTTAACATCGAGTTGGGAAGATCCGTCGTCAATATTAGAGTGCCCACAGCATCCCAATTTTCAAATGCAGATTTTTAGAGAACTTGACAACCTAACAACCATTCATCGAATGATGGCTACCGACACACTGACCTACCTAACTGATGACATACTTGCAAAAGTTGATCGTGCGAGCATGGCAGTTAGCCTCGAAACCCGTATACCACTTCTTGACCACAGGCTTTTTGAGTTCTCTTGGCGATTGCCCGTGGAATTTCATTCCGACAAAAATATTGGTAAGCGAGTACTTCGCTCACTGGTAAATAGACGGTTACCAAGCAAAATAATGGATCGTCCAAAGATGGGGTTTGCAATCCCATTGGCACACTGGCTTCGCACACAACTGCAAGACTGGGCTGAAGATCTCCTTGACCCCAAGGAATTAGAGAACTCTGGATTCAACGCAAGTCCAGTGCGCCAAGCTTGGCAGGAACACCTATCTGGCAAACATGACAGACAGTATGAAATTTGGACAATTTTAATGTTTCGCGAATGGGAAAGGCGCTGGAATTGATGTTGGACTTTTGTTATATAAAAACGCCTTGATTAATAAAAGCGTAAACTCCAAACACCGCATTTTGCAATGGTATGACTAAGAAAATGTCGCCCCACAAAGTGCCCCATTCAGTAATGTTTCATCATTTCCATGGCGTTGGACATACATCTGGACAGGGATCAATTTCTTCTGACCAATTCGCTGAAATTTTAGATTGGTTGCAACAACAATATACGATTCTCGATGCTCATGATTTTCAGGTTGCTGCTTTGTCTGGAACTCTCAGGCCAAAAGACATTTGCTTGTCGTTTGATGATGCTCTGCGGTGTCAATTCGATTTAGCGTTACCTGTGCTTAAATCATACAAAATCAAAGCATTTTTTTTCATTTATTCAGCGCCGCTTTGCGGAATTGATAACTATCTCGAAATTTTCCGTGATTTTAGGAATTCATCCTTTGAAAATATCGATGAGTTTTACATACAGTTTTTTAGTCAGGTAAAAGGCGAAATACACAAAACCTACGATACTTATATGAAGGTGTTTTTGGATTCCCATTATCTGGGTGACTACCCCTTCTATTCTGGCAATGATAGGTGGTTTCGGTTCCTCCGCGATCAAGTTCTAGGACCAGAATTATATCATAACACCATGATTAAAATGCTTGATATGCATGACTACAAGCTATCAGAAGCATCGAAGCGTCTTTGGATGTCAGAAAATCACGTTGCCCATCTCTTCAAAAATGGACATTTGATTGGGCTACATTCTTTTAGTCATCCCACCGCAATTAGACAATTGAGCCGTACAGAACAGAAGACTGAATATCAAAAAAACAAAGCTCACCTGTGTAAACTTTTAGGTAAAACAGGAATAAGTTCGATGTCCCATCCTTGTGGTGACTACAATGCGGACACGCTTTCCGTACTAAATGAGCTTGGTATAAAAATTGGATTCAATTCAAGCATGGCATATGTAGAAAATCGTGGGCCTCTCGAGATTCCCAGAGAAGACCACGCAAATATACTGAAGCAGCTAACAAAATGAAAATCACAATTTTTACTGGTAACCAGCCACGTCATTTCAACCTTGTAAAGCAGCTGGCCGAAGTTGCTGATGAAGTTTTTTGCATACAAGAGACTCTAACAGTAAGACCTGGTCTCGTGGATGATTTCTTCCGAAAATCAGAAATAATGCAAAGATACTTTGGGAACGTTATGCATGCCGAAAAACTATTATTTGGTGGACTTAGTTTTATGCCAAAAAACGTTAGATCGTTGTGCCTTCGCAGTGGTGATTTGATTCATTTGACACCAGAAGAGTTGCAGCCAGCACTTGAAGCAGACATGTTTATCGTTTTTGGCTCAAGTTACATCAAGGGGTGGCTTTGCGACTACCTCGTAAAACGAAAAGCCATAAACATTCACATGGGGCTATCGCCTTATTATCGTGGATCATCGTGCAACTTTTGGGCATTACACGATCGTAGGCCAAGCTATGTGGGCGCGACTATTCATCTTCTTTCTCAAGGGCTAGACAACGGAGACATTCTTTTCCATTGCTTACCAAAAGATATTATCGGTGATCCCTTCCTTTTCACCATGAAATCAGTTGAGGTAGCCCAGACAGCACTCAAGGAACGGATCAGATCCGGTGAGATACATAGGATTGACGCAATCGCTCAAGATCCAACCAAGGAAAAGCGTTATTCGCGAAACAAAGAATTTGATGACAATAAGGCTCTTGCGTTTCTTGAGCAAATGGAGAGCTGGGCAGATATCATTCCGGAATATCCTGAACTTAAGATGCCATGGTTTGGATAACTACATATACGCTTCCAGCTTATTCTTGGCTGTGTTATCTACTCACAAAGAATATTTAAAGTTTAATTGTCCAGGTAGATTCGATGCCAAAAACCACTGTATCGAATAAGTCATTTGGTTTGACCGTAGGAATCATTCTGATCGGCGCAGCGTCAGCTAATTCATGGCTTTTAGGCCAGGTTAGCAACCTCGGCATTAGTTTGTTTAGCATTGGGATTGCACTATTTGCTTTAGCTATACTTTTACCATCGACCCTTACTATGCCAAATAGAGCATGGATGGCTTTTGGCGAGGTTGCTGGTCGCATCGTTAATCCAATAGTGATTTTCGTTCTATTTATTTTCATCGTGACACCGATTGGAATCTTGATGCGCGTACTAAACAAAACACCATTACAATTAAATATTGACAGAAATACAGCCAGTTACTGGGAAAGGGTCCAACCAAATACAGATGAACTAAGTACTATGCGTGATCAATTCTAGGAGATTAAAGTTGGATCTCATTTTGCAAATCATAAAGTTTTTTATTAAACGCAAGAAGTTTTGGCTTGTGCCGATTGTCCTTGCCTCGCTTATGTTTGGCGGACTTCTCTTTATTTCTCAAGGTACCGCTGTAGCTCCATTCATCTACACTCTCTTTTAGTGCGGTCTTTACCGATGGTCATTCTAGGCATATCTGCGTTTTATCATGACAGCGCGGCAGCATTGGTTCGCGACGGAAAAATCGTTTCTGCAGCTCAAGAAGAGCGTTTCACCCGTAAGAAACATTATGAAGGTTTCCCAACTCTCGCGATTAAATCCTGTCTTGAACAGGCAGGTTGTGAAATCGATGAAGTTGATTTTGTTGTCTTTTATGAAAAGCCCCTTTTGAAATTTGAAAGGCTCATGGAGACTTATTTATCCTTTGCGCCACGCGGGTTCCAATCGTTTAACAAAGCATCATCGACATGGCTAACTTCAAAGCTGTTTCAAAAAGCTATAATAACAAAAGAATTAAAAGCATTAGGAGCGACAAAAAACGTTAAGAAAAAAATCCTGTTTGCTGGGCATCACCAATCACATGCCGCAAGCGCTTATTATCCCTCACCATTCAATCGTGCCCTAGTTGTAACCATGGATGGTGTTGGAGAGTGGGCAACAACGACCGTAGCAATCGGAGAAAACGAGCAACTTCAAGTAATTAAGGAAATTAAGTTTCCTCATTCCCTCGGACTACTCTATTCCGCCTTCACGTTTTATTGTGGATTTAAGGTAAATTCTGGCGAGTACAAACTCATGGGTTTGGCTCCTTACGGCTCCCCAATCTACGCAGACCTCATAACTGAAAAAATCGTCCACATCGCATCAGACGGATCATTCCGGCTCGACATGTCCTTTTTCGACTATTGCACAGGTCTGAAAATGACAAATAAACGGTTTGATGCATTGTTTGGTAGATCAGCACGCATCCCTGAAACAGAACCACTTGAACAATTTCATATGGATTTAGCTTCAAGCATCCAAAAAGTTTTGGAAGACGTTGTTATTCAAATGACAACTTCACTTGCTATCGAAACAGGCATTAAAAATTTGTGCCTTTCAGGTGGCGTCGCTCTTAATTGCGTGGCAAACGGCAAACTCCACGCCTTAGGTCTGTTTGAAGATATATGGGTTCAGCCTGCCTCAGGTGATGCAGGCGGCGCTCTTGGTGCAGCTCTTGCGGTTCAATATCAGTTTTTGGGAAAGTCTCGCGCTTCAAAACGATACAATGATGAAATGCAAGGACAGGCTCTGATGCAACTGTCGCAGATTGGACTAC
>CAJWLM010000032.1 GCA_913043025.1 uncultured Rhodospirillaceae bacterium
GTAAAGCAGTTGTTAATCATATCTTTGTAGGATTTGAAAGATCGTATAGAAAGGTTTACAATCTTTTTATCGGGCCGCAATAATGATTGTAGTGCCCCATGAGGCATGTAGATAGAATTTTGCCGTAAAAATAAAAATGTAAGCGGCACTAATCGTCGCTAGGATCTCTCTTAACAAACCAGGATTAATGAGTTGGGTTTTAAAAGAATATGCTACAAGATCAGTCATCCGAAAAAATATAGTCCGTATGACCTTTAAAGATTTAAGCTTAAGTGAAGAACTTCTTCGAGCACTGGGTGAACGCGGATACCAAAATCCAACCCCCATTCAAGAGCAGGCTATTCCATATGTACTGATGGCTCGAGATTTATTGGGTTGTGCTCAGACTGGTACCGGCAAGACAGCTTCGTTTGTATTGCCGATGATAGATATCCTCGATCAAGGTCGTGCCCGCATGCGCATGCCTCGTTCTCTGATCCTAGAGCCTACTCGTGAATTAGCCGCTCAGGTAGCGGAAAATTTTGATCTCTATGGAAAATATCACAAACTTACCAAGGCACTTTTGATCGGCGGGGTAACATTTGGCGAACAAGACAAATTGCTTGACCGTGGCGTCGACGTATTAATTGCAACCCCTGGTCGCCTGCTCGACCATTTTGAGCGTGGCAACGTCTTGCTCAACGATGTAAAAATTCTTGTTATTGATGAAGCCGATAGAATGCTAGACATGGGATTCATACCGGACGTAGACAAAATCGTCAGTAAAATTCCACCCCTTCGGCAAACACTTATGTTCTCCGCAACAATGCCAAAGGAGATAAAGAAACTAGCTGAACAGTTTTTATCCAACCCTAAAGAAGTTGCAGTTAGTCCGCCATCGGCTACTGCTGACACGATTGTACAGCAAATGATTATGCTTGATGTAAAACAGAAACGGGAAGCTCTACGTGATATTCTCAGAGGCGCTGAAGTAAAAAATGCGCTTATATTTTGTAACCGCAAAAAAGATGTTGGATTGGTTCACCGGTCATTGATTCGCCACGGCTTCAAAGCTGGAGCTCTACACGGTGATATGGATCAATTTTCACGCACAGAAACATTGGACAAGTTTAAAGAGGACAAAATCGAATATCTCGTTTGTTCCGATGTGGCTGCAAGGGGCCTAGATATTCCTGCCATGACACATGTGGTTAATTTTGATGTGCCTATGCATGATGAGGATTATGTGCATCGTATCGGCCGCACAGGCCGTGCGGGACGCAAAGGTCATGCAATTACATTTGTAACAGAAGAAGAAGGAAAATATCTTGATGCCGTGCAGATACTTGCTAAGGGTGCAATAAAGGAGATAACGCTGGCGGGCATCCGCAAACCTAAACAAGAAAAATTCCAAGAAAAACCATCTACCAACCGCCGTAACAGCAATCAAAACAAACAACGTCCAGCTAACGACAGCGCAGGAACCGTGAAGAGTGCAAGTAAAAACCGCTCGTCAGGGAAACAATCTGAACAAACTTTGATGGAAAAGGGTCCTCCACCAGAAACCACAAAAGGGTTTGGCGATGAAACTCCCGCCTTTCTTCGCACAACAGTAAAATCTTGATCGTCTCTTAACGGCGTTTTTCAATCAAAACATTTTCTCTGATCAATTTATCAATTTCTTCATCAGAGAAATTGTACTCTTTCAAGACTTCTCGTCCGTGAGCACCAAATTTCGGAGGTGGGGTGGTAATGGCTCCGGGAGTTCGACCAAACTTGATCGGAATGCCTGCTCCGCGCCACCAATCACAGCGCGCATTCATTTCGCGGTGTTTGGTATGCTCCGCATCCATTACCTGAGCCGTATTTAATATGGGACCTGCCGGCACACCCGCACGCATAAGTCGGGCACAGAGCGCTTCACCGTCCTCTTTAATGATTATGTCCGACAAAACTTTGGTAAGTGCTTCACGATGCTCGTTTCGAGACTTACTCGTGGCAAATCGCTGATCTAGGGCAATTTCGTCAGCTTCGATTGAAGAACACAATCGCTTGAAAGCCCTATCATTACCTGCTCCTATAAAAATATCGACCGTCTTGGTATGAAAACGATCATATGGCGATATATTGGGATGAGCATTCCCAGTTGGCACAGGCGTCTCATTTGACAACATATAATTTGGGATATGCGGATGCATCAGTGACACTGCACAATCATAAAGGGTCATATCAATAAACTGACCAATCCCTGATTGCTGACGCTCCCGAAGAGCCATTAAAATTCCGATTATTGAATAGAGACCTGTCCCCATATCTACCATAGGGATACCTATTCGTGTTGGACCACTTTCACGGTCACCATTCACGCTGAACCAACCCGCGTAAGCTTGAACAATAGCATCATAGCCGGGGAGCCCACCAAGAGGACCATCAGCACCATACCCAGAAATCCTGCAATGAATTAGCTTGGGAAACTTTGCTTGCAGCACCTCTTTATAACCTAAATGCCATTTTTCAAGCGTACCAGTCTTAAGGTTTTCGATTAAAACGTCTGCATCCTCAAGCAAACGAAAAAAAACATCGCGCCCACTATTTTTTGATAAATCGAGAGCCAAAGATCGTTTGTTACGATTTAGCCCCAAAAAATACGACGCATTGCCCTCGAAAAATGGTGGCCCCCAATCGCGCACCTCATCACCTTGAGGTGGCTCCACTTTAATAACGCAAGCACCATGATCGGCCAGAATTTGAGTCGCATATGGCCCTCCTAATACGCGGGTTAAATCAATAACTTTCAAGCCAGCCAAAGCTCCGGTAGTATCTTCGGGCAAAATCACATCTCCTTTTTCAAGCTAATAACCTCGATATCTAACCAAAAACGCGCGCTGCAAAAGCGGGGTAAATCGCAGCTAATTGGTCCGCAACTGAACCACGTAAACAATTCAGTAAATCAATATTTGGGAGTGGGGTTTCCGGAATATTGTCGGGGCAAATAAACTCGAACCCAGTATTTTTTTGCACACTTTGAACGCTTTCGCCAGGGTGTACGCTCGCCAGAACAAAACATCTTTTTGTACTATTGAATTTCATTACACAGCGTCCCGTAACTAGCGCGTATGGCCCCCCCGGCCTATGAACGTGCGGCTCCGAAACGCCGGCAGCGCTTATGAAATCCACCTTATCAACAAAGACACGCGGCGTATGCTCCTCCCGAAATAAGATTACGCGAGGAACTACATAATACAGATAAGCCGAACCGAAGGACCCTGGAAATCGAACACTCATTTGAGGGTAGTCGCCAATACCGACAAGATTTACATTCGCCTCTCCGTCTATTTGCCCACCGCTTAGGAAAAAAGCATCAATGCGCCCCTGCCCAGCAAGGTCAAATAATTCCCTCCCTCCATCTGTAAAGGTATATCGTTCGGTATTACCAAGAATGCTCACTCGAACCTGACCTTTCGATCGCTCACGCATCAACATCGCGGCAGCGGCGGGTATCGGTGATGAAGCACCGACCGCAACGTGTTTTATGCCTTGAAGGAGCGGCAAAATAGAAAAAATGAGGGTTTCTTCCACTTTAAGCATGTCTCTTACGTTTCAACTATCCGCGGGTATACGTACTCTACGAGGTAGTTTTGGAATCCTGTTGCACTCGATGCCATTTCACAATATTTACGAATATGGCGGACGTCACGAACATAATGATTAGGAAGCGCAATTGGCCATGCTCCTCTTTCTGCTTCCGCGACACCTGTAATATAAGTCGATGGAATTGTACCAGCTGCATACTTCTCATCGTCCAACAGACTTCCTTGATAAAAACGCTCATACGATACAAACGTTTCACTGGAAGCATGAGCTAATGTCATCAGTTCCTTATGTACTCCAATCCAAACGTTGCCCTCCTCGTCTACCAACGGTGAATGAAATAACGCCACATCGGGCTTTAGCGCAGGCAGCAAAATAATAGGGTCATTCGATTGATGAAAAGGATTTTCCATTACGGTCCAGTCGGGTCGGTTATTCAAAAGGTCAGTACCCAATATTCCTCGCATCGGCATGAAGGGCACTCCTTTTTCCGAAGCCTGCAGCGCTCCATGAATAGCCGGACAGGTAGCATCTAGAATTTTTATATCGCCCGTTTTTATCGCTTCAGAGAATCGCGGAGCAAGCCCCTCCTCACCGAGTGTCACGGCTGCGCATTCAACTTTAGAAACTGCGTTTGTCCCTATTAATAGATCTGCTTGTAAACCTAGAGCCGGAACCCCGATTAAATGGAGATCTTTAGGGGAGCGGTTTATGAGTGCCCGAACCACTGCTAGGGCGCAGCCACATCCGTTGTATTCAGGAGCCAACGCCAATTTAGAACCGTCAGGAATTGATTCCGCTATATCATTTAATGATGTGAATACAGGTGTCATACTAAAATCCTAGCAACTTTAGGAACAGCAGGATAGGCTTGTCTGACTCGTAATTTGTAGAAAGCACTATTGCCTCTAGTGCCGAGTTTTTATAAAAATACATGCATGAGACTTGCACACTCAATCCTGTCTATAATCGCGGTTGCAGCGATTCTTCTCCTAGATACAACAGCAGTCGGCGCCACTGAGAATAATTCCCTCAAGAATTATACAGGGTCACAACAGAATAATGTTCCGCATGGCAAAGGAACAATGACTTGGCTCGACGGACGCAAATACTCGGGTGATTGGAAAAATGGGAAGCATCATGGTTATGGCACCTATCGTTGGCCTGGTGGCGAGGTATATCGCGGTCAATGGCAAAATAATTTGTGGCACGGCCAGGGAACCTATTCAAAGCCTGATGGATCTATCATGACAGGTGAATGGCGCGATGGTAATTTTTGGAATGTGATATCAATTGGACCCGGTGATGAAAAAATGGAATGGAAAAATGGCATTCCGACCAATGCGGCTGAACTTTGCCAATGTGATCCAGAGGCAAATTAACCTGCCGTTTTTTTAAAAAACACCCATATCAATTCCCACTGCAACTGCGGCTCCTAAGCTATGACATTGGTCAGCAAAAGAATCGTCCCAGTCACCCTGACAGATAAGTGGCTGTTGAACTGGCCTCCACCGAAGTCCCTTAGCAATGCTCTCAACAGCGCGACGAGTGCCTGTTCCATCATGACCAGCACGAATGAATAACGCGTAGGGTAGACCCTGTTTTTTTTCAAGCACTGAGTAATAACAACGATCAAAAAAGTCTTTGAGCGCTCCGGACATATAACCAAGGTTTTCCGTTGTTCCTAGTATTATAGCGTCAGATGTTAAAACATCTTCCGGATAGGTATTGAATGGGCTCAACATATCAACGGTTACAGAGAGTTGAGCATCACTCTTTGCCCCTCTTCCGACAGCTGCAAATAGCCGCTGGGTATTTTCAGAGGGTGCGTGCGCTACGATTAGCAATTTCTTATCGCCCATAGATATATCCCCACCTAATAAATTAATCTTCTCAAAAAGCGGATTTAGCTTGGTGGCATATGATGCCTTTTCTGCAGATACAAAAATCGCATTGTAAGTAATATAGCTGCAGCAGAGAGCCCTACAACGAAACCAATCCATAACCCTGTTGCTCCAAGTTTCGTCTTAAACGCAAGTATTACCCCAAGGCCAAGCCCAAATACCCAATAGCTAAGAGCTGCAATTAGCATGGGCCGAAATGTATCATTCAGCCCTCGTAACGCACCGGCAATAACAGCCTGCATACCATCAGCTGCTTGAAAAAATGCTGCGAATAATAAAAATGAAACTGCGAGTTCCATTACTGGAACGTTGGAAGCAAGGCTTTGGTCAATAAAAATTGAAGCAAAAATTTCCGGGATAACCAATATCAACACTGTGGCGGCACTCATAAAAATTAATGCTACGGCACTTACCATCCAACCTATACGATAGGCTGTAACAATGTCTCGTCTTCCCACCGCCTGCCCCACCAAAACCGTCGCTGCCTGACCAAGCCCCATAGGGACCATGTATGATATATGCGGCAGCTGGATGGCAATCATATGCGCAGCCAATGCTGTGACGCCAAATAATCCCATTACAAATGCAACCGCAATAAAAAAACCCGCTTCCATTAAACTCATTGCAGCAATTGGAAGACCAATGCGAAATATTCTCTTAAAAACTACCCAATCTGGACGTATAAATTGTGAAATAATTCTATAATTTCGGTAAGGTTTTAGTCGAACTGTTAATACCAATAAAAACCCGAACATGAATACGTTCACCGAAGTTGTTGATATACCGGCACCTATTAATTCAAGTCTTGGCAATCCGAATTTCCCAAATATTAGGGCATAATCAAGGAGCGCATTGAGAAATACACCGGCCAACATTATCCAAAACGCAACCATTGGCTTATTTAGTGCTGATACAAAATTACGAAGTACCGTGAAGGCAACGGCAAAGGGGAGGCTCCATTTAAGGGTGCCCATGTAAGAATTTGCATATGGCAAAGCGGCAGCTGGCTGGCCAATTAAAAGAAGAAACCATTCCAAGAATGATAAAGCAGCGACACATGGAAAGGTTAGTAACAAAGCAACCCATAATCCCTGGCGGATCACTCGACGTACCATGTTTTTTTTGCCGGCTCCATAGTACTGCGCTGCAAGGGAAGCCGTTGAGGCAGTCAAACCTACACAGCTGACATAAATGATAAAATACACCATCAGGCTCAGCGTTGCTCCGGCAAGCTCTTTGGAGCCTAAATGCCCTATCATTGCTGTATCGGTAGCAAGCATTGCTACCCAAGCTAGTTGGGTCAGCACCAACGGAAATGCAAGTCGAAACATTTCCGAAAGTTGTGAAAATGTATGGTGAGGCAACAACATTAAAAGCTCAAATCATACCAACTATCATTTTAAGAAGAATGCTCTAAACACTGGAAGTCAGTGACTTTGATGTTGAGATTAGCTCTTTTTTCTAAAAATGTATCTTTGGTAAATGTTACTAATTTTTATTTGATGACTCCCTTAAAGCTTTTAACGTGGTACGTGTCGATATCATGTCAGGATCTATGCGAAGTTCTAACAGCGCTATTTTGCCTGCACCGAGAGCACGCTTAAAAGCTGGAGCAAAATCCTCGGTTCGCTCAACAACCTCGCCAAACCCTCCGAAACTCTCCGACCATTTTGCAAAATCTGGATTAGACAACTCCGTCGCAACATCGCGTCCAGGGTAATCTCTATCCTGATGCATGCGTATGGTGCCGTACATATTATTGTTGATAATTATAATTATGGGATCGATACCGTGTTGAATCGCCGCTGCGAATTCCTGTCCCGACATCATCGCACCACCATCGCCCGCAAAACCAAGCACAATCCTATTTGGATATGTTGCTCGCGCAGCGATGGCGGCTGGTATACCATAACCCATAGCACCGGATGTCGGCGCAAGCTGCGTCCTATAACGCCTGTAACGATAAAAGCGCTGCGGCCAACCTGAAAAATTCCCAGCATCATTCGCAAGTATCGCGTCTTCTGGAAGAACCTCATTCAAATATCTCATGACCGAATGCATGTCGAGCTTTCCCACCATTGGAAGTGAGGGCTCCCAATTTGCAAGCTGTTCAGAACGAAGAGTTCTAGTCCATTCAGCCCAAGATGGCTTTTCAAGCGCTGGCAGTTCCTTTACCGCAAGTGCAAAACTTTCCATAGATGCTACAATTGGTAAGTCTGGAGTGTAGACTCGTCCTAATTCGCCCGGCTCCATATACACATGCACCAACTTCTGTTTCGGTGTGGGTATGTCCAGTAATTCGTAAATAGAGGTTGTCATTTCACCCATTCTTGCGCCGACCACAAGCAACAGATCGGCCTCTTTTATCCGGCTAGCAAGCTTTGGATTTACCGTAGTTCCGAGTTCACCTGCATAACAACAGTGCTCATTATCAATAAAATCCTGACACCGAAAAGATGTTGTTACTGGAATTTGATTAGCGATTGCGAATGTCTCAAAGTTAGCGCAAGCCCTCGGTGACCATCCGCCACCTCCTAGCACCGCCAAAGGCCTGCTTGCCTCTTCAAGCATGCCTTTTAAAGCCTCGATATCGCTCAAAGCTGCATTCGGACGAGCAATTTTATAAGGTTTTGCATCAACGGCTGAGGTGAGATCACGCAGCATATCTTCGGGCAAGGCAACAGCTACGGGACCAGGACGCCCCGACATGGACCGGTGGAAAGCTTGAGCAACTAGTTCCGGAATTCTATCAGCATTGTCAATCTGAACGACCCATTTACAAAGCGCACCGTAAAATTGGTGATAATCTACTTCCTGAAAGGCTTCTCTATATTCTTGGTTACGAGCAACCTGCCCTATAAAAATTACCATCGGACTTGAGTCTTGCATGGCGGTATGAACGCCTATCGAAGCATTGCATGCGCCTGGCGCTCGAGTAACCATAGCTATTCCCGGCTTACCCGTTAGTTTCGCATATGCATCAGCCATGTTAGTTACGCCTCCCTCCTGACGGCAGGTCATAATTTTCATAGTGTTTTGTGCATCATGCATCGCATCAAGGGCGGCTAAATAACTCTCTCCGGGCAGGCAAAATATAGTGTCTACACCATGAACCCGTAGTTGATCTATTAACACTTGACCACCAGTTCTCAGCTTGTCGTTATTTACAACCATGCCCTTAACTCCACCTTTTTTTACCATCACGCGTCATTTTTGCATTTTCATGACTTGCTCACAGAACCCTATTTATCGCATTTTGCCCTTCAGGATAACCGGAGAATCTTATGAAGAAAAATAATACTGCCTGCCGCATTTCTGAACTCGAACAGCAATTGGCACATCAGGAAAATACAATCGAAGAATTGAATGTTAGCGTGGTCAAACAATGGCAAACAATAAAAAACCTAGAAGACAAATTACTATACCTCCAAGATCGACTGCTCAGCATAGAGACTGGACAATCTTTGAAAGGTTTAAAAGACGAGCTGCCACCCCATTATTAATTCCTTCCCCGCGTATGAGTTTACACAAAAATCTCTTACCTTTCTCCAAGATAACTTTTTGGATAAACATCAAGCAGGCGTAATGGTACGTGCAAGGGATCAAATGGCGATAAACTTTGGCAAAAACCCATTCAATTTTTTCTCCGAATGATCATGTGAGCATTAAATATACTATTTTTATTGGAAAGGATTATTTAGCCTTAGGCTCATACTGATTGTATTCATCCATCTCAACTGATTAATAATGGATTGAGAAAATATTTTATGACCCAAATGCTATAACGCTGACATTATGATCATAACTGAAAATTATGATAAACGGCTCCATCCAGTTCGCGCGGACGGCTCTTACGCTGAACCTGTTGATACAGCCCAAGTGGTAACTGGCCATACCGCATTGCGAGGCATGCCAAAAAAAAATGCACCAATCGAGAGCCAATTACTCTACGGTGAACGGGTAGATATTTATGAAAAATCTGAACAATTCACGTGGGTAAAGAATAGAACTGACGGATATATGGGGTATGTGGCCTCAAATGATCTTGGTAAAATAGTTGCGCCACCCCAATATCGTGTAAGCGCTCTTAGGACCTTCTTATATCCGAAGCCTGACCTTAAAACTCAGCCATTAGACCTGATCAGTTTGACAAGCATCGTGCATGTTGACGAAGAAAAAAATGGTTTTGGTAAAACTCCCCATGGGTGGGTTTGGAGCGCCCATTTGTCACACATTGATCGATATGAAACTAACCTTACCGCAGTCGCCTGTGCATTTCTCGGCACACCATATTTGTGGGGCGGGCGAACAAGCATCGGAGTGGATTGTTCCGCGCTGGTTCAACTAGCACTTGCTAGCTGCGGCTTGAAATTACCAAGAGATACGGACTTACAAGAAAATGCCTTGCCAGAAGTCAAAGATTGGTCCGGCAATGAAGATGATCTTATGCCTGGTGATCTAATTTATTGGCCTGGACACGTCGCGCTTTGGCTCGGGCAAGGCCGCTTAATCCATGCCAATGCTACGCATATGGCGGTAACAGCAGGCATCTTTCAAGACGTTGAATCCCGCATACGAAAGGAAACTGGAAGCACAATAAGTAGCATCCGCCGTTCACAACATTCACCTGAAAATAACTAGGGGATAGATGCCATGGAATACAGTTGCATCCGAAATCAAATAGAAGATGGAGTTTCAATAATTACGTTTAATAGGCCCGATAAATTAGGCGCTATGAATTCGGAAATGATGGCAGAAACCATACATGCAATCGAAAAAGCCGCTGAAAGCGGAGACGTGCGCTGCATAATTTTAACGGGTACAGGTCGTGGTTTTTGTTCTGGACAGGACTTAAATGACAGAATTAAACAAAACCCCGGGAAGAAACGTGATCTGGGCGTCACCCTTGACGAAGGCTACAATAGATTTGCACGTAAAATCCGTTCACTCCGGATACCAATTGTTGTTGCAGTGAATGGAATTGCAGCCGGAGCTGGCTCCAGCATTGCCCTATTAGGAGATATCGTTATTGCTGCAAAGTCCGCAAGCTTTATCCAAGCTTTCGTCCGCATTGGCTTGGTGCCTGATTGTGGAGGTACCTATGCGCTGCCGAGACTGGTGGGTAGAGCTCGTGCTCTTGGTATGGCATTACTGGGAGACACGATTGATGCTACAACAGCAGCCGAATGGGGCCTTATTTGGAAGGTTAGCGAAGACGAAGAATTGATGGCGGACGCTCTTTTGATCGCTAAAAAACTTGCTTCGGGTCCAACAAAATCCTACGCACTCATTCGCCAGGCAATTCACGCAGCAGACACTAATTCATTTGATGAACAATTAGACTTTGAAATGCAATGCCAGAGGGCTGCCGGATATACTGAAGACCACGCGGAGGGTGTCAGCGCCTTTGTTGAGAAGCGTCCAGCCAAATTCAAAGGCCAATGACCGATGGTTTGCTTACTGAACTTTTGATTTTCTTTACCCGCTGTTCGTAGGGTTGCTAAATGTAAAAAATAGGTATCGGTTTAGACCTGTCGTGTGTTGTTTTTTCGGGGCACTCAAATTCATTTATTTATTCCGGCCTAATCTCCAATCTTTGTCCCATCCAGAGGCGTCCAAGCAGAAGAGCTCCACCTCCACCGATTGCAGATAAGACAGCCATTAGCCAATAGCTTGCTCCGCCGAATTCAGCGAAAACGTAGCCAGCTAAAGGTAGCGCTATTGCAAAAGCTAACCCCATTGCAATAGCATTAAACAATGCTTGCGCCGAGGCCGCTAATTCCTGAGGCGCAGCTTGTTTTAGGAACTCCATAGCGCCCAAGTATGCGGCACCGAAAGTAAATGCATGCAGTAATTGCGCAAACCCTAAAATCCAAATATTTAAGGATAGTCCAGTCAATGTCCACCGCAGTACACCCGCTATAGCAGCAAAAATCATTAGCCCAACCGGCCCGTAACGACCATTCAATTTTGTTCCAAACCAAAATAAAATTATCTCAGCTATTACCCCTTCGACCCAAAGAAGAGCGATAGTAGTCTTTGAGATACCGTTCTCTATCCAATAGATGGTACCAAAGCCATAAAGAATCGCGTGACTAGTCTGTAGAAATGCGACCGTTATTATGAATAGTGCGAAAGTTGGCTGGAAAAGAAGACGGAAAGTAGCAGTCCAGTGCAGTACCTTGGGTTCAACCCGGGTGTCAGGTAAAAACCAACACCCAATCACAATAAAAAAGGACAACGCAATTATAGCCCAGAGGATTGCTTCGGAGGATGTATTTTCCAGCATTATGCCCGCAAGCAAAACAGTAACAATAAAACTCGCTGAGCCCCAAAGACGAACTCGACCATAATCAACTTCGGACCTTTGAGCATTAATTATAGTTAATGAGTCCCCCAGTGGCCCGATCGGCGCCTGGAATGCTGCAACCACGATCCCGATAAAAGCAAAGGCCCAGAAGCTATCTACATACAAATAAAGCCAATAAGAGAAAAACATCCCAACAGCAAGAGCAATCATAATTCTTCGGCGCTCACCACATCGGTCAGCAACGCGCGCAATCAATGGACCTGATAAAAACCCTACCCAGAAACGAACTCCCATTAGCCATCCAATCTCTGGAGTGCTAAATCCACGACCCTCTAGAAAAACTTGCCACCACGGAAATTGCACGCCACCTTTTGCAAAGTTAGCCGTATAATATGCTGCAAGACGCACCGAGATCGCTCGCCTGGATTTATTGTCAGGAACATTTCTTAAGGTTCGTTTTTTTTGCATAAAGAATTACATGCCACTATCGAAATTTTACAAACTCAATTTGATCTTCTGACCTCAAGTTGGGACAAAATCAATGCACTGGAGAATGAGTGTGGTCTCCACAAAAAGGTGTACCACGGAATAAACACATTTTGATTCTTGAGAGAAATGCCAAATGGAGACTAAGTACCGTTGGCATTTCGGCTCTTCCGCATCAAGGAAATCGTTCGGCTTAAATCAGCTTGTATCGCAATTATTGCAGGCGCTACAAGAAGTACTAGCAAGGTCGTGACCACCAAGCCGAAAATAATTGTAACCGCCATTGGAATAATAAATCGGGCTTGAAGGCTTGTTTCAAACAACAGGGGTGTGAGGCCGCCTATTGTTGTTGCGGAAGTTAGAATTACTGCACGAAGTCTGTCGCAGGCGCCATTTTTTATCGCTCCAATCGTTGGTTCACCATTTGAAATACGTTCATCGATAGTGCGCACAAGAATAATAGAGTCATTAACGACAATGCCTGATAGTCCAACTAAAGCAATCAAACTTAACACCGTAAGGTCATAGCCTAGTAGAATATGCCCAATCACTGCCCCAACAAAACCAAGCGGTATGATCGACATTACTACGAAAGGTCTGGTGTAGCTTGCAAATACCCACGCAAGAATTACATATATCGCGGAAAAGCCTATGAAGGTTCCAGTTTTCATATCATCAAGGGTGGTTTTTTGCTCTTCGGCTCTACCAGCGAAATCCACCTTCAATCCATATTTAGCTGCAATTGCGTTAAGCCCATCCCGCTCAAGGGCCTCTAAAACCTTGTTGTTATTCGTTATTGCTTTATCAGTCTCCGCTGTTACTGCAACAACACGCTTTCCATCTTCACGTGTAATACTTGAAAATCCCCTCTTTTCCCGGATATCTACTACTTCATTAAGCAGAACCTCAGCACCGCCTGTCCCCCGCAATCGGAAACCATCAAGGCTCCGAATGCCGTCACTATTCCGTAGCTGACGTACACGCACCGTGACTTCCTCATCTCCCCGTGGGAACCGTTTTGCAATCGCTCCCTCAAAAGCATTCCGCACCTGTCGTCCAACGTTTTCAGTAGTAAAACCAAGACCACGCCCTTGTGGGTTCACGGCTATGATTGCTTCGCGCTTTCCAAACTGTAAGTCATCATTGACATCACTCACGCCGTTATAACGCTCTAACAGAGCCCGCACCTCAGTAGCTGCTTGTTTTAGATCATTCAAAACTCGACCTTTTAAGCGGACATCAACGTCACGTCCCGGAGGACCACCCTGAGCCGGCGTTATGGTAAAGATATCCATGCCAGGAATAGGCTTTATCCGAGCGCGCCATGCCTCAATAAAAGCAGTAGTTCTAATATCGCGCTCGTCAGATTCAACTAGCTCAACTACCATCCCACCAAAATTATCGGCATTGCTAACCGGAATATCTCCTCGAGCTACCGACACACCGAATTTAAGGATGCTGAATCGAACCACTCCTCCTTTGCCTTCGGTAAGGGCGTTTTCCGTTTCACGCATGCTTCTCTCCATCTCGCGAACCATTTTAATTGTTTGGTCTCGCGGCGTGCCAGCGTTCATCTGCACGGAGGCAAACATGCGATTAGCCTCAGGTGCCGGAAAGAATGTGAAGTTTATTCTGCCACCGATTAAAAGCCCAACACAGATCACAAAAGCAGCTATAGCAATGGAAATGGTGGTATAACGCCACTCGATGGCATGCAAGACTATCTGCTCGAAACGGTTATCACGGAACCGATTAAAAGCTGAGTTAAATTGTGCCCTCAAACCCTTTATCTCACCATTAGCTATTGAAAAAGCCCCACGCAGGTGGCCCGGGAGCACAAGAAAGCATTCGATTAAGCTTGCGATAATCATAGCAACAACAACCAGCGGAATGCCTCTGATAATATCACCTATCACATCAGATATTATGAAAAGTGGCATAAAGGCAGCGATAGTAGTTAACGATGAGGAAAAGACTGGGGCCATCATATTGGTCGCCCCGAGCTCCGCAGCCTCTATTGGGCCGAGGCCAGAGCGTAACTGTTTATCAGCATGTTCTCCAACAACAATGGCATCATCGACAACAATACCCAGCCCCATTATCATGCCGAAGAGGCTGACCATATTTATGGATTGGCCAGACGCAAGCATGACTGCAATCGTAGCTAATATTGCCACCGGAATGCCGATAGAAATCCAGAAAGCCACTGAAACACTGAGAAATAGGAACAGAATTAACACTACTAAAATTAAGCCTGTAAACCCATTTTCGAGTAAAAGTGCAATACGACTCCGTATTAGTTCTGACTGAATATCAAAGGTCTCAATCAGAAGGTTCGGTGGTAATGTAGGACGCAACTCCTTCAGATAATCCTCTACTCGGTCAGCCACTTCAAGAGCATCAGCAGCTACTGCCCTTTGAACGTGAAGTTCTATGGCACGAACACCCTTCCGCTCCAGCGTTGGCTGAGTTTCCGAGAAACGTTCACGCACAACCGCAATGTCTTTTAGGATTACTTTTTCACCATTTTTTAGGGAACGCACTTCTATGCGCCCAATCCCGGCCGCACTTTTTTCTAGACCCATTGAACGTATTGTTTTTTTTAAGGCACCTGAGATATTTCCTGATGGTAGGTCCTGCGAAGCCCCACGGATGCGCTCAGAAATATCGGCCAGTGTCAGATTTAATTCCAAAAGCCGCTCAGGCGCCACTTCCACCCATATTTCCTCGTCACGTGCGCCAGTAATATCTACTTTGTCTACACCACGATCAAGCAAATCATCGCGTATACCCTTAGCGATAGCCTTTAGAGATGATTCTGGATAAGGGCCAGAAATAACGATGCGATTAATTGTATCATAACGTACTATGCGCTTGATCTCGGGTTTCTCACTATCTTTCGGTAGTGTAGAAACTTGACCAACCGCCGTTTCTACATCTGCTAAGGCGGCCTGCATATCCGTCCCTGGCAAAAATTCTACTGATATCTTTGCAACTCCCTCAACTGAGGTTGAGCGAACTCGTTTCACTCCATCAAGAAAACGAACTTCAGGCTCTATTGCTTGCACAATATTATCGTCAATATCCTCGGCGCTTGCTCCCGGCCAATCCACTGAAACGGAAATCCAATCTATTCCGAAATCAGGAAAAAATTGGGTGTTAGTCTGGCGAAGGGCAAACAAGCCGGCCACAATCATCACAACCATTAATAAATTGGCTGCGGTGGGGTGACGCACAAATATACCTATTGGCCCTGCACCTGATTGCATTAGGGCACCGTTACTCGCAACCCGGGTCCGATTTCATTGAAACTAGTGGTTACAATAAGGTCACCTCGCTCAATTTTCCCGGAAACTAAAACTTCATCGCCAAGACGGCTTGCAAGTTTAACTTTACGAGCCTGTAATCGATTATTTTTGATGACATATATTGTATCGTCATGCAGCGCAGTCTCTGGTAACTGCACTACATTCAGATATGGACGATCTTCCAAAGAAACCTCAACGAATATTCCGGGTCGGAGTTTCGTGCGACGATCAAGTCCATTCAATCGCGCAAAAAGATTAACGCCACCTGTCGCTGCATCTACCACACTCTCAACGCGAGCTATTGTTGCATCGAAGGTTTCGGATGCACCCCCGCGCCAGAAAACCCTCACTGACTTTCCAACGATATCACTGGACTTCGAAAGTCTGCCAAACTGCCTGTTGCCGACCTGGAACTTGACTTCTAACCTGCCCGCTTCAATCAGTCTTGCAACTCTATCGCCAATAGATACATATCGGCCAACTGCCGTACCCACTCCAGTGAGAAAACCATCAAAGGGTGAAAAAAGCTTTGTATTTGCAAAATCTCGTCGCGCGCGTTGTAACGCAACATCACGTTTCTTGATTGTTGCCTCTTGGCTTTCAATGTTCGCTTTAAGCTTGGCTATTGTTTTGGTGCGCTCAGTAACTCGCTGCCGTGCTTCACTAAGGGCTAATTTAGAGTCATCGAAATTTTTCTCGGACACGTTTTTTCTTTTAATCAGTTTTGCACGACGCGCTACATCGCGAGCTCTCAAGCGTGACTGCTCTTTATCACGTTTCAGCAAAACTACCGCGCCTTCAAAATCTGCTTTGAGTTCGGATAAACGCGCTTTAGCTTCAACCCACTCCGCCTCACGCTCACTTACTTCCGCTGCATAGTCGAATGGATCGAAAGAAACTAGCAAGTCACCCCTTGACACTACCCCCCCATCAATAAATTTTTCATTAACTGCGACCACACGTCCACGCACCTCTGCTCGGAGTTCCGCTTCACGACCTGCGGTAATCTCACCATAAAAACGTCGTCGTGGTCTAATATCTGCCGGTTGTGCCTCTATAACTGAGACAGACCATTGCTTTTCTACGACAGGTCGAGCCTTGACCTCAGGCTTGGTTGCTTTGAGGAGGCCAACAACACCAATTGCTGAGAATACTATAAGCAAAGGTAAACCAATCTTAACAAAACGTAATCTCGGCAAACGCTCCGATATCAGTCTAGTGAAAAAGGAGATTGGATTTAACATTTGGCAGTTTCGTGAACAGAAGACAGATTGAGTGAACGCAATATACCGGATGATACGATCTCGATTACCTGCTGACGGTTATGTTCGTCGTAGTCCTGCCAGCCAGTCCGCGCGAAAATAACCGCTCTCGCAAAGCCAAACGCCATACACTGTCCAATTATGGTGGCGGTAACTATTTTTGTTTCAGTTGCTTTTGGGTTTATTTGGAGCGCAGCACTAACTAGCTTTGCTATAACATTATGCATTGGCTCAATACGTTTAGTGTAGAGGAATTGGAATCCTGACGAAGGTTGTTGAAATTCACGCATGACTAATGGCATCTGCCAACGAATTTTCGGATCCGTCAAAATGCCTGACAACAATGCGCCAACAAACCATACTGCCGTTTCCGCTAATGCTTCTCGCCGGGCACCAGCATCAGCAACATCGTGCTCCATCCTTGATATCATTGGATCGAAGAGAGGAGCCGTATCGTCAACTAATTGTTCGAGCACAGATCGGTAAAGACCATTCTTACCCTGAAAATAATATGTAATGGCAGAGATATTTACTTTGGCTGCGGCAGCAAGTTCCCGAGTTGACACACCGTCGAAACCACGCGCAGCGAAAAGTTGGCCAGCCGCTTCTAGTATTCTTGCGCGGCTATTCCCACCGCCTGTCTGTTCACGCAGCCTATTCGATGTCTCTCCACCTTTTACGAAATTTTGCATATTTCACTGCCAATACATGTAAACTTGTTCAATCGATTGATTAATATCAGTTGCGGATTATTTCAAGACAATTATTTCAATCCTTTCTAACATTTTGTTTTCAGCACCGTACGGCTAGTCT
>CAJWLM010000033.1 GCA_913043025.1 uncultured Rhodospirillaceae bacterium
AAACACAAAACCCCGCTATACGAAGAAAATGTTTGATCATTGTTAAGCTCCTACAACCCTTCACTTTAGTTACACTATTTTAGACCACTCGTCACAGATAAATTTGTTCTGGTGATGAGAATAAAAAAAGAAGATATCAGAGAATAGTTGAGAGGGTCTTTGATCCTTTTATCGAATATTCACATGACTTTTTGACACTATATTTATAAAAAATAGACGACAGAACCAAATTTACTTACTCCCTCCGATTACTGAAAAACTATCCCGTTCTCCAATCATTGGAGTATTACAAACAATTGCATGTTATCTTGCATCCCTGTTTATAGGCCCACGCAGAGTCGAGAAATACCGTGCAAACAAAAAATCGCTATGCCCAAAGTCATCCATATAATAACCCTAGGCGCAGGTTTTTATTTTCAGTCATTTGTGTGCTGAAAACCTATCCCCTTCTAGGAACCGCGGCACTTCTAATTTGGTGCCTCTCATGCAATCCGACTGCCGCAACTGAGAGAGCAGCACGTTTCTCTGATGATGGAGTCGCCTTTTGGGCAATCAATAAAGGTCCATTAGCTGGACGCGTCGCGTGGGCTTTTGACAGACCCGGGGAAGCGTCCGATCCGAAGAATCTTTTGTTGTCGCGGATAGCCACATCACAACTGATCGAATGGGCGAGCTATAAGCCAACCCATAAAGACATAGTAAAAAAATTGACATCACACCCCGACGCATCCGGGGTTTTTGACGGCAATTATTGTACCAGCACGTGCTCTCAGGTTTTTGATGACAATCCTAATGTGAAGCCAATCATTCTTGGTGTCTATAAATCTAATAGGAAACGTAAGTGGTTTGTGATGCATCACAAATTTGTCGTTCTGCGAAGTAAGCAGGGTGACGGTATTTTGACAGGCAGTTTCAACTGGACTGAACGTGCTACCGATCTCAACTTCGAAAATTTAATCTACGTGAAAAGTACAAAACTTGCCAATGCCTATTCAAAAGTCTTCCGTAGATTACCAATGCGTCTTTCTATTGAAGTGGCAGACGGATATTTATCTGCTGGCTTTAATGACGCCGGAATTAAACTGATAAAACGATCAATTGCGGCAGCTCAAAAAAGAATTTTGGTCGCTGTATGGAGCATCAGTGTTGCATCAAAACGATATCCAAATCCAATTTACGATGCCTTAGTAAAGGCCGTTGATCGCGGGGTAGAGGTGCAAGTCATAACCGATTACCATAAGGCCAAAAAACGGAATTACCAAAAACTTGCCGTACACTCTGTCAGTATGGGTTCAAAAAGTGCACATATGCATCACAAATTTATGGTGATCGATGATTTATACGTTGTTAGTGGGAGTTACAACTTCGTGACTAAATCTGTTTCAGGGAACCATGAAAATGTAATAGTCATCAAAAGTCCGGCTATGGCCTCCTCTTTTTCGGACCAGTGGAACGAATTGCGGAATTACAAACCATAAAGCGAGCACTTAGCCCTCGACATAAGACACAAACAAAACTCATTTATTATGCTACTGGAAAATGTGCGTTACACAGGGGAAATTCAATCATTTCATTTATAATCTTGCATGAGAACAAACGATTTTTTTCTCCATGCCTGACAGCTCTAGCGTCCCGGAGGTATTGTTTCTTATGCCACAAGTAAATGTAAAACGTGTATTGGACGACCTCTACACACTTAGGGAAATTGGAAAATACAAAACTGGCGTTCACCGTCCCACACTCTCTGATGACGATATGAAGACGCGGTACTGGCTCAGAGAGGAGCTTTTGAAGCTGGGTTATGACGTTCATATTGATGGAGTTGCCAATGTCATTGGATACTCGCCAACACCAGGCAAAAAACTACTTTGTGGCTCTCATCTAGAAACACAAAATCATGCTGGTTGGTTGGATGGTGCACTCGGAATTGTATATGCACTCGAAGCTGCAAGATATCTGACAGAATCCAACAAAGCCGATGTCGGTGTGGATGTAATGGCGTTTGCGGATGAGGAAGGACACTTTGGGGAACTTATTGGTAGCAACTCTCTAGTTGGTAATTTGACTGATGAAATGTTGGATAAAGCACGTAATCGCACAGATGGAACCCCTCTGCGTGAGGCCCTTGCAAGGGTGGGACTTGCGACAGCACCCAGGACCCTCATTGATAGGGAACGCTATGTCGGTATGTTTGAGGCTCACATTGAACAAGGAAGTTCTTTAGAAGTAGATGAAAATCTAATTGGAATTGTCACTAGTATAGTCGGGAACTGGCGATTTCAGATAACGGCGACTGGGGTGCAAAACCATGCCGGCACAACGCGAATGGATATGCGCAAAGATGCAGGTGCAGCTCTTATGCGCATGTATAACCAAATCGAACAACAATTTCCGTTGCATGCAGGATCAAAAACTGTGTGGACCATCGGTAAAATTACACTCTATCCAGGAGCACCAAGCATTGTACCGGGAACAGCTGAAATGCTATTCCAGTTCCGTGACGCCGATGAGAATACTCTAAAGCACCTTAAGTCAGTGCTTGAAAAAATTATTCAGGCAGAAAATCACAATGGTCCTTGTGAAATTTCGATAGAGATGCGTGGGCGCAGCAATCCAGCTTCAATGGATGAGAAAATGCTACGTGAGATTGAAGCCGCAGCCGAGACCTCTGCCTCTGGAAAACATGTAAGAATGCCTAGCGGCGCTGGTCATGATGCGAGAACTATTGCTCAGATATTACCTGCGGCGATGATGTTTATTCCAAGTATTGGAGGAATTAGCCATCACTATGCAGAAAACACGTCAGATGAAGATATCGCACTTGGAGCCCAGGTATATGTTGATGCTGTCACCCGTATCCTCACTCCCTAAGCATGGGTAACCAGATGTTTGAGCTGCAAACAATCCGTAATGTCATATCGTCCGAATCTTTGTCGAAGAAGCTAGTGAGCCCCCTCTCCTAAACAAAAACTTTTGTATTGGCAGTATATTAAAATGAGAAAACTCACCTTTACACTTTGTATTATACCTACTGTGATTTTTGGAAGTATCGGTGCAAGTGCAGGGAAGGAAATAATTTATCCTTCCTGCCAAGAAAACTCGGACAACATTGGTATCCAAAAACTATGCCTGGAAAAATATTTCGTTTTTAAGGGTCGTCCTATTCATCCAAAAATAATTAAAGATTTCATGACTTGGTTGTCTGATAATGGTGACCAGGTAGTGGCAATAAACCTTGAGGATTCCCAGGGCGCGGATAGGTATTGTTGTGACGACGATGTTACCGTCCGAGTGACAGCAGATGGCAAAACCTTCGCAAAAGCTGAGCGCAGCGCGGGTGGCTGGATTGCGTATATATTTCACGGCAGAACATCTGACGGCTTGTATTTTCTTGAGGTAAACGAAAGTGGCGGAGGCTCCGGAGTATTTGGAACACTTTTGATATTGAAAATTACTGAAGCATTTTATTTTGAACAGCACACTGTGCAAAATTTTGCCAAATATATAAATCCAAAAATCGACAAATCACAGAATAAAAGGCTCCACCTTAACAAAGTCGGCACAGTTCTACTGGGGGATCGTCAGGCCCACAGAATTGAGATAGTGGATGATTCTCTTGTTATAAATGGGAAGAAGATAGAAATTCCAGGCATGTAGGTACAAACAAAATGAGGCGGCCGTAGAATCCTTCTGCCCATGCACTTCAAACAGCGTTTGATTTAGTTTAAAGTAGGAAAGATTATCAGTAAGGTTACAACCGGATATGAGGGAGCCATTTTCAATGCGTCGATTAAGTAAGCCTATATCAATAGTAATAGCACTCTTGTTCATCGCCTCATGTGCTAATCGTGCATCTTCCGTGCCGCCGGTAGCCGTACCATCGGCTAACTATAAAGGCCTGTCTTGCGCTGAAACTAAAGTAATGCTGGAACAAAAAACAAAGGCAAAAAACGCTTTGTTAAAACAACAAAATAATGCAGCTGTAGCTGATGCAGTATTTGTCACATTAACCCTCCTACCGCTAGGTAGTGTTTTTGGTGCTGATAAAGAAGGGGAATTAGCACAAGCAAAAGGTGAAGTTTTAGCGCTTCAAGGTGCTGTTTCAATCAACTGTAGTAAATGATCGGACTTTCAATTTCGTGAAAGTTTGGACCTTTGCATTATCTAGATCCGCAGACTTTAGCTAAGTTGCGCGACGCGTTAATCTAGAAAAAATGACTGTATCGTTCAAATAATATTCGATTGGCATGGGGCCGTTTGAAGCCCACGTACTTTGGAAAAAAATTCAAGGTTGGGATCCTCACCTCATAATTTTGTTGGAAAATGTGTAGGTCAAGAAATCCGTAAGACGCAGGCCTTTACGCAATTCTTCTACGAAGACAGATAGACTTGGCCCTCCATAATTCGTCGTGCGGTACGACCTAATGTTGCCCGCTTGACCACGTATTCATTGCCCTTAACTTCGACCTGTGTTTCGGTTTCGATAACACCAGCGGGATGGCCGATCCGCACAGTTTTATTCTCAAGTGTTTCAGGTCTGCAGGCCTCATTAACGATTGTGCCAGGAAGTCTGCTTGCGACGCCAGTACACACTGTGCTGGTGCCTGCATAGGTCTTATGCATTTGCTGCATGAACATCAAGCGGGAAACAAAGTCACACTCATGGGCCATAACCGTGACGCCACCAATCACATTTTCATAATCCCGGGCCACGCCAATCATACCGATCAAGGGCGTGGCGGGGCTCTCTTCCTGACTATGCTCCGGTCCCTTAATCATCCCCATAATAGCTGCCCCATATGCGCGAATATTTTCTAACTTATCGGTCAGCTCTACATTCGCATCTATTTCAGCTGCCGTTTCAGTTCCTGTAAGTCCTAAATCAGCGGCACGTAGAAAAACGTGTGCATTTCCTATGTCGACTAATGAAACCTCGATTTTCCCAATGCCCGGGACGTCCATGACATCGATTGGATTACCTGTTGGCAACAGCGCCCCGGCACTAGCGCCGGCAGTGTCAGAAAAATCGACTTGTATGCGCGCACCTGTGCCGGGTACGCCGGGAATGGAAAAGTTTCCTATTTCAACTGGACAACCATTTTCAACAGGGACCTCAACGTACAGCATACGGTCCAAATTAGTATTGTAGATTCGCAACGTTGTTACGGGAGAGACAGCTTCCACCATTTCTTCCCAAATAGCGAAAGCACCGACCCCAGCGGTTAGGTTACCGCATAGTGAGCGATAATCCACCTCTGGCTTATCAATCTCTACCTGGCCAAAAGTATACGTGAGCTGCGCTTCGTTTGCCCGGGGGTTATCTGAAGGGGGCGGTCCAATAACACAAACCTTGCTTGTTAGAGGATCCGCGCCGCCAAGGCCATTGATCTGCCGCTTATCTGGCGAGCCAAATATCTTTAGGATGGTTTTATCGCGCTCGCCAGGATCTGAAGGCAAATCCGATTCCCTCAGATATATGCCTTTGCTGGTCCCTCCGCGAAGGATCATGCAACGCACCGGATCAGACATGGACCTCTCCATTGTTTCAAAAGAGCCACTTGTATAACCGGTGAAAGGAGAAGACGAAAGTTTTTGTGTACCTCAAACTAAATAGTCAGAGCTATTTTTGATACCTAGGTGTATTCGCTTCTTTGATCTTGTTTGTGATGAGGATGTTAAACTGAGAAAAGCATAAGTGCAGTTTAGACGGAAGCGTCCGCCTTAAAAAGTTGAGGTATGATTGCTTAACTGAGTACGTGGAGACTAAATTAATGATCATATGGGCAATAGTTTTCATAACAACTCTCTTCATAATTAGCGCTACCGCTGCAATTTTATTGCTTTGGAAAAAGGCTGAAAAGAGTCTTCTGCTAAAGCTATTGCTATCATTGTTAATATCATTGCTTCTACTGACATTTTATATCTTGATAGAAATTGTGCGGGAATTCTTTTTGTGATTTCGGACCCAAAATTTTCTTAATTATGACGGCACCCAGCCAGAATGTTTGGATTGTGCTTGAATAGCGCCACGCGGACCCGTGTTATGTCTTGCCGCGAATATTGGGTTTAACGGTCGCGCCATAGTTGCGTCGAGATTGATCCATAGCCTCAGAAGGTGGCGACGTCTATCTTGATCCGGCCAGTCCTCAAACTCATCACGCGCATGTAGCACTGCATAATTATTCAGGATTTGGATATCTCCTTGCTCCAGGTCCATATCGAACCTAAATCGATCGTCAATAGCCAAAGCCTCGACACAGTCGACGGCGTCAGCATCTATCCCACCGAGCGGAATTCCTGCCTTTTTCATACCCTCCCGAATTGACTGCCCATGGAAACGACAGCTTAAACGACCCTCACACCGATTAAAAACCGGCACGCGATTTTCGGTTACTTCGTTGGTTGTCCCGGTCGGCCCTTCTCCTCTTAGGTCATAGTGATAGCCTCGAAAAAGCGATGGCAAGTATTCGGGATACATTCGGCAAATTTCATTATAAATAGCGCTAGCACTCACAATAAGGCTACGTCCACCGCTCTTAGCTGGGTGAATACACAACAAACTGACGATATCCATCGGATCGCAATGCGGCATCATACGATTTTTTGTGGTGTAACCGCGCACATTCGTTTCACCTATGCTACGCCCGGAATTCCGGATATTACCTATGACATCACCAGCTGCATTTTGGATCATAGGCGTCCCAAGATAGCAGCCCATTCCCCAGTAGATGTCGGTGATTTCATTCTTGTTATAATGCTCAATGTTAAGCCCTTTGATCAGCAAACAGCCGCGCCCCGTATCCAAGCCGCGCGCAGCTGCCACAAGACGCGGCCCCAATGTAGGTAGTGGGAAGTCCTCACGGCGGAGCTTTGGCATGCTCTTACCATTTTTGCATGCTAAGTTAAGCGCGCACTCAATCTCCGCTGGATCTTTTGTATCTAGACACCAGATCCAGGACTCGTCAACTCGAAGATCTTCAGACGTCCAAACCTCCGGACCACTTACCTGTTTTGAAATCTCCATCGCATTCTCTAGGATCATTACTGTTATTTCATTATGGTAAGCCTGCAAACCTATGAGGGATCAAGCAATTATTTTGTATTACCCCTGGCACAGCATGTCATCATTTTATGCTGTCAACTCTTTTGCAAGCAACGAGATTGTTACTAGAAGGACCTAGGTATAAGTGTTTTTTTTTGGATAAAGAAATAGACCTATTACCACACACTTACGGTTCCAACTTCGCGTGATTGACATTCCGCAAACAAGCGTCGAATGTTTCGACGATTTCTTTCGGAATGCAATAATTTACTTCAACATAAGGAAATTTATTATGGATAAAGAACGATTCGATCTTGGTGTCGCACAACGGACAGCTGTGTTGGGCGAGGAACGAGTGCAAGGCGCACTCATGGAAGCGAATGACTTTAACAAGCCTTTTCAGGAGGCAATGACCGAATGGTGCTGGGGTTTCGGTTGGGGTGACGATACATTCGACAAGAAAACCCGTTCGATAATGAACCTGGTGATGATCGCAGCTCTCAACCGAATGGACGAGTGGGAATTGCACCTACGCGGTTCAGTGCGGACCGGTGTTACTCGCGACGAAGTGCGCTCACTGATTCATGTTGTTGGTATCTATTGCGGCGTTCCAGCGGCGGTTTCGTGTTTCCGCATTGCCAATGCGGTTTTCAAGGAACTCGATGCAGAGTGATTGAACGGGGCCATTGGCGCATTCGGACCCCAAACGATAACGCTACCGGATAAATCAAACTTGATAAAAGGATAAACATAATTGCCATGATCGAGCCCCTACTGTTTTCAGTAGGGGTATCGCTTTTCAGTTTTTCTTAAGCTTGTTTGTAAACCCCTATATGACCTTCCGTACAATCCTGAATAGGGACCATACTGCTGCTTATTTTTTCTGGGACCCGCGTCTTAAACCCATTATAAAACCAGAAGTTGTTGCGTGGTTATAGTGCTATTCGCCTCTAAGTAATAAATGGAGAGAGTCTGTGAGAATTGCTTTTAAAAGTTTTGGAGGCATATTATGGCTTGGGCAGGGAGATAGAACAGAAGCTTTGCCCCAAGGTACAAAAAACTCAGCCGTAAAGCGTTTGATTGCACACTCTCATTGGCAGTTGACTATGCTCAAGGGTATTCCCAGAAGGTTCCGCGGGTCCGTACCAGAAGGGTCGAAGATTTGACATATCTCCTTTTAGCTTTAACTCCGCCAATAATAGTAGCGGCATGGTTTTATAAGAATGATAAGAATCCAGAACCGATGCTCCATACGATTAAGGCAATTTTGTCCGGCGCCTTAGTTTGTCTCCCGGTATTGCTCATTGCTGGATTATTTTTAGCGCCATTGCTTCTTTTATCGCCAATGCTTGGCGGAATATTGCAAAACAATTCGTTGGTTTCTGGTTTTATCTTTGCATTTTTCTTGGCAGCCATACCCGAAGAATTTTTCAAATTTGTCTTCTTGAGACGTTATATAAATTCAGAAGAAGCAGATGAGCCTTATGATTTTATATTTTACGGAGCAATGATTTCGATCGGTTTCGCTGCCATAGAAAACGTAATGTATGTTTATCAGTTCGGCCTTGAGGTCGGTATTGCGAGAGCATTTACAGCTGTTCCGATGCATGCCATTTGCGGAGCGATGTTAGGTTACGGACTGCTGAAGAGAGGCAAACAAACTCTGGCGAAAGGGTACTACACTTGGGATACAATGAAAGGTGCCTTAGTACTCCCGATAACTATTCATGGCTTATACAATTGGCCTGTTTTGGCTTTTGACCATAACAATGCTGGCGATTTCATAAAAATCTTATCAATAATATTTTGGATTGGAGTTCTTATTTATCTTGTAATCAAATTTAAAAAGATCTTGGCAGAAGTCAAAACAATGACCGCCATTTAGGCTCCCTGTGTTTCAACGAACTCATAATAATTCTGACTGCCTGTTACCTCTCAAACGCAATCAAAAAAATCCAGTTTCTTTTATAATTTCCCGCACCTAAAACGCATGCATTAGTAACCCCGATAATTTTCAGGGATATGTTTATCAACCAACCGTCTTGGTGTCTGACCAATGGGCCTATGTGACCACTTAACGATCCAAGATGAGACCGACCACGTAAGGTTCAATATGTTTGTGCGCGAGAAAGATGTAGAGAAATGTAAAACCCATTGTAACAAGAACCATCTGTGGCGGGGTGAGAGCCAGGTTTCTGCTGTTTTCATTCAAAGGTTCTAGTTCTTTATTTTTGACATTTCTTTTGAGTTGAAAACCGACCCACCAACGTCCACATGCGGCCATAGATGCGAGTGCAAGGCCTGAAGATACGAATATTGTAAGCAACTGAACACCGTCGATTATCCAAGTGTCACTCATATTCCACTTCCAACATTAGGTAATTTCTTGTTTTGTGCCATGAACATTTTACTCCACTGAGGGCTATTACCCTGAATGGCCTTGCCAATAACATCAACGTTATCACAAGATATCAGACCAAACATCCTTAATGGGAAAATAAAAATTATTCAGCTATTTTCACCAACTTTGGCTGCAAAATAGATAAAAGCACGTCTTTCTGTGAGTAAATACCAGTTGTCTGGGCAAAACATGGAATGTTACACGAAACTAAGACCTGAAGATACGGTGTCTAAAGGAATAAAGAAAGTTGGAAGACTGCTCTTTAGCATTAGGTTTCAGATTCTTCCGCCTAGTTTGTCGTATGACGGGTGCGCAATCATTTTTTAATGGGAACGATCATTACAGAAGGCATTCCACCTCAAGGCATAAGCATGCATGGCTAGTAACGCTCATTTCCCATTTTCACATTAATATGCATGATCCTTTTCGAGCTCCTTCAGGAGTTTTTTATTTTTTAACTCCCGAATCTCGGCCGGTTTTTGCAATATTCGCGCAGTATTTTACTACTTTGGATCATACGTTGCATTTCATTTTTGATTATTGAACATTCACCATCGCAAAAATTCTTAATAAAATAAAAGATCATCCCTCTTTAAAACCTTCAACCCACGTCGTCTGAGTTCCGTGAGAATATCTTCTTCATATTTTGGTTCGATAAACCAGAATTGGCCGTTTAACATCGTGTTATCCTGCCGGCCCCACTTTTTAAGGACATCCATAGGAAGCCATAACTCCTGTTGCTTCTGTAACCAGTGCGGATAGTCTCCATCGTAAAACTGCGGACAAAGTTGCTCAAGATCCACCTCACCAGACGGAGATGGTATCGAAAATAAGTCATCCTTGAGCCATTCCTCCTCCGGATTATTCCTCTCAAAGATAAGTCGCTCCAATTCATCGGTCGGCATAAGATATGAAAACTCACACCAAGTTGGAGCAGCCAAAGCCTCGTGAATCTGATCAATGTGCAAAGCTGTGTCCAAGGATGCAAATACAAGTGATTCCATATGGGGTGCTGTCCTGTAGACCAGGTCGGGCGTATTGTTGGAATTTAAAAAATTTAACGACATTAGATTATTCCCCTCTTTAGTGCTTTGGCGTGATGCCGGGGGCACAAGCTGAAGTTCAAATCCCCAATCCGTGAGGTGGATTACTCCCAATAATAAAGCCGCCACAGCTCTTGCCGGGCGACTCGTGCGCTTTAGCTGCATTTAACCTGCGCCCGCAAGCTGGAATTCAAATCGGCGCTGAGACTATGGATAACAGACTTTCAGCTGTAACACGAGCTCAAATTTGAACGCCTTATTAGACATTGTTATTTACCTTGTTTGCACTTTTCTGAACGGTTTTTGGAAATATCATATGATCTAGGAGCGAGGGTTCACCGTTTAATTTACTGTATAGTTATGATGGAGAGTTTTAGTGGAACACGCGGTGCAAACACTCAAGGCATTCAACGCCAGGATACCAGAGTTTTGTTTGAGTCATTGGTTATTAAGGCTGCCCCTGACCATTGTTTTTATACAACAAGGCCTCTCAAAATTCCCTGTATCAGTCGAAGATGCCCAGTCCTTTGAATTGCCTTATATTGTCTGGTGGTTCGCTGCTTATGGGGAGCTCGGAGGGGGCATCGGGCTGCTTATCGGTGGTGTCCTATTTCATTTGAACAATATCGGATTTTGGATTGGGGACTCCATAACGAGATTTAGTGGTTTTACTATTGGTTGCATAATGACAGGTGTTATTTGGGTTGGTAAACCGGAGAGCTTGATTGATGTTCTTCTTCATGACAATCTCCATGTGTTCTTATGGTTAGGTGGTCTTTTCTTCGCACTTAGAGGTAATCACGCTAAGTAACAGATCCACAGGCTTGTAGGGGTCCTTTCACACACCAATTAATACGCTTGTCAAAAGGCCATCCGAAAATCAGGGTGTTGATGAAAATTTCGTTGGTCATCTGCGACAATCGCAGAGGTTTTGCATTGAACAAGTACAAAGGGTAATGTCGCCGCAGCCGTTTAATCCTCAGTTCCCCTGTTAACTTTTAGGTTAAATTCTGCCACACTTGTTGGTATGAGACAATTCGTTACAACATTCTGCCTGACACTCGCAGTGATTTTTGGAAATGTTGGGGTGAGTGAGAGTGCTGATTTCCAAAAGGGTCTTGATGCATACAGAATTGGTGATTTCGCAGCTGCTTTGCTTGAATGGAGACCACTTGCTGAACAAGGAGATGCCGATGCCGAAGGCAAAATGGGCCTAATGTACAGGCACGGCCTCGGTGTTCCAAAAAATTATAAGATTGCAATGGAGTGGTACAAGCGTGCTGCTGAACAGGGTCATTCCGACGCAAAGCTTATAATTGCTGCTGATAATGGTGATAAGGATGCTGCTTATAAACTTGGTGGTATTTACATTGGAGCACTCGGAGGAGGCGACTTTCCAACGGACAGAGTAATGGCGAGAAAATATTGGAAAATCGCGGCCGAACAGGGGCATCTTGGAGCCCAGAAGATGATGAACATTTCTGTCCCATGGTGGAAACCTTGGATGCTTTATGGATGGTGGCGGTTTTGGTAAAATAGTGGTTCCATCAAACGAGATGAGACAAGTGCAATGGTTAAAGAAGGTATCTGCAAAAAATGACCCGTCGCCAAGTAATATCCTTTCGGCTTCTTCTTTATATATCCATCCTTCTCGCTGCACTTTTTGTAATGTGGGTGGCTGACGCTAACATATTTGATCGCGGAATGGGATCAGCAGTTATGTTTGCGTACATTATTATCATAATTGGCGGTCTTATTATGCTGGCTCCTATGTCTTTCGTCCCCGGTTGGTATTTAACCACTTTTAGAAAAACCAAATCCTCCTCTCTTGCGTTCTTCCCACTAACCGCTTTTATACCCTGCTTTTACTTATTCAAAGATTTTATAAAGAAAGATCAGAAAATAGCGCCTCCAGATGATGCAGATGCAGACTTTGATGCCGATAAATCGTTGGAAGAGCCAAAGAGCACGCTTTATAATCTTTCGAAGCTGGATCATAGCATCGCCGTGTTAGTGACCGGAGTGTGGGGTTTAGCTTCTTTAGCATTTACCCTTGGGCTTATCGCCTTGATAGGCAATTACGCCATCGAAATGATCACATGAGACGAATGGAAACAAGTTAGGTGCAAATTTGCGAGATACTTTTAAGAAGAAAATAACCCCTGCCGACATCTTTTGACCACATGACCATCACCGTGAATGCCGCAGTAAGAAATACAAAGGGTGTTGAGTTAGGTAACAATAACTCAACCCACTCTCTTACTCACCATCCAAAATCCACTAAACTCATTTTCATGAGAAACCTGACAGCAACACTCTGCCTGACGATTACTGTGCTTCTTGAAAGTGTGGGGGTGGGTTTGGGTGCAGAAGAATTCCCGAATTCACTAGACGGCCTTTGTTTAGACAACCTTGAGGAAGGTTGTATGCCACGTTACTTACCACTCAAAGGTCACAAAATATCATATTGTGAAGCATCGTGTGATCTTACGAACCCGGTAAAAACCAGAGGCATGGATGGAGTACTTTACGATCTTTCGTGTACCACCGATGATAGTAGAGAATATCCCGCCAGGGTAATGTTACTAAGACAAAAAAATGGTAAAAGCGGTTCTATGTCGTGGATTGATCAGGCAGGTACTTATAAAATAGTTCGCTGTCCAAAGTGATGGCGTCGCGTAAACCTTTAGAACGCATATCTCAAACATTTGGGTCCGCAGAAAATAAATGCCATCTACATGGAACGAATATAGTTTTTTCTGAGGAGTGTAATAGTTACAGACCAGTATTACTGCCGTTACCCTGTGCCTACGGTGTACGGACCGTATAAAGCAAAAACTGTAGTATCAAGAATTGCGCCAATTATAAGAGCCGTAAAACAACGATTGCGATCCGATACGCCAAAATTGATGAATATTGGCTTACCCAAGTAGTACACAAAAATAAACACTAACCCAGCCATATTTTGTCTTTCTATTTTAAATTGCAGCAAAGCGGTATTCAACAAAGGAGCTATAATTTAGAGAAAATTAAACAACGGTTTTATTTGAGATAGCAGCCAAGACACTGATCGGGCGGATGGCTCTGTCAATTACCATAATCCTCACCGTCCCCGCCTCGATATGGAAATCCATAGTCGAAAGGAAAATCCACGTGGCCGAACCCATTGCTACCAGATGCCAACCGCATTATTTCTTTATCCACCATACCTCTAGACGCTTCAGGTAAAAAAGGACGGTATGTTTCAAACCTCTGGAAGTCGACAGCAACTAAAAATTCAGCCGACTGTTTGTCACTCACCGGTTCCTTTTGTTTTTCACACATATATCCAAAAATAATTTTGCTCGGATTACCCTGATTATCCCCTGGTGGATGGTCCCATTCCTGCAATAATCCAATACAAGAGTACCCTGAACTCAATCGATACAATTGCGTAGTGATCTGGTCTTCGCCAGCAAAAATATAGTTTCTCTTACCCCAACTAATTTTTTTGCCTTTATTGAAATACCAGCCTTCTATGGTGTCCTTTACATCGAGCTTCTGTTGGAGAGACAGGTCGTCGCCATCGTCAATCACGGTATCGAAAACAAGTTCGACTACCCCCTCACCATCTTGAAATCGAACGTATTCACCAATCTCGTAAGCCATGCCAAAAACAGCCCGCACAGCGACTTTCTTATCTTTATCGCTGATTTCAAACACTCCACTTTTGTCGCTTAAAGACAATACAGTCGGCCATTGTCTTACAAGAGAACTATCTGAAGCTGTGCATCCTGAAAGCAACACATAACAACAAAATACAACGGCCATGATGGCCAACCGCTTTGGTTTTTCCATTAATTGTTCCCCTAATAGGCTGATGGGTCTGCACATTCTATAGATATGGAGCTTGTCCCCAAAAAATGTAGCCTTGTCGGCTTAAGTGATCAAAGTGGTTAATAATTTAACTAAAGGCATGCTGGGAAGCCCAACTACTCAGTATCTGGGTTGTCGCGTAGTCCCTTAGAACGCGTATCTGAAACTTATCCGAAAGTCGTGTCGATGGGGAATACGCTGGACGGTAATTGTCACGTTAGGATTAACAAATTAGAAAACCACATTTTCTCATTTTTGTAGAGATTATTAGCTGACAAACCATGTGGGAGACCCATATTATAATCGAATGGGGTGATCGAATATGACAAGCGTAGCAACCAAAAGTCGTGTGGGTTGGTCGTGTCGCAAGACGTGGCGGGTCGCCTCGAAAAATACGGCCTGGTGTCTACTGGGTTGTTCCATAGGTGATCTTGGTACCATTGCCTACTTCCAACTAATGGAAATTGACTGGCCAGTTGTCACCATTATGGCGATTGCTGTCATAAATGGATTGTTGACTTCGATCATTCTTGAAACTGCCATTTTAAGCAGACAAATGGGCCTAAGATATGCATTTCGGACGGCGATTGGTATGTCGCTTATATCGATGGTTACAATGGAAGCAGCCATGAATCTTACCGATGTTTTCCTCACGGGTGGCGCAATTTTAACATGGTGGGTAATCCCAATAATGCTAGTTACAGGTTTCATTACACCTCTGCCCTACAACTATTGGCGCTTGAAAGTCCTTGGTAAAGGGTGTCATTGACCCAATGAGTGCTTTTATTAAAAAAGAGAAAAGCATTTTAAAATGACGGCAAGGTTCAATTTAAGATAGAACAAATTGACAATTATGCGGGGAGATGGATGACACAGGGACTATATGGTTTGTTGCAGCACATGGTGCATATGAATGGTGCCGCAAGAATTTAACAAATGGAACCTTTTTCCGTCCATGGAATGAGACGAACTCCTTAAATCTATGGTGTTAATGAGGAATGGGATGAGTAGGATGAATGGTATGCATCCACCCTATCTTTTACCTACTTTTTACAATCAATACCCACTACTGCCATTGTAAGATCGTCTATTGAATCGCTTATCCCTTTTGTCCATGCATGTCCTGATGCAAATGCATCTTTTATACTGAAAACTGGTGCAAATACATTTGCAAATAAACCAATCACCAACATCGCAAGTAGAGCGATTAGATATTTTGGAAGTTTGATTTCGTGCTTGATTGTTCTGTTAGACATAGGTGCCTCCATAGGATTTGGGTTAATGCACCTACAATCATAGGGTGTTTTTACTTCTGTGAGAATGGAAGCAAATTAAGTCAAAATTCATTTTGTGGCTACGCGTTAGATCTCTGACAGTTTTAATTTTGCGATGGCAATTCCAGACTCTCCGGCAACCGAATAGAGAAGATAGATTCTTTGCCCATCATCGAAGATGGCGGGATCTCGGAGTTGGCGCACTTGGCCTTTGGCGAGACCGCGTTCGGACGCTACGAGTTTGAGGCCGCCCCCTTCATAGTCGCGGTCCGGTTCAAGCAGTAGATTAGGTAACGTAGGCGTCCAGTTGTTCCAGTCATCGGTTAAGTCAATCTCGCTCCAGAGGATCCGCTCCGGCGTATCACCAACCTGAGTATAAAAAACGATTAATCGGTCCTGCATGACCAGCAAAGCAGAATGGCGCATACCGGGTTCGAATGGGTTTGGTCCAGTTTCGAAATTGGTCAGCCCATCGCGTGAGCGATAGAGCTGACCGGGCATTGCTATAGAATAATACCAACCGTCATGGCGGACGGTCCGCATATAAGGAAGGCCTAGTTGTTCAGCTTGCGCCTCGAAAGTGAGCCCATCAACGGAAAGTGCTACGCGGGTAAATTGTTTCTGTCCAGTATACGTTGGATTAGGCGCACCATGGTAGTAAAGGCGGATGCATTTTTCTTCATCGTCTACCAATACGTCAGGTGAGGCTATATGCCCCTGGAATAGACTCTGCTTGAGCGGTAGCACTCCCGGCTCATATGTTTGCCATGGGCCTTGCAGGTCGGTGGCATATGCAAGCCGAATATAGCGCCCATCGTGATGTCCAAAGTATAGGTAGTATTTTCCCAGTGGATTTTTGATCCAGCCAGGCACCTCGATCAGCGTGGGTCCGTTAACGTTATCGCCCATGCGCGCGTCCATATTAGGACGAATAATTGGCCCGTCGGCGAATCGTTCAACATCGATTTTCATATAAGCTCCTTTATTTTCCGCAAGAATTTTTTCTAAAATTTCAGGTTTTATGTTATTTTTTTCTATGACCTTTGCAACTTCATTTAACTCAGGCAGTGCAAGCTCCGCCTTTTTCAGTCTATCAACCAGATCTTCATTTTCTCTGATT
>CAJWLM010000034.1 GCA_913043025.1 uncultured Rhodospirillaceae bacterium
CCGGGGCCATGGTCAGTTGGATCGATATTTTTCCAACGCTTTTGGATCTTGTCGGTGGGCATGTGCCGGAGGGCATTGATGGACAATCTTTTCTACCAGTTTTGCTCGGGCTAGCGGATCAACATCGCCACGTCGTGTATACGACAACGACAGCAGACGGAACAAAAAATGTTTATCCAATTCGCAGCGTACGCACCGCTCGGTTTAAATACGTGCGAAATATCCATGCCGAGGCCTACCACTCAAATCATTCAGACATTCTACGTCTTGATGGCGCAGGAGGGTATTGGGATTCCTGGGACCAAGCGGCAAAGATTGATGCCAAGGCTAAGGCGATTGTCGACAAATACTACCAGCGTCCAGAGATAGAATTTTTCGACCTCGACAAGGATCCCGACGAACAGGTCAATCTGGCGAGTGACCCAGAGCATAAGCAGCAGATCATCAAAATGTCTAAGTTGCTCGATACTTGGATGATTAAGCAGGGGGATAGTGTGCGCATGAAGAGGGACCCTATGCCATTGAGTGGGCCGACGCCCCGTGCGTTGAATGCACAGCAGCCGATAAAGAAAAACAATTAAAAGGTGATGATGGCACGCTGATTTGTGCACTCAGCTGCCCCATGGCACTTTATGGTTTAAGGGGGGAATGTTGATTTGTAGCCCCTTGCATCAGTTATTTTGTTTAATAATAATGGTTACAAATCCAAATCCTTTTAACTCTATTAGAGTGTAAAGTAGCACTATTGAATTCATGCCGGCCAACATTATTTTTAATGAAAGAGAAAAATAAGTATGAATATTAATCACTTATTTAAAAAGGTAACGACTTTGTCGTGCGCTTTGTTGATATGTCTTCATGTCGTTGGGCAGGAAAAAAAGAAAAACGTTTTACTTATTTTGGTGGATGATCTCAAGCCCGCACTTGGCACTTATGGAGATCCTATCGCTATCAGCCCAAATATCGACAAACTAGCTGCCATGGGCATGAAATTTGACCTAGCCTACAGCAATCAGGCTACATGCATTGCTTCTCGCTACAATTTGATGTTAGGCACAAGGTCAACTTCCTCTGGAATTTATAACTTTGGCACCCAGTTTCGAGCTTTATATCCTAAGGCTGTCACACTACCGCAGCACTATAAAAAAGCGGGCTATCACGCTGAATCTATGGGTAAAGTTTTCCACATAGGTCATGGCAATGACAATGATGAGGCTTCGTGGAGTGTGCCGCATCATAAGGAAAAGGTCATTGAATACCTGTTACCTGAGAGCACCGGCGGGCAATTGACCAGAGAAGAAGCTTATTTTCAAAATGCACACAGATATATACCCGACTTACCGCACAATAAGGCGCTGCCAAGGGGAGCGGCATGGGAATCTCCAGATGTCTTGGATGAAGCCTATGCGGATGCTCGGGTGGCTACTCATGCCATCAATCGACTGAGAAAACTCTCTCAAAAAAAAGAAAAACCATTTTTTATGGCCTTGGGCTTTGCCAGGCCTCACTTGCCTTTTAGTGTCCCCAAGAAATATTGGGACATGTATGATAAAGACCAAATTCCGATGCCTGAGTTTGAACAAGATCCCGCAGGGGCACCAACATTCTCGGTGAAGAGAAGAGGCGAAATTGATCAGTTTTCACCTGTCCCTGAAAATGGAGAGCCTTTCAGTGAGGATCTTAAACGTAATTTGATTCATGGATACTATGCCAGTATAAGTTATATGGACGCTCAATTAGGTCGCGTGATCGATGAATTGGCCAGACTCGATATGCTAGACAACACTGTCATTGCATTGTGGGGAGATCACGGCTGGCATTTGGGCGACCACAAATCTTGGACCAAGCATTCTAATTTCGAGCAAGCGAATCGCATCCCGTTGATATTTGTATCAAAGGGGACGGTAAAAGCGGGCGCTTCGTCTAAGCAATTGGCCGAGACCGTGGATGTATACCCCACCTTGGCAGCACTGGCAGGATTGACCTCACCATCAGGACCACAACCTATTGATGGACTAAATCTGGTGCCGGTATTGAAAGATCCTGATGTCAGACTGAGAGACCACGCTTATCACGCCTTCCCAAGGGGAAATTTTATCGGTAGCGCCATCAGAACTGAGCGCTATCGTATGGTTGAGTGGAAAAATCCAACCGATCCGAAGTCTGAAAAAATATATGAATTGTACGACTACTTGGAGGACCCCCTTGAGACCAAAAATTATGCTAAATCAAAGAGGAAAATATTGAAGCAGCATATTGCCATTTTGGCAACACACTCGGACCCTAAGCCTCCTGTAGGTAGGTGGATAGATAGATAAAGGCTTTAAATTTCTCTCAGATTTCTATTAGCACTAAAATTGACAACCTTGATTGTCGGATAATTACAATAAGGTAACCACGATGAATAAAATTCAAGTAATAATTTGTTGCCTTGCACTGTTGAGCGTAGCAAGCTTTTCTAGTGGCAAAGTAAAAGACCACTTATCGGTGACAAAACCCAACATCATCTTGATATTAGCCGATGATCAAGGCTGGGGTTCTACCTCTGTTCCTATGCGTGCAGGGCTAAAAGATTCTGCTAGTGACTTTATCAAAACACCTAATTTAGAACGTCTTGCAGCAAGTGCTGTTGTATTTTCAAATGGCTATGCATCGCACCCAAATTGTTCCCCTACCAGAGTTAGCATTCAAACCGGCAAGACACCAGCGTTGCTTCAAATGACAGATATAATCCACAGAAATTCAGGCCTGTTTTATGAAGGAAACAAGTTAAATCCGCCACAGCACATCAATGGTCTACCTTTTGAAGAAATAACCCTCGCTGAGATGATAAAAACAAAACGCCCAGATTACAGTACTGCGCATTTTGGCAAGTGGCACCTAGGCAATGGAGGACCAGAAAAACATGGTTATGATCAAAGCGATGGCAATACTACAAATGCTGAAGGCGATACTAAAGCCGATAATAATCCTAAGGATATCTACGGTATCACAAATCGATCGATTGCATGGATGCATCAGCAAGTAACCGAGGACAAACCTTTCTTCGTGCAACTGTCTCACTACGCTACACATAAGGCGATAGAGGCTAAACCGTCAACAATAGATAAAATCAAACAACGTAGCCCTGGAAGGAGACATCAATCCATTAGATTTGCAAGCATGGCTGAAGATTTAGATGAGAGTATTGGCATGATACTCGATGAGATCGAAAAATTGAAAATCAGTGACAAGACTTACATCATCTATTTGGCTGACAATGGCACCTATCCCACCAAAGATTTGGGGAATATCAACGGCCCGCTTCACGGCTGGAAAGCCAGCATTTGGGAAGGTGGCATCCGAGTCCCCTTTATGATCGCGGGCCCGGGTATAAAACATCAATACCGGACTACCAATGTTGTCTCTCATGATCTTTACCCGACGATATGTGAATGGTTAAATATTCAAGAGTTACCCGACGGCATCGAGGGGGGTAGCTTGGTCAGCCAACTAAAACCAGCGTTGGTCCAGCCTAACATTCCAAGAAAGCATGATTTTTTCGTTTTCCATTTTCCTCATTATCAATTGAATAAAGGAAGTCAGCCTGCTTCTGCCATCATTAAGGGTGACTACAAACTGATCAAATTTTATGAAGACGATCAATATCTGTTGTTTAATTTAAGGGATGACGTGGCTGAGACGGAGGACCTGACAAAGCATTACCCAGACAAACTCAATGAATTGAAAGAAGATCTTGCTACATATTTATCTTCTATTGATGCCGCAATGCCGACTAAAAATAATGATTATTTGGCAGAAAAGGATCCCGGTTTGAAATATCTGCCTGTAAAAGCAAGACTATTAATTGAGCCCTACTTTGTTCTTGATTAAGTATTAGTGCCTGATATGCAATATAAAAAATTCAATGATGCACATAACAATAATGTGCCTAGTTGGAATTAACTTCAGAAAATGTATAACGCCAAAAGAGGGGAATAATGATGATGAAAAATAGAGTATTGTTGATAATTGTGACAGTGCTACTGCTAAGTGCATGCTTGAGCGATAACAATCAACAGCAGAATGTCAGTACACAAAAAAAACTAAATACACACGTTTGGTCAGTAGAAAAAATCAACGAGTGGTACGATCAGTATCCATTTTTGGCGGGTGGAAACTATGTGCCTGTTTCGGCTATCAATCAATTGGAAATGTGGCAGGAAGAGACATTCGATCCTGAACGTATAGATTTTGAGTTTGAAAAAGCGGCTGCTGTCGGTATGAATACCATGCGTGTGTTTTTACACGACTTGGCATGGAAACAAGATCCCCAGGGCTTTTTCAAACGTGTTGATAGGTTCCTTGAAATCTCTGAAAAACACGACATTCACATTATGTTCGTTATTTTTGACGGGGTTTGGAACCCCTATCCGAGAGCTGGAAAACAACCTGCTCCGGTACCTCATGTGCATAATTCTGGATGGGTACAATCACCCGGAAGAGCAATTCTTGAAGATCCTAACAAGCAAGATGAGTTAAAACAATATGTTCAGGCAGTCATTTCGAGATATAAGGACGATGACCGGGTGTTGATATGGGATCTTTTCAACGAACCCGACATGGCCACTGTGGGGAATTTTGGCGAAGATACTGATGTACCCGAAATGCCCGCGGAACGAAAGAAAGCCACGTCCTTAGCATTGTTGAAAAAAACCTTTGTTTGGGTGCGTGAAATTGATCCGTCACAACCATTAACTGTCGGGGTTTGGGGCGACCCAACCTGGATTGACCAGCCTGATGATATTGAGACATTCAGTCTGACAAATTCAGACGTGATCTCTTTTCACAGTTATTCGGGCCCCGAAGAAACAGAAAAAATGCTGGCTGGGCTTAAAAAATACAATCGCCCGATAATGTGTACTGAGTACATGGCCCGTAGCAACAATTCAACCTTCGAAGGCATCTTACCTGTTTTCCATAAGAGCAAAGTAGCGGCTTACCACTGGGGACTATTTAGTGGTAAATCACAAACCATTTACCCTTGGAGTTCCTGGGAAAAAACGTTTACTGCTGAGCCCAAGTTGTGGCACCACGATGTGTTTCGCAACGATGGCACACCATTTGACAGTAAAGAAACCGAGTTAATTAAAAAATTAACAACTAACTAGGCTTCAAGTGATTTTGCTGAGGGTCATTTCCAGACTTTCTGGCGACTATGAAAAGGAAATACCCTTGTGTTTGATCTAACAGAAAAATTATTATGAGGTTACTTATACCCGGTGGTGCAGGTTATATCGGTTCACACATGGTCAGGTATGCTCAGGAGCGTGGCCACGATTGTGTGGTGCTCGATGACTTCTCAACGGGCCATGAGTGGGCAGTGAAAGATTGTGAAATCCTGCGCGTGAACCTACTTGATCACGATAGGTTGTCCCAGTTATTAAAGGGGCGTCACTTTGACGGCGTGATCCACTTTGCTGCCAAATCACTGGTAGGGGAGTCGGTTAAAAAGCCAGATCTTTACTACCGGAATAATGTGGCTGGCACCTTAAACTTGGTCCACATGATGCGGAGCAATGATGTTAATAATTTGGTGTTCTCATCAACTGCTGCGATTTTTGGAAACCCGGTAACCGATAGGATTGCAGAAGATCATCCCAAGAACCCAATCAATCCCTATGGCCAGAGTAAACTGATGGTCGAGCATATGCTCAGAGATATTTGCTCGGCCAATGATTTTAATGCCACATGCCTGCGCTACTTTAACGCCGCGGGAGCACATGAGTCTGGTGAGATAGGCGAAGTCCATGATCCTGAAACTCACCTCATACCAAATGTCTTAAAAGCAGCGCTTTCAAATAAGAGCAGCCTAAAGATATTTGGCGACGATTACCCCACGCCAGACGGTACCTGCATTCGTGATTATGTTCATGTCACAGACCTTGCTCAAGCTCACTTGTTGGGTTTTGAGCGTATGCAAAAAAATAAAGGGTTTTCAGCTTTCAATTTGGGTAATGGTGATGGGTTTTCTGTTCTTGAGGTGATTAAGGGGTGTGAGTGTATTGCTAATAATGAAATCCAGTTTCAGGTTGATGCACGACGTAACGGAGATTCTGCAGTGCTGGTAGCAGATAACGAGCTGGGTTTGCGTGAGCTCAACTGGAATCCTGAGTATCGTGATATCAACGATATTATTAAGAGTGCTTGGTATTGGCACAACAGCGAAAAATGTTAGCGCCTGATACATTTAAGTCTCTTGTTGAAAGCGCTCACTGGCGTCAATCGATATTTGCCTTGTCTACAAGGGCAGGGTGGGTGTAGGAAGTATTAACCACCTTTTTGCACTTCTAGTTGCCCTTTTAGGGAGATACCAAACCTGAAGGCGCCTCATTCGTTTGTCGTTCTAGTCAGAGTTTTCGCCATCGGACCAACCTAAATTGCCCTAATAAGGGTCGGCTTTGCGACCAAGTCACCGGCTGTTGCCTCATTGGATGTCAGTTGCCCCACCGGCCGCTGTGAAACTGGCAGTGCAGACTCTGAGGGGGTTAATCAAATAGACGACCCTGAGGTGGGTTGAGCAGACTGGGAGCCAGTGGTGATGCCCGCTCTGGTGGTAATTGGCGCCGTGTGGTGGCATCAGTATTGGCCGCTTAATATTACGAGCGCCTTCGACAACGCGGAAGTCATAAATAGCTATTGCTTGCTGTAAAAAACGAGAATGATTTTCTTGAAGATGGGTTTTAGCCTTGTGAAAATCGGTGCAAAAGCGTGTTTAAAGGGAATAAAGTAGATGCCCATACAGCTTTTGTACTCATTCGCGTAATGCGTTGATATTCCGAAACGGACATCTTCGTTTGTTTCTGGTAGGCGATATGTGCGAAACAGAACATCCCAGCACGGAAACATAAACGCGAAGTTCTTATCGATATGATCAGGATGGTAGCTGTGGTGGATATGATGATGCGCAGGTGATGCAAACAACATCGACCACTGTCCCGGCCAGCGTAACCACACATGCGAGTGCCTCAGATTATAGCCTAAGATATTAAAAGCAAATATCAGCAGGGGAACACCCATAATCTGAGGCGCACTAGGGACCTAGCCAAACAGATTAATAGCTAAGCCCAGCATCAGCCCATAAGCCGCTCCGGTGCCTATTGCATAGACAAAATTGTCGATTGGGTGTTCACGGTAATTGGACAAAGGATGCATAACCTCGAGGCTATGGTGAACTTTATGGAACGCCCATAAGAACGGTACCTTATGCTGTAAATAGTGGATGCCATAAGCCACGAAATCTACGAAGGCGATAAGAACAACCATACCAATCGTCGATATTACAATAGTTGTAATGTTTGAATCAAAACCCAGCGCCTCGCCAGACCCGCTAGCGATTGACTGACCGGTCAGAGCAAGAACCCAAGCCAGAAACACACCGTAGATAGTCACGCGAACTATCGGGTGAAAAAAGAAATATCTAACATCGAGCCAAGCAGATGAATTGAGCCAAACATCCTTTGGGAATAGAAAGCTGATAAATGCCCTGAAAGATAATTTACGTGATGGATCGAGTCGGACACTTCTATAAAAGACATAAAAGGCCAGAATGCTTGAACTGAGCATATAGAGCCAGAAAATACGCGGATCAGGCATAATCGGGTAGGCCAATACGGAGCGCAGCAGCGACCAGATAAACGCAAAAGAGGACTTTATAAATTGAGTTAAAGCATTGAACATGTGTAAAACTCCCTGTTGTCTTTAACGATTAATATAACTGGAAAAAAGGGCGTTTTTGGGCGAAGCCCATCGAGTACTTTTCCAGTTAATGTTTTTGTTAAACAATCACTCACTAGCTGTGCCAGATAAAACGACAGGCACGGTAAATTCTATTCTTGAACGTTCACGATTACTCTTTGTGTTTAACAGTATATTTATGAGGGCTACCGGCACTCAGGATGTTTATTAACGAGCCGCTCTATGACTTTTTCTTATCAACATTGGCTCACAATATATTAAAAGTGTCGTGGTTTTTTTGCGTATTACTTGCCCTGTTACAAAAAAATGCCCCAGGAATCTCGGCAGCTGGGCTGGCACTAACTGTTTACCGCGAGTAAATTAGCCATAGACGCTCCAACAAACCTTTGTCGAAGGCATCATCTAGGCGTATCGTCCATGCAAAAAGCCGTTAAACTTGTAGCCGCTAAAGCAGGTGTGAATGAGCAGGTCCCGTGGCATACCCTGCGCCACAGTTGTGTCACGCATCTGTTACAAAACGGTGAAGACATTCGTGCAGTGCAGGAGCAATTAGGCCATGCCGATTTTAAAACCACCGAAATTTATAGCCACGTTTTAAAAGGGGGTGGCCATGGTGTTTTAAGTCCATTGGGGCAACTGAGCAGGGTGTAATATTCACCTCTAACATGAATCCCTGGCCTTTCGTTCTTACGTTTTTTGTCGCGCAAATTTATTATGCTTTCTAAGTGTATTTTAATTTCTAGTGGTATTTGAATGTAACCAGATGCATCTATGTTTGCAGATGACCTACTCGACCTTTTAGCTACAACACTTTGTTTTTCGACTATTTATTTCGTTTCTCTCGGACGCGTTGTATCATGCGGAAGTCGCGTTTCGTAATGATTGGCAGAAGGGTCGGATTGACTAATTTTTTTGATCGAGGCGGCTACTATGTAAGCGTTTGTGTGCCGCTTATCTTTCTATGATAACGATACACATTGTTGTTGCGTTTGTTTTGATATGGTGCGCGCATTAGGTTACTGGTCAGTTTGGGTATACCTGTGTAATATATTGTCTCCTGAGTATTTGAACCTATGGACCCTTGGAAAATACGACTTGCCGATCAAGGCGATGTTAGATTTGCGCTGAGTTCGCTCCTTTACCGAAGTACTCTCGGTAAACCGCGTATTCTCAACCCAATCTCTCCATTTTAAGCCAGTATGCGCATTGACGCGGTGCTTCGAACCATTGGGCAAAAGAACAATTATTATGAACATTATAGAAATAGTATTATTCGTGACGGCTGTTGTCGGCGTGATCGGATTTGGTATATATCAGGGGCGTAAGGCTACAGACGATAGTGCAGGAATGGCCAGTGGTTACTTTCTTGCAGGTAGACATCTTACTTGGTACTTAGTGGGTTTCTCATTAATTGCCGCAAATATTTCGACAGAGCAATTTGTTGGTATGTCGGGCCAAGCGGCCGGCTCATTAGGTATGGCGATTGCCTCCTATGAGTGGATGGCGGCGGTTACTTTAGTTGCTGTCGCATTTATCTTTCTACCCAAGTTCCTAAAAACGGGTATCTACACTGTTCCAGAATTTTTGGAATATCGCTTTGATCCAGTTTCACGTGTTGTTATGGCTATTGCTACATTGGCTATTCTTCTCGGTGGACCCATCGCTTCTGTTATTTACGCGGGTGCATTGGTTATTTCTGAATATTATCCATCGGTTCCCATTTTAGGGAACTTAGTGGCTTGCTGCTGGTTAATTGGGTTGTTGTCTGCTGCTTATGTATTTGTAGGCGGCCTTAAAGCGTGTGCATGGACAGATCTGATTTGGGGCGCATCACTAATTGTTGGCGGTGCAATCGTTGCTTATCTTGCGTTTGATGCATTGGGAATGGCCGATCCTGCGAGCTTAGTTAAAACCGCAATCTTAAAAGACGTTACTGTTGATGAGCTTGCCAGCGCGGGTTCATGGGAGCGCTTTCAATTGCTGAATGCCGGTACTGCGGAAGAAGGTGGCAAACTACATATGGTTCGCCCACTGTCAGATACTGATATTCCTTGGTCTGCTTTGATTGTTGGTCTGTGGATTCCTAACTTTTTCTATTGGGGCTTTAACCAATATATTATCCAGCGCGCCCTTGGGGCACGCACCCTTGCTGAAGGGCAGCAAGGTATTATATTTGCTTCTTTCTTAAAGCTAATTATTCCTTTTGTCATCGTTATTCCGGGTATTGTGGCTTTCAACCTTTACTACGAGCAAATGGCGTTGGAAGGCGGTGGTTATGCTTATGACACTGCTTTTCCTACTTTACTGCGTAACTTGGTTAAGCCTTTCCCTTGGATTAGCTGGTTTGTACTAGCAGCTCTATTTGGTGCTATCGTCAGCTCTCTAGCGTCGATGTTAAACTCTGCATCGACAGTGGCAACGATGGATTTGTGGCGTAAAATTTCGCCGAATGCTTCAGATGAAAACTTAATTCGCACAGGCCGAATTCTCGTTATTGCTTTCGTTATTATTGCCACTCTTATTGCGCCACACCTTGGTCAATTCAACGCAATCTTTAAATATATTCAGGAAATTCAAGGCTTTATTAGCCCAGGCATAATCGCAATTTTTGCCTTTGGTATGCTTGTTCCTAAGGCGCCTCGATTCTTGGGTTGGAGTGCACTTTTACTTAACGCTGTTTTGTATGGCGCACTTAAGTTCTTCCTTGCAGATATGATTGCTGGTGCCGGTTTTTGGTATGCGCATGAAATCGCCTTCCTAGACCGTATGGCAATTTGCTTGTTTGTTGTGTGCGCATACTGCGGCATTATGACTTTACTTAAGCCGCTTCCATCGCCTGTTGTATTGCCTGTTAACGAAGACATGGATATGACGAGCTCGCCGAAAGTGAAGATGCTAGGTTATGGTGTGGTTGCAGCAACCGTCGTGTTATATATCATCTTCTGGTAAGTCACGATTTAGAGCCAATAAGCACAACAAAGGGGGGCGGATATTTTCGCCCGTTTTTGCATTTAGGCTTATTGAAATTGGTAAAAGATCGTGCTGGTTTTAAGCTTGGGCGTTCTAAAAAATACCTTCATATTTCGGGTTAATTGCATAAGGCAAATTCGGATACACTTGAAAAATACGTTACAACGGATCATAAATGAAAATGAGTTCTGCCAACTTCGGCACGCTACCCGGTGGGCTTGAGGTTAAATATTGAACCTGACTAACGCGAACGATAGGGGCGCGGAGCCTATAGAAATAGGCATGACTAGTCGTAGTATTCATGTGCCTGATCGCAATGGGCATTTAGAAGACGTCGTTTCAGGCTGGGATTATTTAGAAGGCTATCCGAGTAATGAGCCCTATTTTGGGGCGCATGTTGGCCGCTATGCGAACCCAATTGGTGATGCTACGCTTGATACTGATGGTCAGTCTTTTCAATTGGACGCCAATTAGGCGCTAAATCGTTTACATGGCCGTGTGGAGGGTTTTCACAAAGCGCTTTGGCGCAGTGAAATTGTGTTAGCTGAAGACAGTGGAAAGCTTAAATTCGCCTATTTGAGTGGGTCTGGCGAAGAGGGATATCCAGGGAATTTACATGTCTAATTCGTATAGCCGCGTGCTGGAAGTGTTCACTACTTAAGATTAATTTCAAGTTTTCAGTGCTCGATTAAGTAAATGTAAAGCATGGCTTTTAATATGGATTAAAATGAAACGTTAATTAAAAATATAGACAGTAAGTAGTGAGTAGAAACCAACATGCAAGCAAATATAAAAAAAGAATTTAACAATTTAGTCACTCGCGTAGAAGCGAGTTTCGAATCACAATTTAAGCGTCAGGCTCGTTGGGTTGCTACGGCACCTGGGCGCGTTAACCTCATCGGTGAACACACCGATTATAATGGCGGGTTTGTATTTCCTATGGCGATTGAACGCAACATCGTTTTGGCTGCTGATGAAAGAAAAGGGGCGGCGGACGGCAATGCGGAAATTACTATATATAGTGAAAATTTAGGCGATACGCAAACTCTTATAATTGTCAATAATAAGATCGCTAAAACGGGTCAGTGGACCGATTATATTGCCGGAATTTTTGCGGGCTTTCTCAACTTCGGTGTTCAATTTAAATCGCTCGATATTGCTCTTGATGGCGATGTACCTATAGGGGGCGGTCTGTCTAGCAGTGCTGCGCTTGAAGTGTCGGTAGCAACCTTACTTGAAGCGGTAACGGGTAAAACATTAAGTCCTATAGAGAAAGTACTGTTATGCCAAAAAGCAGAGCATGATTATCCTGGCGTGCCTTGCGGCATCATGGATCAATTTGCCTCAGTGAACGGTAAAAAAGATCATTTGTTATTGCTGGATTGCGATTCTCAGCAGGCCGAAGCGGTTCCGTTTATGAGTGATGAGTATTCAATTTTAATTATCGATAGTAACGTAAAACATTCTTTGGCAAATGGTGAATATAGTAAGCGTAAAGCAGAATGTGAGGCTGCTGCCAAAATATTAAATGTTGACACTTTACGCCAAGTAACTATGGATCAGCTAGAGAAGAGCGCGAGTAAAATGGACCCTATTATTTTTCGTAGAGCACGCCACGTGATCGGTGAAATAGAACGAACTGAGCAGGCTGCAGTGGCGATGAGGGCAAGTGATTGGGCTACAGTGGGCGAACTAATGTTGGCTAGCCATACCTCTTTGCGTGATGATTTTGAAGTGAGTTGCAAAGAACTAGATGTACTTGTTGAATTGATGATGGAACTCGGTGAATCTAAAGGCGTTGTTGGCACGCGTATGACCGGCGGTGGTTTTGGTGGTTGTACCGTGAGTGTTGTGCCTACAAGTGAAGTGGATGATTTAATTGCAGGCGTTAGTCAACGCTATATAGAAAAAATTGGTATTGAACCCGAAATTTTCACTACCCGCCCAGCAGAAGGTACGCGAATGATTAAGCTCTAAATTTCTTAAGATTATGAAAAAGAAATTTATAGATAAGTAATGCACGAATAGTAGGAAAAACATTCACGTTGAACACCATGAACATTAATTTAAGAAATTGAAAAATACAATGTCAAAGATTGGGCAACCCCACTGGTTAGGCACCGCAAATCAATTTCGTTTTAATCCACTTACCGGCGAAAAAGTCCAAGTTTCAACTGAAAGATTGTTACGTACATGGGGCGGTGAAGTTTCCGCTCGTAGCACTAAAAAAAATGCAGAATATCTTCCTGACTGTCCTTTTTGCCCTGGAAATATTCGAGAAAGTGGTGAGAAAGCACCTACAGAGCTATCTGAGTATCCTTATGCATTTGTTAATGATAGCGCCGCATTAAAACCGCCAGCAGAAGGCGAAGCGCAAGCAAGTTATAGGGACGATACGGGCATTTACCAAGCTGAAACGGCTCATGGGGTTTGCGAAGTTATTATCCATCACCTACGCCATGATTTGACCTTAGCGACCATTGAAAGGGAACATGCGGTTAAAGTGCTCAAATTGTGGGCTAATCGCTATAAAGAGTTGGGTGAGCGACCATATATTAATTACGTTAATATTTTTGAGAATTTTCTTTTCGGTTCGAGTATGCGTCACCCGCATAACCAGTTATGGGCTTCATCTTTGGTCTCGCCCATACAAGAAAAAATTCTTAGTAACATTGCTGCGTATAAAGAAAAAACTGGTAAGCACCTAATTCAAACGATTGCAGAAGAAGAGTTAAAGCAGCAAGAGCGTGTTGTATTTGAAAATGGAGACTTTGTTGCGGTGGTGCCTTTCTGGGCTGTGTGGCCCTTTGAAATGATTATTCTGCCGCGCAAACCAAAAAATTCTTTATTAGATTTAAATGAGTCTGAATTATTGAATTTTACTGATGCGTATGTTTTGGCAATTGAAAAACTCAATGCTCTGTTTGTTGGTGATTGTCCATACAGCTCTGGTTTATATCAAGCGCCAACTAACGGCGGCGATTATGATGGCGTTATGTATTTAATGTTCCGTCCACCGGTATTACATGATATCCGCACTATGAAATGGATGGTAGGATATGAGTTGATGTCAATGTCTCAGCGTGACTTAACGCCAGAAGTGGCGGCGTTTTTTTTACGTAATCCTGATGGTTGGGGATAATTTAAGACGAAATTTATTCATAATGCGTAAATTCTGGTTATAGCTTTCATGCTAGAAGGGTGATTTCGCCTCCCCCGAATCACTTATCAAAACGTAATATTACTTTTTATTGGTTAATGATTTGGAGGTGAATGTACGAATTAAGTTAGAGATGGAGTGAGGTGCACTGTAGGAAAATGGATGGCAAGTAAATGCGGACAGGATGTTTAAGAGAGAGAAACACAATTGAGAAAATTACGCGATCATTAAAAAATAAAATATAAAAAACAAACAAAATATAAAGTCATAATGAGGATCACACAGATGGAAATACGCTATCTTTATAAAATAATTGCGTCCTTATGCTATTCAGCCGTACTTTTTGTATGTATTACCGCTTGCGTAGAAAACGCTGAAGAGCCCACTTCTAACGCTTTAATTGTTTCCGCTAAACTCAAAAGTGCTACCGATAATTCGGGAGCTATTGTCAGAGTAAGTAGTCAGAAATGGGGGGAGGCTGACGGTAAAGAAATACGTTTATACACCCTAAAAAATGACAACGGTATGGTTGTTACGGCAATTAATTGGGGCGCTTATGTGCAGTCCGTTATTGTGCCGGACAGAGAAGGAAGTTTTGAAGATGTCGTAATTGGTTATGATACTTGGGATGAGTACTTCAACGACTGCTGTTATTCCGGCCCAGTTGTTGGGCGGTTTGGAAATCGTATTGCTAGAGGAAAGTTTACCATTGACGGTATTGAATATAATGTTACGCGTAATAATGGTGGGCCCAATAATGACATCAATCAATTACATGGTGGTCTTCGTGGTCTACATAAGCGAGCGTGGGATGCGAACCAAATAGAGAATGGAGTCGAAATGACTTATATCTCCATTGATGGCGAGGAAGGTTATCCCGGCAATTTAAAAATTGTTGTTGCCTATACTTTAAATAATGACAATGAATTCAAAATCACTTACCAAGCAATCAGCGATAAAAAAACACCGGTTAATTTAACGTGGCATGCTTACTTTAATCTGTCGG
>CAJWLM010000035.1 GCA_913043025.1 uncultured Rhodospirillaceae bacterium
CCTTTTTGAATAATTTGACTGGTGGCAGACGCAGACCTTCTTGCTCCACAGCGGTGGCTGATGCCGAAAAACCACCCGGCACTGATCCTCCAGTATCCGGCCAGTGACCGGTATTGGATAGCCAACACCAAAGATCACCTTTGCGATAATAAGGCCGCACGAAACGCACATCCATAAGATGCGTGCCACCCAGATAAGGATCATTCACAATATAAATATCATTTGGATCAGGTGGGGCTGCATCACCGTCAGCAATCAATCTTATAAGTTCGGCAGTAGAATATTGCATGGTTCCCACAAAAACAGGTAAGCCCTGGGTACCCTGCGCTATTAACGACCCATCTGCTGCTGCATAAATACCGTCAGACCGATCGTTGGCCTCCGCGATCACAGGGGAAAATGCTGCCCGTGAAAAGCTAAGATCCATTTCGTCGCAAACCTGTTGCAGACTAGCCTGTATGACGCTAAGTGTTATCGGATCAAGGCTCACAACGCATCTCCAAGTGCGATCAGGATGTTACCGTCCTTGTCAGAACGGGCCTGATCACCAGGTTCGATCAAAACCATCGTATCCATCTGTTCGAGCACCGCAGGTCCTATTATTTTCGCATTCAAGGGCAAAGCCTCTCGGTCGAAAATACGTGTCTCGTGCCAGCCACTATTAAACCATACGAGCCGCGTGCCAGTTTGCGCAGCTACTAAGTTACTGGCACGTCCCGACGCATCAATAAGTTCTTTGAGGGAAATATCAGGACGCCGGCCGCTTACCGTGGTTTTCACGTTGACAACCTGCGCCCGAATTTCCGAAAGGCTTATTCTAAAACGTGCGAAATACGCCTCATCAAAAGCCCGCTGAATAGCCTCACGGTTTATCTGATCCGCGGGGAGCGGCACCTGCAAAATATGGGTCTGTCCAACAAACTGCATATCTAGCCAGTGTGTTACTCTGATCTCTTCAATTGAAACCGGTTCCTGGCGGATCAAGCCTATCCCCTCATCACGCTGCGCCTTCGCAATAGTAATCACGTCATCAATATCAATCAAATTAAGCGGCCGATTAACGGTACGCACAAAATCATGCTTGAGGTCAGCAACGATACAGCCAAGCGCATTGGTGATACCCGGCCGGGCCGGAACTAAAACTTCTGGGATGCCCAGTTCGCGCGCTAATGCACTAGCGTGCATCGGTCCAGCTCCACCAAAGGCGAATAGAGAAAAGTCGCGCGGATCCTCACCAAGGGATACTGAAACCATCCGTGTTGCCCCAGCCATTCTTGTCGTCGCTATCTGCAGTACAGCAGCAGCAGCATTTTCAGCATCGGTATTGAGTGGATCTCCCAATTTTTTCTGGAAAATGGAACGAATTTCAGCAAGATCCACCGCACCTGACACTGATTTAAGTTTGCTTACATCGAGCCGTCCAAGTAGCAGATTGGCATCTGAGATTGTTGGTTCTATGCCGCCACGTCCATAGCAAATCGGCCCCGGGTCCGCTCCTGCGCTCTTAGGCCCAACCTCGAGAAGTCCGGCGTCGTTGACCTTTGCAATCGAGCCCCCACCGGCGCCGATTGTCCGCACGTCAACCATCGGAATATGAATTGGCATTGCGTATTCAAGCTCAAGCTCATTTGAAACCGATGGATCTCCATCACGAATGAGGGCAACATCCGTCGAAGTCCCACCCATGTCATAGGTGATTAAATTTGGTCTACCGGCGGCGCGTCCAGTATAAGCGGCAGCAATAACTCCGGAGGCTGGTCCTGACATAACAGTTTTAGCCGCCTCACGAACAACCCTTTTTGCTGAGACCGTACCACCATTGCCATTCATTACCAGTAATTCGCCAGCATAACCGCCAGCAACAAGTTCTTCGTCAAGCCGGGCGATGTAACGTTTTAGGATTGGCTGCACCGAGGCATTGACTGCCGCAGTCACACCACGCTCAAACTCTCTGCTTTCCGAGAGCAAAGAATGTCCGGTGGTGATATACTCATTAGGCCAAAATTCGGCTAGAATATCTGCTGCGCGACGCTCATGTTCTGGATTCGCATAGGCGTTCAGAAAATGTACAACAATCGACTCAACCCCAACATCAAGTAATTTTTTGCCAGATGTGCGAACCGCTATCTCATTGAGGGGAGTTAGAATACGTCCGGCATAATCGATTCGTTCATCAACTTCAAGTCGAAGATCACGCGGGATTATTGGTAGAAAAAATCCTTTCATTCCGTAGGCTTGCGGTCGTGTACGGCGGCCAAGCTCGAGAATGTCTCGAAAACCTGCTGTCGTGATTAGACCGGTGCGACTCAGTTTTCGCTCTAAGACAGCATTCGTTGTGGTTGTTGTACCGTGGACAACAAGCGCTACATCACAAAGGTTTGTCTGGGCATCTTGAAGCGCCTGCATAACACCATAGGCCTGATTTTGCAGCGTACTTGCAACCTTGGCAAGCTGCACCCTACCTGTCGTTTGATTCAACCTAACAAGATCCGTAAAAGTACCTCCAACATCAACGCCAATTAAATCGCCCAAATATTCTGCATCATTTTTTTTCATATACTTAGACTTACTAAAAAAGGCTTAGTCGCACCCGGAGCGCAAAAACTGATTTGACGATTGAGGTACCGTTATCTTTGATTTCTTGCTTAATGATTGTCAAATCTTATTCACAAGCCGCCATTAAATTCAGTCGGCACGCATCTCGTTCTTATATGTTGTAACTTTTTGAGAGATTTTTCTCGAAATCAATTGGTTAAATTCAAAACGAAAGCCCGATTTCCTAAAAGTAATACTTTATATCAATAGCTTATAAGAAAATGGCCATTTTGGATTAATTGTCCCAGAGCTAAAGAGCCAATGAAATCTGTTTCAACATGTCGTTGATTAATTTTGAAAGCTTCGCTAAATTACCATTGCTTGCATTGGGTGTGTTTGTTGAATTCTCTTCGCCGCATCGTGATGTGCCGCTCCGATTTTTTAAACACCTATAACTGCGAGACAATCATGGGTTTGTACACGGACTATTTGGCAGAAATTGAAGATCGAAAAAAACAAGACTTACACCCAAAGCCCATAGAGGATGGTGCCCTGGTTGAGGAGCTGATTGCTCAAATTAAGGACACGGGTAATCAACATTACCAAACCTCCTTGAACTTTTTGATCTACAATACCTTGCCCGGAACCACCAGCGCGGCGGGGGTAAAGGCGCAGTTCTTAAAATCAGTCATTCTCAACCAAGTTATGATCAAAGAGATCACTCCTGATTTTGCCTTCGAATTGCTATCGCAAATGAAAGGCGGGCCATCTATAGAAGTGCTCCTTGATTTGGCGCTTGCCGAGAATGCGAGCGTCGCACTAAAGGCCGCCGAGGTTCTCAAAACCCTAGTATTCCTATACGACGCAGATGCAGATCGGTTGAAGGCAGCCTATGAAGCCGGCAACGCCATCGCCGAAGATATCCTTAAAAGCTACTCTGATGCCGAGTTCTTCACAAACCTGCCAGAGATAGAGGGAGAGATTAAAATTGTGACGTTCGTTGCGGCGGAAGGAGATATTTCGACCGATTTGATGTCTCCAGGTGCTGAAGCGCATTCACGGGCTGACCGCGAATTGCATGGCAAGAGCTTTATATCAGTGAGCGCCCAAAAAGAGATTGAAGCGCTGAAAATCCAGCATCCCAGTAAGCGACTTATGATGATCGCAGAAAAAGGCACCATGGGGGTTGGCTCCTCGCGAATGTCCGGGATCAATAATGTCGCCCTATGGATGGGAGAGCAAGCCAGCCCGTACGTGCCTTTCGTCAATATTGCCCCTATTGTTGCCGGCACCAATGGTATCTCGCCGATCTTCCAAACAACTGTGGGCGTCACCGGCGGTATAGGTGTCGACCTTAAAAACTGGGTTAAGAAAGTTGATGAGGACGGCAAGGTTATCCTCAACAACGATGGCAACCCCATCTTAGAAGAAAAATACTCTGTAGCTACGGGCACGGTCCTAACTATTAATACCGAGACTCAAAAACTTATGAATGAAGATGGTTCAGAAGAACTCGCTGACGTGAGCGCATCCTTCTCGCCACAATCAGTTGAATTCATGAAAGCGGGCGGGTCCTATGCCATTGACTTTGGCAAGAAACTGCAAGTATTCGCTGCTGAAACACTTGGGGTTAAACCCAAGCAGGTCTTTGCAGCGCCAAAAATAATATCCCACTCAGATCAAGGTCTGACTGCAGTCGAGAAAATCTTCAACGCCAATGCTGTTGGTGTTGCCGAGGGAACGGTCCTACATGCAGGTTCCGACGCGATGGTGAGAGTGAATATTGTTGGATCGCAAGACACCACTGGTCCAATGACGGTCCAAGAATTAGAAGCTATGGCCGCGACTGTGATTGCGCCTTCACTAGATGGCGCCTACCAGTCTGGTTGCCACACTGCTTCTGTTTGGGACAAGAAAGCGCAGGCAAACACCCCCAAACTCATGGCCTTTATGAATAAATTTGGTCTTGTAACAGGTCGCGACCCTCAAGGGCAATATCACGCGATGACTGACGTGATACACAAGGTGCTAAACGACATCACAATAGACGACCGCGCTATTATAATTGGCGGTGACTCGCACACCCGAATGTCCAAGGGCATAGCGTTTGGCGCAGACTCTGGCACCGTAGCCCTGGCGTTAGCTCTTGGTCAAGCGAGCTTCCCCGTCCCTCAGTCCGTAAAAGTTACGTTCAAGGGTACCATGGGCGATCATATGGACTTCCGCGATGTGGTCCATGCAACCCAAGCCCAAATGCTGGCTCAGTTTGATGGAGAAAATGTCTTCCAAGGTCGGGTCATCGAAGTACATATAGGAACGTTGCTGGCCGACCAAGCCTTTACCTTCACCGATTGGACTGCTGAGATGAAGGCAAAGGCATCGATCTGTATTTCCAACGACGAAACTCTCGTTGAATCTCTAGAAATCTCGAAGGCCCGCATTCAGGTCATGATCAACAAGGGCATGGAGATCCCATCTGGGATGCTTCAAGGTCTGATTGATAAAGCAGATGCTCGAATAGCCGGTATTAAGTCTGGAGAGCAAGCCGCACTGAAGCCAGATGATAATGCTAAATATTTTGCCGAAGTGGTTGTCGATTTGGATGCGATCAACGAGCCGATGATTGCTGATCCAGACGTTGATAATATTGATATAGCAAAACGCTATACTCATGACACCATTAGGCCGATTTCTTATTACGGGTCTGAGAAACAGGTTGACCTTGGCTTTGTTGGGTCATGCATGGTTCACAAGGGCGATATGAATATCATCGCTCAAATGTTCCGTAATATAGAAAAAACTGAAGGTGATATTAAATTTAAAGCTCCATTGGTAGTTGCCCCACCTACCTATAATATTGTGGATGAGCTTAAGGCCGATGGCGACTGGGAAATCCTCCAGAAATACGCTGGTTTTGAATTTAATGATTCAGCGCCTAAGACCGAGGCAAGAACAGCTTACGAGAATATCCTCTATCTTGAACGTCCTGGCTGCAACCTCTGCATGGGCAATCAGGAAAAAGCGGCTAAAGGTGATACCGTAATGGCGACCTCCACGCGACTTTTTCAAGGTCGAGTCGTAGCAGACTCGGATGAGAAGAAAGGAGAATCCCTGCTAGCCTCAACACCAGTGGTAGTGCTGTCGACCATCTTGGGTCGCACACCGAGCATCGACGAGTATAAAGCCGCGGTTGAGGGAATTAATCTTACAAAATTTTCCCCACCAACAATTTAAGTGTTGCATTAAATTGCTAAATACAACAGCTATTTTAGAAGAAGAGAGTAGCAAACGCGTTAGGTGTGTGTACTAAAAAGAGGAACGAGCATCCGGCATGGAATAATTCAGTCACTCTCTATCTTCCATTAAATCCACACCAAATGTAGAGAAAATTTTTCTAATTTCATCATAGCAGACACCTATTCTGATCGTTTCAAAATTACCAAAGTCGATAATTGTTGACGACCTTCCTTTCTCATTTTCGTACTTTGATGTACCTCCATCAATAAGGATATCAGCTCCATTAATAACCGGAGGATCTATGTCATCTAAGTTGTACTTTGACCCAGTGAGAGATGTATTTGCTGATGAACCTAAAACAGGCATTTCCAATTCCATTGACTGTTTGGTCATTTCATTGTGAAACTCTCCTGCATTAAGAAGCATGTCTAATGTTCCTATTTTCGTAGAATTTTTAAGAACCCAATCATCAACATTCTTAAACATAGGATGCTGCCGTCTGAAAGGAGCGACAGTAGACATTGGTAAATTATTATCAAAAATTACTGCCTTGATAATGTCGTGTTTCCAAGAATCGATTATCTGTATTTCTGTCAACAACTCATAATTGGAAAACATACCAGATGGCTTCTCGAATGACCTGTTTTTACATTTGAAAATAGTCTCTATAGATTTTTTTGAGTTTCCCACAATAGCATATGCTACATCTAAAGGAATAATGGCAACTCCTTCGCTTGCTATTACGCCTAATACTTGCTTTGACTGTTCCACCACATCATCTGCAACGACTCTATTAATCAAAAATAATTCATCCCTTTTGTTGATTGTAAAATTTGCTTGAGTTATTTTCACTACATTAAGATGTAATAGGACGTTTTTCCTAACTTTGTTATCAATTGTCGCTATGGTTTAATCTATTTAGTCAGCCGGTCAACATCACTCCAAAATTTAGCTGCTGAACCTTCATTATATCCTTGGAGGTTGCCACGTTTCAAACAATTCTTATAAACCCATTTTTGCATGCCACCAAAGCCTTGTTTTTTTTCAGAAGCAGAACCTGTTCCGTCTCGTTTTTTTACGTATAGTTTTGTTGCCTTATCATAATTGATTGTGCACGTTGGCAGTATATGAGGGCCATCAACCTGCCCGACAACTTCATATATTGGGCTTTCAAAATGGTGGGCGCCCGGGTAAGTCAAAAGTTGTACATTTGGCATTTCGTTTTCTTGTTTCATTTCTTCGCAAACAAATGCTGGCGTGCTGTCATCTTGGAGTCCATTTACAGCGAATATCTTAGCCGTTTGCGACAGTGTTGGGACCACCTTTGTCGGGCAAGCGGCGTTCAACATGAAAGCATGGGTAACAGATCCCAAGATGGGCATAGCAGCAATTACAGGCTCCATCTGCGACGCCAAGATAGCCAGTGAGCCTGTCGAGCTCGCAAGTACGACCACCTTCTTGGGTTTTCCAAACTCTTCATTTACAAAGTCTAAAGTCTTTGCCAAGTCATGCACAATCATGGCTGAGGTGTAAGAGCGCGTAAATTTCATCTTAAATCTCGGTGCAGCTCCGTGAACAACCACTGTTGCATAGCCCATGTCTTGCATTTTTGTTGCGTAAAATAGTTCATCCCTCATGTCAGCTGTGCTAGAAGGAAGGATGACCGCAAGACCATGCGACTCAATTGCATTTATTTGCTGAAATTCGAGCGTGACCTCAAGTTTCTTTCCTGTTTCTCCCGCTAACATTTCAGCAATTGAGGATGGGCTATCAACGTTTATTTTGAACTCTGCTGCAGACGCTTGGGCTCCTATTAAAAAAATAGTCAGCAAAAAAAAGTTGCGTAAAATTATCGAAATACTCATTTCTATGTTGCCCCTTCTGGCATGTTAGTGATTAAGAAAAGTTTCCCAGCGCACCTATGTCAAAAAATCCCTACTAGGCTTCCAAATCTCCAAAATAACATTAAAACGTTAACTTTTGCCTGGTTTTGGCGGGTCCGAGATTTCAAATCTACCCGTCATCAGATGGAAAAACAACCACACTACGTGTTTTACTAAAAGCATTTTTTGCGTCCCTTAGTGAGCAAATGACTGCCGCGATTAAAAGAGTTCCTCCGACCCTACCGAAGAGTGTTCAAATTTTTTTTACTACGCTTTTACAAATCATTTGAGACACAAATTTCGAGCCCCTTATTTTACCTAAGAAAACCAGAAATTGAATAATATCAACGCTAAGTTTTTTACCCAAATAGTGCGGGTAATTAACCCTGTTATTTTGACGTTAGTCTATAATTTTACTCGGTAAGGTCTTTTAGCTTTTTCATCTTCATTCTAGATATCATTACCGATTTAAAGTATTACCCCTGTGGAAACGACGAAAACCCTTATGTTTTTATTTAGAAAACGGCGGTTAGGACCCAATTTGCGGTCTATTTAATCCATAGTGATCACGAAGCATTGTTCCCTTATAGCCATCCCGAAATAATCCACGACGTTGCAGCAATGGAACGACCTCCTCAACGAAGACGTCCAGCATCCACGGGATAATAGGCGGCATCAGATTAAAGCCATCCGCTGCGCCAGCTTTAAACCACGCTTCCAGTTCGCGAGCAACCTGCTCTGGTGTCCCAGCAAAAGTGAAATGCCCGCGCGCCCCAGCGAGCTTAGCAAGGAGTTGCCGCAGCGTTGGCTTCTCACGTGCTACCATGTCGACGATAACCTCGGCACGACTCCGGGCGGCCTCGACAGTGACCGGATCAGGGAAGTCATCGGGTGTCAACGGTCGGTCGAGTGGCAGGTGCGAGAAGTCGTAGCCACCGAAACGGCCTATCAAACGCTTACGCCCAACCTCGACATCGGCAAGTTCGTTAAGCTCTTGGGCGGCTTGCTTGGCTTCAGCCTCAGTGCTCCCAATAATGGGACTGAAACCGGGCAGAATGATCATACTACCTGGATCACGATCGAGCGCCTTCGCGCGTGATTTCAGATCTTTGTAGAAATCAATAGCTGTCGTCATTTCCAGATGCGCCGTGAAGACGGCTTCCGCGTGCCGCGCCGCGAAGTCCCGTCCCGTGTCTGAGGAGCCCGCCTGTACAAGAACTGGCCGGCCTTGGGGACACCTGGGAACATTCAGTGGTCCGGCGACTGAGTAATATTCTCCTGAATGATCAACCGGGCGAATACTTTCCGTTCTTGCGTAAAGTCCGGCAGCTCGATCATCGACTATGGAGTCATCACTCCAACTGTCCCAGAGTGCCTTGGTAACTGTTAGGTACTCTTCAGCACGATTATACCTATCGGCGTGAGATATTTGTTTACGATCACTAAAATTTTGGGCAGCAGCAACTGACCAGGTGGTAACGATATTCCAACCTATCCGCCCTTCGCTGACATGGTCGAGGCTGGCAAACTGTCGTGCCAAATTGAACGGTTCCATATAGGTCGTAGATGCTGTTGCGATCAGACCAATTTTTTTCGTTGCCATTGCAAGGGCACCCAGTGTCGAGATCGGTTCCAGCCAGGCTCTGGCAGCGTGGGCCACGTCATCGTGAACGACTAGTGTGTCAGCAAGAAAGATCGAGTCGAACAATCCACGCTCCGCAGTCTGTGCCGCTTCGATAAAATACGAAATGTCAGTCAAAGCTTTTGGTGACGCCTTGGGATGTCGCCAGGACGCCTCGTGATGACCGCGACTGTGTATAAACAGATTGAGGTGCATTTGTTGGCCCATCGGATCAATCCCCCAAGTTTTGTTAAACCACATCGTGTCAGATGGGATGCACTAAGAAAAGACTGATAGTTCTACTTTCCGATTCTAAAAGAGAAAATAATCGCTGCAACGATGTTCACGCGCGCTATTTTTGGAAAAAGCACCTATCCGCATTCCTTACAATCGACTCGATCCATCCCAGTGTTCCTGACTTGAAACACCATGCTTTTAACTGGTCTTAACGTCAAATTCTGATTTCATCTTAACTGCGGCGCGCCAGATAAATTGTCTGGGTAACGTCATCATCCTGAAACGGATTAGAGAAACTGACCGCTTCAGCCCGGGCGTTGGCAAAGACAGATTGCAGATGCGCGGTGAAATGCTCATCGGGTGGGTTATTTGACCACAGGCCGAAAACCCCTTTCGGCGTCAAATGCTGTTGCAGTTTGGTAAGGCCGGCCGCAGTGTAAAACCCTTCATTGCCAGGTGCCAGATGAAAATCAGGCGTATGATCAATATCAACCAAAATGGCGTCAAAGCGTCGTCCCACTATCGCCGGATCAAATCCTGCATCCCCCGCTGCAGCGGCAAAAAAATCAGCACAAACGAACTGGCACCGGGAATCTCCAACTAACGCCGCACCTAATGGCAGCATGTTTTTTTTATGCCAGTCAATGATGGGTTGGAGCGCATCAACAACAATCAGACTAGCTACATCATTGTCCCGCAATACCGCCTCCGCCGTATAGCCCAACCCTAATCCGCCAATAACAATATCGCGGGGTGCCGGACCACCTGTCTCGCGGTGATAGGCAAGTCCCAATGTTGCCAGCGCAATTTCTGATGTGGTGAAGAGGTCTGACATCAGATGCTCGTCACCCAGCATGATTTCTAAAATGTCTTTGCCTAATCTGAAATCGTGACGCCGGCGAAGCGAGATAGCACCAATCGGTGTCTGTTGATAATCCAGCTCTTCAAAATATTTTGACATGTTTTTTCTTTCTGGCAACCGCGTCAGTAATCATAAACTGCACCTATTGTGTTGCATTGTAACACGTTACTGTTACCCGTTAGTCATAACGCAATAAACAGAACCCCACACCGAAAGCAATTACCCCAAAGGCCGCTCTGACAGTCCTCCATTTTCCATTCATTACCCCGCGGCTAGGACGATCATGGCCCAAACTGTTCCAAAGGTATGTAAAACTTTTGTCAGAGTAACTAATGCAATAAAGTCAGTTACCTCGTCATCAAAACCTATTCTAACTCAGAAGTGCTCAATGACTTTCGCGCTTCCATCGTTATCAACTTCCGTAAAACTGGGCTAAATTCTCCCTGGCGATCAGGCCGTTTGCGCCATCAAAAACACGGACAGGGCAGCACACCCGATCGCAATATACTTGCGGCTGGAGAGTTGCTCCATACCGAGAAACACGGACAACAGTATGGCAACAGCGAAGCTTAAATTCGCGATCGGCACCACTACACTCGCCTCACCATTCTTGAGCGCTTCGATTAGCGCGTTGACAACAGCGAAAGCGAGGGTGCCGGACAAAACAGCATAGGCCGCTTTTTTGCCCGTAATCCGAACACGCTTCTCCCGAAACGCGGCATAGGCGAAACCGCCAACAATCCAGCTTATAGCCGCGATTACCAACAACCCTTCGGCAGCCGCTCCCTGCTCGAGCGCAACTTTCGAAACGACCCCATATATCGCTCGAAAAGCAGAAGCCGCGACCGCCATCACGAAAAAAAGAACGGGTATGGGAACCGTATCACCGCCATCAGATCGTCGGTAAAGGATTAATACTGCAGCGACACCGATCCCAATACCAAGCAGTTTGAAAAGCCCAACATCTTCGCCCAACAACATAAAGGAAATAGCTACCACGCCGATCGTATTGAGACGGTAAATCATCGAACCCAAACTAACATCAAGACCGGTTAAGCTTTCGATCAACAAAATATTAGCCAATACAAGGAACGCGCCGGTCAAGAGACCGTACAATATAGTCACCTCATCGAGGCGAATTTGTGTATCCGTTATGGTCAAATATGTGAGCTGCAGGACCAACCATACGAAGCCGCATCCAAAGACATACATGCCCCGAGAACGCTCCTTTAGGGAAAAACGCCGAAACGTCACGTCGAGACAACCGGCGGCCGCGAGACTAACGAGCGCGAAGAAAATAGCGTATGTCATGAGAAAAACCTCAACCATCCTTTAGATGCCGCTGGTGCCAGAGCATTACCTGGAATAACGTCACGAATATAGCGATAAATTTTTATTCCCACTCAATCACTATAAAGTTGCTGTTAAAAAGGTCGATCATCATCCATCTCATAATTGCATCCTTCCTGCCACAGTACGAGACAACCCTTTTTTGGGCTCTCCCCCAAGAGGAAAAGACGTCAAGTCCTAGGAGGTAACACTTTCGCTATTGCGAAAGCGTCCTGGCAATCCGGAACCCGATGAAGTTGAGCCGCCGCGTGGCATTGCTCCTGCCGCGGTACGCGGAATGGAGGACCCCAGGTCTGTTGTACCAGGAACCGCCCCGACGGACGCGCTCCTTACAATCACCTTCACCCGCACTCAACCATGCACTCCCATCAATTGGGGCGTCTTTGTAGTTCCGATGCTGACAGTCTTCTAACAATTCATAGACATTGCCTATCGTATCATACACACCAAACGCATTTGCACTGTATGAACCTACTGGGACTGTGCCATCTTCTGAATCGTACTTCGCCTTGGAGCTATCAATCTCATCTCCCCAGGGGTACTTCGTTGTGCTGCCTGCACGTGCCATGTATTCCCACTCTGCCTCACTCAACAGGCGGTACTCCTTACCTGTCTGCTCACTCAGCTTCTTCACAAATGACTTTGCATCCTCCCAGGAAACGTTCTCCACTGGCTTTCGGGCACCCTTAAACTCGCTTGGGTTCTTGCCCATCACAGCTTCCCACTCAGCCTGCGTTACCTCGTACTTACCCACTTCAAAGCTGTAGCCTATCTTCACCTCGTAAACCGGCGTCCCTGAAGATCTTATGCCACCCATTTTCAATGAACCTGCTGGGATCACCACCATCTCTGGGCAGGTCTCACAGTCCTTGAACACCGCGTCGGGTTCCATTGAGTTATCGCACCCCGCAAGCGGCAGCATCAAGATGGATAAAAGTCCCAAGGTTGGCAGAGAGTACGAAAAACCTGATTTCATTGCTTTGGCCCTATTGGATGTTATGAGGTGCTTATCAACGAACATTCTATCTTCTATAATAAATGGCGCTTAAGAGTTCTCGATACCCACAAGAATACTATCAGAGTACAATGATTACAAATAATCATTTATTTACCAGCTTTATTGATTAACTCGTCTCTACTTTTAGATTTTTGTACTCTGTAGGTGGGTCATCATTTGAGTATTGTGGTCTATCTTTATATTTTTCAATTATTTTACGTACCTCATCTCGACTAATCGTTTTGGTTTTTGATGGGCCTATATTTTTTTGTGTATCTCTCAACTGGTACTGCACGTGGGGCAGGTCGAACGAATGCTATGATTTACAAAAGTACAAAGAAAAATCAAAGAAACGGAATCAATACGTTATATGATAAACACTACTTTATCTGAATGGGAACGGCAATAAATGGAAAATTTTGATAATATAAATACAGGATTTGTGAAATTAATTTGCGCATATGTAAAGGATATTCAGAAAATAGATACAGATGATTTAGATGATAAGTTGTCTCCGGATTCTGCAATTATAAAATTCTTGGAAAGCCGAACGTTAATTCACAAATCTATAAAACACCGGAAAAAAAATTATGTAGAGATAGACGTTATTTTCAGTGAATTACCAGACTTTTTGTTTACTATAACAGACAATAAAATTTCGTCTCCAAATACAAAAGATGAAGCATTTTGGGATTGGTATGAAAATAAAAGCTATATAAGATCTTATATTGATCCAGTTAATACCAATTCGAATTTAGTATTTTGTATAGAAAATAATTTTGTTGAAATTAAATTTAAATACCCCAGAATTGGATATGGTATATATGACCTTCAGATTATAGAATGTCTAAAACTAACGTGCGATAAAGTCAAAACTTTATCGATCTAGAATATTTTCTAATTATATCAAAATATAATACACTGGTTCCTTTAATAAAACTGACCGAAAAACTTTACCTGTCCCTTGCGTTACTTCTTCGAAGTGTGGGAATGAGTCGGGCGCGAGGATGGAGGTTACGCGTTTCATAGGGAAAGTCTGCCACGGATTAGAGTTCGATTGGAAGTAGAAAATGGTGTGCGTGACAATGGGAAGGGGGACGAGTGTCTATCGGGTACTCGGATCGTAGGATTTCACTCAACACTCTTAGTATTTCTTACGAATACATTCACGGGCAAGCGGCTGTGCGGTTTTAAATAGGAGTGGTGTCATTTAATTCGCAACTAAGTCCCCCAACTTCCCCACGTTTGGGTATAGATAGTATCCTGTATTACACCTGTTCTTTGTGCGAACATCGCACCCCGCAAGCGGCAGCATCAAGATGGATAAAAGTCCCAAGGTTGGGAAAGAGTGCGAGAAACCTAATTTGATTGCTT
>CAJWLM010000036.1 GCA_913043025.1 uncultured Rhodospirillaceae bacterium
TGAACAAAACAATCTCATCATATCCCTGAGGGCCCAGACCCGATCGGTTCAAACCGCTTTTAAAAGCGAAAAAATCAAAGACCAATCCATAAGTGCATCAACTTTGCGCAAGACATTCTGATCCCAAATCCGACGCGCGCTCTCACAGCTGAAAACATCCATAAAACCCTCGATGTGATCTCCTAAAGAATACAAAATTTACCACAGTGAGGGAATCACTGAATTGCGCAGAGGTCTTTTTAAGTAAAAGAAAAGTCTATCTCTTGAGCACCTTCCCAAAGGACTAGATTCCCAAGGGTCATAAGATTGTCCAGACCAGATGTTATTGTGATAAAGTGGTTTCCGGCCAATTGTCCCATTTTAGACGAAAAATCCACACCACCATAAGCCAACAAAATTTCGGTCTCACTGATCCCGCCGGGATACAGAATGATCTGACCGGGGGCGGGATGACTGGTATGGTTTTCATAACTAACTCCAAAGTTACGATCTCCAAGTGGGACCCACACTCCTTCACCAGACCACCTAACGTGAACGATCTTGCCCCGAAACGGCATAACAGTTTCAAAGGCAGCACACGTTTTGGGCGCCGCTTCTCTTTCAAGTTTAGCGTCGAAACTGAATGGTCCTGCGGTAATACACAATTTTGTCATTTCATAGTTCCCCATTTCATTGTATAAATCGTTCCATTGAAAAGCTCTTTAAGTCTTGTCGAGATCGCCCTGAAAGAGCTAATCTAGCAGCCTCCCTACCCATCAAAGGGCCCAGAGTATAACCATTTGCCGTAGCGGCGATCGTTACGCCGTCAAAACCAGGTAAAGTGCCAAGCAAGGGCGCTCCGTCTATATCTATATTCATCGCTGCCCAGCTTCGGATCACGTGCAGGTTTGCTATTTTTGGCACAGTGTGCGAAGCAACCCAAAGGTTGCCTTCTAGGCTGTCAGGTATGATTTCTGCTGTACCTTTTGCACTAGTTACCGCAGGCCAAGCCCCACCTATTATAATTGAGCCTAAAGCGCTTTGTTTCATTGTCAAGTGACGGTCGGCATGTGCGATGAGACAAGGAACTAGTTCAGGGGCAGGCGCAGTAACAATCATTTGCAGAGGTGCACCCCGTATAGGTACTTTTGCACCAAGCATACCGGCAATGTCATTTGACCAACCTCCGGCCGCGATTAGTATACGTTTTGTATTAACAGAACCGCGAGGCGTGGTCACTCTATAATAACCATTATATTTTTCAAGGTCAGTGACCGGTGAAAACTCTTCGATTGCTACGCCCTCAGACTGTGCTGCCGAGGCAAGCCTAGAAGTGGCAATAAGCGGGTTTATTTTTCCTTCTCCAGGACACCAAGCGGCACCAATAACTTTTTCGGATATAGCAGGTACAATTTCTTTGATGCGGGAGGGGTCTACAATCTCACTCTCGATGCCCACATGTGCTTCTGCTTTAGATTTCCCCTCAAGAAAGCGCATTTGCTCTGCACTTTCGGCGACCATTAGACCTCCGGTTACCACCATCTCAAAGTCTACTTCTAACTCTGCTTCTAACGTTCTCCACAGCTCAATCGACTCCCGTTGTAATGGTAAGGTGTCCAATTGTAGCCTACCATTTCCTACGGCTTTATCACCAAAATCCCATGATAAAAGCTGCAGATGTAGACTGCCAGCATTCCCACCGGACGCTTCGCCGTTTACCCGCCCTCGATCCAAACACGCTACTGACGCGCCTTGACGCGCGGCGTATAAAGCCGCGGTTATACCGGTAATGCCTCCACCAATTACAATCAAATCGACCGTCTTAATCTTTAAAGGAGCTAATTTCTTTCTAAGAGGACGCTGGCTAGGTAAGCTTTCTCTGTGTCCACCCCATTCTGCTTTCTCGATACTGAGGGCACCAAGAGGTAAAGGGCGTGCTGGCAGCTGTGGGGCAAAAAGAGCTTCTGGGACTGTTGGGTATCCTGCCTCATTCAATATACGCAGCGTTTGAGGTAAACAATAACGTCCTTGACATCGCCCCATGCCAATTCGCGTTTCGCGTTTTAAAACAGCAGGATCATGTGCTCCTTTGGAAATTGCACTGCGAACCGTTCCTACAGATATTTCTTCGCACCGACACAACACTGTTTCATTTTTTGATAGACGGCGTTCGGGCGCACTATACAAAGACCACAAAGCAGACTGAAATTTTTCAGCCCTTTTCAATTTTCGTTTAACTGCAGTAGAAATATCAGAAGTTTGGTAGCCCAAACAAGCGAGAACCCCAGTAGCACTGAGTTTACCTTGATGAAGCGCAATTTCTGCCCCGCCTAAACCACCTGCATCGCCAGCAATCCAAACACCTTCTATTTCGGTACGGCCATCCGGCTCGCGTATTGGTTGAATCTGCCCCGTAGCAGGATTCGTCCTCAGTGGCACATCCAAAAGACGGCTCAATTCTACTTGCGGAGCGAAACCATCTCCTGCCGCAATGATATCCGATTCAAACTGGCGTTTTTGACCTGTAGAGATTTCACGCAGAATAACACCTTCTACACAGGTTTCCCCAAGAATTTCAGATAACTCCCAACCAGGCAAAAACTTTGTCCGTGCGCCTAATGTGTTTAGCCGGTAACCAATACCGTTCGCCACTAGTTGAGGAGCCATGTATGAAGCTTTGAAGAGAGTTGAGCTTATGCGTGGTCTTCCACGCTCTGCAAGCACATCAACACTTGCGCCTAAAGAAATTAGCTCGGAAGCCAGCTGAAGCCCAAGCGGCCCATGCCCCGCTATTACCACACGTGAACCGGGAACAATGCCGTATCTTCTGGCTAGGGTTTGAGCTGCACCTATGGTGAGAGAGCCTGGAAGCGTCCAACCCGGAACAATTGCAGGACGCTCGTATGCTCCCACAGCGACAATTACTGACTTCGCTAAAATTTTAAAATTACTATTTTTACCGAGGCTACGAAGATGGTAGTGCTCTTTCTCACGTCGAGCAAACCAGACAGTTTGTCCGCATATAATTTGCGCGCCGGATAAAAAGGCACTGTTAAGCAACCTAGCGCCACGCCGATGTTGGCGATCAAGTTGACTTAATCCTCTATAACCTTGTGTTCTCTGTTTAAAATATTGCCCTCCAGGATCTTCACGTTCGTCTAATACCGTTACAGCAGCACCATTTTTGGAGGCATGAATTGCTGCAGAAAGTCCTGCAGGTCCAGCGCCAATAATTAGAATTTCAGTTGTGATTACCTGACAGTTTGTTCCCTTTTGGGGTGCGGAGTGTTCACTTAGTTCAACTTCATTTTCACTTTCCACAAACATTCCGTCGCGAACTTTTTCCATACAGGCTCTTATTCCACGGGCTCCATTGACTGTTACCAGACAATCATTGCAGACACCCATTCCGCAAAACAGACCTCTGGCACTACCATTTCGACGATGGCCAAAAAGTTTCTCTCCTGCTCCCGTCAAAGCTGCGGCGATACTATCCCCTAGGTTAGCCTCAAAATTTTTACCGTCGAATTTGAAATTCAGACAAGACATTCTAAAAGCCTTTTTCTTTACAATTAAATCACACTTTTTGGCAATAATCCTACCAATGCCAAGGCACGACGTACCTCGGGCATCTCGGAATCTGGCAACTGCAAACGGGGTGGGCGCGGACAACCGACAGAGCGGCCGATCAACGCAAGGGCCGCTTTACTTCCTGAAACATAACGATGGCCGGACACCAAGCGAATAATAGGCAAAATTTCGCGGTATACTTCCCGTGCAGCATGATAATTTTCATCATTGACGGTTAATTCGAATAGCTTTGCAAGTTTTGAAGGCAGTATGTTGGATCCTACTGCCACCCAGCCTTCTGCTCCTTCTACAAAGCTTTCGAAACCCATGATTCCGCCAAATACAGTTATACGGCCTTGAGAAAATTCGAGGATATCGCGTATCCGCGTAACATCCATAGTGGATTCTTTGATATAATCTATATTTTGTAATCTTGAGAGCTCTGAAACTAGCTTAGGCGTAAGATCAACATTAGCTGTCGCTGGGTTATTATAAATCATTATTGGTCTCGTAGATGCTTCACCAATCCGACCAAAATGATGTATCAGCTCATCCCAAGTGGGCGTGGAATAAAATGGTGGGATAATCATTGTACCGTCTGCACCCAAATTTTCTGCCATTTTGACATTTTTGATTACCTCGTCTGTACTTTCAGCTCCAGCACCTACCAAAACAGGTACACGACCATCCACAGTATCGATGACACATTTTGCAACGGCTTGGCGCTCCTCAGCAGAAAGTGATAAAAATTCTCCTGTAGAGCCTAAAGGTATTAATCCATGTATACCTTGCTGTACCTGCCACTCTGTAAATTGAGCCTGTGCATTGAGGTCAAGTTCTCCTGCATTGTCAAAGGCAGTTACCATGACTGTATATGTTCCACGAAGGGGCTTAATCATGCAGAATTTTCCTTAAGCGTTAAAAGTCTAAGAGGGTTTTCTTGTAAAAGTTGATTTATAAGTGAAGCCTCAAAGCCAATTTTTTTCATCAATGGCACCACGTTACGCAAAATATGGCCATATCCGTGGCCACCCCAACGGCGCATGCGAGTTTTTGTGCAAATATCTTGAGATATTAGGATTTGGCTAGCAAAGCCTTGGTCCACAAATTGGCGAATTAAACTGAGCCGCTTTTTATCCGTGGGCAAGTCAACCTCGCCCATCCAATAATATGATTGTTCAATACCAAAAAAATCCCATTCAACATTTGCGTGACGATCCAACAATTTTCTAATACCCGTGCCATCGGGATATGTTCGATCCATGTGACATAATATAACACGCTGTGGGTCTAATCCCTCTGCTTCCACAATATCTAAAATCTCTATACAGGACCCAAAGGCATTACCAGGATGTACGGAAAGAGCAGCGCCTGTGGCTAGGGCAGCTCGAGCTGCGGCTTTCAGAGCCTGCCGCTCGCACCGAGCCATTGGCCAAGAACACCCCATTTCACCAATTAAGCCAGCACGAATGTCCGTTCCCTCAATGCCTTCGTTTATTTCGTGGATAAAAAGGTTTGTCAGTTTTTCTACATCAAGTTCCATATAAGCTAAAGGCAGGTAGGGCTTTGTATAACTCCCCGCAGCCGCGACTATATGAACGCCAGTTTCGCTTGCGATTTGGGCAAGCCCTGTAGGATTACGATCCAAACCATAAACTGACTGGTCAACGATCAGGCTACCGCCATCAGCTGAAAAATACAAAACTTCATCAGCTGCTATTTTGGGATCTCTCTGATGAGCGTTTGCGGGGTTTTCATTAGAATTGTAATCAATTTGCCAACGGTTATGCATATCAATGTTAGCATTTCGATTGCCTAGGGAAAAATCTGATACAATATCAAATAGAATATGCTCATGGAACATGATGTTACCTATCTCGGCAGGGTCTATATCCCCTAAAGTGGTGCGCACAATTGCCATATTTAATGTTGAAGAATTTTAGACAGAAACAAACGAGTATGCTCGCTTCTAGGTTTTTCAAAAAAGTCTCTGGGCGCCGCATCCTCTACTATTTTGGCATCATGCATTAAAATCACGCGGTCCGCAGCCGCACGTGCAAAACCCATCTCATGGGTTACTACAATCATAGTCATGCCAGCTTTTGATAAATCGATCATAACGTCTAAAACTTCTGAGATCATTTCAGGGTCGAGAGCCGATGTGGGTTCGTCAAAAAGCATTAGCTTTGGTTTCATTGCAAGTGCTCTTGCAATTGCTATCCTTTGTTGTTGGCCACCAGATAGTTGCCGTGGATATGCGTTTTTCTTGTCGGGCAATCCAACCCTTTCCAAAAGTGCTAATGCCTCATTTTCAACTTCGGATTTTTTTCGTTTGAGAATTTTCATTGGCGCCAACATGATATTTTCTAAAACACTTACATGAGGAAATAAGTTGAAATTTTGGAATACCATGCCGATATCCCTCTGCTGCTTGGCTATGGCCGCATCTTTTAAAGGCACAAGCTTAGTGTTAAACTCTTTAAAACCCATCAAATGCCCGGCTGCCCGAATTTCTCCGGAGTCTATGCTTTCGAGTTGATCAATGCACCTGAGAAGAGTACTCTTACCACTCCCGGAGCGGCCACAAATCACAACAACCTGACCTCTAGAAACCTCGAGATTAATGCCATCAAGCACAACATTTTTACCAAATGCTTTTTTGACATCTTTTATAGACACAACTGAGTTCGTATCGTTCATTTTCTATTTGTCTCCAAGCTAGATTACTCAAGACTGTGCGATAGGGTCAAATTTCAAACAATAATGATGCATTCTTACAAGCACTCCTTCTCACTTTTCGCTATTTGACACTGCTTCTTGAGATCCAAAAGGCTTTTCATAATGTGCCTCAATTCGTGTTTGTATGAGCCCCCAAATAGACACCAACAGCAAGTACCAAAGCGCCGCAATACAATAGGCTTCTAGCACTCTAAATTCAATTTGAGCTATCATCTGTGCGCTCCTCATAAGTTCTTGCATTGAAATAACTGAGCAGAGAGACGTAGTTTTCAACATTCCGTTAAATTGATTTCCTAGTGGCGGTATAATAGTGCGCGTGGCTTGCGGAAGTATAACCAGCCACATCCGTTCTCTCCAATTCATTCCTACCGCCCGTGAGGCATCTTCCTGTCCTTTGTCTACTGACATTATACCAGATCTAATAATCTCAGCCAAATAAGCTCCCTCATTGAGCGCTAATCCAAGAATGCAGGATTCAATTACATTGAAACGAATACCTAATTGCGGCAAACCTGTGTAAATGATCACCAATTGTATTAAAATTGGTGTTCCACGAAAAAGCCAGATATAGAATTCTGAGATGAAACGTACGGCAGGGTTTCCGTACATTTTCATTAATGCGGCAAAGATTCCCAATCCAAGACCTATGGTCATGGAAATAATACTCAACCAAATTGTAACCCAAACCCCGCGAAGCATCAGGCCATTATTCATATAGTCAAAGAAGTACGGCCAACTCCAACTCACTTCTGACGCTCCTTTATAGATAATTTAGTATTGGCAGATATTTGGTCTTGATTATCTTTTAAGACCTAGCCCCCGCATACGCTTGGGACTAGGTAAAGCCTTTTGAGCTAAAAGTTGTTTATTCAGGGTTGTAATATACTGATATATCGCCAGTGTAGTCGTCCCAAAATTGAATTTGAGTCGCCCCGTAAGAACTCATAAGCTTATCATAAGTCCCATCATCAACCATGTCTCTAAGTACCTTTGATACGGCATGCGACAAGTTCTGTCCTGTTTTCCCGTCAAATCCAAAAGAGGAAGGAAGGCCTGGATTCAATCCTGACGCACCTACGTCGAAGGAACCTCTCTCGGCATAATAAGCAGCAACTGCGTCTGGACCAAAGACAGCTTTTACCTGCCCAGCTCCTAATGCGGCAAATGCCTCCGCAAAGGTGTTAAATGCTTTTATATCCATTGACTTCATACCGTTGGAAACCTGCTCATCATTTATCGTTCTGATAAGGTTATCCGCGAAACCGGCGATTTCAGTTCCAACGGGTTCGCCCGCAAGACTTTTATATCCAGAAACATCCATGGGATTCCCTTTTTGCACAACGAGCGCAAGAGCATTTACAACATAGGGAACCATCCTCATAATTTGAGCTCTCTCTGGTTTATAATACATTCCAGTGTTGACCATGTCCCAGCGTTTAGTCGCGAGACCAGGAATTTGCACAGCAAATTCAACATTCATATAAGCCGGCTCTAAGCAAAGCCTTTTTGCAATTTCATTCCCAAGGTCTGGATGAAGGCCTTGAAGATTTCCTTGATCATCAATGTATTGTCTCGGTGGAATTGTCGCGTTGATCGACATAGTCAGCTTACCAGGTTCAATTGTCTGCAAGTTTTTAGGGCACTCTTCTGCTACTGCAGAACCAGTAGACATTGCTAGGCTAACTGCGACTACTCTAAAACTAAGATATTTCATTCTCATTACCTCTCTTTGTTGATGTTGCTGGTTTAGTTTAATCTTTTCCTTGGCTTTGCTCGGGCAAAAAACTACTGCACCAGTCTACCACAATAGCCTTTGTAACGTTCACCATCCGGTGAAAATCATCTAAATCTATCCACTCATCATGTTTGTTATTCTGGGAAAGATCTCCCGCAAGGCAGCCAAGGCCAATGCAAGGTATTCCCGCCTCAACGATTGGATTTCGAATATCTGAAGATGTGTGCATTGGATTGTTACTAGGCACTTCGCCAGTTATTTTTGAAATCGCTGCGGCTGCGGTTCGATAAAGTGGATGATCTATTGAAACTTCGCCTCCGGTTACACCGGTAACCCAAATAATCTGCGGAGGATTATCATATAACCAGCGGTCACTATCACCTACTTTTAGGATTGCCGCCTCGATCTCAGCTTTAACTTGTTGAATTGTTTCAGTCGGGGGGAAGGAAACTGCGCACCCAAGTACGCAAGTATCCTCAATACGTGATAATCGCTGCATCTCTCCGCAACTTATCCGCGATACATGAATATTTGTTGCGCGTCCTACCAAAGCTTCAATCTGGGGATGACTTACACGCTTTGCCCTTTCCTCGCTCAGTGCAATGAGCGCCGAACGTACAATTACAGCTTTATCAATTGGATTTTCCGCTAGATGTGAAAATGCTGTATGACCCGGCTCGGTTGTTTTTGGAGGGCAGCCTTTCACAACAATCTGGAACTCCATATGACCAGAAGCAACCGCTTTAATCTCGCGCATGCCAAGACCTGACTCAGCTGGGTGCAGATATAAAGCTGCATCAGCAGAAACGTTTTCATACAAAAGTGCCGAGACTCCTCGCGCATACCGTTTTGATGGGGTTGAAGCGAATATCACGGTTCCTATAGGTTTTTTGCTATTAACTATACTCTCCAAAGCTAACACCGCAGCAGCACATCCAGCCAAATCGTCTGCCACACCCCACCCATAGAGTTTGCCATTTTGTATGCTGCCGGAATACGGCTCATGCTTCCATTTTGATATGTCTCCTAAAGTTTCAGAATCTGGATGGGCAAAGATTAATAAGCTAGGCAGATTTGGCGCTCCTGGTAAACTCCCAACAATCGCTGTACGACGCTCCTCTGCCCTTGCTTTATCCAAAGCAAATTCACCCTTCACTTTTACATCAGCGGGGTCATATTCAAATGCTTCAACTACACATCCTGCTGCCACTAATCGCCTAGAAATCAGTTCCTGAACTGCCATTTCACCATGTTTCTGGGCTTGGCAGAGTTCCTTCAGCAAAAATGTGGCATTGTCACTAATCGTTTGTCGCCTTTTTAGTATACTGAGTGTGTACCATGACAGTAGACGCAAGAAATTTTAGTGCAAGATTTTTTTTAAGGTGTTTTTCGAATGTTTGAAATTCTGCATCTATTGAAAAGGATGTAATTGAAAAATGTCTAAAAATTATGCAGATGTACTTCAGAGATAGTAAATATAAACCACGGAATAATGCATCTATGAAAAATAGGCTAATCAACCTAGTCGAAAAGACTGACAAAAGAACGGCAATACAAGACGTTCCGCAAACACTATGGGAAAAGGCCTATAGAGAACTTGCAACGATGATACACGAGCGTCAGTTAACCAGCGGCCAACTAATTGTCGAATCCCATTTGGCAAAAAAACTTGGTGTTTCTCGCACGCCGCTAAGGCAAGCACTACAGCGATTAGAAGGGGAGGGTCTTTTAAGAAAATTAGAAAGCAGATCTTATATCGTTCGTCGCGTTGAGGTACGTGAATACCTACACAGCTTGAAGGTCCGTGAGATTTTAGAGGCTGAAGCGGTCGAGCTTGCAATTGGACGCATAGACACTGCGGAAATTAAGCAAGCTCGAATGTATTTGCGGGCAGTGCAAAATCAAAAGCCTTATGATATGCTCGATCATTGGAAATCAGATGACCAAGTCCATAACCTTTTTATCGACGCATGTGGTAATATGGTGATGAAGGATATTTTAAAATCGCTTCGTGTAACAACTAAACTCTTTGAAATTGAACGGCTCTCAGAACGCCTAACCCCTGATAGTAAGCAACATGAAATTATTTTGAACGCTCTCCAGACCGCTGATGCATCTGCTGCCATAGCTGCGGTCAGGGCACATTTACGCTCTTTAGCTGAATTCGCTATCGATATTATATAATTGCTTAAATAAAAATTACATTTAACTTGATAGGGATTAATTTTTATTATGGCCTAGAATTTGACTAAAATTTCACTACCTCCGGTCTCATAGGCCGAGTGGTCAATGACGCTTTTAGATCATTTGCACACATCTGGAGCAGTTCTAAAAAGATACTTCCCAATTGGTTCGCCTATGGGCTCACCATCCAGCATTGTTGTTAAGCCTCTCAAAATTGTACGAACAGGCCAGCCCGTGACCTGAAAACCTTCCCAAGGAGTATAATCAGTGCCATGATGTAGATCTGACTGCTTGATCTGCTTTGACTTTTCTGGATTCCATAGAGCGATATCTGCATCTGCTCCTACCATTATAGCACCCTTTTGTGGATAGAGACCGTATAACCGCGCATGATTTGTAGCAGTTAGCTCAGCGAACCTTTCCAGTGAGATGCGGCCTTTTACTACACCTTCGGAAAACAAAATTGGCAATCTAGTTTCAACGCCAGGTATACCGTTAGGGATATTGCGAAAGTTTGTTCGAGCGCCGGGCGCGTCTTTACCTGTAATACTTGTGAATCGAAATGGGCAGTGATCTGACGAAAAAAGATCAAAAGCTCCTTGTTCAATACCAGCCCATATTTTCGGCCATTCCTCTGATGTGCGCGGTGGAGGTGAGCAAACATATTTTGCTCCATCAAAATTGTCCTGATCTAGATCTTTTGCCGTAAGTGAAATATATTGCGGACATGTTTCTGCAAAAACTTTGAGGCCTCGCCCTCTTGCCTGAAGAATTTCTTGCGTCGCTTCACCATTTGAGACATGCACTATAGTTAATGGAATGCCCGCAATTTCAGCCAACGAAATTGCACGATGTGTCGCTTCTCTTTCGACAGGAATGGGACGCGTCATTGCATGATGATACGGATTAGTTTTACCATCGCGCAAAGCATTTTCCTGCAGAAAGTTAATTGCATCTTCATTTTCTGCATGAACCATTACCATCGCCTTATGTTCCCGTGCGACAGACATTACCTCCAGTATTTGTCGGTCCGTTAGGGCCAAGCCTGCGTAAGTCATGAAGACCTTTAAGCTAGTGTAACCTGCTTGAATTAATGCAGGCAATTCCTGCCCTAAAGTAACCGAATCAGTATCTTTGATAATGAGGTGAAACGATACGTCTGTCATGCATTGACCAAGTGCCTTATCTTGATACTCCTCTACTGCTTTACGGAGAGATTGCGGTCCTTCAGGCAAACAAAAAGGTAAAACAGTGGTGTTTCCTCCGCAAGCAGCACTACAAGTGCCAGATTTGAAGTCATCTGCCATCTCTATACCTGGGCCGGAAGGCTGAGATATGTGCACATGGCTGTCAATTCCGCCAGGAAGGGCTATCAAACCACTGGCGTCTATTGTATTTTTTGCATTTTCTAGTGCTAAACCGAGAGTGACGATTATACCATTAGTAATGCCTATGTCGCAAATCGTGACGCCACTGGCAGTTACAACTTTAGCACCCTTAATTATTGTATCGTATGACATTTTCACTCCATCAACTATGATTGAAAACTTTAATAGATTGGATAATCAAAAGTTAAAAAAATCAAATTATATTTAAGATCAGCTGGATTTTATGTATCTAGTCGTTGTCATCTCCAACTCGAACCAAGTCCTCGCCTGAAAAGCAGAAATTGAAAGAAAATAGCAATGCTCAAAGATACAAAAATAAATTGCAAATGGCGAAAAGTAGCTTACCGATTGCTGCAATCTTAAAGTGGAGTTTTTTGCTAAGGCAGCCTATATCGAGGATAGCGTATTGAAAAATAATGTTTTAAATTTGAGACCTTCAATTTAATGCAGTAACAGAATATCGGCATTAGGGCAAGATCCTAACTGATCTGGCTTAGTAAAGCCAAATATCTTTAAACGCCCTTACAAGAGCTCAACGCGCAGAAATGGATGGTTTGTTTCACAGCGAAAGCCTAACCTGACAGTTGTACAAGCCATACGAACAGCAGAGATCATGTAGTCTCCCATTTTCGTTCCTGTTGGTGTGACCTGTAAAGAGAGCGGTGCCTTACTCACAACAGCCCGAATATCTTCCAAAATTTGATGACCTTTAACCGGTAGCTAACATATCTCGCACAAGTCACGCCTACTAAAATACTGCGTTGGAGATTTTTAAGGTGAATGACTCTTGTACTAGCCTGAGCTACCTACTCCATACTTTCAAAAAAATCACCCTTACCAATGGTCTGAAATAAATCAACGACTATTTGTCTCACAAAACCCCACCTTAATAAATCCGCCACCCCAACTCTTAAGCCCCTGCGCGTGGGCCATGCACCCGCTTGAAGGGGGGCTGGCC
>CAJWLM010000037.1 GCA_913043025.1 uncultured Rhodospirillaceae bacterium
TCTCAAGTCAACAGGCACATTTGTTATACTGGGTGTTACACAAGGACAAGTGACCTGCTTCAACCTTGGTTTGGTTCCATATACGACAAACACCACCCCCGGTGGGTTCGACGAACAGCGGTTTCAAAAAGGGGGCTTTGGTTGTTGTTGAGGCTAATGCTGTTGGTGCGTGTTTTATCGACCCAGATACAGGACAAAAGTCTCGCGATTAAAGAAAGATTATTATTGCGAATGATAATCATTCTCAGTATAAGATTGAGCTGGGTGTGGTGGTAACGATGCCTTGAGGACAGACTGCCATTTCATTCTTCTCTCCTTCAGGGCATCCACACGCAAGACCATCACACCCTCCTCACCGGGTAGATGGACCCTTCCTTGAACTCAAGGCCCACTTCGGTGGGCCTTTTTTCGTCAGAAAGTCTTGCGATTAAGAAGAGTTGGCACGGTTCCTGCCTATAGGAATACGAACGTCATTTTTATGACTACTCATTCTTCCTCCCTAGAGAAACTCAGGCCCACTTCGGTGGGCCTTTTTTCGTCAGGCTGCTCAATCTACTTTTCGATGCCCCACGGTCGCTTAAATGCACAAAATGACCGATTTTCAAAATCTCACTAAATCAATTACGCTATAGATCTTGACGATAGAAGGAATTTCATTTTCGTGATTAGGAGAGTTGAAGTTGCATTATAGTTTACGGATTGGACTTGGCACGGACTCCACGCATTCCAAACTTCAATCGGTCAAAGATGCGCTAAATCAATATAAGCAGCCATCCCAATACGTAGGAGTCAGGTCAATTGACTCCATGTCCCCAGCTGTTGAGCCGTGGCCAGAAGAAATGCTTTTTTCCCTAGACGAACGCGTGGCTGCGGCGCGTTACCATAGAAAAACTCAAGATCAAACTGATGAATCCACAAAAATGTCACGGGTGGAAAAGGATGAAGTCTTCAGGGATTTGAGACGTAAGGAGCACCGCCACATTGATCGTCTGCAATTATTCCATCAGGCTATTTATGGAGCGGACCCTGCCAGACAACGACTAGTACATTTTTGGCTGAACCATTTCACAATAGGGAGCAACTTCCCTTCAGATTTCATGATCGGCCACGTGATCCATGACACAATTGCTAGAGGTATCAACGGAAAGTTTGCTGACTTGGCATATGACATAACTCGTCATCCGGGAATGCTTACCTACCTCGATAATGTCTACAACATCGGAGAAAAATCCGTACGCGCAAGGAATGCGGGTCGGAACGAGCAAATTGGATTAAACGACAATTTGGCTCGTGAACTGATGGAGCTGCACACAACGTCACCCAGCATCGGCTACACAGAGGAAGACATCCGGCAGGCAGCTAAAATATTAGCAGGCTGGGGTGACATTTTTGATAACCCGAAAACCGTCAGAAACTTTAAAGAAGCAAGGATCAAAGACTTCCACCTTGCATATTTCAAGGACAAGGCCGAACCAGGCAAGAAAACAGTTCTTGGAAGGGAATACCCGAAAGGTATTGAAGCACTGAAGTTACTTGTTGATGACCTTTCGAAAAGTGATCACACAGCGAGGTTTTTGACCCGAAAACTGTGTGCACATTTCATCGCTGACGAACCCACGGAAAAAGATCTAAATCATGTTTTTAGTTCGTGGAAAGACAGTGATGGGGACCTTAACGTTGTTCACGAAGCTCTGTTGAATAGAGCCGCCCTGTCCACCCAACCAAAGTTCCAATGGCCGTTTACATGGCTCGTAACAGTCCTTCGTGTATCTAATGCTCACCTCGTAGAAGGATTTGACAACCTTCACAGAGAAATCATGCACCACAGAGGGGAATATCGTTCCCGAGCGTTGGCTGAGGAAATTGGCCAAGACTTCTGGTCACGCCGCCAGCCAGACGGATTTTCATTACAAAGCGCAGACTGGATTTCACCTGAGCATTTTGAACGGCGCATGAGACTCGCTGCAATGATCCACGACCATGGGAAGCCTTCGCTTTTGGCAGATGAACTGATGGACTTACTTGAAGTGAGCCAAGGAACAAGAACCCTTGTTGGGAAAGGGCGAACTAATCGAGACCGTTTTGTGTTGCTAACCTGCAGCAGCGAATTCATGGGAGCGTAACATGTTATCACGCCGACTTTTTCTGCAATCATCAAGTGCCTCCCTTGCTCTAGCCGGCATACCAATCGTTGGCTATACAGCCGATCTGCCAAAAGGAAACATCGTCGTGATTATCCTCGAGGGCGGTATGGACGGCTTAGCCGCAGTCCCGCCTATCGGCGATCCATCCCTCAAGAAGCAAAGAAAAAAGCTGTTGGTAAACGAACCAATCGCACTTAATCCGTTCTTTGGGCTGCATCCATCCCTTGGTGGCTACGCAGGCATGCTCGCTGATGGTGATGCGACCATCGTTCACGCGACAAATTTCCCTTACGTCAAACGTTCCCACTTCGAAGGTCAGAACGTAATGGAATCCGGCAACATGCTGCCGTTCTCTGACAGAACAGGATGGCTGGGACGGGCACTCGATTTTGCTGGAATGCCGGGACGAGCGTTATCGATGGATATGCCGTTGATCGTGCGTGGTAGCACTGAGCTGGATAACTATTATCCAGCCAACCTTACTGGCTCAGCAGATCCATCGCCAAAATTGGCCGATCTCTTGAGCAGCGACAGGGATGGAGATGGCGCTGTAACGTTCCAACGTGTGAGCACCAAGTACTCAGACAAGCCCAAGTTTGTAGCCAGAGACCCTGTCAGCTTAGCCAAATACGCTGGGAAGCAACTTGGACTTCCGGAAGGGCCTTCAGCGGCTGTTCTCCGTGTCCAAGAATTCGACACCCATGCAAATCAGGGCACGGATTGGGGGCCACATTCAAGACAGCTGACTGAACTGGATGACATATTCCTTGGCTTGAAGTCTGGCCTCAAAGACGCATGGGGCAAAACTGTAATCCTTACACTCACCGAATTTGGGCGCACCGTTAAGGTAAATGGATCTGTTGGTACAGATCATGGCTATGGGTCAGCCGGGTTGATGGCTGGTGGGCTGTTGAAAAAAGGACAAGTGATTACCCAATGGCCAGGCCTTGCCACAAAGGACCTATTCGAAAAACGAGATCTTCACTCAACAATCGACTATAGGTCAGTCTGCGCTGCTTGCATTGAGACTGCATATGGCCTTGATCATAATATAGTTGGCGAGAGGGTCTTCTATGACCCATCCCTTCCACGGATGACAGATAAGATCTTCGGATAAGCTGAGGCTTCTAGCTTGAACGCATTATTTTAAAGCTCCGGCAGTATACGGCAGAAAGCCTCACTTAATCTATCTCCAAAAACGCCCGCTGGCGTTCAAAATAATGGCTCGATGCTGAATAGATCAACTCACCAAACGACTGGATGGAACCTAGATGATTAAGATCAACGCGTTAATTGTAGCGGTTTTAATTTTTGGAACTTCATCAGCAGTTTTAGCCAAAGACTGGAGTAAGCAAAAAACTGACGACGCCGGTAAACTCACCAAGTCAGAAGAGATCAGAAGTTTTGATGTTGCCATTAGCGGCTCAGCTCTTGAGAACTTAAAGCGGCTACCATTTGAATTTGATTTTAGTGAGCATGAAATTTGGACTGAGATGCCCACTGTTGGTTGCTCTTTTGAAATTCAACGCCGGCCGATTGAAGATAGAAGGCTCGAAACCATGGCGTCGGGTCGACTAAAGATTGAAAACGGTATTTTTGAATTCCGTAGGAATAGCTGGCGCACAAAAGGAATGGCTGAACCTAGTCATTTGAAGGATGAAGGAAACCTAAGGGTTTTATTGGACGGTAGTCCAATTGGTAAAATGCCCTACTTCCACCTGTTCATTAATCAAGGTGAAGTAGCCTTACCGCCCGAATACGTGGAGCTAACTAAAGAGAGAGAACAGGGAGACAAGGGAAGCCCAGAGGGTGTTTTCAGCTTTTATGTGGATGATTGGCAGGAAGGTCTGCTTTCAATACGTAATTGCAAAGTGGCCAATTAAATCAATGCCAGCTATTTAGGCATCAAAGCCTGCTAAAACGCTCCAATATTGCTCCAATCCTCCACGAATCTTTGTGTCTCCAACTATAACTGGCTTCATGTCGTTCATGCGATGTGCCAGGTTTTCTGGGAGTTTTCGGTGACATCACCGTTACGGAAAGAGCAAGAAAATTGCAATGCGCTGCCCTCCAAAGGCAGAGATCAGAGGTTCGAAACCTCTCGGGTTTGCCGCCCTCCCGACCACCGTACCTACGTTATCTCAAGTCATCTATATCTATTTGAGGATCAGCAAACGGTTCATGTTTTGCGATAACCGGGACATGTCACTTTGAGGTCATCACCCAAATCCCATCCCAGTCACTGGGGTTTGCTTTTTTCATGATTTGGCATCGCTCAATATAGGTTTCGGATAGTTTGTCGTGGGGATTACACTTAAGGCACTCCTGAAACGATTTAATTGCGAAATCCCATTGCCCAGACTTAAAAAGTCCCCGGCCCTCATTGAAGAAATTCACATTATCCATCAGATTTGGGAAAGTTTCCTTAGTGTGAAAATCTAAAACCTCTCTGACGCCAACTGGTTCTGTTTTACCTTTCACCACCACGTCGTCAATGTAGCGGATTTGATAGGTACCTTTCAATTTTTGGAAAGTGAAATCACTGATTAAAATCTTCGCTGAATATGACTTGCACGCACTTTCCAACCTTGCCGCCAAATTAACCCCATCGCCAATCATTGTGTAATCCATCCTTTTTGACGAACCAATGTTTCCAGAAACAAGCTTATCCGTATTTATACCTAAGCCCATATCTATTGGCATTTGGCCTTTTTGCTCTCTTGCCAAGTTCCATTGCCAAAGTCGCTTAATCATATTAATGCCGGCCCGCACGCTCCTGTCCTCATCGTCTTCATGAGCAATTGGTATCCCAAAACCAGCCATAATCGCGTCTCCTATGAACTTGTCGACCACCCCGCCTTGTTCAGAAATTGTCTCGACCATGATGTCAAAATACTCATTTAGCAAAGTGACGGTTCCTTGTGCTCCCAAGGCCTCGGTTATGGTTGTGAAGCTCCTTACATCTGAGAACAGAACAGTTGCGACTGTTTCTTGGCCGCCCATTATATCGCTGCCATCGCTCATCAATTGATCAGCGATGCTTGGATCAATATATCTAGACATCGTTGATTTCATTCGTTTTTCATCAGAGATGTCTTCAAGAACAATCATTGAGCCAAGATGGCTCGAATTTTGATCTGTTCTGCCATCTGGATCTTGGCTTTCAAGAGGCATAAAGCTTAAGTTTGCTGATACGGTATCTTCAGACCCGTTGTCCCCAGTCCCAACGGCAAAAGAAACATCCATCACAAAAATATCTTTCTTTATTTCATTGCACTCTTGAATTTTTTCTTGGAACCATTCTTTGTCACCGAAAAAAACATCCGTCGCTTTTCTTCCGATAACTTCATTAGAATAAAGCTTTAGGATATTGCTGCCTGCTTTATTGCAAGTGATTATTACCCCATCCTCATTAATTGTGATTACTCCGTTCGACATGCTCGCCAGCATACTGTGGTTGTATGCACGTTCTTTGGTTACATCTTCGAATAATTTTGCATTTTCTAACGCAATGGCAATCTGTTGGGTAAAAGCTTTCAGCCGAGATTCATCCTCGTCAGTAAATCCTCCCCCAACCTTATTCAAAACCTGAGTACAACCAATACACTCACCTTCCTTGTTCAGTATCGGAACGCATAAAATTGAGCGGGTGAAATACCCGGATTGTTTGTCAAAAGCTGGATTAAAGCGCAAATCAGCGTACGCGTGGGGAATATTGACCGTTTCTTTCGACTGAAATACCGTTCCTGCGATACCAACGTTATTGGGAAGCCTTATTTCTCCTAGTCCTTCGCCCATAGCGACGCGTGAGAATAATTCGTTAGACCTAGTATCATTTAAAAATAGTGTTGCTCTGTCGGCATTCAGCATTCGGGTAACCTCCACCATCACCCTTTGCAAAAGCGCTCCAAGTTCAATTTCTGCAGTAACGTCAGACACAACATCCAGAAACTCCATTTCTTTTTCTCGAGCCTTCGCCATTTTCTCCAGACCTTGGGCATTCTGGAGTGTCACCGCCGCCTGCTCTGTAATTGCATTAACAGTGCTTAGGTCTTGTTTCGTAAATCGACCTTTCTTTTTGTTTAATATTTGAATTACTCCAATAACTTCATCGCGAAACGTTCTAATCGGAGCACAAACAATGTTGTTGGTTGTATATCCAGTTTGCTCGTCTATTGAGGAATCAAACCGACAATCACCTTGAACATCATGAATGATCTCACCAACCCCGTTTTGAAAAATTGAACCTGCAATGCCAATGTTATTTAAGATTCTTATCTCACGAGTTAAGTCTCCTTGAGCAACCCTTGAGTAAAGCTCACCTGTTAATGGATCATTCAGGAATAAAGTTCCACGGTCTGCATCAAGCTCAGCAGTGGTTTCCTCAATTATTGCGAAAAGTATATCTTTCAAATTAGAAAGACCGGCGATCTTACGGTTAACCTTTAACAAAAGCTCCAAACGTTCTAGTTTTTCCTCTGAACGCGCGAGTTGTTTTTTAACATCAGCCAAATTATTTGAATTTATCTGCCCCAAGACAATTACCCCCTTTAATTTTTGGGTCCATGGATAGAACACCTAAATATCGTAGCTTCCAACCACTGAAAAAACTCCAAAAAGCTCCCTCACTGACCAGAGTCTTCTATCCTTTTCCTAAGTGCTTTTAAGTTATTTTTAAGTTGTTGAATTTCGTCTGAAGACCTTTGCACTGCCTTTTGGACCGCAGCGTCTTTTTCAAAACGCAGATTCTCAAGCTCATTTCTCAAGCTTGAAGCCGTGTTCTTAAGCTGTTGAATTTCGTCTGAAGACCTTTGCACTGCCTTTTGGACGGCAGCGTCTTTTGAGAAAGACAGAACATCCATCTGTTCTCTAAGCTTAACGATTATTTCTTTAAGCTCTGAGTTTTCTATACTTTTTGCGATTTGGACATCAGTCTCCATTGCTTTTTCCTAAAAATCGCACATAAAAAATTATTCTAAGATCCACCAGAAGTTTGAATGCGCTCCACTAACGATAGGGCGCTAAAAGAAACAGCTACAGGTCATAGCACCATACTCACAAAAGATCCTGCCGGCTCGCATTTAGCGCGGCAAGGTAATTATAAGAGAATTGGCGAAGCTGTACGCAAGTCTTAATGACGATATCAAGTAATTGCAGGGGATATGAATTGGACAAATTGGGGAGTTGGTTAGGGAAAGCAGTATCTGCCACATTCACCGACTGCTAAGGTCTTTTTAGGCTCTGAAGAAAAACTTCAATTTGATATCAGGAAACACAATGGCAACAACTGATGTATTAAAACAGGAAATCATTGAACGATTTGGTACGCCTTGCGCAGTCATGGATCTGGATGTTGTCGACAGGAACATAAAACGCCTTCAGTCTCTATGTGACGAAGCCGGGCTTGCAAACAGGCCACATATCAAGACTCATAAATCAACTTTTCTGGCAAAACGTCAGATTAAGGCAGGTGCCGTCGGCATCACATGTCAGAAGCTCGGCGAAGCAGAAGTAATGGTTGACGCTGGCATTGAGGATATTCTGATCGCAACCAACATTATTGGCGCAGCAAGATCAGGAAAGCTGGCAAAATTACAAGAGCGCGTTCCGCTAAAGGTTTGTGCTGATAACCCTGTATCTCTAGAAACTTACGCCGAAGCCGGTCGATCTGCAGGACGTCCAGTTCGTGTATTGATCGAGTGTGACACAGGTCAGAGACGTTCCGGTGTTGAGACTCCAAATGAAGCGATTACGTTGGCAAAAATCGTTTGCGATGACCCTTGGCTGGAATTCGCTGGCCTCATGTTCTATCCGCCATTGGATGGGTGGCCGGCTACCCAGTCTTTTCTCGATACGGCAAAAGACGGCCTGGCTAGCCTTAACCTCATTCCGGAAATTATCTCGACTGGTGGCACGCCTAATCTCAAAAACATTGGCACTCTTGATGGGGCAACCGAACATCGGTCAGGCACTTTGATCTTTAATGATCGCATGATGATTGCTGCTGGTGTTGCAGAAGTTCAAGACTGTGCATTAAGAATTTTTACAAGCGTGGTCAGTCGTGCTAGCGACAATCGAGGCATTCTTGATGCGGGCTCTAAGACATTTACTTCTGATCTGGGTGGGCTGGAAGGATATGGCCTAATTTTAGAGCACCCTACAGCGCAGATACACAAAATGGCTGAAGAACACGGTTTCCTAGAGCTGTCAGAATGCGACAAGCGACCCGAAATAGGAGACATTGTTAGGGTCATACCAAATCATGTCTGTGTTGTCGTAAATATGTTCGATCAATTGGTTGTAGTAAATGAAAACCGCATTGCTGACGTCTTAAGCGTCGAAGCGCGAGGGCTTTTAGTTTAGCTGAGAACCATTTCTGCGCCATTTTCGACCCCTCAAGGTCTCTGGATCGGGGTTCAACTGAATGTTTTTGGGAGGTTAGCGTTTTGGAGCAGGAGGTTGCGTTTCCATGGTGTGCAAAACGTCTCCGGTATACTTTTACAGTATTAACGGTAAATACTACTTCTCTCGCACTGCTCCTTCTGTTCTTCGTCATCGCTTTCCCAAGCGGAAGACCGGACTCTCCCTTCGTGCATAATCAGAACCAAAAGCTAACGGATATGCTGCTGCGCCGTCCAAAAGCCTGGAGCTATATTGACGCCGTTTGCGGATGAAGATGATCTAATGGAATGAGCTTGGATTGGCTATTCTGCCAGACACTAGAACGGTCGCTTCTGACAGCTTCAGTCTGAATGATACCGTGGCACCATATCCCCGCCTGAAGGGTACGGGGAAGACCAGCCCGTTCTTTGAGCTAATCAGAGCTCAGCACTCGTTATCTAATCGAATGCCTGCGACACCATAGCCTGAAATCACTCGAAGTGTCAGACACAGGATGATTTAGGGATTACCTTTTTGGAATGCGGGATGTTCGAAGTTTAGACGTGACCTGAACCATTCTTTCATCTGCAGCGCCCCCGAGCTTGATAGGCACCGACATCCAGCGCCATTGAAATTAATTGCGGAACGCTTGTGAAAAGAAATATTTAAGAAAACATTTTTACATAGATAGGACAGAGTAATGAGTGAAAATAACAAACTTTTTGATCAGTTCTGTTATGCTCAGGCTTCTTTCGAGAGCTCCCGGCATATTTACCGACGCGAACATGGTCCCGGTCAGGTTCGTCGATTTTTTAACACGAGTTTCACGGCTTTTGAGTTGCGTCGCTATATGATGAATTACTATTATTCTAAAGGAAGCTTCACCATATCTGAGCTCATAGACGTGTCCGAATTCAGCAGGCCTACTGTTACAAACACAGTATTAGAGGCTGTGAATATGGGATATCTAGAAGAGCTGCCAAACAAAATTGACCGTCGCCGTCGAGACTTTCGACCAACCGCGCCAATGTTGGAAGCCTGGCAGAATTACTGCAATGCATTGTTGGCGAACCAGAAGTTTTCGCAATCACTGAAACTGGCCCAGACACTGATCTCAATACGCGAACTGAAGGCCAAAACCGCACAGTCAGATATGTAATATTTTTTAACCTTTTTTGTTCCGGTGCCCCGTGTTGCGATTGGGAAGGTTGGGAGCACGCACCGGGCAGGCCCCGCGCTTCGAACCAAACAATTTTTGGGGGCGCTGACCAGAATGACTGAAGCACCAGAACTTCGGTTTGTTTCTTACAAACACGGCAGTCTCGCATATCGTGAGGCCGGCTCCGGCCAGGCTTTGCTTTTTCTGCACGGCATGAATGGCAACAGTAAAAGCTGGGCCTTCGCTTTTCAGGCTTTGTCCCCGTTATTTCGTGTTGTTGCCTGGGACGCGCCCAGCTGCGGCAAATCTGATTCTTTTGGGGACTCTCTTGAAGATTATGTCGCGGCCGTCAAGGTTCTGATCCAAACCCTCGAACTGCAGAGTCTTGTTGTTATCGGCCACTCTATGGGTGGCCTGGTCGCGACATCGCTTGCAGCTGAGCCGGATATGCCGGTCACCCGGTTGATCCTGTCATCAACCCATCTCGGGTTTAGCCTTCCGCCTGGCAAACCCCTTATGCCGCGATATGCGGCTCGCATTGAAAGGTTGGAGGCCAAGGGCTCCGGCCTCGAATATGGCCTTGAACGGGCACGACGAAATACACCCGATGGAACTTCTGATGAGATTGTTTCGTTCCTCGCCGACATTGCTCTGGATATCCGACTCGAACAGATCCGGGACGGTGGACGCATGAGCCAAGAAGCCAACAATGCGGCTTTCAGCGACAAGATAAAGGTTCCTGTTCTTATTCTTTCAGGGGGGAAAGACACCGTCATATCCAGTGAAATGCACAACGCACTTACATCTGCATTTCCAGTCGCCGAGCAGATTGTGTTTCCAGATGCAGGACATGCGTCATATGCGGAATGTCCAGCAAAATACCATGCTGAAATCATTAAATTTATTGATAGAACGTAACTATAGAATCATTCCATCAACGTTGACAATATCACTGACTACTGTTCGAAAAGGGAGGAAAAAATGATGATTTCGAACTTCAAGAGACGGTTATTGATAACAGGTCTGGTGTTTGGGATTCTAAGTCCAGCCGCGCACCTATCTG
>CAJWLM010000038.1 GCA_913043025.1 uncultured Rhodospirillaceae bacterium
TGCCTCGTTCGCCACAAGGACATCCTATGATCATTCAAGCAGGACAAAGTGGTCGTGGTAAGCAGTTTGGAGCACGTTGGGGAGAACTCATCTTCCTCAACTATCCGAATATCGATATAGCCAAAAAGGAATATGCTGATTTTAAAAGCGATGTAGCAAAAAATGGAAGAAACCCAGATCATGTAAAAATAACACCCGCAATTTATACAGTTGCAGCGGCAACAAAATCTGAAGCCGAGGATCGATACGCACTCATAGAAAAACTCCCAACCGAAGGAGATGCCTTGTCATTGCTCTCTGAGGCATTGAATTTTGATTTTTCAACAAAGGAAATTGATGAGCCCTTCACTCAAGAAGAACTTGATAGCATCCAAGGTTTGCAAGCTATTCGCGATAGAGTGGTTCAACTCAGTAACACGCCAAACCCTACCGTAAGAGACTTTATAAAACATAGCCAGAGAGGTCGTCCCCGAGATCCGATAGTTGGGGGACCTAAGGAGGTCGCTGATAAATTGGAGGAATGGTTCGTGGAACGTGCCTGCGATGGATTTGTATTTGCGGCAAGTTATGTGCCAGGATCCTACGAAGACATTGTTAATCACGTGGTGCCTGAATTGCAGAAGCGAGGCCTCTACCACAAGGACTATGCTGGGAACACCTTGCGTGAAAACGTTGGCGTACCCGTGCCACCAGTACGAGACTGGAATAACCAAGACTAATACCCAATAAATAATACAGGAAAGTATTTTTCTTAGTACATGATGAATCATATCAGCCAGACAGAAAACTATTTTATCCAACTTTGTATTCAAAGGTAATAAAACCTTAAATAGAAACGACAGCCAACCCGGAGATCTTCTAATGTGGGTCAAAGCTTTGCGGATAAGGAAAAAGACGGGTCAAGGCGCCGAGTGCTTTTAAATCGCATAATAAACCGTGATATTAATGAAGTATTAAAAAGAAGGGAATTATTGTTAAGTCATTGATATTAATGTAAATATATCAGGTGTGGTATAAATTCTGGAAAACTTGATTATGCTTCCCGTTGAACTAATCATCTACGTTGCCTTCGTTTATATTCTAGCTGGGTTTGTAAAAGGAGTGGTCGGCGTAGGTTTACCCACTATTTCTTTAGCATTGTTAGCTGTTGTTTTGGGATTGAAGGATGCAATACTTATTCTCCTTGTTCCGAGCCTGATCACTAATTTAGTCCAGGCTTTGACAGGCGGCAGATTATACAAACTCACAAAACGTCTTTGGATATTTTTATTATCGCTATGTCTTCTGACCTGGATTTCTACTGGTATGCTCGTGATAGCTGATGGTAATCTTTTAACAATTGGCCTAGGGCTAGTTTTGCTGATGTATTGCGCCAGTTACTTCTTTAAAATGAAAATCCCGGCGCCTGGTAAAAACGAAAAGTGGTTAAGTCCATTGATGGGAGCGTTGACTGGAGTTAGCACAGGGTTAACAGGGACCTTTGTAGTTCCCGGAACTCTTTACCTTCAGAGCATGCAATTAAACCGACATTCACTAGTGCAATCAATGGGGTTGTCTGGAAGTGTGGCGACGATTTCCTTAACAGCTTCTCTTGGTGAGAGAGGAGTCTTAAGTCAAGATTTACTGATCATATCCTGCGCTATGATAATTCCAGCTTTGATAGGAATGGGGCTTGGCACTAAGGTTCGTTCAAAAATTAATGAAGTGTTATTTAGAAGATTATTTTTCGTATCTTTATCTGCAATTGGGGTTTGGGTAATAGCCAGCACCGTTATTAATACGAACTAAAATGAATTAGGTGGTTATCCAGGCATTTGTATTATGTCGTTGCTAAATGGCAAGACGTAATCTTATGTAGTGTTGATGTGTGACCAATAAGAACTGGATTACTGCTAAGTCTCTGATAGTGCGAAATAATATAGTCGAATTTGCCTGGCTCGATCGATCGAAGTATATTTTAACAATATTTCTTTAATTGGCGTTCAGCGCATCTATTTGCTTTAATAATTTTGGTCCTCAAACGAGATGGATTTTAATAATGGCTCATAAAATAAGTATTCTGAATGGTGCCTTCGGCACCATGATCGAAGGGGTAAGTAGGGAGCACCTCTTAAGTTCTGAATTCAAGCAGCAATCCCATGAACTCTGGACTGATCATGGCGGACTTATAGGTTTACGAGGAACCGATCTTGGCCAAATAACGCCAAACGAGTTAATGGATTGGGCTGGCTGCTTCGGCGATATTGACTACGAAAACTTTGTTGCCCGAGAAGATAAAAAAGTTGACGGCCTGCCAATACTTCGTATCGGAAACACACGCAATAAACTAGGAAATAAGAATTCTAACTTTGCCAAAGTTCCTTCGCTTCGCAATGACTCCGATATTTGTTATAATCCGGAAACACGCAGGCCCGTATGGCACACAGACTCAACATTTCGTCAAGAACCACCGATAGGGTCGGTATTTCATTGCCGACAAGCGCCGCCCTCTGGTGGTGAGACACTATTTTCCGATACTCGGTCATCGTTAAAAAAACTGGATCATGAACAACGTAAAAATTTAGAAGGGCTTGAAGCTATTTGCTCGTTGGCTCATCACGACAAAAAAATCAGCCTTTATTCTCCTGGATATCCAACGCTAGATCAAAAACAACGAGCTGCTAACCCTCCTAACCGAGTTCCGCTAATACTCACCCATCCCATCAGCGGAAAGCCTGCGATTTATGGCCTAAATAGTTCTACTTGTGCAATTGTTCCTAAGGGACAGAAAGTTTCAGAATCCGATTTAGATTATTGGGATTTAGAAGGTCAAGAGGACGTCAGTGTGAAAATTTTAAGAGACTTACTCCCCTTTATGACCAGTCCCGATTTTACCGTCAAATGGACCTGGCAAGAGGGTGATATTTTGATTTGGGATAATCGCTGCACAATGCATGCAGCCACGGGTTTTGATGATATAAACCACGTCCGCGAAATGTGGCGATTAACACTTCTTCAAAGCACCGCTAAAACGATTTAATCGCGAATAACGGTAGACTAAAAACCCTTTTGATCATTACATAACAATAATGTGATGCTGATGGAATGATCGACCAATAAAAGGGGTACACTATGCCCATTGCTTCTATCTTTTCTGTTGCCCCACCATATGTTTCATCAAACGTGGTATCTGAATTACAAAAGCGAGGCCTATACCACAAGGAGTATGCTGGAAACACCCTACGCGAAAATATTGGCGTGCCAGTGCCGCCAGTCCGAGACTGGAGTAGTCAGGAGTGATACCCATTAAAGAATACAGAAGCCAACTGTTGTTAGCCTGAGCGAATTTGACATCTTATTTCAGATAGCGGACCTTTCCCCGTAACCCTTCCCTGGCCACATTCAAATGACATTAAATAGTTCTAAAACCACCATCTGCCATAATAATACCACCAGTCACATATGCCGATAAATCTGAAGCAAGGAAAATTGCTGGCCCAGCGATATCGACTGGAGCGCCCGGTCGACCAAGGGGTGTATGATCTAAAACCTGTTTGACCATTCCGGGATTGGCATCACGAGCTGACTTATTCAAAGGGGTTTCTATCAACCCAGGACCAATCGCATTCACGCGTATCCCATATCTGCCAAGTTCGGCTGCGAATGCCCTTGTAAGGCCTAAAACGCCGTGTTTAGAGGTTGTGTAAGCGGCAGAGTTGGGCCACGCCACATGAACAAACGACTGGATAGAACCGATGTTAATCACACGTCCTTTAGATTGCATAAGTTGCGGCAAGAATGCATGAGTAACATTGAAAACACCCTTTATATTAACTTCTAGAATATCATCCCAATCCTTAGCCACGGTAGCCTTGTCACCAGTAATTGGGGTTCGCCGATTAATGCCTGCATTGTTTACCAGAATTGACACGGCACCAAGTTGCTCCCTGACTTTTCCCGCCGCGCCGTCGCAAGATTCTTTATCGGTTACATCCAACCCAAGACTGATAGCATTCCCACCTTTCATCGAGATAATTTTAGCGACGTGCGACCCTGCCTCTTCATTGACATCTAAAATAGCCACCGAGGCTCCCTGCTCCGCATAACCTATAGCGATACCCTCGCCTATTCCTGACCCACCACCAGTGACAACTGCTATATGATCTTGCAATAGATTACCCATCACCATTACTCCATACATTTAAAGAATTTCAGTTTGATAAAAATACTTGAATTTAGTCTACCCCAGTTTTACCACGAACTGATATTCTAAATATCTAACTCAGTTGATCTCGAAACTTAAAGAACTTGAAAAAACTCTGAAAAAGAAGAGCTGCAGCAATTTATTATCGGTAACTTCACTATCAAGATTAAAACAATTTGGTTATTTATTAATCTCCTAATAGTTGAGTTAACTAATATTGTGGAGCTTCGTATGTATTTCTCGCGACAGCGTTCAATAGGCCTCGGTTTGTTGGCAGGCTTAATGAATGGACTGATTGCACTGGGCGGCGGCGTGTTGATCACTCCAATGCTTGTGATCGCTGGCGTCAATCCACAGGTAGCTGTTGGTACATCATTAGCGGCTGTTACGATGCTTTCGTGTATTGGCTTGACTATCCATTTACTGCTCGGAGGCATCTCGCTTGGACTATTATCGATTATCGTCACCGTGATTGGTGGTATCGCTGGCACTATTATCGGCTCAAAAGTATTGGCGCGCCTAACCCCTCATTGGATGCTGATCATCTTTGCCTTTATTCAAGTTTTCGTAGCTATTCGCCTGATCGATCAGGGAATGGGCCTTGCTCTGCTCGGCCAAGTCGTTTCTAGCACTCCTCCACTGTGGGCATATTTTGGTTTGGGGCTTTTCGCTGGAACACTGTCCGGAATATTTGGTATCGGCGGTGGTGCATTAGTGTTGTTGGGATTGGCAGCGTTCTGCGGTGTACCCGTTGTTGAAGGTCTAGCAATAGCGTTAGCGCTCAATGTCACAAATGCATTAGCCGGTATGGCGCAGCACGCGCGACAAGGCCGAGTGCAGTGGCAGGAACTGAAATTCCTAATACCGGCCGCTGTTATCGGAGTATTAACAGGAGCCACGCTAGCACACGAATTGCCAAAAAATGCGATGCGTCTTGTATTTGGTGGCTTTTTTATGTTTATGGGAATAACGCTAGCACGAAAAGGATGGACACTGTCTAACAACAATGAAAAACAAAGCACTTAACAAAAAAAGTTATAGAGCAGATTTTTTTCAAACCATACAAGATACCTATTTTGATTTCTTTTCTTGCGCAGGACTTTTTTATCAGAAAGTTCATATAGGCATTTAATATAAACCGCGTTTAGCCATAATTTGACCTTGTCGTTCAGATTCTTCGGCGCTAATTCCAGCAACATGATCTGTAAGCATCGCCGTGTAGCTCGGTAAACTGGTACGGTCAATGAACTTGGTGGGGTCCCACAGACCGGACCGAACGAACGCCTTGGGACAATGGAGAAAGGCTTCCTTTACCGCAATTAAAAGGCCGATGTTTGGTGCTTTTCCGCGCACTGCACTGCCGGCCAGAAGGCGCGCATCATCTGTGATTTGTGCCCGACCATTTATTCGCAGTGTCTCATCCATACCCGGAACCAGGACCAAAAGTCCAACCGCGGGATGGGTCAAAATATTAGCATAGTTATCCAACCGATTATTACCAATCCGATCCGGTAACAGGATGTGGCGATCATCTAGCACCCTTAAAAATCCCGGTGGATCGCCACGCGGCGAAATATCAGCACCGTCTGGCCCCTGACTGGACAGAACGCAGAACGGTGATAAGGTCAATATAGCTCTACATTGGAGATCAAGGCGATCAAGGACCTTATCGCTCGCGCGGCTCATGGGCTTGGGGTAGTATTGCCGCAAATCTGCCTCATCAGCGATTAGACTTACATCTGCTGGGATCATTGCGATTGTCCTTTTGTTCTTTAAATCGACCTATTCAAACTATTTTAGGGCTGATAGGCGAAACAGTAACATACGATATCCAATATTCATGCTATTTCTGTTGTATGATCAGAGAAGTGAAGATGAATAGACTGGTCTAATTATTTATTAGTTCATACTGTTCGCTTTCGTATGATTAAAAAGATTACGAACACGGCTCCAACTGCAGCAGTAACAATACCTATAGGTAATTCCTGGGGAGCTAGTATAAGGCGACTAACAATGTCGCTAGACACAACTAAAACGGCACCAAATAGGCCGCAGACAATCAACAATGCACCATGAAGAGGACCAACAAACGCTCTTGCTAAATGCGGCACCATCAGCCCTACAAATCCAATGACCCCTACGAGTGATACAAACAGGCCCGTAGCAAATGCACAAACAACAAAAATCTGGATGCGCATTCTTTTTGGATTAATGCCAAGACTATGGGCCGTGTCATCTCCTGAAAGAAGAGCATCCAATTTGTGCTTTTTTAAAGCACAGAACGAAATAAGCATGGATAGACCCAGAACAGCAAAACCAATAGTTTCCCAACGAGCCAAACCCAGCCCACCCAGGGACCAAAATACAACCGAATGGGCAGCCCTTTGGTCTCCCGCAAAAACAAAATAATTGGCGATGGCAGTGAATAAAAAAGATACCGCTAGGCCAGCAAGCACCAAACGTTCCGGTCCTGTATGGATTGTACGCGTCACCAATGCAAGAACTGTGATCGCTGATACTAACCCGCCCACGAAAGCGGCTATCGGAAGCGTCCAAATACCAAGGAAATCCCCCGTGAAAGTAATCACGAGGACTGCGCCCGCGGCCGCGCCAGAGGATAGTCCAAATAAAAAGGGATCTGCCAAATCATTTCGTGTCGCAGTTTGTAAAAGAGCTCCAACAATTGCTAGCCCACTGCCAACTATCGAAGCAAGAACCATGCGCGGTAACCGCAAGTCAATGATAATTTTAGTCATAGGGTTACTCGCCGGCTCTAAAGAGAAGAACGCCCCCAAATCATTACCAAGTAATACCGAAAAGATTGTTTCACTCGGAATGTTAAGACCTCCATAAGCAACACCAAGAGGTAACATTACAGCGAGTATGACTGCGGCTACGACGCATACTACCGAAAGAGGAAATCTTCGAACTATCACTTAAAACCGCTCGGGATACATTCCTGCGGCAATTTTACGAATAGCGTTAATATTAGCGGGTCCTGGTGTTAGTTCCGCATACCTAAGTGCAACATAATGACTATTTTTAACTGCATCAGTTTCACTCATAGCCGGATGCGACTTCAAAAAATCCATTAAACCGTCTGCTCCACTTCCATCCTCACTATAATCAAGTAGTAGCAGGAATTCTGGATTTCTAGACGCCACGGTCTCCCAAGAAGTACGGCCCCAACTTGTACTCATATCATCAACAATATTCTTTCCACCAGCTGCTTCGATCATTGCGGTCGGAATAGCAAATTTACCTGCAGTGAATGGTTTCTCCTTACCGCTATCATATAAAAATACGCGCTTTCCTGCTTTTGCACCGATTGCTTTTTTAATACTTGCAAGTTCTGCTTTCCATTTATTTATAAGTACTTCTGCTTCTTTTGATTTCTTAAATACTACTCCTAACCTTTTAATATCATTAAATAATAAATCCATAGAGGCAGGCTTTCTAGCTTGATCTAGATGAATGCAACTTTCTGTTAACTCAAGCGTTTTAACACCATGTTGCGCCAAAATATCAGGAGTAACTTCACCTCCAGGTTTCATTCCATAATACCAGCCGGCAATAAACAAATCCGGTTCTACTGCAAGCAGATTTTCGAGTGTTGGATATTTTGGCGCCAATTCAGGAACACCACCTAATTTCTTCAATAACGCCGGGCCTTCTTTTTTGTACCAGCCAGTAACCCCAGTGACACCAACCATTCTGTCCTCTAGGTTCAAAGCTATCACCATTTCATTCATATTCAAATCGTGAACAATTATCTTATTAGGAGGGGCATCGAAAGATACTTTACGATCACAACTGTTGACGGTGATACTATCCGCCACCGCTAAGTTTGCATTAATCAATAATGACGTCGCCGTGAGCACTGAGACTAATATACTTTTTTGCATGTGAAAAATCCTTCTTATAAATTGATTTGGTGTTCGGATGCCTCAAAAACTTTGAGCTGTTTTCCAGAAATAGGATGTGAAACATCGACCCGATTCATTTCAAACACGTCCCAGACAATTTTCTTAGATAGACTTACCGCAGGTGGACCATCAGCTATAATTTTACCGTTTTGCAGGACAATGACCCTGTCGGCAAAATCCTCAACCAACGCTAATTCATGAATAACTGCCAAAACAGTTGTGGGTAATTCCCGGATTAAATCCAATATGTCTACTTTTGCCCTTAAGTCTAAATGATTGGTAGGTTCATCCAAAAATAACAAGTCTGGCGATTGAGCGATTGCCCGAGCCAAGGATGCCCGCTGTCGTTCTCCACCAGACAAGGTCTGGATACTTTGCCTTTTGAGTTTATCCAGGCCACAGAGTTTTATTGCGCGCTCTATTTCCAAAATATTTTCGCTGCCACCCAACTGTCGTTTATGGGGAATGCGTCCTAACGATATATATTCTTCAACCGATAATAATGGTTCGATGTGTTCCGATTGCGCCATGACAGCCATCATTTGTGCTCGATTTATAGGAGAAATTCTCCCAATTGGGCCACCTAAAAGCTTTACATTACCGGATGTTCCTTCAAGTCGCCCAGACAAGTGTCTTTGCAAGAGAGACTTTCCTGCACCGTTTGGCCCAACAATAGCTATCTTTTCGCCCGCTTTCACCTCAAGGGAAACACCATCCAACAGCACCCGACCTTTAGGACCTATAAAAAATAGGTTCTCGCAACTCAGGAGAATTTCAGAAGGTTTCACGTTAAAGAACTATCTTTGGAATTTTGTAAAAGACTTCCTGGAATCCTTGCAACTGTTTTCGATCGCAGAGCCTTGGGGCGTTCGTTTGAGTTGGTCCAGCCATTTTTGCTTTTTTGATATTGTCCAACGAACTCCACTAACGCCGATACATGTTCTTGGGATGTAATATCCCCAAACAGATAACTTGCTTTACCTAATTCAGAGATCCCAACAGAGATCGGCTGATCACAAGCTGCTAAACATCTAACCTCTTGCACCTGCACATCAATCGCCAAGCCGGCCTTTAATTCATCTATGACAAATTTCTGTCGGCATAGCCCTTCTTTTAGTGGCTTACAGCGCGAACAAACTGAAATTATCATCCGATACTTAACTTTCTATTTTACAGTGATATTTCTGTTAATGTTTCGTTAAGTTTTATCTACTCATTCACTGCTTTTAAAGCATTATTATCTTGTGATTGCCCCAAAACATTATTCCAGAAATCTTCTCGATCAAGACGCATCAAGATCGATGGACCATTCAGGGCAGAGTCTGGTGTCCGGTGCAAAACTCCCTTTGGTCCTCCCCGAAAAACTGCGATATCCCATAATCCTACAAACTGGCGTGCAGACGGATCTTTTAAGATAAACTCATTTGACATTCCACCTTCAAAAGCCTCACGATCGCAAGCCGGCAGAGCCGCGGCCCGAAAATGCCTTCGCCGCGCTGAAAGACATGCTCAGCTGATGCGGGTGCCCGCCCGATGAGGCTCGACCTGGTGCTGTGCCGACTGCGCTTCGTGCGCACGCGCGGTGCCGCCCGTCGCCTCGTCGAAAGCGGATATCTGCGGCTCAACGGCAAGCGGGTCGAGCGTGTGGCGCGCGCGATCGCGCCGGGCGAGGTCGTCTTCACGCAGGAGACGCTGCCCGTGCGGGGCGTGCTCATCCGGACGGGCAAGAAGGAGCGCGACTTCAAGGAGGCGCTCGCCGCGGACCTCCAGGCCGTGGAGCTCCTGTGCACGTCCGAGTACGTGAAGAGGTACGTGCTGGCCTGGGCCCCGGAGGGCCAGGTCGCGCACTGCTGCTACGCCGCGGACTACGGCCTCTTCGACGGCGCGCCCATCCCGCGCTTGGAGCCCTGGAGGGTGCGCGCGACGGCGCGGGGGCCGGACCGGGACGCGCGCGCGACGGCGAAGAAGCCCGAGGCGCTCGACGAGACGCCGCACATG
>CAJWLM010000039.1 GCA_913043025.1 uncultured Rhodospirillaceae bacterium
CTAAATGCGGCGCTTCAAAGTATCCGAGGCGGCCGTTCAACTGCTGTGTTTGAGGCTGGAAACCCTGGTTTTGGATGCAGCACGCGGAACGGTGGTCAAGTAAGCACCAGCATCAAACCTTCGCTTGCATCCTTGTCACAAAAATTTGGCATGGAGAGAGGACGAGCTATTCGTAGAGAGGGCGAGGCCGCCCTTGATTGGCTGGAGGATTTTGTCACTTCGGAAGATATTGATTGCAGTTTTTTAAGATCTGGCCGCTATCATGCCGCACATACTCCAAAGCACTATGAAAAAATTGCCCGAGATGCTGAAAAAGTGAGCTTGACAGAAGGTATTGAAGCCCATGCTATTTCGCGCAGAAATCAGTTAAGCGAGTTGGGTTCAGACACGTATCATGGTGGTGTTTTGTTTCCCCGTCACGCATCACTTAATCCTGCAAAATACCATAGGGGACTGTTAAATCGTGTGCTTGAGGCTGGAGCTTCTGTAATCGGAGAGTGCTCAGTCATTGATATTAGAAAAGATACTAATGGCTTTGTCTTAACAACTTCACAAGGAAAAGTTCGTGCGCGGGATGTCATCGTTGCTACGAATGGATATACGACGAACTTGACGCCTTGGTTGCAAAGACGCGTAATTCCAATCGGAAGCTATATTATTGCCACAGAGCCGCTTGAACGGCAAGTAATGGACGTTCTTTTTCCCACCAATAGAATTGCTAGTGATACCTGTAAAGTCGTCTATTACTATCGGCCTTCTCCAGACCGGACCCGTGTTTTGTTTGGAGGACGTGTTTCGGCTACGGAAACTGACCCAATGGCCAGTGGCCCAAAGCTGCTCAAAGACATGGTTCGGATTTTTCCACAGCTGAAAGGGACAAAAATTTCCCACTCTTGGACAGGCAAAGTCGCTTATACTTTTGATGAAATGGCACACATCGGGCAACATAATGGAATTTATTATGCTGTGGGCTACTGTGGTTCTGGGGTCTCTATGGCAAGTTATTTGGGTATGCGTCTTGGCCAAAAAGTTTTAGGGTTGCCTGAGGGTAAAACGGCATTTGATAATCTGCCTTTCCCAACTAGGCCGCTTTACACTGGTAGGCCGTGGTTTTTGCCCGCCGTAGTTTCTTGGTATCGTTGGTGTGATCAGTGGCAGATTAGGCAAGCACAAAATATACGCTATCGGAAATCTGTTCTTGCTTAAATACAAAAATCAATGCTTAGATAAAATGACCTTTGGTAAGATATAGTGTATGAAAGATAAACAAATTGGGAGAAAAAGGATGACATTTAATGTGATAAAGTCAGTTAGTAATTATCTTACGATCGCTGGGATGGTTATGGCTGGTGGCATAGCGAATGCGGATGATACCTTAAGGATCGTTTCATGGGGTGGGGCATATCAAAAGGGACAATCGTTGGGCATTTTTCAGCCTGCAGCAAAAGCAATGGGCATAACAGTTAAAGAGGACACCTACGGCGGTATCTCGGATGTAAAGCTCATGGTAAAGTCTGGTGCTGATAAGTTTGATATCTTTTCAAGCGGCGCGGGAAATTGTGCATCTGGTGGTGCAGAAGGTATTTTGGAGAAGCTGGATTACTCCGTTATTGACGTAAGTAACCATTTGCCGGGAATGTATAGCGAGTATTGTGCGGGTGCAGACATCTTCTCTGTTGTGGCTGCTTATAACACTGACACTTATGGCGACAATGGCCCAAAAACCTGGGCAGATTTTTTTGATGTTGAAAAATTCCCTGGAACAAGGGCAATGCGGAATAATGTGGGCGCACAGCTAGAAGCCGCACTCCTTGGCGATGGTGTTCCAATGGATCAGGTTTATGAAGTTTTGGATAGCGAAGAGGGTATTGAGCGTGCTTTAGATAAGATCAGAAGCATTAAACCTCACATCGCGGTCTGGTGGTCTTCTGGGGCGCAGCACGCTCAGCTTATGAAGGATGGTGAAGTTGATATGACTACTGGATGGAACGGTCGTTTTGACGTTGCTAAAGAAGATGGTGCGAAAGTTGCCTATGACTGGCAGACTGGTATTATGGATTGGGAGGGCTATGGCATTCCTAAAGGTGCTAAAAACAAAGATCTTGCCATGAAGTATATTGCAGAGATGATGAAGCCAGAATATATGGCGGAATTTGCTAAATATATTACTTATGGTCCTACGAACAGCAAAGTCTATGAACTTGGGTTGATGGAAGATGCGCGTGCGCTTCAGATGCCAAGTCATCCAGAGAATGCTCAGCATCAGTTGACTTTGAGCACGGAATGGTATGCGAAGTGGCGCACCATTGCCTCTGAAATGTATACTGAGATGATGACTGAATAAACCATAGTTATCTCAAGAATAATAAACCCGGAGAGTGCTAACCCTCCGGGTGATTTTACGGAAAATTGGTTCCCTAATGACAAATAGTTCGCTTAATATATCAATAAAGAATGTTACCAAGACCTATGATCAATTCCATGCCCTCAAAGATATAAGCCTTGAAATAAATTCAGGAGAATTTATGACGTTGCTTGGGCCCTCTGGCTCAGGCAAGACGACCCTTCTCATGGTCTTGGCTGGGTTTACAAATCCTGATTATGGGAGTGTAAAATTTGGTGAAGAAGAGGTCATTCTCAAACCACCACACCTCCGAGGGATTGGAATGGTATTTCAGAACTATGCCTTATTTCCTCATATGAGCGTGGAACAAAACGTTGGGTACCCCCAAAAACTGCGGGGGGTAAGCGTTACTGAAACAAAGCGGAGTGTTGAGGAAGCATTAGAGACAGTCAAGCTTGCAGGTCTCGGCCATCGTGGTGTGGATGAACTTTCAGGGGGGCAAAGGCAGCGCGTTGCATTAGCACGGGCAATTGTTTTCAAGCCTAAAATTCTCCTAATGGACGAACCATTGTCCGCGCTAGATAAAAAGTTGCGTGAGGAGATGCAGATAGAGCTTCGACAGTTGCATGATACGCTGAATATGACAACTGTTTACGTGACACATGATCAAAAAGAAGCCTTGACGATGTCAGATAGGATTACCGTTATTAACGATGGTGAGCTGATGCAGCTGGGAACGCCGAATGAGATTTATGAATATCCCAGTAATAACTTTATTGCTGATTTTATTGGGGAATCAAGCCTTTTACCGGTAATTGTGAGAAATGGAGTGGTACATTTCGATGGGGCTGAAATTAAGCTTTCGACTTCTCCAAAAACTGATGGCGAGTTTTTTCTAGTCGTTCGACCTGAGAAAGTATTTATTACCATTGAAAATTCGGATGATGTCAATAAATTCGAGGGTGTTTTGCTCGACTCTATATTTCAAGGCGAAAGCCAGTTGCTGGTAGTAAAACTGAAATCTATGAGCGAAGATGAAGTGGTCTTGCGCGTGCGTGTCCCCAATGGAAGTGTCACGCAGGCGGTCCTACCCTCAGCTGGGCAACAACTAATAATAGGTCTAAGGGTCGCTGATAGCTATTTGGTGAGTTAAATGAGCGGTATAATAGCGGAAAAACTGAACGAACAAGGTCTGCAGCGTGTTGCATCTAAAGAGCGCCTGACTTTTTTTGGACTAACTTTGCCATACCTGCTGATCGTCGTGGCACTAATTATCATTCCAGTTGGATGGTTGTTTTATCTATCCTTTATCGGGCGCGATGGAAGTTTTTCGTTTGAAAATTACGAAAGAATGACTAAGAGTCGTGCCTATATTCGTATATTTATTACTACATTTAAAATTAGTATTTTGACCACTTTGATTTGCGCAGTTATCGGATATCCATTATCTTATTTCATGTCCCAACTGTCGCGAAAATGGGCAAACATCTGCATGATCGGTGTATTGATACCATTTTGGACCAGCCTTTTAGTTCGCACATATGCTTGGCTTGTTCTGTTGCAAAAAAAAGGTCTGCTGAACAATATCGCGATCGACATAGGCTTAATCAGTGAGCCGATCAAGTTTGTCCATAATACAACTGGTACTCTGATCGGAATGGTACATATTATGCTGCCCTTTTTGATTTTACCCCTTTATGCAAATATGCGGTCTATTGATAGAGATTGTCTTAAAGCGGCTTCTAGCCTAGGTGCCACGCCCACACGTGCGTTTTGGACGGTCTTTTTCCCACTTTCTGTGCCGGGCTTGTTGGCAGGCTTATTGATAGTCTTTGTTCTCTGTCTCGGTTTCTATGTGACTCCAGCTATCCTAGGGGGGGGGCGCGTAATCATGGCTGCGATGAAAATTTCTAGTAATATTGAACTTTATTTTAGCTGGGGCGCGGCCAGCGCGCTTGGGGTGGTACTACTTATTGTGACAAGTGTTATTTTGTTTATAGCATCTAAATTGGTCTCGATGGACCAGCTAGGAAATAGGTCAGCAAAATGAAGTTTTTGCATAAAAACGTTTCTGAAACGCAAATTCGCTTAAAGGACCGGCTGTGGCTGTATATCTTTTCATATATAGTTCTATTTCTTTTGATCGTGCCGTCGCTGGTTGTAATTCCCATGTCCTTTTCTGCTAGCCAGTACCTCGAGTTTCCTCCTAAAGAATGGTCACTTCGCTGGTATGAGAATTACTTTTTTTCTTGGAAAGTCGAAAATGGGTTCAACGATTGGATGCAGGCGACATGGACTTCCGTTAAAGTTGCCGTATTGACAATTTTTGTGGCAGTACCTGTGGGGACGATGGCCGCCTATGGATTGGTAAACGGAAATTCACGTATTAGTAAAATGCTGTTTCCAATATTTATTTCACCCATGATGGTGCCTAGTATCCTTGTCGCGATTGGGTTATTTTACTTTTTTGTTCAACTAAAACTTGTTGGAAGCGTTTTAGGGCTTGTTCTAGGACATTCACTAGTCGCTATGCCATTGGTTCTTATAATTGTGTTTAGTGCCTTAAAGAACTACGATATGAATCAGGAAAAGGTGGCGCGCTCTTTAGGAGCCACGCGTTTCCGCGCTTTTCGGGAAATAACGTTACCTCAGATTAAATTCTCTTTAGTTTCGTCTGCCTTAATTGCGTTTTTAACCTCTTTTGATGAAGTGATAATTTCACTTTTTGTCGCCGGCGGTGATAACTCTACTATCACTCGAAGTATGTTTCTAGCGCTAAGAGACCAAATTGATCCAACTATTGCAGCGATTTCGACCATTTTAATAATTATATCATCCGGATTACTAATTATTATGCAAGTTACAGGGGCGAAAGAAAATAAGAGATGAATTCATAATAACTATCTAGGATAGGGAATACGGTAAAAGTGAATGCGCCAACAAAATGTCCAATCTTGGGAAGAAAAATTATTGGGAATGGAACGATTAGGCGAACCAGTTCAGGTATTTTTTAAAGAAAAAGGATCTCCAAGGCTTCCTTGCATATCACACGGGGAAGGTCTTTATTTCTGGGACAAAGATGGCAAAAAGTACTTTGATGTGTCATCCGGGCCGGTTGCAAATAACCTTGGGTCAGGAAACAAACGAGTTTTGGCGGCCATGGCGGCTCAGGCCGAAAATGCGGCATTTGCTTTTCCGGGTCAGTTTGAAAGCGAAGCAAACGAATGTCTATCTAACTTGGTGACGGATCTTGCTGGGGACGGTTTTGAACGTGCTTTTTTTGTTTCTGGTGGAAGCGAAGCTGTTGAAAGTGCGACAAAGCTTGCCCGCCAATGTGCTTTGACCAAAGGCCAATCTTCTAGATGGAAGGTGATCTCGCGCCAACCAAGTTATCATGGCGGTACATTGGGAGCATTGACGTTGACGGGTGATAGCCAGATGCGTGATGTCTTTAAGCCGATGCTGAAAAGTATGCCCAAAGTGCGAGCGCCTGCTACTTACAGGCTACCTGAAAAATATACCGTTGAGAGTTTTTCGCGCGCCTGTGCTGCAGAACTTGAAGATTGTATTAAGTCAGAGGGGGCAGAGACAGTACTTGCTTTTATAATGGAACCTATCGGAGGCCTTGCCTCTGGAGCAGTCGTTTCGGATGACTTTTACATGACAGAAGTGCGCCGGATTTGCAGTAAGTACGGCGTTTTACTCATACATGACGAAGTCATGAGTGGTGCCGGACGAACAGGTAAATTTTTGGCCAGCAATCACTGTATAGATGCTCAACCCGATATAGTTGTTTTAGCTAAAGGTATCGCTGCAGGGTTTACGCCGATGGGTGCTGTGCTTGCAAGTGGCTCTCTGGTAAATGCCATTTCGTCAAACGGTGGTTTCTTGAATGGATTTACCTATTTTGCTAACCCGCTGTCATGTGCCATCGGGTATGCCGTGTTGCAGGAAATGCTAGATTACAATTTGATTGCGAATGCTGCTGAACGTGGAGCAGAGTTTAAAAACGCACTTGAAGAGTTGAAAAAATACTCAAAATACGTTGGTGATATTCGGGGAAAAGGACTTTTGCTGGCACTTGAATTGGTTGCAGATAAAGAGACTAAATCTTACTTTGACCGCAAGTTAAATGCAGTGGCCTTGTTCCAAAATTTAGCGCTTAAAAACGGTCTTATGATTTATGCTCGCAGGACAAATTATGGGGAATTTGGAGATTGGCTCATGATGACACCGCTGCTTATTATTAACAGTGAGCAAGTAAGAGAGCTTAAAAATGGCCTTGCTAAAACTCTGAAATACTTTGAAAGATGTTTGCAAACCGATTAAGTTAGATAGCGATATTCTAAGTTTCCAAACTGTAGAAAAGCAAATGAAGTCTCAGAAAGTAAAAGTATGAGTTCAGTTTTTCCGCGCGATACACGCATTAGCTTGCCAAAAGCTGACCGAGCAGAGGGATGCTATATCTACGACGATACTGGTAAAGCCTATTTTGATGGCTCGGGTGGTGCAGCTGTATCTTGTCTTGGGCATGGTGATCCAGATATAATTTCAGCTATTCAGGATCAGGCACAGAATTTAGCCTTTGCTCACACTGGTTTTTTTACATCTGAGCCCGCTGAGAAACTGGCAAGTCTTTTAGCAGATCACACTCCTGACGATCTCAATCGAGTCTATTTAGTTTCTGGTGGCTCAGAGGCGATCGAAGCTGCGTTGAAACTGGCGCGTCAATATCATGTTGAAAACGGCGAGCCAAAGCGCCATCACTTGATTTCCCGTCGACAAAGCTACCATGGTAACACGCTTGGCGCGCTAGGTGCAGGTGGTAATGAAATGCGTCGAGCACAATTTCATCCATTATTGATTAATGTTCAACATATAGCGCCTTGCTACGAATATGTTTTAAAATATGAGGGAGAAACTTCCTATGAATATGGTCAAAGGGCGGCGCAAGAGTTAGAGAATGAAATCCTTCGGCTTGGACCGGAAACCGTGATGGCCTTTATAGCCGAACCAGTGGCTGGAGCTACACTGGGTGCAGTTCCCGCAGTCGATGGATATTTCCAGAAAATTCGAGAAATTTGTAATAGCTACGGTGTTCTCTTAATTTTAGATGAAGTTATGTGTGGCATGGGGCGGACTGGACGTCTTTTTGCCTGTGAAGCAGATGAAGTGACGCCAGACATCGTTTGTATAGCAAAGGGACTTGGTGCGGGGTATCAGCCAATTGGCGCAATGATTTGTTCGGAAAAAATTTATGATGTTATAAAATCTGGGAGCGGTTTGTTTCAGCACGGCCATACTTATATCGGTCACCCAGTTGCGGCAGCAGCGAGCTATGCAGTCGTCAAAAAGATTATTGATCAAAATATGGTTAGTCGCTGCAATTATTTGGGAGAAATTTTGTCAGATGCGCTTCTTGAGCGATTTGGGCAACACCCGAACGTTGGTGACATCCGGGGAAGAGGGTTGTTCCGTGGTCTTGAAATTGTTTCAGATCGAACAGCTAAGACACCATTTGATCCCAGACAGCAAATTGCCTGGAAGATTAAACAGGCTGCATTTAACGCGGGGCTGATATGTTACCCAATGTCCGGTACCCGCGACGGTCGATTAGGCGACCATATCCTTCTTGCTCCTCCATTTATTATGCAAGAGGATCAGATCTTTGAGATTAATGATAAATTGGATAAAGCGCTACAGGATGTCCTTCCGGTGTAAGTGAGACTAAAGCGGAGAGACAGTATCAATAACATTTTCGTAAACAAGGCTGGTAGTACCGATTGGCAAGTGCACTCAGAAGTACGGATAAGTGATGGCGCTAACCCAAAGCTAAGTTGGCGTTTTCTTGTTGATGGGTTTCAACACGATAATGAAGGTATGTCTATGGGATGTTTGCGCTGGCCGTTGGGGCAAAGTCTGCCGTTACATCATCATGAAGAGCAAGAAACCTATTTTATTCTAAGTGGCATTGGCGAAATTTTAATGTCTGGCTCTGAATGCAAATCTGTTACTGGAGGAGATAGTATATACATACCAAACTATGTGCCCCACGGATTAAAGAATACAGGCGACACCGATTTAATGTTTTTGTGGGTTTTTCCTACCGATAGTTGGAATGATGTTAGATACAATCGCTTAGGTAAATAGCCCTTTCCTAGTTTTTTTACAGTGATAAGATGTTTCGATAAGTGAACGAAAGCTGTCTTCAAAACATAATTAAAGACATCAATTCAAATTATTTAATAAGTCGCCTGAATATCTGAGGTTTGCGAAAGATGCCTTTTTATTAACGTATGCAGAGATAATATCAATATATTTTGTTTTAATAACATAATTAATCGGATGCTAGAACTGTTCATGATTTTAGAATAGGCTTTGCGTCACAACGAGATAAACTAAGCTGTAGCTGGAGATTTATATTGTGAGTTACGTGCCTATTCCATTGCCAGACCGCCTGCGTATGAGCGAAGAACAGACTGAGATTGTATCTTTAAACTATCTCAATTATATGAAAAGGCGCCATTCTGTACGCGATTTTTCTCAAGAACTTATTTCAGATACAGTTTTAAGTAATGCAGTGGCCGTAGCGGCTTCTGCGCCATCTGGTGCCAATCAACAGCCATGGCACTTCGTTGTTATAAAAGATCCAGATATGAAGGCTAAAATCCGAAAAGAGGCCGAGCATGAAGAACAAAAATTTTACTCTGGTGGTGGGGGAGATGAATGGATTTCAGCATTAGAGCCAATTGGAACTGGGGCAAAAAAAAAGCATTTGACAGATGCACCTGCGTTGATTGTTGTGTTCGCGCAAAGATATGGATTGGCGGAAAATGGGAGCCGCTATAAGCATTACTATGTGAACGAAAGTGTTGGAATTGCAGTTGGGTTTTTAATAAGCGCTTTACATCACAGTGGCTTGGTGTGCTTGACGCACACTCCAAATCCTATGAAGTTTCTCAATCTTCTTTGTAAACGGCCCAATAATGAAAAACCGGTAATGATTTTACCGGTTGGGTATCCTAACGAAATAGCGGAAGTACCTCAGGCGGCTAAGGTTAAGAAACCAACCTCGGAAGTCTTATCAATATATTAAGCAAAGATTTAACATGGTGACTTATCAATATACCTTAGCAGTAATTGATGCAGGAGCCGTATATGCAAATGCTGTACTGAGGCATTTTAATCGATTGAGGTACTGCATGCGCAGCAAGATAGGATGTATCTTTTGAAAAAGGAGATACTTACGCTCAGAACATTTTTGAAATCTCTATTTGTTTAAAAACTTGAAATCATATTACTTTACGAAAAATATTGTGTTTTGGACCGTGGAATAATAAATTAATTTACGGACAGGAAAGCAGAGAGATATAAGGTTAATTGAAATTTGTTTTCAGATATATGTACTGAAATTATTAAAAAATATGGAAAAACTGGATGCGTAAGTTTGTCTCTATCTTGATCATATCGCTTGCTACTCAGTCAGCAGCATTTGAAAAAATTGTAGGCACTGCTGGTAATGAAATTTATGCTAAAGCAGTGGCCCAATTCCTTTATCCATGGGCCATGACCTTTGTTTCTGATGAATTCCTTTTAGTAACGACAAAGCCAGGGCAGCTTTGGTTGGTATCAAAAGATGGAAAAAAGCTACAGGTGGCTGGTGTGCCTACACCGCTTGTTGCGGGTCAAGGAGGGTTGGGAGATGTCTTAGTGC
>CAJWLM010000040.1 GCA_913043025.1 uncultured Rhodospirillaceae bacterium
CACAGCGCGTTATGTTTCCACCTTTCCGAGACAGAAAACACCAAGACAGTCTTTGGGCAGGCCTAACTGCGGGCTCGCTGCAAGTCGTTGCAACGGATCATTGCGCATTTACTACTCAACAAAAACGCATGGGTATCGGAGATTTTACTCAAATTCCAAATGGAACTGGTGGGCTTGAGGATCGGATGTCATTGCTGTGGACCCACGGAGTGAAAACAGGTCGCTTGACAATGAATGAGTTTGTAGCGCTCACTTCGACGAATATAGCAAAGATTTTAAATATCTATCCTCGCAAGGGAGCAGTAACAGTTGGATCAGATGCTGATATAGTAATTTGGGACCCCAACTCCAGAAAAACTGTAAGTGCTAAAACCCAGAAATCTGCGATTGACTACAATGTTTTTGAAGGTTTCGAAGTTATTGGAATGCCTAGGTTTACACTATCACGAGGCGAGGTTCTTTGGGAAGCCGGAGCCGAAAATCAAGCACAACCTGGCAGGGGTAAATTGATAAAGAGACCTGCATTTTCATCAACAAGCCAGGCTTTATCAAAATGGAAAGAACTTGTAGCCCCTCGGCCGGTACTACGAGATCCTAAACACATGCCAATCGGCGTTTGAGATCATCAAAGGAGAGAGAAACGACAAAAATATGTGTGCAATTGGAAATGATATAGACTTTGTCGCAGACAGGATCTGACCTTACGGTAGTGGCGATAGTTCATCAGTTATCCAGCAGTATATTTTTGCGGTGGAAGGTAGGATTCTGCAATTGCCACGTTGGTTAAAAAAGTATCATACTCTTGCTAGCTTTTTAATTTCAGGCACAGCCTAAAGACAGCCCCTCAGAAAATACAAATCTTTATAAATGATGGCCATTAGGTTTACATCATAGATTATGCATAATTCTATCCCAGACGATGTCCTAATCAGAGAAAGATGCTCTTCTCAAGTCTATTTAATTTTAAGAAAAATCGGCGAGTAGAGTACAGAAAGGACACGTAGCGCCACTGCCCTAACGACTTTAACTAAGGCACCGCTTATTAAACATATGCCGCTGAAGTACTTATATCTTTTCCGAGAGCTGTTTCGCGTGAAGCTGTTCCAGAGAGCCTCAAACGTGAAAATTAACACTTACACAAAAAATCACGATTTTTGAAAAACCGCCGCCATTTAGCAACAGATCCTCTACTGAACGCTTTAAATAATTCGAATAACGCCAGTCTCTGTTTCTGTACAGATAAATCGCAAATCTAAACAGGTTAACGTCTCAGAAGCATTGTAGTCGATCCAATCTAATCCGCCAAACGTCATTTACAATGAATTTTATCATTTCTTCAAAGGCAATGGAGAAGCTATCAAAAAGATCATTATGGGCGCCATATAGAAAGCTGTGAAGCTCAATAAGGAACAAAGCAATGCTGCTTATCACTTTGGCGTGCAAGACCCGCCGTGTATTTATATTGTGCAAATAAACACGCTAGAAGCTTGTGAAAAACTAAACATGTAACACGCTCAGTTTACAATTTTTAAAACTACGGGTCGGTTCGTCCAGATTTCACGAACAAAACCCCCAGAAAATGGCATGAAATTCTTATAATTTTATGAATTGAAAATTCTCGCGGTGTGAAACCGAATGCAAAAGGATACAGCATCAACGGCTCTTAATAATTGGCCTGCAATCAAACAGACACTTGGAGATGCTGCGCAGATGCACCGCGCTAAGAAAATACTTTCTGGAACGAAGATCGCAACAATTAAGCAATCTGATACATACCACCAAGTCAAGGTTAAAACTTTTTAAAAACGTATTTACTCGCTGCGCAGCAAAAAATTTCTAATACCGCGAGGGCAGAATTCAAAGTACTGGCAGATACATTATTGATTACGGGTCCAAAATGTGAGGCAGCGCCAATGGATTTTACAGTTCTGTAAGCCAAACCGCCGCCATAAGTTGTTTCCTCGCTTTACGGATTCTATTTGGATGACCTGCAAGCTGTCACTTTTACATGCAGGCAGTTTTCAACGCTGCATCTCAGCGCGCAGGCTTTGGGTTGCGGCTTCGTCAAGGCCTCAGTCATATCCGTTATCTAAAGGTTTAAGCACCACTCCATAATCTGATTTTGCATGATCCGGTCCAAAAAAGCCGTCCAAAACATCATCGAGTACTTTGGTGGGGCCTGTGTTATTAATAGTGCGTATGCGTCAAACCATTCAGCCTAAAGAAACTTTACCTGATTTAGAAAGTCCAATTAAAATACATAGTATTATTGAAATAGTGAGTGCGCGGTTCCTCAAAATAAATCAGCTAAATTATAAAATTTCTTTTCAAATCAAAAAAATATTTTCTGCGAAACCTTTAGTAATTAACCCATCTTGTAAATCGGCTTCGATCGCATTGTATGATCGTAACCGAGCATCGCCATAGCCACCGCCGCACGGTCCATATGAAACCAGCTTATCGCCAGCCTTAACCTCAAAATAAGGTACTTTTGAAGGTAAAATATTTTCAGTGCCGTCAGACCGTATAAGTGTTAAAGAAGCAACGTAACCATCTGAACCACCATCAAAACCCCAGGGCTTAAAGGCATGACCATCACCCTCCAGAGAAAAGCCTGCATCATCTAAAAACATAAACTCACGTATGGCACCAATACCACCACGCCACTGACCCGAGGCCATTGCATCCGTTCGCAACTCATAGCGCTCGATCCGCAGCGGAATATGCGATTCGATATCTTCTATCGGATTGTTACGAGTGTTAGCATATAGTGTATCTACGGCATCCATGCCTTCCATACCAAATCGACCACCATAACTTCCTTCCATAATTTCCATATGGACCCAATGGTTCCCGTCTTTTAAGCCGGAAATGGCTACGACGCGCAAGTTCCCTATTCCCGCTGATATCTGTTGTGGGACAACCTGTGCAAACGCCTTCATAACCGTATCGGCCAACTGGTTTCCAGAACAGAAGCGTGCTATTACGGGAGCGGGAAAAATTGGATTTGCGAGGCATCCCAATGGGGCTATTATTTTAATAGGACGGGTTAGACCAGAGTTTTGAGGTATGGCTCCATAGGTCGTTGTATCTAATAAAATTGAGCGAATTGTTAACCACACAGCACAATCGACAGTTCCAACCAAGGGCATATTGATCGGTTTGTTCTTCAATTGTGGTGAAGTTCCAGTAAGATCTACTGTCAATTCATCACCTCGAATTTTTAACGTCACAACTAGCGGTAGCTTGCTAAGTGATGGGTCTGGATCGTCTAAAAATCCATCTAGATAAGTGGTCGCAGTGTATTCTCCATCGCGTAGGTCTTTAATCGCATTTCGCATCAGGCGTTCTGAGTAATCCATTAGATCATGAAATGCGGCTGTAGTTTCATCCAACCCATTATTGCGTACCAGTTCTGCAAAACGTGCTGCACCAATCCGCGACGCCTCAATTTGCGCTTCCATGTCACCCACTACCAGATCTTGAGCACGAATATTAGCACGTAAAATATGCCAGACTGCTTCGTTTTTTATTCCACGGTCGTAAACTTTAATCGCTTTAAATTGCAAACCTTCAGCGTATGTATCCACCGCATCCACTATACCACAACTGCCTGGTGATAGTGCGCCAATATCAAGATGGTGAGCAGTCGTGACAGACCATCCAATAAGTTGATCATCTAAAAAGACTGGCACACAAAATGCGACATCTGGCCCATGGCTGGCTCCGCCATACGGATCGTTATGCATAATCACATCGCCAGCCTTAACTGGATCTCCTCGTTCTTTAAGTACTTTTATAATGTTGCGTATGTAGCCTGGAATAGGTCCTGATTGCAGTGGTGTTGACATCTTACATTCGCACATTTGCATTCCATCAGCATCTGTAAGTGCAGCACCAAAATCCTCAGATTCACGGATAATAGAAGAATAAGACATGCGCATCAGTTTGTGCCCCATCTCTATCGCAATGCTTTCAAGTCCACCCTGAATTACAGCGGCAGTTACCGGATCTATGCGACTCATGGCTAAATCTCCAATTTAATGATTATACTTCCGGATATATGCACGCAAGCTTCACTCCTTGGAGGAACAACTGTTGTGCTATCCTTTTGCAAAAGGATAGCAGGGCCTTCAAAATTCATCCCAATCGGCATTAAAGCTCTCCTATAAACCCGCGTTTCAAACGTCTTCAAAACGCCTTGGTCTCTAAAAATGCTATTTCTCTTGTATAATAAAGCGTCTTCCAAACTGCCCCTTTTTCGGGGCGGCATTTTTTCTAATTTAGGCAAGTTCCCCAACGCTGTTACACGCAAATTAACAACTTCGATCGGACTACTCTTAAACGCATGGCCATATTCGGCAGCATGAATATCATGAAATTTTTCCCAAACAGCCGACATCTCGTTAGCATCAACTCTTCCATCTGATATTGGCACCTTTAGCTCGTAACCCTGACCAACATATCGCAAATCACCTGAACGAGTGAAGGTCACCTGTGATAATTCAATTCCGTCGCTAGAAAATCGATCTGTAAGTTCTTTCTCCATAGCTTTAAAGTCGGAGACGATCCTATTTAGATCCAGTGTTGTCGAAACCTGAAATTGAGTGCGAATTGCATCGTATTTCAGGTCAGCAGTCAAAAGGCCCAATGCTGAGGTAATTCCGGGAAAGGGCGGCACGATTACTTCAGGTATTTGCAACATTGCGGCAACTTCTGCGCCGTGAAGCGGCCCTGCACCTCCCATCGCAACCAAAGAAAATTTGCGCGGGTCTAATCCCTTTTGAACGGTACGCGATCGGATTGCATTAGCCATATTAGAATTTAAAATAGTCAATATTCCTTCGGCCGCTTCCAACTTATCAATGCCTAATTCATCTCCTAATGATTTGATTACAGAATTTGATGCCTTCGTATTCAATCTCATGTCACCACCTAGAAAATCAGTAGGCTCCAACCTCCCAAGAACCAAGTTGGCATCTGTAACCGTTGGCTCTAATCCACCTTTACTATAAGCCGCGGGGCCTGGCACTGCCCCCGCACTTTGCGGTCCCACCCTAAATGCCCCACCTTTGTCTACATATGCAATTGATCCACCACCAGCCCCAATGGTGTGAATGTCAAGCATCGGCATCAATAAAGGAAATCCAGCGATAGATGTAGAACGGGCATCAGTCTGAGAAAAGCTTCCATCAACTGAAATACCAATGTCGGCAGATGTTCCTCCTATGTCAAACGTGATAATACGTTTTTTTCCACATTGCGCACCAATCCAACCACCACCAAGCACTCCAGCCGCGAGGCCTGACATCAGCGTCAATGCAGGGTTTTCTACCACCATACGAGGCGTTGCCACGCCTCCATTAGAAGCCATTATACGTAAATCACCGCGCACGCCGAGGCCACGAAGTGCTTTATCAAGCCCAGCGATGTAAGCGCTAACCTTTGGTCCAATAAACGAGGCTAATGCGGTAGTAGTAAAACGTTCGAATTCACGAAATTGCGGAGAAATAAACGACGATGTGGTTACGAAAGCATTTGGCATCACCTCTTGAACAATCAACTTAGCTCTGTCTTCGTGAATTGGATTGAGATAAGAAAATAAAAAGCAGATGGCTACTGCTTCAACTCCTGCGGCAAGTAGATCTTTTGCAGCTTGGCGAACCTCATCCTCGTTCAAGGGAACCAGCTGCTCTCCTTTAGGTGGTATCAGCCGTCCGCTTACTGTTTTGCGATCACGACGTGCAATCAGGGGACGGTCCTGCCATGGAAGTTCTTGCAGTATCGAATAATGCTCCACCCTCTGATGGCGGCCGATGTGAAGTACATCCCGGAAACCATTATTTGTAATCATGCCCGCTTTAACACCATCACACTCTAGTACCGAGTTAGTTGCAATTGTGGTGCCGTGGAAAATATGATCGATATCGGAAGTGCTAAAACTGTTCAATTCGCACAACGCTTTTATTCCCTTGATAACCCCTTGAGATGGATCGTCTGGGGTGGTCGCAACCTTATGGATCCCAACATTACCGTTGAAAGAATCAAAATAAATCAAATCAGTAAAAGTACCCCCTACGTCTACACCGATTGATTTCATAAAATTTATCCTTGTTAAATAAAACTAACCGCAGATAGATAAAGAATAATCAAGAAAAGCTACATAAACGTGCTTTAATAAGCTACTTTTATTTAAATAAACTAGTCAAGATAGGTAAGGTTCTCAAGATTGAGATACAAATGTTAGGCTTTGTCATCTTTATCTACGTTCTCATTGGTTTATTTAACCAACAACAGCACTTGTGATCACAACACTGCTCTATTCCTAAAAATACGAACGCGTTGCACAATAATCGGGAGTTAAAATTGCCGAAATATAAACGCAGCATCCTAACAAAGAATATGCCCTTTTAGGAAATAGTTAAGAAAAGGTCTTTGCTAGCTTCTTTTCCAGATACTGCAGAGAGATTTCAACCAGACAAACAATAATCCGCCTTCTTTATTTACACAATATTTTGGCTCAGTATCAAAATACGAAATCATTGCGTTTTGGTAATCGAAATATCGGATTGAGCCGATGCAAACCAACTTCAAACAGAGGATTTATTATCTAATGAATAATGAGGTGTCAATATTCTGGCTAGAAAAACTTATATATATTAATGGATCAACTGGGATTTTTACTTAAGTTATGGAGCTACTAATTTGACGAGACCTGACGAAGTAGTTAACTTCTAATGATGAATAAATTAGATAAGTTAAACAATTTCGAATTTGATGTGCAAAAAATTAAGCATATGGTTGATCAATTGGGGAGTTTTGGAGGATGTTTGCAGACGGGCGTAAGTCGCACTGCTTATTCTAGCGAATGGGTCTTAGCGCAGGAATGTATAGCAAAATGGAGCCGAGATGCCGGTCTCAACGTGCGTTTTGATACTGTAGGAAATTTGTGGGCTCGGATAGACGGAACTGAACGTGGAAAGGCTATTGTCTCAGGCTCCCACATTGATAGTCAATGCCCTGGTGGACGCTTCGACGGTGCTCTTGGTGTACTTTCAGCACTAATTGCGATAAGTGTTTTGAAAGAAGCTTATGGCTCTCCTCGCAAGCCTGTAGAATTGGTATCATTTTGTGAAGAAGAGGGTAGCCGTTTCCCAAATGCAGGATTTTGGGGATCAAGGGCGATAGTCGGCAAAATCGATCCAAATGATTGTGATACTGTTATCGACTCGTCTGGTGAGAGTATTGGTAACGCAATGAAAAGTGTTGGTTTTGATCCAATCCGAATAGCAGAGGCCAAACGTAGTGATATAGCAGCCTTTATCGAATTACATATCGAACAAGGGCCAATTCTCGAAGACGCTAATCTCCCTATTGCCATAGTAAGTGGGATCACACATATCCGGCAAACAAAAGTCACTCTTACTGGTGACTCAAACCATGCTGGAGCATTTCCAATGGATATTCGGCTTGACCCAATGGCCGGATTTGCAGAAGTTGTCACTAGAGTAATCGACCACGCCCAGAAACTTGGGAGACCAGCAGTAACGACCATTGGCAAATGTGTGTTGGATCCAAATGGTGCTGCCATCATTCCTCGATCAGTCACATTCACAATCGATGCACGACATCCTGACCCTACTTGTGCCGCAAATTTATTTGAAACCCATAAAAAAATATTAGAAGAAATTGCTGCGCGCCGCAATTTAAGTTTAGAAACAATGGTTCAAATTGATCTTCCCGCTTGTTTGAGCGATCATAATCTTATGCAATCTATAGAGCTATCTGCACGTGAAGCAGGCATTAAAACGATGCACATGGCTAGCGGCGCTGGCCATGATGCCCAACAAATGTCAGAAATCTGTCCTATAGCTATGATTTTTGTGCGTAGTGAAGGTGGTCGCAGTCATACGCCTGAAGAGTTTTCAACTATCGATGATATTATGGCAGGGATAAAAGTGCTCGCAGGTTCTTTGTACGACCTTGCTTATAAAATGTAAGGATAATCCATGCGAGCGATAATATTTGAGAAGCCAGATGGTAAAGAAAAATCAACGGTTATAAAAAATGTCAAAATTCCGGTGGCTGGCCCAAAACAAGTACTCATTAAAGTTGTATTTGCTGGTTTGAACTATGCCGACTTGATGATGCGCTCCGGAATCTATCCACATCCGAAGGGCTATCCACTCGTCGCAGGTCTGGAGCTTTCTGGTGTGGTCGAATCCGTCGGATTACTCGTCAACAACATTTCCGTTGGTGATCGCGTCGTCGCCTTTAGTGAAGATGCAGGTGCTTTCGCAGAATATTGCGCCGTGTCATCCCAGAGAGTTGTTAAATTACCAGATGATATAGATTTTGATGTTGGGGCAGCGTTCTTCGTTCAAGCTATGACAGCATGGAATTTACTGCATACCATTAGCGAGACACAACGAAATGATATGGTTATGATTCATGCCATTGGTGGAGGAGTAGGACTTTATCTGACGCAACTAGCTAAATCGGCTGGTGCGCAGGTGATTGGAACTGTTGGAACCGCAGGTAAAGAAAGCCGTGCATTAGATTTTGGAGCTGACCTGGTGATAAACCGAAATAATACTGATTTCATTGCCGCCGCTTTAGAATTCACTAAGGGTCAGGGAGTGGACAAAATTATTGACTCAACAGGTGCCTCAATATTAGACCGAAGCTTTGAAATAATTCGTCCCCTTGGACATGTGGTCAGCTATGGCGAAGCTGAAGGACCACCTTTTCCAAATTTATGGGAACAATTAGTAAAAAAATCACTGACCTTTACCCGTATGCATCTGGGTCACATTAATTTTGATTCTGAAGATTGGATACAAGGAACTAAAAATGTAATTTCAAAGATACTAGATGGATCTCTTAAGACACCGATTGAAGGCACTTACGAGTTAGATAATGTCAACAGCATGTTTTCAGCTCTTGAATCACGAAAGATAGCAGGCAAGGTCATTTTAAAAATTCGGTAAAGTCATAGCTGGCGCATAGGCTTGCAGTGTTATTGCTAGTTTAAAAGTTACCTTAAGCGCGAACGCATAGATAATCTTCATTGGCTGCTTTGACAACACGGGCCCGCAAAAGGCAAAAAAATCAATTAATGGCATGTTCCGGGTATTCGCCTAACCAACTTACATATATCCGCGTTGTTGGGAAAAGGTGCCTTGATAACCACTATCCATGCAACGGTTCCAATTCTTAAAGAAAACATATCTGCCCTCGAATTTACAGACCAAAAAAGCATGTAGATGCTTCCAATGTTGGCGTTTCAAAGCTGGAAACAGCTCCGGAAAAAGCGCCTAAAAATTCACGAGCATGTTTTTACGATAAAGACTTTGCCGTGCGCGAACAAAACAAGTTCAAATAGATTTTGCGATCCCAGCAACAAATATTACTCCTTTATTTCTCCTTAAAAAGCTGCGAAAACAGAGTAACATCCGCAAGATCTCTCTCGTCGCTGCAATATTTCAAAGTTGCTTGCGACTAGAACTCTTTCCGCGAAACAGAATTTATGGCTGTTTACATTAAAAGGCCTGGCCAGCATTTGACCCCTCCTTTGAGTCCGCTGTCTTTCTGGATGCGCGGCGGGTGATACGATCACGGCGGGTAAAAGCAGCAATGAATAGAGCTGTCATGATTAAAATGATCGTAGGAGCCGGAGCGCTATCTATAAAAAAACTGGCATAGGTTCCCAGCAGCATCGACACCA
>CAJWLM010000041.1 GCA_913043025.1 uncultured Rhodospirillaceae bacterium
TGACACGACTCAGCGTCAACGTCAATAAAATTGCTACGCTGCGCAACGCTCGCGGCGGCAATGCGCCGAATGTTGTCGAGGCCGCAAAAAGAATTCAATCCTTTGGTGCTCAAGGGATTACAGTTCATCCGCGCCCCGACGAAAGACACATTCGCTACGCTGACGTACGGGATTTGAAGGCCGCTGTCCGCACGGAATTTAACATTGAAGGCTACCCCTCTGAGGGGTTTTTACAGCTCGTTTTGGCGGTCCGACCCGAACAAGTGACCCTTGTGCCCGATGGCCCCAATGTGCTCACTTCGAATGCGGGATGGAATGTTTTGGCCGAATCCAATCTCCTCAAGAGTGCTACCGAGGAATTGCAAGAAGCTGGGATTCGTGTCAGTCTTTTTACTTCGACCGATGAATCGCAAATCGAAGCTGCCGCTGACATTGGCGCAAATCGCATTGAATTGTACACGGAGCCGTATGCGGTAGGGTTCGCCCGCGGCGATGCGGATGCTGTCATTCCATTTGCCCGGGGGGCTGCTTTCGCCCACAGTTGTGGGCTAGACGTAAATGCCGGACACGACTTGGACCTCCAAAACCTCGAACATTTTGCCAAAAACGTGCCCTACCTGGCTGAGGTAAGCATTGGTCACGCTTTGATTTCAGATGCCCTGTACCTCGGACTTGAAACAACCGTCAAGCACTACCTCGCACGTTTGCAATTTTCTGCTTTTTCGGAAGAATGAACGATACCATTGCCTTGCACGCGCGTGTTCTGGGAACGTCAGACCGCACTCATCTCTGGGCAACAAAACACCCGCTGAAGCGCGTCGAGCGTTTGAGCAATTTAAGGGCTCCGCAAACGACGCGCTTGCCCAAAACGAAACCGAAGAATATCAAACCCAAACCCGCAAACTCCCGTTGTGAATGAGAGACCCGCGGATGGCAGGTCAAGAGGCATGCATTTTTTAATTCATTTCCATTGGAAACAGACTTCTTATTTACAGTTTACGAATAAATTTGCAAAGTGCGCAACCGAAAGCCCTCTCAAAACTAAATGTATCACCCAATTCCGCACAATCATAAGATAATATAATGTATTATATAAGAAAATAATATGATAAGTTTAACTTAATATAAGACAAATATATGCAGTCGTTAAGGCATTAATTTCCAAACTAGCAGTTCCAAAACTAAGAGTCAGTATAACTTAAGTTTTCGATTTCCTAAGTTTATAAAATAGACGAAAGGGTTAGGTTGATGAATATCACGTTTCACCAATTGGAAATTTTTGAAGCGGTAGTCATTTCAGGTTCTTTAACAAAAGCTTCTCGCGCTCTGCAGCTATCTCAGCCCTCTATATCGCAGCAACTGTACAAGCTGGAGGAAAACCTTGGTGTTCAACTTATCATTCGTAACAGAGAGGGTTCTTCAAAATTAACTCCAGCAGGTGAATATTGGCATAAAGTATCCGCCGAAATCTTGGAACATATGGATACTGTCACGAAGGTACATGAGGAAACTTACTTAACCTCAAATGTGAAAATTAGTTTGGGTGTCACGCCTAATTTACGTGGAAATTTTATCAGCTCTGCCGCGAGAATAGCACAAGAGCAAGAGCATTATCTGAAATTTGAATTGGTTACTGCCGAAAGTAGCGCACGATTGGTTGAAAAATTGAGATTGCATAAGATCAACTGTGCTGTCGTCTCGGATACTGATCTAATTGAGGACGCTGCCTCATATAAAATCACCAAATTGTTTGAGGACCAAATCGCCTGGGTCGTTCCAAGTGCGGTAAGCAATCAAGATATCAGAGACGCTATACAATTAGTAAAAGTTCCAAAAGACAAAAACCCCGTTTTGAGGCGATACGTTGATGTCGCACAACAAATGTTCACAAAGCACGGTGCTCGAGATTGGTTTTCAATTAATTTACCTGAGAGCGTTGCATCATTCTCTACTCCAAGCTTTGTTGCGGCTGTGGACTTAGTTGCCGCAGGCTTGGCAACCAGTACTGTAGCATTATCGCTTGTACCCAATCTATCTTCGAGTGTTTTAAGGAAAGTTAAATTTTTTGAAATTGAAGGTACGAGAATAAACGCTGTTCTCGCTGTCAGAAAACATTTAATGTCACACAGCTCATATGCTCATTTTCATAATCAGCTGGTTGAGTATTGTCGTGATGAATATTGGCCGGCCATGAAAAGCTTAAAAATGGAAAAGTTTTCGCTTTTTCGGAATTAAAAATTTCTATCAAGAACGGTAAAATTACAAAAGCTTATATAATACATAACATTATACGCGCAGGAAACGCGTTAATAGGTAATTGTCGTCAGATGAATACTTATTAATTCGCCACGTCGTCATTGCGGTTTGTGAATGAAGACCGAAGCAAACTTGTAACCTCCGACCAAGGTAGTTCGTTTAATTCAACAAGGCAAAAAGGACAAAATATGGGCGTGGCTATCGCAATCGTCGTAGTGGTTGTCGGATCAGTTCTATTTCATTTGTTTAGTCCTTGGTGGTGGACCCCCATAGCCACGAATTGGGTGTTTATGGACGATATGATCTCACTTACATTTTGGATTACTGGAGTTGTGTATGTCGCGGTTTTATTGTTTGTCGCTTACTGTGTGTTCAAGTTCCAATATCGCGAAGGCAGGATCGCGGCTTACGAGCCCGAAAATAACAAACTTGAGGGTTGGTTAACTGTTTTGACCAGTTTGGGGGTAGCTGCCTTATTGGCGCCTGGGCTCGTCGTTTGGTTTCAGTTTGTCAATGTTCCGGAGGAAGCGACCGAAATTGAAGTTGTTGGCCAACAGTGGTCCTGGAGTTATCGATTACCCGGACTCGATGGAAAGTTAGGTACGGCTGATAACAGATTGATCAGTGTCGATAACACACTGGGGATCAATCCTGATGATCCAAATGGGCAAGACGACATCATTATTGATGGCGATGACTTGCATTTTGCACTTGGAAAACCTGTTAAAATGCTCTTGCGATCCGTGGATGTGCTGCACGATTACTACGTGCCAGAATTTCGTGCCAAAATGGACATGGTCCCTGGAATGATCACCTACTTCTGGATTGAACCAACCCGCGTCGGAACATTTGACGTTTTATGTGCGGAATTATGCGGTGTCGGTCATGGCTTTATGCGGGGAACGGTCTTGATAGACAGCGAGGAAGATTATGCGCTCTGGCTCAGTGAACAGATCACATTTGCTCAGATGTTGGAACAAAGAGACGTAAAAGTCGCCAGTGCAGTTAAACCCTAAATATGGACCGCGTTTTGGCAAATCAGCACGTAAAATTTTGAATAAACTCTTGAATGCTCATTATTAAGGGAAATTTCATGGTTGATATCGAAAGCAAGGCTCATCAGACTGTCCCCCCCGCTGAAGTGGACGAAGTAGAGCTTTACCACGCAACAAGTTTTTGGACGAAATACGTTTTTTCGCAGGATGCGAAGATCATTGCAATTCAGTATTCTTGCGTAGCGATTGGAATTGGTTTGGTGGCTCTGGTCTTGTCCTCTCTGATCAGGTTGCAGCTTGGCTTTCCAGACATGTTTGATTTTATAACAGCAGAAACTTATTATCAGTTTGTCACAATGCACGGCATGATCATGGTGGTTTATTTGCTTACAGCATTGTTTCTAGGTGGTTTTGGAAACTATCTGATCCCACTTATGGTGGGGGCGCGAGACATGGTTTTCCCCTATGTCAACATGCTCAGTTTCTGGATTTACTTTCTGGCTGTGATTGTTTTGGTTGCAAGTTTCTTTGTTCCAGGAGGGCCGACGGGAGCAGGGTGGACCCTATACCCTCCGCAGGCAATCCTTTCTGGGACCCCTGGTGGCACGGGCTTAGGCATAATTCTTATGTTGTTATCTTTAGCCCTGTTCATTGTCGGGTTTACTATGGGTGGCTTAAACTATGTGATCACTGTCTTGCAGGGCCGAACACGCGGTATGACTATGATGCGTCTTCCCCTGACAATCTGGGGAATATTCACAGCCACAGTTTTGGCACTGCTCGCGTTTCCAGCATTATTGGTAGCAACAATAATGATGCTGTTTGACCGATTACTGGGAACGAGTTTCTTTATGCCCTCCTTGGTCGAATTTGGCGAACAGCTGAGCTACGGAGGAGGAAGCCCTATTCTATTTCAGCATCTTTTCTGGTTTTTTGGTCACCCAGAAGTGTACATTGTAGCGCTGCCTGCCTTTGGAATTGTCTCGGACTTGATTTCAACTCACGCACGTAAAAATATTTTTGGATATCGTATGATGGTGTGGGCAATCGTTGGAATTGGCGCTCTCAGCTTCATTGTTTGGGCGCATCATATGTATGTCAGCGGTATGCACCCATATTTCGGATTTTTCTTTGCCACAACTACTCTCATCATTGCGGTTCCCACCGCGCTAAAAGTATATAACTGGGTTTTGACACTCTGGAACGGTAATATTCACCTTACCACGCCAATGCTGTTTTCTCTGGGCTTTCTTGTAACGTTCCTGAATGGCGGGCTCACCGGACTTTTTCTTGGCAATGTCATCGTGGATATTCCGCTTTCAGACACGATGTTTGTTGTTGCCCATTTTCACATGGTTATGGGCGTTGCCCCGATTATGGTGATCATGGGAGCAATTTATCATTGGTACCCTAAAATGACTGGTCGGATGCTGGACGAGCAAATGGGGAAAATACATTTCTGGGTCACTTTCGTGGGTTCTTATCTAATATTTTTTCCGATGCACTATGTCGGCTTAGTTGGCGTTCCGAGACGTTACCCCGAATTAGGAGATTCTGCTTTCATCCCTGAATCCGTTGCCACACTGAACTCCTTCATTAGTGTTGCAGCTTTTGTTGTTGGATTTGCCCAGGTTTTGTTCATTTACAATTTAATTTCCAGTCTGCGTAACGGACAATTGGCAGGCCATAATCCATGGAGAGCGACTACGTTAGAATGGCAAACGCCTCAAACGCCGCCTGGACATGGTAATTTTGACGAACTTCCACTCGTTTACCGCTGGCCCTATGACTATAGTGTTCCTGGCGCTCCTGAAGATTTTTTGGCTCAAAATGATCCCGGTCAAGGGCCAGTAAAATGACCGTAGTATTAATTTTTTTAATGGGTGTATTAGGGACATCTTTATGGTGGTTGAAGCATCAAAGCCTGACGTCAAAGCCTTGGCTTGAAACTGGCCTAGACAACATAGAGAATGGCACAGCCAGTGTTGGTTTGTCTAAGTCTAAGATGGGCCTGATAGTATTTTTAGCAGTTGTCGGAATGCTATTCACATTATTTTTCAGTGGACATTTTATGCGCCAGGAAATTGAGGACTGGCGTTCTATGCCCTTGCCTCCAGTAGTTTGGATAAACGGTATTCTTTTATTAGCCGCCAGTATTTATCTTCAAGCAGCTCTGATTATTGCACGTAAGCAGAACCGAGATTTGAGTTATCTTTCCCCGATCTATCGTAGGCTGATTTTTTTGCGAGGTGATGAAAGTTCAGATGCTTCTATAAAGCATCTACTTTTGTATACTTGTGTTTTAACCACTGCTTTTTTGATAGGGCAATTTGTTGCTTGGAAGACTGTCGCAAATGACGGTTTTGTGCTTTCAGGCAATCCTGCAAATAGCTTTTTTTATGTTCTCACTGGTTTGCACGCGCTACATATACTCGGGGGGTTGATTGCCCTTTTCCAAACGACAGCAATTTCTTGGAATTACCCAGAATCAGAAAAACTACTATCCCGGATAGATCTTTCTGCGCTTTATTGGCATTTTTTATTTTTTATCTGGTGCATTATGATTTTTGTAATGTTGGGCTGGACCTACGACCCGTTAATTGAACTTTGTCAGAGGGTGATTGCATGACGGACACTTCATCAAATATGGCATCTAAACCAGCGAGCAGACCCGTTGGCCTGCCCGGCCTTATAGATGACTGGTCATCTGACCAGCGCGCCTTTAAAGGCGTTGGCTGGCGAAAGTCAATGATGTGGATTTTCTTGCTGAGTGATACATTTATTTTTAGCATATTTTTGCTGTCATACATGACTGCGCGTATGTCGACAAAGGTAGGGTGGCCTAACGCTAGTGAGGTATTCTCTCTTCATATTGGCAATACAAATTTTCCGCTCCTACTCATTGCGATCATGACATTTGTCTTAATTTCAAGCAGTGGCACGATGGTATTGGCGGTGAACTATGGCTACCGGAAGGATCGAAAACTTACCGCTCTTATGTTGATCGTAACTGCTGTTTTAGGCGCAACCTTTGTTGGTATGCAGGTTTTCGAATGGTCAAAGCTAATCTCGGAAGGGGTTCGGCCCTGGGGAAATCCAATGGGTGCTCCACAATTTGGTGGCATATTTTTCATGATAACGGGATTTCATGGAACACATGTTTCGATTGGGGTTATTTTCCTTCTGGTAATGGCGCACAAGGTTTGGCGAGGGGATTATGACATACAAAGTCGTGGTTTTTTTACCAGCCGCAAAGGCGAATACGAATGCGTCGAAGTCATGGGACTATATTGGCATTTTGTTGATTTAGTGTGGGTATTTATTTTTGCATTCTTCTATCTTTGGTGAGGATTAAATATGGTAGGATCACATAGCAGTGGTAACGGCGCAGCAGTCTCTGATACTGGCCATCAGGAGCATCCCTTAAAGGAGTACTTTGTTGTTTGGGGTTGGTTGTTTATTTTGAGTGCCTGCTCTTATGCAATCGATTTTATAGGTGTTCAGGGCTACCTGCGATGGACACTTATCCTATTCTTTATGACTGTAAAGGCAGGGTTGATAGTAGCAGTCTTTATGCATCTGAAATGGGAAAGGCTTTCCCTTAGCTACGCTATATTGCTGCCGCCGATAGCAGTCTTAGTATTCGTCGCGATCATGATGATCGAATCTGACTATACTGTGCTTACCCGCATCAATTTTTTCAGCGGGGTGTAATCTTTGCAATTATTTGTTGTTCGGGTCTGCCACAGCAGCGTCAGAGGCGCCTTAAATTCGCGTTCCTTAAAGACGTAAATATGAAGCATTAAAGGGAGTACATGTAATGCTTACTCGGTTTTGTAAAATTGTATTAGCTTTGATGTTTTGTAGTTCATTTGCGGTTGCGGAAGCCAGTGATTGTCAAGGCGTAATGACGCATGAAGTCCAGATGTTAAACAAAAGTGCAGCAGACCCCAAAATAAAAATGGTATTTGAACCATCTTATATCGCAATCGCACCGGGGGACTGTGTGAAGTTTCTCCCAACATCAAAAGGGCATAATGCTGAGACGATAAAGAAAATGTACCCTAAGGCCGCCAAAAAATTTAAAAGTAAGGTCAATAAAGAGTTTGTAGTTAGGCTCGAAGTCGAGGGGCTATATGGCATTAAGTGCACCCCCCATTATCAAATGGGAATGGTTGCCTTAATTCAAGTGGGAGAGGTCTCAGAAGAAAGCCTGAGCAAGTCTGCCAAAGTCAAACATAGAGGAAAGGCAAAGGATCGTTTTAAGATGCTGTTCAGTGCATTGGAGTAATTGGGCACTCAATTAGATCGTGAGCTTACTATATTTTCAATGCCACTGTTTTGACACTAATAAATCGCCCAATCAGCCCAATTAAAACTCGTGACAGGACCTTTAAAGCTTATTTGGTGACCCAGAGTGAGAATGATAACAAAAGAACCTAGGTACTATTTTTATAAAAGCTATTTTGCCAAAGCCCCTGATTTTTTGGCTTTGGCAAAACCTAGGGTTATGTCTCTGGCGGTGTTTACTGCTATTGTTGGAATGATCACTGCTAAAGGTAACTTACATTTGGTCTCTGCCACATTGGCAGTTATTGCTATTGCGGTTGGAGCTGGGGCAGCCGGAGCATTGAACATGTGGTATGATGCGGAAACGGATGCTGTCATGTCCCGCACTTCTAATCGACCTCTCCCATCCGGACGCCTTTCGTCTCATGAAGCCCTTATGTTCGGTCTGATACTTACAGTGCTGTCCACTTCATTACTTTTCATCACGACAAATATGCTTGCTGCAGGCCTTTTAGCCTTCACAATCTTTTTTTACGTAGTCTTATACACAATGTGGTTAAAATTTCTAACACCACAAAATATTGTAATCGGTGGCGCAGCTGGAGCGCTGCCGCCTATTATAGGATGCGCAGCAGTAACAGGTTCCGTGACCGCAGACTCTCTAATTTTATTCGCAATCATCTTTCTTTGGACGCCCCCCCATTTCTGGGCCCTAGCACTTTTTAAAATGCGCGACTATGAGAACGCTGGAGTTCCCATGATGCCCAACGTTGCAGGAGCTCAGGCGACGCGCAAACAAGTGTTTATATATTCCCTTGCATTGGCGCCTATGGGCGTGGCCCCTACAGTTAGTGGCTCTGCAAGTATTTTGTATGGTATCTTCGCCACCATTCTCGGAGCTGTCTTTATTTTAAAAGCATGGAAAGTATTTAATAAAAAGTCAAATGAGCAGTCTTTAATAATGGAAAAAAGACTCTTTATCTACTCAATAAAGTACTTATTTTACCTTTTTGCAGCCCTGCTAATAGATGTTGGATTTTGGATATTACTTAAGTCTGGAGGAATTTGAGTGGGAAAACTACCAATCTTTAAAATGTGAAAGACCGTTGGTTTATACCATTAGGGCCTTTTACTACTGGTTCACAAAGTTGGGAGGCGCTACGATGACGAAATATTATCCGGCTGGGTTCACTTACTACAAAAATAAAAAAATCTCCGTAAACAAAATTGAAGTGTCAGATATTTGGGTATCACTTGAACTGGGTTGGCGCGACTTTATGCATCAGCCATCTCACTATTTTTTTGCCATCATTCTGTATCCCTTTATAGGCATAATCTTGTGGTTGTGGGCTTCCAAAGAAAATACGATCCAACTCATATTTCCAATGATGAGCGGATTTGCCTTATTTGGACCTTTTATAGCCATATTTTTATATGAAATCAGTCGTCGATTAGAAAGCGGCCTGGATACTTCTTGGTCTCAGATTTTTCGACTCGTCTATTCGCCTGCACTTCGCCAAATTATAATTCTTTCCATAATGCTTCTATTTATATTTTTTACTTGGATGGTTTGCGCGTATATTCTTTTTCAATTATTATATGGTTCTAACTATCCAATATCAATGTTCAATTTTTTCATTAATATAATTACT
>CAJWLM010000042.1 GCA_913043025.1 uncultured Rhodospirillaceae bacterium
GCCTTTCCGCTCGACAAAACAGAGACAAAGGATACGGATGGGGATGGGTGGGGCGACAATGGCGATATCTGGGATCTATTTATTTCAGAGTATTCCTCACCATGGCCAGATAAAAAGTCACGCGCTTGGATAAAGTATCTTGAGATATATAACCCAACAGGAAATGAGGTTTCTCTAGATCAGTACTTTTTGGGCAAGGTTAATAATAATCCAAAACAAAAAGGGCAATATGAGGCCGCAATAGAATTCACAAAAGGAGCTGTTTTGGCCCCTGGAGACGTGTGGGTAATAGGTCGAATCAATTCTGAAAATATCGATGAATTTGGGGATTCCTCAGCAGGGGTTATGCGAATTGCCAATCATGTCGATCAAGTATCGACCGCTATCAATCACAACGGGGATGATGCATACAAGTTGTTTAAAAAATTGGGGGATGATCCAAATGCTTACCAGATTTTGGATAGCTTCGGCGACTTTGAAGGCGATCCTGGCGATTCATGGATAGTATGCGGGGAAAAAATTCGCGAGGCTGAGGCAACTATTTTGACGAGGAAACCCTGGGCGGCTGGTGTTACGGCGGCGTTCTTCCAAAAGCTTCCACTTGGATCCATAAACCCAAACGGAGATCAATCATTCCGTTATATGGATCCTGATTGGTTGGATCTTAATGAGTTTTGGCGTGAATGGGTGTCTGCCAATTTGTGCCTTTGGGATGCTGAAATCGGTATCCCTGATGTCCTTGAATATCCTTTTGATGGGGTGGGTAGGCATTCTTTTGAACGGTGGGACCAGCGAGTTGCTTCTGAACTCGGCAAGGACGAAGACACAGACAAAGATGGGATCATAAATCGCATTGATCGAGATGATGATAATGATGGCTATGACGATGAGATAGAAATCGCCGAATCGACCGATCCTCTTGATGAGCGGAGCAAACCGGTGCGGGCGCATTACACCGTCAGGGTTTCTCGACATAGCGATATTGCTTTGCACCTCAAGGATATTGATGACTCAATAAAAGTCTCAGTGGATAGTTATATGGGAACGTCCCTAGCTACATATGCCGCAAACTTTGGGGATACGGTGACCTTAGACATCACTGATGACATCGCGGGCCCATCAAGCACCCTGAGATTGCAATTGATTAATGACACTGCAGGCTACTCTTTCGATTGGTCTCTTGAAGTTGACGGTGAGTCTGTGCTTCATGCCCGTTGTGGCGATTTCAATACCTTTGGGTGCGCTAATAATAGTTACGAGCAGGGTGCTGTATACGCTGTTGAAATTATCCTCGAAAATGATTTTGATGAGTTTTCTGATGTTGGTGCTGATCCAGAAGATCCTGTATCTAACCAAGCTGAGTTCTCTAGCGCCTCCGGTAACTCAGTGGTTAGTGCGGATGGTAATACATTTACCGTTACCGCTGGCGGTGAGAACTATGGTGTTTTTGCCAACATGAACACTGATCTGTATCCATTGCGATTTACCGATGCAGGTAACATTACCTTTACAGCGGACGTTGCCGACGGTGGTGAAGTCGATATTTTCTTCTATTTAGAGAACAACTCACATCCAGATGCCGCTCCATCGTATACTGGAGTTGTTACAGTATCTGGATCTACTCCGGCTGCGTACACGGTTGCTATTCCATCACAGGGCGCAATCACATTTAATTTTCTAGGTATAATTTTTTATGGGCGCGATGTAGCCGTGACGTTGACTGATATATTTGTAAACGGTGAGATTTCTGTTCAAGACGATGATGACGGCAGTACTTAAACAAGTGAGCGCGACACCCAAGCACCAGACAATGGAATCGCTGCCGATCTTTTTCTTATAAAATGATAGTCTAGATGTCTGGATCTCCATAAATTAATGCCGCTCATTCCCCTGCAATACCGTTTAGGGTTGAGCTATCGCATACAACTGTTCTATGCAGCAAGATTTATTGAGCCATTGATTTATAAGGAAATCGATAGCGCAACACTGGCAGTGTTGAGGTCAGCGGTTCGATCCCGCTAGGCTCCACCAAATCACTTTTTCTCTATGGAAATAAATATTTTATAAGGGTTTGTCAATAGCTCCACCCTTCCGTGTTAGTGCTATCATGTCAGAAGAAACCTGAAAGAGACAAAGCCTAAACTCTATTGACGGGTTGTGTATACTAAAACCCCGTTCAATCTTGACGCAACCAGGTTCTTGTGAGCTCCATTCTGATGCATGTACTTCTCAACTGCATAAGCATTGCCCTCGATGGTGATCACTTCCTTGTTGTTTGCAGTTTTTTCGTCCTCGCGTCATCACATTGATTGATCTCATAGCTTAGCTCTGTTTGTCGAACTGGGTGAATGCATACCGATAATGACATAGAAAGTAATATGCCATCTTTGTTAAGCTCCAAGAATTTGTAGCTGGGAGTTAGATGTGAAGGTTAAACCATTAGGCAGGTCGCGGATTGAAGCCTCTATTGTTGGTCTTGGTACATATTATTTTGGTGGCGGTGATGGCTCAGTAGAACCAGATGACAAGGGGACCATACAAATAATTCATGCGGCATTGGATGCGGGCATATCACTTATAGATACTGCGCCTGCATACGGCTTTGGGCATTGTGAACAAGTAATTGGTAAAGCAATCAAAGACCGCAGAGATAAGGCAGTAGTTGCCACGAAATGTGGACTTTGGTGGCAGGATGAGAGGGGTTCACCCAATGGTAAAAAAGAAGGTAGGAACCAGTATATAAGTTTACGACCCGATACGATCAAAATTGAGATTGAAAATAGTCTGACAAATCTTAAAACAGATTACATTGATCTTCTCCAGGTTCACAAACCAGCAATACCGCCTGAGGATACTCCGATAGAGGATACAATGAGATGTTTAATGGAGTTAAAACAACAGGGCAAAATTCGAGCAATTGGTGTTTCTAACGTGACGGTTGAGCAGTTAGCGGCGTATGATGCGCATGGAGAACTCTCTAGTAACCAATTTCGTTACAGTATGCTTCATAAAAATCCAGAGGCAGATATTCTCCCCTATTGCATGGAGAATGAAATTGCTTCAATTACTTTCATGTCGTTGGAGCAAGGTTTACTTACTGGAAAAATAAATTTAGAAAGGCAGTTTGATGAAAATGATTGGCGACGTAATGCAGGTCAGTGGCTTCCGTGGTTTAAAAGAGAGAATCTTGAACGTCTGTTGAGTATGTTTTTGCAATGGGAGGATCTTCTTGATAAATATCATTGCTCAATAGCACAACTAACAGTCGCATGGACGGTAGCTCAGCAAGGTATTAGTCACATACTTTGTGGCGCCAAGTCTGTCAGTCAAATTATAAAAAATGCTAATTCTGGATCAATCGCCCTCAGCGAAGGCGAGATAAATCGAATGAGCAATGATATAAAAAACCTTGGTAAACCAAGTTAAAAATGTCATGCGGTTATTTAATCAATGAACTAGATTTGATTGCAAAGCAAAACCCCTGGGCTATAAACCATGCATAGCACTAGAGCATAAGAAAGGCTATTGCCAAAGCGAAGACAGCCATTACCATCCTGTTATCTGCATGCACTGTAGGGCTACCTTTATTTAGCCATTTGACTGCTGCATTCTCTTTACTGATTGATTTAGCGAGTAACTTGCTTGCAAGATCATTCGCTTCTTTCATTGCCTTCTCTAAATTCGTCACAAATCACTTGCAGGGTTTTGCTATACTTCATACACCCTATAAAATCGTGATGCTACTTTCTTTTTATGCTCTTCATTGTGGTGGGTGTAACGTCCAACTGCTGACGCCGTTTTCCAACCACCTACCTTTATAAGTTCCTGCTCTGTCGTTCCAGCCATTTCTCTGAGAGTAAAGGACCAGATAGATTCACCCATCCTAGAGCTCGCCGGATCCGCTGATGAGGATATTTATGGTAACCTTTATTATGTTCGATGGAAAAATGAGCGTAGGCAGGGACTGCAAGTACGATCTTTGTTAACCACTTTTCAAGCTTAGTATCTTTGCGGCCCAGTTCATGACCCGTATTGATGCCAACGCCACTATCGCCACCAGCAATAATAGCCATAACAAAAATCATGGTGGGACTTAATAACTGAGTTCCAACAACCCAGGCACATGACAGTAAAATAATAAAATGCATTGCTATTGTGATATAGGTTAACACTCGGTAGTACTTGTCCTCCTCGAGCATTGGAACAGTTTCTTCCGAAGGATTGTTCGTGTCTGAGCCTATGAGCCAATCAAGTAATGGGAATAACACATAACCGATCAGTAGTGGTATAGCGAGTATTAATTCATTTCCTGATTGTAAGAAAAGATAAACAAATAGCAGTGGAATAAGAGGACAGAAAATTGATGAAACCCAAAGATATCTCCTCCGATCAGTGTAAGAAATTACTCCTTTTTCTGAATGGTTCAAGGTGTAAGTCTTCATAATTATCAAAACTTCCCGCTAATTAGTAATTGCATTTGTGATGTAGGATAAGAATTCTGTATTATTCCAGTCGCTCGGCTCCAGAGTGCTGTGGTAATTACTACCTGAACGAATAGAACTGTCGCCTATTTTAGAATACAAGCTATTTCTGACGACGACTAAATCTAACTCAGGAAATATGTAGATGTTGTTGGTATGGCGACCTGCTGAGTAGAAATATCCATCTGAAGGATTCACCCACCATTGAAGTGCATAGTACTGATTGCTTGTACCACTGGGAACTGTAATTGATTCAGCAACCCAATCTTCAGGCACAATCTGATCTCCATTCCAACGTCCATTGCGAGCCAAAAGAAGTCCAAAACGGGCAAAATCTCTTGTTGTTGCGTCGATACAACAATACGTCATCGCATGACCGGCTTCATCAGTCCACCAGTCAGCAGTCATTCCAATTTTAGAGAATAGTTGGATGTCGGCATAGTCGCGCACATTTTGCCCAGTTGATTCCTCCAAAATCCCGGCAAGTAACATGGAGTCAGTATTTTGATAGGCCCAATTATCAGTCCTTGGTGTAGTCCTCGGTGTTCTATTAAGTGCGTAGGCTAATTGATTTCCATTGGTGCCTCCAAGGGTATAGAGGTTGGAATCTCCTCTGGAGGCCGGAGCAAGGCCAGTTCGCATCTCTAAGATTGCTCGTGTCGTAATTTCTGACTTATCTGAATTTGCCCATTCAGCAAGATAATTTTCAGCTGGCAGATCAATCGAGTCTATAAAGCCTTGATGCTTTGCAATGCCTACAAGCGCGCTCGCAAATGACTTTCCAGTAGACCAACTCGTAGCCAAACTGTCTTTAGATTTTCCGTTTCCGTACCGTTCCCCCACAATGACACCATGGCGAATGATGACAACGCCCTGGGTATTACGAGTGCCTACGAATGCATAATCCAAAGCTTCCAATATGCCTGCTTGATTCATACCAACATCACTAGGATCAGATGTCTCCCAAGTGTTTCCAGGATAAGTGCTTGAATCTGGCGCGGGCGTTGGGGTCGGAAGTGATGAATTTACGGGAGCGGATGAAGAATCTGATCCTCCACAAGAGGAGAGGGCGATAGCTAAGAGTAGAGCGTAAAACTTTTTCATGCTAGTTTGTAATCTCCCCATTTTCCACTGGAGCAATAAGTAAAAATTGGTAGGCTCCACCAACATACTTTTCCTATTCGCGCGACGAATCTGTGATCCACCTTAGCTCTCAATTTTTTTCCAGTGTGTCTTCGATTACAGTTCTAATTGTTGATCCGCATATTGTCAACACGCTCTGAGGTGGCAGCTTTCACTCTTTGTGGGCTCAACACGTATCAACGTTATTGGGTGAGGGATTGGAAAGCGTTTTATCACCGATAATTTTCTTTTATCTGCTCTGAGCTAAGACAGCCCGGGCACACCGACTAACGTCTCAATCAAGAGTCTATTAATTGCAAAGCGTGCAGTGCTTGACTTACGATTACAACGCTTAACGACGTTAATTCGTTGTCGTTCTATGACTCCGTGTGCGGATCGCGCATTTCGTGCAATATGGCTTTTACCAGCGCAATGCCCATAAGAACCATGACCGCCGAAAATGGAAGGGCGCCAATAACCATGGCTGTTTTAATTGCAGCTAGACCCCCTATCATTAACAAAGCGCCTACAACTAAGGCAAGGGCGGCCCCCCAAAAAATAATATGCGGTCGCGCCTTGGGGCCTTCGTTACCTGCGGCATTGATGGTGTTAATGATTAAAACGGCTGAGTCAGCCGAGGTCACTAAATAGGTGAGAAGCAAGATCACGACGATCACGGCAAATACCCATGCCCAGGTGTCATTAAGAATCACGCCGAGCATGGCAAACAGCTGGTCTTGCTGTGCGGCATTGATAATCTCACCGTTGGCCGCTCCGCTAAGTTCTAAATCAATGGCTGTGCCGCCAACAAAAGTGAACCAGATGAAACACATGAGTGAGGGAACGATAACGGCGCCTATGACATATTCTCTGATCGAGCGGCCGCGGGAGATTCGCGCAAGAAAAACACCAACGAAGGGCGCGAATGCAATCCACCAAGCCCAGTAGAAGATGCTCCATCCCCCTTGCCAGGCAGAGAGACTTTTGGAAACTGCCGTTCCGTCGTCAACCCACACGGTGACGAGCATTGGTGGCAGTGCGATTAGATAATCAAAGACTCCATTAATTAGTGCATTTAAACCAAAAAACGTCGAGCCAAAAAGCAAAAAGAAGGTGAGTAGAAAGACGCTGAGTCCCATATTAATGTTCGACAACCACTTAATGCCTTTGCCGACGCCGGACAGCGCAGATAGAGTAGAGGCCCCCATGATCACGGTGAGGGCTACAACGATCGCCGCGTTTGACGGCTTACCGACTTCATCGAGGAGCCAGTCGCCAACGCCGATTCGATATAATCCGGCAATAAATTGCTCAACACCAAAACCTAAGGTTTGCGATACGCCTAAAACCGTTGCGACAACTGCTACGATATCGACCGCATGTCCAATGCCGCCAGACAGTCTCTCGCCAAAAAGAGGTGCCAAGGCCGATCGGATTGTTAACGGAAGGCCTCTGCGATAAGAGAAAAAGGCTAAGGACAGTCCGACGATGGCATAAGCCGCCCACGCCGAAAATCCCCAATGGAAAAACGACCAGACATAAGCAGGGCGAACGGTTTCGGCACTGGATCCTGCTATTTGGCCCAGAATTACATTCGGATTATTTTGGAAGTGATACATAGGCTCTGCGGTTGCAAAGGTCAACATGCCGATGCCGATGCCGGCACCAAACATCATTGAAAACCACGAGAAGCGAGAAAACTCAGGCTTATCATCGGTCAATCCCAGTTTTATTGCTCCTGCTTTTGGCCAAATAGCCAGTAAAAAACAGACGGAAACAAAAAAGGCCATCACGAGAACATACCAGTAATTAAATGTTGTCAGAATGATGGTGTTTAATGCGCTTAAAATGTCTGCTGCACTTTGGGGGAATACGACAGCCCATAAAATAAGAAGGCTGATTAACATCTTGCCGGTAATGGTAACGGCTTTTGAGAATCCGCGATAAAATCCGCTGTCAGCTGTCTCTATCGCCAACTCAGTCAGCTGTGGGGGTATTGCCATTGTTTTTTCCTTGCTTGGCACATGGCCAGAATGCCCAAGTATAAACTACCTAATCTTCCATGACCCAGTACAAAACTCTGAGACATAGCTCGTTAATTGGGCTTTTAAGACGTATACAACGCTTGACTAAGGTATTAAACCGCCATTTAACAGGGCTTGGCGCCAAATGATACGCGTGCAAAATTGTATAGAGGGTGCTTTACAAAAGTCACTCTTTTCAAAAAGATGACCGCAGCACAAGGATTCTTTGCTTGATATGCTCTTGCCCCCCTTCATCCAAAAGAACCACACACGTCCACGCGCGCTCTGATCGGCGCCCTTAAAGAGTCAGTACCGCGCGGGTGGTATTGCCTTTACCGCAACCAGTAAACATTAACGGTATAGGGCCTTTTTATATTTTCTAACATCCGCCGCGTAGGCTCCTGATACAACGTCCGCGCGGCTTGGTCGAGTGCCGAGCGCCCCGATCCACTTGAGCGCATCCGCCTAGCGGCCCAACCACAACTAGCAAAGGGTTTCGGATTATCAGAGTCTCGTCACAACCCTATGCTAGCGCTCTATTTTTGGGGGACGGTAAGCTAAAAATCCGTTGTGCCAATTATTTTTGCTGCGCCTGCCATTCGCTCTTCAGTTCCAACCACCACACTTTTCCGTCTCGTTCGGCATCTTGGAAGGTTGACGCTGTGAAAAAAACCATGAATACAATGCCGACATGCGCAAATATGTTGGTAAAGATTCCAGAGTAATAGCCCAACGCTACGCCGAACGCAACTGCCCATCCTATGGCCAAAACCATCGTGACATAGAATTGCGTGACTAAGCTCGGTATAAATCTTAGAGGGTTGTATTTGGCATCGATAACGAGATTCCAAATAGAGTAGAAGTGCATGTACATTTTTTTAAAAATTGGCATATTAATCCCTCTATTTTTTAAGCGCCAACGCGGACGGATGGTGAATCTACCTTTTTATTTGTGTTTTTTTCTGATAGGACTCCCGTACCCCCACCGCTGTCGCATCGCAAGGTGCACCTCTGCGGGGGAAGGCCAGACCAATTTCTTCCTAATTGACACGATGTTGATGATTAAAGAGGATCATTATAGACTTTTTACCCTTCCTTAGCGGATGCTACCCATGTGACGGCCAGACATCTCTATTTTTTTGCGCGAGCCGAAATTGCGGCGCATGCGCCGCACTAAAATTATTTAGATTCGGCTGGGGTCGTTAAAATCTCAAAGGCCCCCTGAAGAGGAACGTCGATTATGAAAACTCACAAAGATTGGCTATCGCAAGTTCAAGAAGTCGTTATTGAGCCAGACCGACCGATTGTCGATCCACATCACCACTTGTGG
>CAJWLM010000043.1 GCA_913043025.1 uncultured Rhodospirillaceae bacterium
TCGTCCACGCGCAGCCGTTGCTCTTTGGGCAGCAATAGAAGCTTTAGACCTATCACCGTGCTTAAATTGCGCAGCAGCGATCCTAGCACGTCCCTCCTCAGTTCTTGGCCCTGTGCTTTTGCCTCCATGGAGGCGGCACCTGCCGTTTATAGAGTCAACGACACGCTTGCAGGGGGTACCGGAGCGGGTTTTTGCTCGACATAAAGCTTTGGAAGGATTTCTATTAGTCATTGTGAATAAATACCAAATGCTGTCTTGAAGGTTGAGCATAATACTATGCTACTTGAAAATCGCACCATTAGCTTTTGTTGATGAAATGTGGCTGCCAATTGGAAAAATCAACACCTATCGCCTTATGAAAATGCCGCATGTATGCCCCTTTATGGCTCTTGTCAGCTCTTAAAATTTTTCTTTTCTTCGCCGTTTCTTCATTAGATACCAGTTCATTTTCAATTATCACACCGTAAACCTCTGCTGCATAATCCAAACTAAATAATTCATTCATGGTATCACGTAGCACCTTTTTAGGATCTCTGTTCAACGGGTCACCATATCCCCCGGCACCTGCCTGATAGTGAACAAACTCATCACCCTTTTTCATTGGCACCGCTTCCATTGGACAGGCTGGTAAAAGTTTCTGATTTCCATCGGAATAAATGACATTCCAAGACGGTGTCCCCGGAAATCCATCACCAAGCCCATAAGGTGGCACGGAGCGCCTATCAGAACGGACCACAAGCTCCGCTGCCTCCTCTAATAATCGGTAGCCACGAACAAGCGCAACACCACCCCGCTGAGAACCAGGACCGCCAGAATTGGTGATAAAAGCGTACTTAGTAATTTCAATAGGCTGCCGACTTTCCAAAAGTTCGATAGGGGTGTTGCCGAGGTTAGCGGCAGGGTTTGAAATACCCTCCATTCCATCACAAGATTCGTTACCGCCCCAACAACCCATTAAACCACCCGACACCATAAATGGTTTGTTGTGAATATCACGTCCAGCAATATGTGGAGCAGTAGATCCACCCTCATTAGCAGCAGGAATTCGATCAGGCACAACTTGTGAAAAAGCTCCCAACAAAGTATCAAACATCCTAAAACATATTATGCCCCTGGCACCGCAAGCCGCAGGCTCAAAGGGGTTAACAATCGAACCTTTAGGAGCCATAACTGAGATGGCACGCATGTAGCCTTCACAATTTGGCATTTGCGTTGCTATTGCACAGCGAACGCCAAGGTATGACATTGCGTGCGTTGTTGGCAGTGGCCCGTTAATCGCTGCTTTGACCTGAGGAGACGTCCCCGTCCAATCAATCTCTACATGATTTCCTGTAATATTCACAGAAACACAAAATTTTATTGGCTCTGGATTTTCTCCAACTCCATCAAGATAATCCTCATATGCATACCTGCCATCAGGTAGTTCAGCAATTTGTTTGCGGATAATTTTTTCGGCGTAATCGTGTAGAGCTTCACAGTGTTCGCGAAATGAATCACCGCCATACTTATTGACAAGTGAAATCATTCCTTTGTCACCCGTGGTGCAGGCAGAAACCTGTGCGCGCAGATCCCCCATAAGGCTGTCAGGCATCCGCGTATTTATCTTTATTAAACTGAAGATAGCCTCATTTGCGTGACCTTTGTCAAAAAGCTTCAGTATTGGAATTCTAAGTCCTTCCTGAAATATTTCTTGTGAGAAAACTCCCATACCACCAGGTGCGATTCCGCCAACATCGATCTGATGAGCAAGTGTTGCAACATAGCCCTCTAATCTATCTTGAACAAAAACAGGCTTTATCACATAAAAATCTGGCAAGTGCATACCGCCAGCTTCATAGGGATCATTGAAAATAAAAATGTCGCCCGGTGACATCTTACCTTCATAAGCCTCAATTAAACTTCGCATTGCATGTGGAAAGGAACCAAGATGAACAGGAGTAGTAAGTCCCTGAGCTATTGTAAGCCCTTTGTGGTCACAAACCGCTGTTGAATAATCCATCGAGTCACGAACGATATTTGAATAGGCTGACCTCATGATCACTAACGCTAATTCATCTGCAATAGATGCGAGGGCATTTTGAAAAACCTCTAAGGTAATAGGATCAACATTTGAAGTCATGATTTGCCCTTCCCCTTGGATACAATCAAGTTTCCTGATACATCAACCTCAGCTCTCCAATCTGGGGGAATAACTATTGTGGAGTCATACTCTTCTATAATTGCGGGACCAAATATACATTTGTTGTCAATATGTTCTCGTCCCTTTAGGATAATGGTCTCCTCTACGGCAGCATTTGCTTTAAATTTAACCATTCTACGCTCAAGCTTGGCTGATGAGCTTTCCCCTCTTTCCAGGGTAATTTCTTTTGGTTTTGACACGCGAGCCGACACCCTAATACTCACAAGTTCCACTTGCTCTTCGGTCGATTTATGACCATAGGTGCGTTGATGTTCTTCATGGAACCGTTGTGCCATCATGTTGGTAAGTTTAGGAGTATGAATATCAATCGGCACTGTTAATTCAAATGCTTGCCCCTTGTATCTTAGGTCTGCAAACATACCTATTGAAATCTCAGTTGAAGAGAAACCTTGTTCAAGAAGCTGTGTTGACGCCTCTGCCCCAAGACTATCAAAAGCAGACAAGACTAGATCGTCTTCCAGGTCACCGACCACACCAAAAAGATACCGGACACGTTCATTAGTAGTATCGGCAGCAAGCAATCCAGCCGCACTAAGCACACCTGAACGGGAAGGCACGAGAAACTTTGTAATATTAAGTTCATCAGCGATCGCTGCTACTAGTACCGCTCCGTTACCACCAAAAGCGACAAGAGTGAATTCCCTTGGATCTCGCCCTCGATAAGTTGAAACTGATTTGACCGCTCTCACCATGTTATTCACAGCGACAGTGAAAACGCCCATAGCAGCATCCATGGCAGATAGGTTAAGATGGTTTCCAACTAATTGTTTTACATGCGAAAATGCCTTTTCATGATTTATCTTCATACTACCATCAAGCAATCCCGTTGGGTTCAGGTATCCCAGTAGTAAATTCGCGTCAGTCAACGTCACCTTGTCTCCACCCAGGTCGTAGCAAACCGGCCCTGGAAAAGAACCCGCGCTCTCAGGCCCTACCTTCATCAAACCACCTTCGTCAAACCAAACCACGCTGCCACCACCAGCACCAATTTCTGATACGTCGATAAAAGGAAGCTTAATTGAATAACCCGCACCTTTCACAAGCTTACTAGAAAGGTTTACCCCCGCACCCACCTCATATTCTGATGTACGAGATGGCTCACCTCCCTCAACAATGGCAGTTTTAGCGGTCGTACCGCCAATATCCAGCGTTATGATCTGTTCCAGCCCCGCTCGCTTGGCAATAGCAGCAGCAGCCACTACACCAGCAGCAGGGCCTGACTCAACAAAATAAGCTGGCAGGTTTATAGCGGTACTATCACTCATTTGTCCGCCGCCAGATTGCATCACGTATAGAGGGCTTGATACTTTTATATCATTTAGTTTTTTTCGAAGCTGAAAAAGGTAATGGCTTAGAACAGGGCCCAAATAAGCATTTACAACTGTTGTACTAGTTCTTTCATATTCCCTTATTTCTGGCAAAACATCATAAGAACTGCAGATAAAAGTGCCTGTCGGCATAATATCACGAATGATTTCTTCAACACGTTTCTCATGGGAGGAGTTGATGTATGAATGTAACAAACAGATTGCTACTGCTGTTACCCCTCGTTCTTTTAGCTTTGAAGCTGCATTGACAACAGACGTTTCATCTAATTTGACCGTTACACTCCCATCAGCGGAAATGCGCTCAATGACTTCTAAGCGATCGCGACGCTCAACAAGCGGTTTAGGCTTTACATAACTCAAATTATAAAGCTCAGGAAACCTTACCCTTCTAAACTCCAGAACATCTCTAAAACCTTTCGTAGTTATTAAACCAGTGTGAGCGCCTTTTCCCTCCAAGATTGCATTAGTCGCTACCGTTGTGGCATGCACAACATCGCTAATCTCTTCAGGCTTAATTTGCTCTTCCTTTATTAGGGCATCGATACCTTCGGCAACCGCAGACGCATAGTTCTCAGGTGTTGAAGATATCTTCCTAACTAATGGTGGCCTTCTATCACTAGTTAAAACTATGTCAGTAAATGTTCCACCTATATCGACTCCTAAACGATATCTGTTAACACTTTTTGATTTAATAACTTGGTTCATTAAATTTACCCAAAATACTGTTTTTAAATACTTTATTAATTTATATGGTGAAAATATTCTATAGGAGGTCAGATTTTTTGCAGCACCCGATCAATAAACTCCTTCGCTCTATCAGATTGCGGATTGTCAAAGAAATTACCGCTTGCGTTTCTTTCGATCACCTTGCCTTTATCCATAAAGACAACTTCATCTGCCACGTCTCTTGCAAATCCCATTTCATGTGTCACTACAAGCATGGTCATTCCATTCCGAGCGAGATCACGCATTACCTGTAAAACCTCCGAGATCATTTCCGGATCAAGTGCAGATGTAGGTTCATCAAAAAGCATCAACTTGGGCTCTAAGGCAAGCGCTCGAGCAATAGCAGCTCTTTGCTGTTGCCCACCTGAAAGTTCGTCCGGATATTTGTTTGCTTGATCTAATATCCCCACACGCTCAAGAAGTTTGTGGGCTTTCGCTTCAGCCTCATCACGATTTATTCCGTTTACATATCGGGGTGCGAGGGTGATGTTGTTCATAACTGATAAGTGGGGGTAAAGTTCAAAATGCTGAAAAACCATACCAATATTCGACCGAATTTTTGAGATGTTGTGTGCCGATTTTAAACTTTGTCCATCAAAAATAACGTCACCTGTACCAAAGTCTTCAAGTCGATTAACACAACGAAGCAATGAACTTTTTCCAGAGCCACTGGGGCCACATATTACGACGCAAGTTCCAGGCATGAAATCTATCGAGATATCATCTAGTGCCACAAAGTTTCCATACCGCAGCGATAGATTATTTATCTGAACCAAAGGTAATGTCATCGTGCCAATTCCTTATTTTTTTCAAGAAAAAGAGCCAAACGGGTACCAGTAAAACAAATCACAAGGTACACTAGGGCTGCAAAAAGGTAGAGTTCCACAGGGCGAACTGTTCGTTCAGCAACTAACGATGTGCTGTGCAGAAATTCCCGCATTCCGATCACGTAAGCGATAGTAGTGCCCTGAAATACGATCACACATTCGGTTACAAGTGCCGGCAGCATGTTTCGAAGGGCTTGCGGCAATACAATCAAGCGCATGGACTGAGAATAGGTCAAACCAGTTGATAAGGCCGCCTTCACCTGAGACGAGCCAACAGATTGAATGCCAGAGCGCACAATCTCGGCAAAATAAGCTGCAAAAAAGACAACGAATGCAATAAGTACAGTGTGAAACTCGGGCAATGTTTTCCCAGTAATCAACGGCACCAGAAAGAAAAACCAAAAAACAATTAAAATCAGTGGATTACTTCGCAGCAAATTTACAAATATTGCAGATGGATATCTTATTGAGCGCTTACTGCTTACCCGTCCAATCGCGATGAAGCATGCTATTGTTAAACTCAGGACAATCGTAAATATAGCGAGTTGAAAACTGCGCATCAAACCCAGCATTAAGAATTCTATATTATCGTTTATAACTGAAAAATCCATGCCCAGCGCCCTATCGCTTCCCAATTAAGCCAGGTATGCGAAGTGCATGCTCTAACCATCCCATAAAAATCACAACCGACGCTGTTGTAAGCATATAAGTCAATGAAGCGGCCGAATAGGCTTCAATACCCCGAAAGGTGTAAGCCTCAATAGTTTTTGCTGCCCCAGTTACTTCAGCTACACCAATAGTGAGAGTAAGTGCGGAATTTTTAAAAATAGTTAAAAACTCCGACGCAATGGCAGGTATCATAACTCTGAATGCGTAGGGTATTATTACGTGACGAAACGTCTGCACTTCAGTTAATCCAGTTGAGTAAGCTGCGAGAAACTGTCCTTTCGGTATTGAAGAAATCCCAGAACGAATCTGTTCCGCTATGCGAGCTGCGGTAAAAAGAGACAGCCCTATTAAAGCCGTTAAAAAAGGAACACCATCAAGTCTGTTCCATGCTCTCATCAAATCATCTGGCAAAAGCAGTGGAAAAACAAAAAACCAAAGAAAAAGCTGAACTAAAAGAGGAATGTTTCGAAAGATTTCTACGTAAGTAGTTCCTATAAACCGAAGCGTGCGTGACTTAGACATTCGGATTGCGCCTATTAAAACACCAAGAACTAAAGCGCATCCCCAAGCCACCAGTGACAGTTGAATAGTATTAGCAATACCTTCAATGACCCAGCTCCAATTAGGTTCCTCAAGAAGGAGAGACCAATCAAATTCATAGTTCATAGAGTTTCTTTCCCAATCACGTATAAATTAAGTGACTAAACTATTGATATTCGAGCTTACCAAAAGCATCAGCCATACGCGCTATACCCTTTTGAATTGTTGCCTTGTCGCACTTAAAAACCATTCTTATATGCTCGGATCCATTCGGCCCAAAAGCTGATCCGGGCACAGTGGCAACATGACCAATTTTCAGAAGAAAATCACTAATGCCATTGGGTGGAGCTTTAAACCTGCTAATATTTGGAAACACAAAAAAAGTTCCATGTGGGACATGACACGAAAGTCCTGGGATTGACGCCAGACCCTCAATCATAGCATCCCTTTGAGCCTCATAACGCTCCACAATATTTGCTATTGGCTGATTGCCTTCCGCAATGCCGGCTGATAAAGCAGCAGCCGCACCTGATTGCGAGAAAGTTGTCGGTGCGGTGATCGCGTGAGTGTGAAGCAAATGCATTTTCTTTATAAGATGAGTTGGCCCAATGGCCCATCCAATTCTCCACCCACCCATATTGAAAATTTTGCTCATCGTTTGGATTGTAATAGTGATAGATTCCATACCTGGAAGGCTCGCCAAACTTATGTGTTTACGTCCGTCAAAAACAAAATGCTCATATGCTTCATCGACTAAAATGGTTAACCCATTTTCCTTCGCTATTTTTCCAATTTCAGTCAGTTCATTTTTGGTCAAACAATAACCGCCAGGATTATGGGGGTTGCAAAGCAGTAGAACCTTTGTTCTTGCCGTAATATAATGGCGTAGGCCCTCCACTGGAAAACGAAACCCGCTTTCTTTTATTAATGGAACTCTTATTGGCTTCGCACCTGCCAAACGAATTATTGGCTCAAAACCGAGATAACCTGGATCTTCGACTAACACTTCATCCCCATGGTCAGCAAGAGTAAGCAATGCTGAAAGAATTGCCTCTTTAGCTCCTACCGTTACCAAGACTTCAGTCTCTGGGTTTACCTCTATTTTTTGCTCGATCAACATCTTTCTGGCTATCTCATATCGTAACTCAGACAACCCACGCGTGTCAGAATAGCTCGAGCCCGAGGACATATTAATTTTCTGAATTGCTGCTTGCCGAGCTACATCAGGTGACGCGCCCTGATCTGAAAAATCAATTACCTCAACCCCATCTGCCCTTAACGCTCGTACTTTAGCAATTAGATCTTGAGAGATTGCAGGGTTAATCTTTTTTACCCGCTCAGCATAATTAAAATCATTCATGGTTTAACTTTATCAAAAAAATTATATCTCACCATAAAGCTCTATTTTTATAATATGAATTAGAACAAAAAAAGTGCTTCACAGAACAGATAAGGCACAAATCACGTCAGAGCCTTATCTGTCCTCTAATACAAATTTACTTTATGAAATTTTCGCTTTTATACGGACACTGGTCACTCAAAAGCCTCTGAACACCTGCTGATTGATCGCGCACATATCCAGCTTTTGGACTTGGCCCCTGGAACCACTCATCATAGATCTCTCTGTACATTCCAGTTTTAACCATATAGCAAAAGGCACCGTTAACCGTATCAGCCCATTTGCTATCATTATTAGGTAAAATCATACCCTGATTGATACAAAAAAGGTCTGGTCCGGTAACCTCCCACTTGCTCGGGTCCGCCGCCTTCATTTTTAGTCTGTGAAGTGCATCATCTAGAGTAACGTGTGCATCAGTTTTACCCTGCTGCAGTCCCAGAAAACCATTAGGGTGTTTATCAAAAGATATTATTTTTACGGGAGGGTTGAACTTCCCCTCTTTATTCATTGTATTTAGCAGTCTCTCCTCGATACTCGCTTTAGTAACACCCACACGCTTTCCTGCAAGATCATCAATTGAATTTATACCACTGCCGACAGGGGTTAGCTTTTTCACACAAACAGAATTAACAACATGTGAAAAATCAACTGCTTCTTGACGCTTTAAACTAATACCCGTTGCTCCCCAATTCCAATAATTTGATCCATTTAAAATGTATGGAACGTCATTTTTCACAGCATACTTGTACAGTGCGGCTACAAATGCATGATCCTGCGGCAAATCGATGTGTGGCACACCAGACTTAAAAAACGCCAACTGTAAGTCTCGCATCTCCTTCCAATTTATAACCTCGGTCTCTAACTCTAATCCTAGGCCCTCAACGAGATTTTGAATATTCGACACTGCTAAGTCTGTGT
>CAJWLM010000044.1 GCA_913043025.1 uncultured Rhodospirillaceae bacterium
AAGTCGATGAACTTTTCATTTATTTGAAATAAAAAAGTGGGTTTAAAATGAGCTTCGATGTCATCGCCCTACCGGGCGCTACTTTCGGCGGTCTCATGACCGTACCAATGAACGTTGTTGATATCGTCTCTGCGGCGGAAGCCAGCCCAGCGGCCCTTCCCGGCCTCCTGAATCAATTCAACGGTTTCCTCCTGATCAAAGGGATGGACGGACTCGAGGACGAACCAGAACTCTTGCTTCGCCTGAGCCGGATTTTCGGAACTGAGGTCGAGAGCTATCGCGAGACGCGAATGGCGCATCAGAACGTGCATCCGGAAATTCCAGAAATTTTCGTAGTCTCTAATATCCCGCCGGCCGACCGCATACCACCGCCCCAGCCCGATCCGCCACGCAACCCGGATGGCAGTTTACCCACCCAATTCCCGCATCGCCGCGGCTGGCATACAGATCAAAGCTACCGCCGCCCACCACCGGACGCTTCGCTGTTCTTCTGTGTAGTGGCGGCGCCGAAAGGCCAGGCGCAGACGCTCTACGCGAATGGGATTGCGGCGTACGAAGGTCTATCGTCAGAGATGAAAACTCGAGTTAATTCGCTGGTCGGAATTCATGCAAAACCAGGCGTCGGGCGCGGCGAAGTTGCGGTTCGCGCCGGCGAAACCCCAATGGAACTCGGCCCGGGCGACCAGCCGCAGCGCCAGCCCGTTGTCCGCATTCATCCAGAAACAGGGGCAAATTCGCTCTATCTTTGCGAAGCCGGGCAAATGGATTGGATTGATGGTCCCTTCGTCGGCATGGAGCCTGGGCCCGACGGAAAAGGCGCAAAACTACTTTATGAGTTGATGGCACATTATACGAAGTCCGAATACGTCTATGTTCACGATTGGGACAAGGGCGATCTCGTGATCTATGACAATCGGACTCTGATCCATGCCGCCACTTGGTTTGACGCAAAGCAGCATCAACGCCTCATGTGGCGCACAACTGTCAGCGGTAATCCCGGTGCGGAATATGCCGGCGAAGCCAAGAGCTGGGTGGTCTTCTAGCCGTTTTGGTAAACCGATAGTATTCCAAGAAGAAAAGGATGCTTCTTGAAGGCTTTTTTCATAAACCCATGTGACGAAGCAATATTCTTAAATGTCAACCTTTTGTGCTTTTCAAGATCTTGTGTTGATACGCGGTACTGATGTGTCAGAAAAAAGGACCAATCATAGCTAAGTTATTGAAATTATTGCATCCCTCTATGAGGTATTAGGAGCCGTTAAAGCGATAATCACATCGTTTGTGATCCGCATTAGATTTCCATGCGTAACTGCACTTACCAATAACTCGAGGAATTGAAATGAAAAAATTAATTATAGGTTGGATGACAGCACTCATGGCACTGTCTTCTGTTTTTGTCATCACTCCGGCCATGTCTTACACAAAAAACGACATCGTCGATACGGCGGTTTCCGCAGGCCAGTTTAAAACATTAGTTGCTGCACTAAAGGCTGGCGAGCTGGCAGGTGTATTGAAGGGAAGCGGCCCGTTCACTGTTTTCGCACCGACAGATGATGCATTTAAGGCACTTCCAGCAGGAACAGTTGCATCACTGTTAAAACCCGAAAATAAGGAAAAGTTGATTGCGATACTAACTTACCATGTCGTTCCTGGTAAGACGGTGTCTTCGGCCATAGCCGGAAAAATGTTAACGGCAAAAACCGTTCAAGGCGGTTCTTTAAATATCAACGGCACAAATGGGGTTCGTATTAACAACGCAACAGTCGTCAAAGCGGACATCATGGCGTCAAACGGCGTGATACATGTCATTGATAAAGTTTTAATGCCCAACTAGAAAACCGATTAAGACAATAGCCGCATATAGTCGGCTATTGTTTTTTTTAGCGTTCGCTTAGTACGAATATTAATAGGTCATGCCTACGTATGTTGTCGTTAAGGTCTGTAGCATTTACTGTAAACACATTTTAAACTCTAGAGTGAGACGGGCATCTCAAAATCGGGACAAAGTCCTCTCGTACATGGTCAGCCCATTAATTTTTTTATCTAGCATCCACTAAGAACTGTAATACACTATCGGAATTGCCCGTGGTATGCATCGTTTGGTTTCATGTCAACGGCACTCGATAGTCGGTTTGTCATATTGAAAAAAGCTGCCACATTAGCAATGTCCCAAATGTCGCGATCGCTGAATCCATATTCTCTAAGTAATTGGCGGTCTGACTCTTGTATATCTGAACTTTTAGACGTGACCTTTTCGACGAAGTCAAGCATCGCTCGTTGCCTCTTGGTGAGCGGAGCTACCTTGTAATTCATCGCTATCATCTCTCCAAGTTTTGGATCACCAGATATTTGTCGTATTGCCGCACCATGTGCAGTGAGGCAATAAAAGCATTTATTAATCGAAGAAACAGTAACAGCGATCATTTCGCGGTCGAGTTTACTGAGACCGCTCTCTGATAACATTAGTTCGTTATACATAGACACGAACGAATTCAGTTTATCGATATCGAACGCGAACGCTTTAAGAACATTTGGAACTAGTCCTAGCTTTTCCTGACAAACATCAAAATACTTCTGGGTGTCACTGGGAAGAGGGTTCACCATAGGTAAATTTAATGCAGTAATCTTATTTGAAGAACTCATTGGCACTCTTTCTCAAAACAATAAAATATTTTCATAGGTATTTTTCTTACGCGTGGAGTATTGAAATAACGAATCCAGTTTATTTTTCCTTCTAGGTAATGTCGCTGCGGCTTTTTGTTGGTGATATAGGGCTCATGCCAGACGCATACCTGATGATTACCTGACTTAAGAATGGGAACTTCGCAAAGCTCAACAGCGAGTTCCGTGCAAATTTCAAAGGCCCAAAATCATTACTGAACCCATAATAAAAGGCATCCATGGCATGCAACATTATACTATTACTTACACGTCTTTGTCTTTGGTACCTGTTTAGTACCTCCTCTGACCACCAGTCTTGCCCCTGAGCCATTGCCATTTTGATACCCTGACTAAGACAAGCACTATCTTGAAAACCTAGATTTACGCCTTGACCTGCGAGCGGATTTATAGTGTGAGCTGCGTCCCCAATCAATGCGACACCTCGGCCAACATATCTATATGCATGTTGTTTGTATAATGGAAAGTTTCCTTTAGATAGAACCTCGATTTCACCGAGTTCTTTTGGGAAAGCATGCATGATTTTTTTAGCGAGTTTAGCATTATCTTGTTTGGCTAAATCGCGTATAAATTCAGATTTATGATACCACACTAAAGAGGCATCTAGCGGGGATATTGGAAGAAAGGCTTGAGGTCCTGATTTTAGAAAGCGTTGCCAAGTAATATCTTTTGTGGCTGATGGTGCACGAACAGAAGCCACCAAGCATGACTGATGATAATCATATCGCGACGTCTTTATTTGCGAGGCCTCGCGAACCGCTGAATTAGCGCCATCAGCACCTATCAATAGCTTTGCCGATAGTTGGTTACCATCGTCGAGTGTTACTTTGATTACATTATTGAGATATGCGAATTTGTTAAAATTAGCCGGGCAATATACATCTATTTTGGCAATCTCAGAAATTCGTTCCCAGAGAGCAATCCGTATTATTCTGTTTTCAACTATAAAACCAAGCTCTTCGCGGTTGATCTGATGCGCTTCGAAGGTGACATCACCAAAACCTGATTTTTCCCAAACTCGTAATCGGCGATAAGGATAACAACGCTTCCTCAGCACATATTCCCAGGCCCCTATTGAATTTAACAGAGAAATTGTTTGTGGGCTGAGTGCTGAGACACGAAGATCAAAAGGCTGATTGGGTGAAAATTTTTTTACCGAGGCACTTTCAATCAGAGCAACACGAATACCATAAGACGCAAGTTGTAAAGCAGTGGCCGCGCCTATCATGCTCCCACCACAAATAATTATGTCGTGGGTAGTAAATTTTTTTTCGGTCATTTTTTTGCTTTATACCTTAATATAAGGCCGCAGTGTCGGGCAACAGCTTGCACACCAAATTTTTAGTCTCGCCGCATAAGTGTTTAGCATCATTTAAGTTTGAAAACACTGTCAGGAATTTATTGCAAATGCGAATCGTTTGCAATATATCTTTCAATATAAACTTTCTTTAAATGATAAAGAGAAGGAAAGAAAAATGCGAATTAATGGCTGCTTCTGTTTGATATTTTTTTTAGCGTGTTTAATAAGTTTATCTCTTCAAAATAACACCTTTGCTGGGGCTACAAAGAATGACTTGATATCGAAATTGCAGGAGGGTGGATTAATAGTATATATAAGGCACGCGTCTACAGAGAAAGATTATGCTGACCAAGTTACAGCCGACGTAAATAATGGATCCACACAGAGAGTACTGAGTGAAAAAGGTTGGCATGAGTCCGTACACATAGGCCATGCTTTCAATTTCTATAAAATTCCAATAGAAAAGGTGATCACTAGTGAATATTTTAGGGCTTGGCAAACCGCTTGGTTGGCATTTAATCAGTATTTAAAAGATCCGAATTTAAATTTTCTACCTTTTGAAGATTACACGGACTCTCAAGTCCAAAAAATGAAAGAAACTATTACACCCTATTTATCTCGGATACCTGAAATGGGTAAGAATACTGTTATAGTTGCACATGATGATCCCTTCGAAGCTGCTACGGGCATTTATCCCGAACCCATGGGGATCAGCTATATAATACAACCTCGCGGTGGAAATCGTTTTGAGATTTTAGGCGCGATTAAAGCTAACGAATGGTAGATTTTGAGAAAATGTTGTAAATTTTCAATGTTACAAGAACTAACTCATGCTAAGTTATTTTAATTGCGAAGACTTGTTTTGACTGTGAAACTAGATTTTTCTCACCGGTGGAGGAATTTGCGGCAGTTTCATTGGTGGGATTGGAGGCGGGATAATTTCCACCGATAAATCGCCCCAATCCTGTAAGCTGCGCTTTGAAAATGGGTCCCGCATCTCAACCTTACCATCCTGTTTAACAGCTTCCTCTAAGACCTTTTCAAACTTCTCTGCTACTTTAACATTCCATGGCGCAACATAGGCGCGAGGCTCACGGCTATCGGGAAACCGAAGCCATAGATAAATTGCTTCACCTTCATGCAAGTTAACTGCCAACACTTCTACTGTGGCGCGCTCACGCTCGTACCATTCAAAGGCAATTGGCTTCGGCTTGGAGAGCAACTCAGTGAATTGGAAATAAACCGTCGGTAGGAATAAAACCACAACACAGCTGGCAATAACCCGCACCCGCGTTGGGCGAGGAGCGCAAATTGCCAGCATAGCCAATCCAACAGCGGTAGCGCCAGCGGCCAAAAACATAAAAAACAAAATATCCATAGCGTTATTCCTCAGTTACTAGGCGCCGACTGAGCTTGTTGACGCTATCCGGCACGAGAGAACCTTCTTGATCTAAGCGAAACCGAAAAGCCGTTTCCTCCTGCCCTTGCCGAGACAGTTCCACATCAGTGGTAAGGATCTGGCGAGCAGCCTCCAACTGCGTCCTAACACTGACGACCACTTTGGCATTAACAAGTGTACCAATTGGCAATGGGCCGTATTGGTGCACATTTACAATATATTCACCGGCAGGAATCCCGCGGCTATAACTAATCTCGTAATTCTCGTTAGTGACATCAGCCTCAGAGCCCAGATCGTCCCGCAGAAGATTAAAGGTCTCGCCACCCATGTTCCAAAATCCGATCGGCGCCTCGCGGGGCGCCTTAACCCAAAGATCGACATCGAACGGCTGATTGCTGGGCCAGTGCAGTTCAACGATTACGTTACCGGGCGCTTTATGGTCCTGCGTCTCCACTTCGGTCGGTTTTATATGCGGCAACATAATAATGACCATGGCCACGAAGCCAATCAATGCAAGTAGAATAACATCACGGAAAACCGTGCCCCAATTGTCTTCATCCAGTTCGTCAAGCTGATGCACGACGCTCTCCGGTGTAAACCACTTCGGCTATCAAGCTAACAGTACCACTAGTCAATATCCGGTAGTTAACGGTCAACCAAAGATAAAGTGTGGCGCCGACCAGCGTAGTGTTAAGTGCCACCGACATTCCACCGATCAGCGTGGCGATGACGGAAGCAACGTTCTCGGCATCAGCAGCAGTATTTGGGTCAACCGCTGAGAGGGCAATGATAAAGCCAATGACGGTTCCAATCAAACCAAGAAAAATGAGAGTATTCGCTATATGCCTCACAGATACAATGCGATCAGTTAATTCAAGGCGAAGGGTGCCCGCCTGCAGCGCCCGACTTTGCGAATCTGAAGCTTCTACATAATCCAAATAACGCGTAAGGGGGTTATCGTCGGGCAAGCTCTCTTTTGCTAACCCATTCGACTCTACTGTTAAGCGCCAAATCTTCCAACCACAAGCGGCAAGACCATAAAGGAACACTGCCAAAATAATCAGAGTTAATTCAGCCAAACGAGCAGATATCATCGTATCGAGCCAGCCCTGCCCGAAGGCAGCCAACACCAACGCCCCAAAAAACGTGTTTATAACAATAAAGCGGGTAAGCAGTAAGTACTGAAACAGCATTCTAAGCCTCATATTTACAACGAACAAGGCGACAAAACGCCATGCCTAAATGACAAGATATCGACTAAATAAATCTAGACGACTTCGAAACCAGCGATACCGCTCTTTATTAAGAGCGGCCAAGACTGTTGTCCATGACCTTCCAACTTCCACCGCGCCAATGGATAACAGCGAACCAGGCGTACGCTCAGGTCGCACACTCGATATAGTTCGAAAGCGAAAAAAGTACAGAATATTAGGTAAAAAACAGAATATCAAATAAACCAAATGACCACAGAGGCCCGTTTACTGAACGATGGACTTTGATACTGGAGGGAAAAGGCAAATGTGGCTTAAAAATAATTAGCCTGAAAATCAATGCCGGTTTCCATCTTAGATAGTTAACTCCACATGAATATTGTAGCTCTTAAAGATTGTCTCGTGCCCAGATATCTTGGGGCGGCGCATCTTGCGGCTGATGATGGCGCATCTCATAATAAGGAATAAAGGGTTTGTAGGTACCATGGACACGGCGCAATTCGTCTACGGCCGCCTCACTAGCATCCACCCGCAAGTCGATATGCCCAAAATCCCTGTGACCATGAATAATAATTGCGGCGGATCTCTCGTTCAGATGGGTGCCATCGGCGGTTGCCTGGCCGCCAGCGTCCCGTCCAGCTTCCAAAGTGCCCAGTAGACGCTCATCCAAATCTAACTGCTCCTTTTTTTCAAAAGTCTCAGCCATAGCTTGTACCACCTCTTCGCCTGCAAGGACGTTACCCATAACGATATAATCATCCCCCGTCAGGTGACCTGCCCATGGCCGTGTATTACTGCCAGTATGAACAGAAATTGCGTTTTCCGCATTAACGATTCCAACTTGTCGGTAACTGAAGTCAGGATCATCTTCGGCCAGTTCGGACATTACTTTGTCCGGACTGTACCCCAGATCCATCAATCGCAGTGCTAAATTACCAAGTTTTAGGTTTACGAAGGCCTGAGTAGATACAACACCTAAGCCACCGCGAATAGCGGGGCAGTAGCCACCAACGGCCAGCGAATACGTGGCAATTCCGATACCTAACTGCCCAGTGCGGGCGCAACCGGCAATAACGGTGTATGTCATGACTTTCCTCGCTTATAAATTCTTTTTTATTAAAGAGCTCAAACATCCCAAAAGTCTAAGACGATGCCTGGTATAAAAGACGGCAGGGCAATGGTTATTATAAATATATCCTAGGCTTCCTCAAACAAAACTTGTGGTTAAGCATAGTAATGAAGTAGCTCCGAAAATATGACTTTTTTGGACCCTTGAGCATTACTGCATCTCACTTCTTTGTTATTTATATGGTGGGAATACTTCGTTAATAGTTTCCTCTAGCTACTAATTTCTGCTAATTCTTTCTCAGCCTGTTCAATCGCGCGGTTAAGTGCACCTTGGAAGGCCTTAGCAGAGGCAAGAGTTAATTCAACTGCGGCACGTGTTCCAGGTCCCTCCTCGTTATTCATAAAATCAATGGTG
>CAJWLM010000045.1 GCA_913043025.1 uncultured Rhodospirillaceae bacterium
GAGTTACAAGGGGTTACGCTACGCCCGCTTTTCTCTTTTTTTCTCGTGTGTCACCCAAAAGGAAAAGGTAAATGTCGATGCGAAAAGGAAAAATACCCTCTGATTGAATTTTATGCAGTTATTTTATTCCGATTATCTTTTAGGCAATTAATCTTTTACACAAAAAAAACACGAAAATTCTTTTGTTTTATCCCATTGTTTTTAATGGATATTTTCAAATTTTTCTCTTTGGCACAATTCTTGTAGAGACAGAGCCAAGGGTTGCCGGATTGTAGTTTGAGCCGTCTGTGTTGACCTGTAATAGTATTTTAGTAGCGCAAGCATAAGATTAATTAAATGCTTAAGGTTGGCGTGCCGCAGAGATGGTTGCGGTGTTGAATATGATTAATAACCCAGATGCTTCAATAGAAGAGACATTTGTAGAAAAAGGAAAATACAGAGGTTCACAAAATCACTCTGATACTCTCGAGCCTCTACTTACCGTTGATAGACTTTGTGTTGAGTTCCCCTCTCGCAATGGAGCTATCACGGCGTGTGACAAACTTACGTTTGAGATAAAAAGAGGTGAAATCGTTGGCATAGTGGGTGAGAGCGGTTCGGGCAAGTCCATAACCGTCTTGTCTGTCTTGCGTTTAATACCTGCACCTGGGCGTGTTACCGCCGGATCCATCTACTTTAATGGCTCAAATTTATCCGATTTGGACAGGCGAGAAGTCGTTCGACTGAGAGGGCGCCAGATTGGATTTGTATCGCAAACACCGAGAGCTTCGCTCAATCCTGCTTTACGTGTCAGAGATCAAATATTAGCTATCCTGCATAAACGCTATCCCTACATAAAAACTGCAGAGACCCGCCAACGCATTGAAGAACTTCTTGCCCCGATGGGCTTTAAGGACCCCGAACGTGTCTGTAACAGCTTTCCTCATCAACTTTCAGGAGGGATGTGCCAGAGGGTAGCAATTGCGCTAGCCTTAGCTTACGATCCATCGCTTTTGATTGCTGATGAGCCAACAACCGCGCTTGATGCAGCGGTGCAATTTGAGATCCTTGCCCTTTTACGCCGTCTTCGAAATGACCTCGGATTATCGATTATTATAGTAACCCATGACCTCTCAGTTGTTCGTGCAATAACTGACAGCGTCGTAGTTATTAAAGATGGCGAGGTGAAAGAAACTGGCGAAACCGATAAAATTTTAAGGCAACCAAGTCATCCTTATACAAAAGCTTTGCTGAAAGCATTTCCAGATACGATAAAAATTCAAGAGAGGTCTAAGCAATCCATCAACCAAAACCAAGTAACTTCGTCATTATCAAACAATAATACGAGATGTGGTATTGCGACTGGGAAGCCTCTAGTGTTGGCTGAAGGACTCTATAAACGATTTCGAACAAGCAGGTTCGGTCGATCGAATTATGTCACAGCAGTTGACGGAGTCAGTCTCTCCATAGACACGGGCAAAACGCTAGCACTAGTTGGTGAGTCTGGATCTGGAAAATCTACGGTAGCACGGCTCCTAATTAGGTTAATAACTCCTGATTCAGGCGAGGTGTTTTTCGATGGAAAAAATTTAGCCGACCTCAGAGAACGATCACTCATTGATTTACGCCACGGCTTCCAGATGGTTTTCCAAGATCCACAATTGTCACTAAATCCTAGACGGACTATTGCGGCTAATCTCATGCGTCCCCTTGAAAATGCTGGTGTTCATGGCGCTGAGTTAAATGATCGTGTAGAGACGTTACTAAACGATGTTGGACTGGACACCGGTCTCAAAAATCGCTTCGCCGGTGAAATATCAGGCGGTCAGTGTCAACGGGTAGCTATCGCCCGTGCATTAGCCCTAGAGCCAAAATTTCTTATTCTTGATGAACCCACTTCAGCTTTAGATGTATCTGTTCAAGCTGAAATCCTTGAATTGCTTCTTGAGCTGCAAGACCACCGAAACCTTACTTATCTTTTTGTTACCCATGATTTGAAACTAGTCAACCTCATGGCAGATGAAGTCTCGGTAATGTCCCAAGGTTGCATCGTTGAGAGTGGTAGTAGCTACACAGTGTTTAATGAACCTGAGCATCCATACACGAAAAGCCTTCTTCAAGGTGTTCTAAGCCTCAGTGAGCCACCGAATTGGGAGCTGTTTAGAAGCCGAAACGAAGACTGAGGAAACTTACTAAGTATATCCAACAGAAAGGAGAAAACAGATGATTGGATTAACTACCAACACAGAAAGGTCTAAAATTATAGGTTGCTCACATGGACCACCACATCGGCAATATCGGTTAAAGGTTCCAAGCATTTACGGACAAGTTTTAAGGTTTTTTACAAAACCCAACGACACAATCTATCTACAAAACTACGAGTTACGTTCTCATTTAGAGGAGAAACCCAATGATTAATTTTGCTAAAAAGAGATTATGCAAGGCTAAGAATAAATTTTTGAACGGTTTCCTAGCAATAGCGCTTGCAGCCGTCACACTCACTTCGCCAGCTTCGGCTGCAAAAGATACCCTTACGATCGGTATCGAAGCTGATCTTGCTCGCCTCGATCCACACATATCAACCACATGGAATACCTTTAAAGCTCTACTGCATATGTATGAAGGTTTCGTGGCAGAGGATTTGCTCGCGGTTGGTGTTAAAACACCGCCCATTGTGCCTGCCTTGGCCGAAAGCTGGGAGATTAGTGCTGATAAAAAGACCTATACATTTAAGTTACGTGAAGGTGTTTCTTTCCATGATGGTGAGCCATGGAATGCTAAAGCCGCTAAATTTAATCTTGATCGTATGACCAACCCAGATTTTGAATTTCATCAGCCTGGATCTGTTGGGTTACTTAGTTGGGTGTGGGGCGATCTTGAGAGTTACGAGATAGTAAACGATTATACTTTTGAAATAAAATTAAAACAGCCGAATGCTGAATTTCTCAGGCGACTCTCTGCAGGTGGATCGGGTACTCCGCGAATGATAAGTCCTGCTGCTGTTCGCAAATATGGTAATGACGGTATAAATACGAACCCTGTAGGTACTGGGCCATTCAAGTTTGGTGAGCGTAAAGTTGGTGTCGAAACAGTATTGATCAAGAATAATAACTACTGGGATGAAAAACGGGTTCCTCAATTTCAAAAGCTTATACTACGCGGGATACCAGAAGTTACCACTCGCGAACTCGGACTCCTTACTGGTGAGCTGGATATGATTTCTACACCTTCGCCTGACTCATTAGAATATCTTGAGGCGCAGGGCATCACGTTGGTTAAAGGTCCAGTTTCGACCATCTACCCAATTTGGCTTAATTTTCGCGAAGGGCCGCTAAAGGATGTCCGCGTCCGCCGCGCAATGGCGATGGCGATCGATCGTGAAGGTATGACCAAATATCTACGGCGGGGAACAGCCACCCCAGCATATGGTATCCTTAATTACGGTGGTCCAGGTTGGGATCCTGAATATCGCGATTTTGCGTATGACCCCGAAGGCGCCAAAAAACTTTTGGCTGAAGCTGGATACCCAAATGGCTTTGAAACCCGCCTTGACTGGACAATGGGGGGAGGCGGAGATGTGAACACACGCGCTGACGCTGAATGGCTTCAACGCGATCTTGGAAGAATTGGTATCCGCGCTAAGATTGAATTATTTGATAATGGAACATATTGGGATATGCTTGCCAAAGGTACGCGAGAAGGTACTTGCTGCATGCAGGTTTCTTGGGGCGAAACAGGCTTTTTTTGGCTTGACCTTATCTTACCGACAACGGCGCAACCGCCTAACGGCTTTAACAGCGGTTACTATGAAAATCCAAAAATGAACAAGTTGTTGGCCTCAGCTCGTGCTACATCAAGCGAAGCCGAAATGGTGAAAATTCTGCATGAAATCAGGGATATTGTGACTGAGGACGTAGCCTTCATTCCCCTGTATACCCCAATTCAGGTTTACGCCATGCGCCCAGAAGTTAAGGGGTTTGTGCTTGCGCCCCAGCATTGGGCCGATTATACGAGTGTTTACAAAGATTAAAGTCTCAAAGCGCGCCCTAAGTGGGCGCGCTTTTTATTCAGAATTGAGAATTATCATAAATGACACGCTTAATAGTGAACCGCATCTTTGCTACCGTTTTGGTTTTGCTTGGTGTATCGTTTGTTGTTTTTGCGGCCTTACATTTCTCGCCTGGTGACGTCGCCAGAACAATACTTGGTTTAGGTGCCACAGAGGAGCGTGTCCAGGCACTCCGACAAGAACTTGGCTTGGATCGGCCCCTTTTTATTCAATTTTGGGATTGGCTGGTGGCCCTTCTTAGGGGCGATCTTGGGCGCTCAATTTCGTTGAGCGTACCTGTGTCTGATGTAATATCCGACAAAATTTGGGCTTCACTTTTACTAATGGGAGCTAGCTTCGCTTTAACAGTATCTTTTGGTCTTTTATTTGCTGCACTTTCTGGCGGTCACCATAGGTCTCTACTTGACAGGTTAATTACCCTATTGATGCTGTTTCTAGCAAGTTTACCGCCCTTCTCCCTAGGTATTATTTTACTTATTGTATTTGGACTCCAGCTCCGGATTTTTCCTATTTCAGGGGTAGGGGCAATGGCGGATGATGCAACGGTCTATGTCGTTGCTAAACACTTGTTTCTTCCCGCTGTAACGACCGCGGTATCTTCGTTGGCTGTTGTAGCCCGTGTCACACGTAGCGCGTTTATAGATGAGATGGGTGAACCCTATGTTCAAGCAGCTCGGGCACGCGGTCATTCAGAGGGACGTATTATCACTGTAGAGACAATGCGTAATGTTTTACCGTCCTTCGTCACTATTGCGGGTTTACAAATTGGTTTTTTGTTCAGCAGTGCTTTATTTTCCGAAATAATTTTCAACTGGCCAGGAATTGGTCTCCAACTGTATCAAGGAATCCTTCAACGTGACTTTCCAGTAGTGCAAGGCTGCGTCCTAGCCATAGCAATCGTATTCGTAATCGGAAACCTGCTTGCTGATATTTTAGCGATTGTGCTAGATCCAAGGAGGCGTGGATGAGGCTTTTATCAATTTTTAGAAATTCTCAGCTTAGCGAGGTAATAAGAACCTTGCGACGTGATAGGTCGGCATCGATAGGGCTTCTGTTGCTATTTGTATTAATTTTTGTGGCTTTCTTGGGGCCACTAATTGCACCTTTTGGTTCAAATGACGCAATACCTTCCTTGAGACTTTCGCCTCCTGGCACCTCAGGGCATCTTCTTGGGCTTGATCATCAAGGCCGAGATATTCTTTCACGGATCATTCATGGTACTCGATTGACAATTATTACAGGTGTAACACCTGTAATAATTGGAGCTTTAGTTGCACTTCCGCTTGGACTGTTGGCCGCGTGGTACGAGCGGCTAGGGGTAGTGATATTGAGAATGATGGACGTTTTGTTCGCTTTTCCTATGGCTCTGTTGGCGATTCTAGTTACATCCTCCCTCGGTGCGGGGATAATTAATCTGCTTATCTCATTGGTAATAGTCTTACTACCGTATTACGTTAGGATTGTGTATCAGGCTGCGGCATCCCAAAACGCACTTCCTTACATTGAGGCACTGAGGGCTTCTGGAACACCCGTTCGAACAATTCTGTTTGTCGAACTTCTTCCGAATGTTGCACCTGCCGCAATTGTTTACGGTGCAACCGTTCTTGGCTCGATTGTAGTGACTGCTGCTGGGCTCTCTTTTCTTGGGCTAGGAGTGCAGCCTCCACTTGCGGAATGGGGCGTTATGATATCTGAAGGTCGCAACGTCTTATTAATTGCTCCACATGTTGCAGCACTTCCAGGAGCCGCGTTGACCTTACTTGTTGTCGCATGTAATTTGGTGGGAGATGGGCTAAGAGACGCGCTGGATCCAAGGGCCCGCGCCACTATTAATTATCAGGCTAATTCAAGAAAGTAACCGCTTTTAGCGACTGTATTTGTGGTAACCTGGAGTTATTTAATGTCAATTCTAATTAAAGATGCACGTATTCTTACCTTCGACACTGATGACCGCGAGCTTTCACAGGCAGATGTGCTTATAGAGGGTAACAAAATTATCGCAGTTGGCCCAAATATTACTCCACCGCCCGGTACCCTGGAAGTAATTGAAGCTCGGGGCCACCTTTTGATGCCAGGACTGATAAATTCTCATTTACACTCACCTGCGAACTTTCTTAAAGGAGCGCTTGACGATGCTCCTCTAGAGATTTTCATGCTTTTTGAGGTCCCTCCCATGGGGGATACGCCCGAGAATGGTCGTATTAATTACCTACGCACTATTTTAGGCGCAATCGAAATGCTAAAGCTTGGGGTAACAAGTGTGCATGATGATGCATTTTTCAACCCAACGCCCACACAAGAAAATATTGATGCAATAATGTCGGCTTATGCCGATGTTGGTATGCGCGCGACTGTCGCAATAGACCAACCAAATTTGATTGAATATGACAAATATCCTTATCTCAAAGAGTTGCTGCCGGAGAAAGAGATCGCAGCCATGCAATCTGCACCCAGGCAAAGTGATCGTGAGTTATTACAAATTTATAGTGACTTCATCGAGCGTTGGCATGGGCAAGCAAATGGAAGACTGCATTGCTCAACTTCCTGTTCAGCGCCACAAAGGGTTGGCCGTGAATACCTACTTGCGCTCACTGACCTTTCGCAACGTCATGATCTGCCTTTCAATATCCATATTCTGGAAACGCGCCTACAACGTGTGCTTGGACAAGAAAAATTTGGAAAGTCACTTATCCAATACGTTAGTGACCTTGGAGCTCTTGATGAGAGAAAGGTTGTAATACACTCAATCTGGATCGATGAGAGGGATGTTTCTGCTATGGCTCAGTCTGGTTGTGTTGTTTGCCATAACCCGATAAGCAATTTGAAAATAGGATCGGGCATTATGCCATACGAGGCAATTCGCGATGCAGGAATTCCAATTTGTATCGGAACCGATGAGGCAGCGGTAGATGATAGCTCCAATATGTGGCTTGCTGGTAAGCAGGCAGCACTGCTTAGCCGTATATCAAGCTCAGATTGGGAGCGCTGGCCTAAAGCTCCCGAAATCTTAAAATGTATAATAAATGGCGGCGCCAAGTCCTTACGACTTGCTGATCGTATCGGTGTTATTGCCCCGGGGTATGAAGCTGACTTAATTCTTTTGGATTTAAACTCGATTGCGTTCACCCCTCTCAATAATATTCGTCGTCAGCTTTTGTTTTGCGAGACTGGAGCGTCGGTGCGAATGACTATGGTAGCTGGCCAAGTAGTAATGCGCGATGGGAAACTTCTGACGATAGATGAGGACTCTATCCGAGCTGAGATTGTTGAGGCCATGAAAGAGAGTAAAAAAAATCTTAAACAAATTAATGACCACGCTGAGAGGCTCATGCCCTTTTACAACGCGATGCTCAAACGTTCGGCACGCACAGCAATTGAACCAGTGCTCGGTGACCGCCAACTTTGATTACAATAAATCGTTCTTGATCATATATGCTTCTGTAAGACTGAGATGGATAACATTGTTCAATTTGTGGAAAAAGAATGGAGCTGGGGGGCGGAGGCCAAACATTCAGCCTCTTGCCAATATGAAGACTATAATTATTTGATATTAGTGCTACGCCGAAAGCGAGAGTTAATCGAGTGGTATGCAAAAAATTGTTAGAACAAGGGCAAAAGAAACAAATGGTTTAAACGCTCCCCGCCAAAACCTAACACCCCCTCCCCCCTTGATTCGGGGTTTTATTTTGCCCGAAGATTCGGCTTATGTCGTTTTTTGTTGGCAAGACGTAACTTTATGTAGTTTTGATGTGTCAGCAAGAAGGGACCAATTTCAGCTAAGTCATTGAAATCATTGCATCCGCGTATATCGCGCTACCAGGCTGCGCCACGCTCCGACATGAACCAATCTATACCTGTTTTTGCAATGAAATCAAGTATTTAGTTGAAATTCGGTTCAAAAAGGCACGGGAAATAAAGGGTTACAGGGTGTTTGCAAAACTACAAGGAGTTACAAGGGGTTACGCTACGCCC
>CAJWLM010000046.1 GCA_913043025.1 uncultured Rhodospirillaceae bacterium
CAGACATGACCCGCACTGATATTGGTGTAAATTTATCTTTAATCAAACTTGAAGTTTTTGATGACTATTTCAAATTAAAGCCGACGGCTGCGTCACAAGACTGGTTTAGCGGTGCCGCAATTCAATACAAAAATATTATTGATGTTCAATTCGTGCAAGCTCTGGGTATAAAAGAAGATCTTAAGACTGTTATTCAAATCGATTATAACGACGAAAAACATGGCGATATTCAAATTCGATTGGAAATGCAAGCGGTAGCTTTGCTCAATCACCACGTTTCCGTCGCCGCCGCAAAAAAATGTGCTGAATTTGAAGATTGTCTGCGAAATAACAAAGTTAGAAATAAATTTGCACTAACTGAAAAAATAACCAAAGAAAATGTTGGAGTTGACGAAGACAAAAATAATTTTTCAGAGGATGTATTTGCAAAAATTGAGAGGCTGTCCAAGCTTCGAGAGGATGGAATTCTGAGTGAAAAGGAATTCGAAGAAAAAAAGCAGGAATTGCTCAGCCAAATATAACAGCCACCTGAGGCGCAAGGTGATGCAGATAGGGTGTTGGTAAACTCTCAATGACTTTAAGTGACTCACACAGGGTCATTAGCAATGTTCAGGCACTTATTTGACTCATTCAAATGCTGCAGTCTGTCTATAAGGCTGAATGGCTGATTAAAATGGTTAACAGCTATTTTAGCTAATCTGTGTATTTTTAAATGAATATATACTTATGTGAGACCTATGACCACGGATGGGGCTGTACATTTATTGTCATCGTAGAAGACACCTACATGTACACCTTCATTCCATTACCCTCAGATTTCTGAGTGTTGTACAAACTGAGCGCCAATTTGCGAATGAACGCAATAATATCAACACCTTAGCATATTATCACATATAGTCAAGTGTCAAAACCTTACCTGCAACCTTGCCTTAACCGAGGACCATGGACCGGTGTTACTGGAGTCGTTTCCGAGTCAGATTTGGATATCTGATAGGGGGTGGGGGCTGATGTCGGGGAAAGGTGCTGCGGTCTTGAACCTTGGTTCTGAGGTTGGCGTGGTGAAAAGAAGATTAGGCGATTTAAAATAAGAGAGAAAACTATGTATTTGTGTTTTGCCTCTTTGACTGGGACACCATATACTATAATTTCGATTTACTTGTCCCGGCAGTCTAGAAAGATTGTTTGGGTTAACTTTGATTTGGCGTGAATGGACGCGGCGATGGATGAAATGATGCTGCAAAAATGTATTGACGCTGGCTTACGCATGACAAGCCAGCGTGAGGCGATCGCCCAGGCATTGGATCAATCCTATGATCACCCTGACGCGGAACTGCTGTATGAGCGCACAAATAAAATCGACTCAACTATATCACTGGCAACGATATATCGAACACTCGGAGTCTTTGAACGTGCCGGCCTTGTACAGAAAGTTGATGTTGGTGACGGCAAATCTCACTACGAAACAGCTCGCGACCAACATGAGCATCTCGTTGACACCGAAAACGGCCAAATACATGAATTTAAAAGCGAAGAGTTAACAGCACTTTTATCGCAAATAGCTGATAAGATGGGTTTTGAGCTGACGAGCCATAAACTCGAAGTATATGGCAAAAAGCACGGCGATGTGTCATGTAGATGCATACAAATCAAGGTTTATTAGACTCTTTTTCTTTATCGTTACGATTGTTGTCATCAAATTTGAATTCTGCCAAACCAGTCACCAGTGAGCTAAGACTTGATGACCGTATCGGCATATACGGCTTTACCATTTTCTTACACAATTTCTTTGCTTCGAGTGCGCTTGAATGACTGACGCAATCTACTGGAAAAATCACAGCGTCAGCCGAAGAAATTGCTCCCTTTAGTTTTGTGAGGGAGTCTTCTTTACCACCGTCGTGGTGGATCAGGCGACCATTCATTTTATTTACTAGATCGCACATACGGCAAATGTTACCCTCGCGACCGCCGATATAGAGAATACATTTCCCATATAAATTGCACTTTGGAACATCAGAATTATTTTTTGAGATAAACGTCTGAATGAAGCTGTTTGCTGACTCTAATTCAGCCTGAACGCCATCCAACTCATCCTGTGCAGCCTCAAACTTCGATCGTAGTTCTCTTTTCTCACCGTTAGCTTTCTCAATTTCATCAACAAGGCGTAGATTATGGCGAACAATTTTTGACTCGCTTTGAACAGGCTCAGAGAGCAAAGCGGGGTAGTTCTCACCTGATAACAGAACTCCTTGACTAAATTCTTTGTTGATTTCCTCAACTGATTGAGAGGGCGGATCTGAAAACAGTCTCACCTTTAGGTTGGAATTTTCCCTCTCCAGATTACATATTTTTTCTTGATTACAATTAATTTCATCCCTTAATTGTTTCAGTTTTTTTTGATTTCTTGAAATCAAAGATCCGTTTTTTTCAAGTGCATCAGCTAGCTCAAGCTCAAGCTCTGACAATCGGGCGATGTCTGCTCGATTTGATGAGCCAACTAGATGAGATAGCATGTGAACATCCGAGTAAATTTTGATTGTGACTTCGTAATCAATATCAGGGTGACTTAAAGCCGCCCAATAAGGGCCTGGAATGTTCCCAAAATCAAAGGATTCTCTCCATAAATTTTTAATTTCCTCAGCGGATTTGCATCTCTTAAATATTCTGATTGAACTCTCATATTTTTTGTTCAGAGTTTTATTTAGAAGAACAGACACTGTGTTTTTTGTCGAACTTTCTCGAACCAATATGGAGTGAATGGTTGAATCCAAATCATCTGGGTTTGGGCAACGTGCGCCAACTCTTTTTCCGATTGCGCGAGCTTCGCCAATAGTCAAGCAAGTGCCAACGATTGAACAGTGGTGATGGGTTGATAATTCCCAGATATCTCGGCGTCTACGAGCAGGAAAAGTAGCAGACGTAAAATTTTTTTCCATTGAGCGAAGTTCCAAAACTAATGACTAAGAACGATTATTACTAAAATTCTGAAAATATGTAAATAAGAATAATTCTTAGTTGCATTAATCAAACAATTATACTAATACTCGTTCTTAACAGTGTTTTTTAAGGAATGTGAAACGAATGAAAAAGAAGCAAAGCAACTGCAAGCGCTGTCAAGCTATCAAGCGTTGTGTTTTCAGAGTTCGAAGTACAGACAAGCAAGAAATGCTGCAAACTAAGGCTCTGCTATCTGAACATACTCTTCTGAAAATGCTCAACAGTGGATTAGAACGACCTTGTCCACTCAACGTCAGAGCATATCCGAGAACGTTCAATGCGACTGAGCCCTCATTTTCGCCGCAAGCATATGAAAACCATACCGTCCATTGAAATTCAAATAACGGGACTGTGTTCAAAAGCAAAAAAATGCCAAATTTTCTGGAGTTAAAAACAATGAATCGACTAAATAAAATCACAATGCTAGCTGCCGTAGCTTCTCTTTTTGGGGCAGTCAACGCATCAGCATCAAATGAAGTCTATGCAGACTTTCCAATCACGCTTAAAGGTTATGACGGAACCTCAAAAACGTCTGTGTCTTACGGCGGCCAGATGGCTCGCCATATGCTTCATAACGGCCTCAAAAAGGCTGCGTCATCTGGCGATTTAGATAAGATGAATATGTATTTCAATGGCGCTGAGAGCGTACCTATACTTGACCCAAAAAGTTCCGATAAATTCCCAATTAAACAGACTAAGGTTGAGGAATTATCAAAGGGAAAGACACTCATTAAAAAAACCTATAAAGGTAAGGTCATTGGCTGGCCAGGCAACATGACTGGAGCTGAGGTCATTCAGTTTATGATTGATAAGGCTGCTTCCGCGCCAAAGGGCGTTGATCCGAACACTGGTTTTAACTACCCACAGCTCATTTCAAAATTTGCGATGGGTGCAGTTTTTTACAATCAGGCATGCACCAACTACCTGGGTGACAAAAAGCTCAGTTCCGCCTCTAAGCCCAATGATGCACCTTATAAAAAAGGCGCTAAATATACAGGTAAAGAGCATGTTTGGGATGAAGCGTTTGGATATTGGGGTGCCGCTGCTCACACATTGACGCTCACACCAAAGGAGAGCTACGAAGTTGCAAAAAAGAAGAATCTCTCAGCCGCTGACTATAACAAAGATGGCGTAGTAGATGCCGGAACAGAAATGACTTATGCCCACGCCTATTACGCATCTGGTTTCGATAAAGGTGGAAAAACTAACTATTTAGAAACTGTGACACGGGCGTTCTTGGATGGTCGCAAAACCATTACAAGCGCTGACGGCAATAAACTTGGCTGGAATGAACGTAAGGGCAGCAAAGGCATATTAAAACAGGCTGAAATAATTTGTTCCAATTGGGAGAAGGTCATTGCAGAAGCCGTCTTTAAATATGCGGGATCGGTATACAAAGACCTTGAAAAGATGAAGGACAATAAGAACGACGCTAAAATGCTTGGCAAATATGTGAAACATTGGGGCGAACTAAAGGGCTTTGCGTTGGCTCTTGAAGCAGGAAAAACTGATCGTAGCTCGGTAGCGAAAAGGTTAACAAGTCTGATGGGATATGGGCCATGGTTGCCAAACTCTTCTCAGGTAGTTGATATTTCAAGCGATGGGAATTACGTCAAAGACGAGGCATCAAGCTTGGAGACATATCAACTGCATATGCTAAAGATCCAGCAACTGATGGTTGACGAATTTAGCGTCAAAGCTAGAAACAATGACATGCTCGGTTCAATGAGTGATCTGGCTGCTAAGTTAGGCGGATCCGGTTACGCTGAAAATGACTAGCTAAACTGATTATGGAGGCAGGCGCTAAAGCCTGCCTCTATTCATCTATTGTGTCTATTTTTAAAAGAACATTTCATGCCAGAATTTTTTAATGATTACTTTTTGAGTTTGCTAAATGAAATAGCGAATCCTCAAAAGCGTGTCTTTGTTGGTTACCTGTTGTCCGCCGTGGCAATAGCCTTCCTATGGCTTTGCGTCGTAGAAAAACTGTCATCAAAAACAGCTGTAAAAAAAATTTTTGACAAGCGCATTTGGTTCAGCCGATCAAGCATTGCTGACTTTAAAATTATACTCATTAACAGGGTTATCATGTCTGCAGGCGCAGCTACGATTGTGAGTCAGCTTACAATCTCAACAATTCTGTACAACCTTTTACACGAGCAAACCCTCATTCAACCTCTCGCATTTCATGCCATGTCAGCCGGCATGGTTGCAATTTTATTCACAGCGTTTTTTTTCATATTTGACGATTTCTCAAGATTTTTTGTGCATCGCTTAATGCATGAAAACAAGTTTCTTTGGCGATTTCATAAACTGCACCACTCAGCAAAGGTCATGACTCCCCTAACTGTGTTTCGCACACACCCAATTGAAGCCATCTTGTTCGTGATTCGTAACGGTCTAGTGCAAGCTTTTGTTATTGGCGTGAGCTACGGATTTTGGGGAAATAAATTCACCATTCTAAGCTATTTTGGCTGTAACGTTTTTGTAATGATCTTTAATGTGATGGGGTCAAATCTTCGGCATTCACATGTGCACCTATCCTACGGTCATTGGTTGGAAGGGATTTTCATATCCCCCTATCAGCATCAACTTCATCATTCCATCGCCGCAGAGGATGAGAATTGTAATTTTGGCGTTGTTTTGGCGCTATGGGACCGACTTGGCGGCAGCCTAGTGCGTGGCCGGCCAGTAGTAAAACTTTACTATGGGCTAGGCGGCGAACAGCATCGAGTTAACGATACAAAATCTGGCAGATTGAAACTAATCAAACAAATATATCAGAAAAGGGCGTGAAATGAGGTATATTTCCGCAATAATCCTGACCGTGCTCGCTACCACTTCAATGGCTGCAATCGCAAAAGACACGATCAATATCTACTCGTATCGGCAACCATTTTTAATTCAGCCGTTCATCGACGCGTACCAAGATAAAAACGACGTCACCATAAACGTTATTTTTGCAAAGCGCGGGTTGGTCCAGAGATTGCGTGCTGAAGGCCGCAATTCCCCAGCTGATTTGGTTTTGACCGTAGACATTGCGCGTATACACCAATTTGCAGATGCCGGTCTGCTGCAGCCGGTACGTTCTGAAATTTTAGCAACAAATATCCCAGTTAATCTGCGTGCAGAAGACGATACATGGTTTGGCCTATCGCGGCGGGCGCGGGTGATTGTAATTTCAAAAGCTGCAGGTGATATTGCAGATTTAAGAGATTATGAGGATCTGGCAGATCCAAAATGGCAAGGTCGGCTGTGTTCACGACCGGGCAGTCATGTTTATAACCGAGCTTTGATGGCGTCAATGATCGCCGCGCATGGGGCCGAGGCTGCGCAAAGCTGGGCGGAAAAGCTTGTTGCCAATCTAGCCCGCAAACCGCAAGGTAATGACCGCGCGCAGGCAAAAGCTATTTTTCAGGGCATTTGCGATGTTGCCATTATGAACAGCTATTATTATGGCAATATGAAATTTAATGATGATGCTGAACAACGCAGTTGGGCAGATGCCATTCGGCTGGTTTTTACCAATCAGGCTGATCGCGGCAATCACATCAATATTTCCGGTGGCGGTGTTGCCAAACATAGCCGGAATAAACAACAGGCTGTTGCGTTTCTGGAATTTTTAACGGGCGAGGTGGCGCAGCAACTCTACGGTACGGTGAATTACGAATATCCGGTCAATCCGGCCGTGACACCGCCGGCAGAGCTTGCCAGCTGGGGGCCGTTTAAGCGGGACAAGCTGCCAATCGAGCGGCTTGCCGAGCTGGCACCACAGGCGCAAATGATCATAGACCGCGTCGGATGGTAGCAACATTTCTATCGAACTGGTCGCTGGCATCGCGTCAGCCGATTGATAAATGGTCGGCTTCGACTGTTGTCTTATGCTGTTTTTTGCTGGGGCCTGTCGCGGCCTTGCTGCTGACAGCTTTTGGCGATAGCGGTGGCCTATGGGCGCATTTGGTCGATACCGTTCTTGGCACCTATGTCGTCAATACCTTGGCGCTGATGGGCGGGGTTGGCGTTGTGGCTGTGCTGTTTGGTGTCAGTGCAGCCTGGGTGATCAGCCGCTATGATTTTATCGGACGTAATATTCTGGAATGGATGCTGCTGCTGCCGGCGGCTATTCCGGCTTATATCATCGCCTATTGCTATACCGATTTTTTTGAATATGCCGGGCCATTACAAACCGCATTGCGCACAGCATTTGGATGGCAAACGCCACGTGATTATTATTTTCCGGAAATTCGATCGCTTGGCGGCGCCATGCTGGTCATGGCATCGGTGCTATATCCCTATATCTATATGGTGACACGTATCGCTTTTCGGCTGACTCCGGCGAGCCTTTTTGAAATTGCACTGGTGCATAATAAATCGCAATTCTGGCATGTCGGGCTGCCATTGGCGCGGCCAGCCATTGTCGCCGGGCTGGCATTGGTGATGATGGAAGTGGTCTCTGATTTTGGCACGGTTGAATATTTTGCCGTGCAGACCATCACCCTTGGCATTTTTAATGTGTGGTTGGGGATGAATAATCTGGTGGCTGCTGCGCAAATATCCTCGGTTGGGTTTTTGTTCATTCTGGGATTGTTGGGGCTAGAGCTATATGCCCGCTCGCGCCAGCAATATGTCAGTACCAGCCGCACGCAAAACAGTCCGGCGGCGTTGCCAACAACGCCGGTTGGCACATTGGTCTGCTGGCTGGTATGTCTGGTGCCTTTGTTATTTGGCTTTTTCATTCCGCTTGGCGTGTTGTTGCGGTTTGTGTTGCGCGGTGATCTCGCGGCAGATTTTCTCGCCATCCAGCCGATTGTCACCAACAGTGTGATCGTTGCTATCGCCGCTGCCATTTTGATCATGCTGATTGCCAGCGTCATTGTTCTGACAGCGGCATTTCGAGCCGGGCCAAAATTACGCAAACTGGCATTGATGTCGTCAA
>CAJWLM010000047.1 GCA_913043025.1 uncultured Rhodospirillaceae bacterium
ATAGACAGTATTTTATATTTTAAATTGGTTTTTAAATCGCCTTATATGAAACACTTACTATCCAGTTTAATGGAGAAAAAGACATTTAGATCAAAATAGTAAGTTTAAGTTACATAAAGCTTAAGCGTCAAGCGCACTTCATTTCGCAAAATTTTGATGTATGATTATTTCAATTAAAATACTGAATAAGCAAATAGTAGATAACAGGCATTCACAAGTTGCAATTGAAAAAATGAAAAGCTTACTTTAACGAATTCAATGATTTTTCACTATTAAGATAAACAAAGTTCATCGTTATTTCAATTTATCAATATATAGTAAGGAGAGATTTTTAGATGATAAAGGTCATAATCCGCGCTAGAGACTTTACATGTAGAGCATTTTCGAGAGAAAATTTGCTCTGAAAGAAAAAAATTGTTTTTATTTTAATGACTAAATGGAAGCCCGATCCTTTTGGCAAAGATCGAACTTGCAGGTGGTTACGATAAATACGCAAGCAATCATCTGCAAGTCTAATACATTCTTTACCTTGGTGATATAAATGAGTCAACGACGCGACTACCCTCTGGAAGAGTGAAATTTTTCTAAATACTGCCATAATTTACAGTTAATTGCTTCATTATTATCATTTTCACTTGGGTCTTAAAAAACTTATAGAACTAAGAATCTAGTTAATCCAACAAAGTTAACTCAAACGTATTCAAATATCTAAATAAGAGTTGGATTTTACAGTGGAAATCAAAATAATCCAATAAAGATTATTATACACAATTCTATACCATTTAGTTGTTCAACTACATCAATCTCACATGCATAGTCTCGAAAAGTAATAAAAAATCAAATTAAGCAATATGGCGTTGATCAGAACTGAAGATTATTTAGCCTAATTGAGACGAATTTGTATTCCGCCAATGGATTTTGCTAAATGTGTCAAAATTGTTAAACCGATTCTCCTGTAGACTTAAAACAATCTTCGTAAAATAATTTTATTGAAGTTACTATGAAACAATATCAAACACACAAAAAAAACACCCTGAATTGATCTTTACAGCTGAAAGTACCAGAGCCGTTTAATAAATAATTGATCAAATAACTAATTAACCGAAGCAGGGATCGATATCAGGCGGGATCTCTAACATAAATCGGTTAAAATTTCACCTTTTTATTGACTGTCGCACAAAAAATAATCTTTAATAAAAATTCACCGTTCAAAATTAGTTGGGTTCATCATATTTTACTCGACCAATTTCAACCACTAGTTCATCTACAAAATTCGATATGAAGGGGCTAAGAACTTTGAATATAAGTGACACAGAGGCGAGAGATGGTCAGCAACTGCTTAAGAATAAAGGCTCCAACGATATTGAACTGGTCAATGTAACAAAGCGGTATGGCGATACAATTGCCGTAAAAGCTGTAAGTCACAGATTTGGATCATCGAGTTACACATGTCTGCTCGGTCCATCCGGCTGTGGCAAAACCTCCACCCTGCGCATGATCGCAGGTCATGAATCAGTTTCAGAGGGTTCAATTCTTTTATTTGGGCGTGACATCTCGAACTTGCCACCTGCAAAACGTGGAACTGCCATGATGTTTCAAAACTATGCATTGTTTCCGCATCTTACTGTTCAAGATAATGTTGCGTTCAGCCTTAAAATGTTAGGAGTCAATAAACGGGAGAGGCGCCGTAAGGCCAGCGAAATTCTTGAATTGGTGGACTTAAATGCGCTTATGGAGCGACTGCCGGGTCAACTTTCTGGGGGACAACAGCAACGCGTTGCTTTGGCCCGAGCATTGATTACCAGACCACAGGTTCTATTACTGGATGAACCACTTTCTGCTCTCGACCCGTTCTTACGTATAAAGATGCGGGGTGAACTGCGTAAAATACAAAGAGAGCTAAATATTAGCTTTATCCATGTGACCCACGGACAAGATGAAGCTTTAGCCCTGGCAGACGAAATTGTTGTAATGAATGACGCGGTTATTAGGCAATCAGGTTCCGCGCGCGAAATATTTAACGCGCCGAAATCGAAGTTTGTAGCCGAGTTCATCGGTGGCCATAACGTAATCAAGCTGCCCGAGGGGGAAGTTGCAGTGCGCACTGATGCTGTGAGGGCTAGTGTTTTTCAGAGCGATGGCCTAGAGGCCTATGTTTCAGGTCTAGAATATCAAGGGACCCACGTTTCGATAGTCGCCAAAATTTTTGGAGACCAGGAAGTGACAGCTCTTGTTCCCGAGGCTGAGTTTTTCGCTGAGCCTCACAACTTAGGTGACAAAATATCCTTATTTTGGAACCCAAATTACCAACACCATCTAACCGCATGATTTGCGGCAAAATCAAAAGGAGAAAGTTATGACAAAATATACGCACAGAAATGGACTGAGCCGACGCACTTTGCTTAAAACTGGAGTTGCGACTGCAGCGACAACACTTGCAGCACCGATGGTTTGGGCTCAGTCAAATATTGTTTTGCGTCAGGCCGGAACAGGAGTATCAGCGTTTAACGATATTGCAGAAAAAGTACAGGGCGATCTTGGTATTACTTTAGAAATGACAGCGCTGGACTCTGATAGCGTTACTCAAAGGGTGGCAACACAACCGGATAGCTTTGACATAGCGGACATTGAATATTGGATTTGCAAAAAAGTTTGGCCCACTGGTAACATGCAAGCCATGGATACCTCTCGAATTGCAAACTATGATAAAATTGCGGGTACATTTCGTTCCGGCAAATTAACGCCAACATCCGAGATTGCTCAAGGCACTGCGCCTCACACAGTGGGTTTCACAACTGGAGCGAACGGTAAGGACTTTGTCCAAGAAGAGTCGGGCTGGATGACACTGATACCAACTATTTATAATGCGGACACATTGGGCATCCGTCCTGACCTAATTAATCGGCCAATCAGAAACTGGTCAGAGTTGTTAAACCCAGAATTTAAGGGCAAAGCCTCAATTCTTGATATTTCCTCAATTGGGATTATGGACATGGCAATGGTCGTCGAATCCATGGGTGAGTATAAGTACCCAGATAAAGGGAATATGACAAAAGCAGAGATAGATTTAACGCTCGGCGTTTTCACCGAAGCTAAGAAGAACGGTCAGTTTCGCGCATTCTGGAAATCGTTTGATGAAAGCGTCAACTTAATGGCATCTGGCGAAGTGGTAATCCAGTCAATGTGGTCGCCAGCTATCACTGCTGTTCGCGCACAGGGCATCCCTTGCATTTATCAACCCCTAGAGGAGGGTTATCGTTCATGGGGTGGAGGAATGGGCCTTGCTGCGAGCCTTAGCGGCGCAAAGCTGGACGCCGCTTATGACTATATTAATTGGTACCTTTCTGGTTGGGCGGGTGGATTTTTGATGCGGCAAGGTTATTATTCCGCTGTGCCGGAAACTTCAAAAAACTTTATGTCAGAAGATGAGTGGGGCTTTTGGTATGAAGGTAAAGAATCTAAAGGGGAAATTGTAAGCCCACAAGGTGCAAAGCTCGAGGGACCAGGAGCTGTTCGTGACGGCGGATCGTTCATTGAGCGCATGGGTGCCGTTGCCTGTTGGAATTCAGTGATGGATGAAAACCAGTATATGGTGCGCAAATGGAACGAGTTTATAGCGGCCTAGTTATCAGTGGTGGTGCATTTGTTGTACCACCACCATACTCACACAGTATCAAAGGGCTATCATGCAAAAATCTAAGGGTAACAATGCACTTACAGGTTGGTTGATGGTTTCCCCACTAGCTTTAGTGTTGTTTATTTTTTTAGTCCTTCCGATAGTAATGATTGCCGTAGTCAGCTTTTGGCAAACGACTGCCTTCTCAATTGTGCCAGCTTTTCAATTGGAAAATTATGAATTTTTATTTGGCTCACCAGTAACATACACTGTTTTCATTAACACTTTTAAATATGCCATTCTAACGTGGATATTTACGGTTTTAATAGGTTTCACTGTAGCATACTATCTCGCGTTTCACATTCGCAGCTTAACCTGGCAAGTTGTTCTATTTCTGTTGTGCACAATTCCATTTTTGACTTCAAATATTATCCGCATGATAAGTTGGATACCGTTTCTGGGACGTAACGGCATAGCCAATTCGACCTTAATATCTTGGGGGTTAATCGATGAACCGGTAGAATGGTTGCTGTTCAGCGATTTTTCGGTGGTTCTTGCATTTGTGCATATATACACGCTTTTCATGGTAGTTCCGATTTTTAACACTATGATGCGGATCGATAAAGGGATCATCGAGGCCGCTCGCGATGGCGGTGCAAGCGGCTCACAAATTCTTAGCAACATTATTATACCTTTAACGAAGCCAGGTATTATGATCGGTACAATATTTGTAGTGACGCTAGTAATGGGTGACTTTTTTACAGTGAGAATTATGTCCGGAAGTCAATCTGCTAATGTAGGACGATTAATATCTAACGATATTTCTCTATTGCAGTACCCATCAGCATCTGCGACCGCGATTATTTTACTTTTGACAGTTTTAATTGTTATAGCAGTGTTACTGCGGTTTGTTGATATAAGAAAGGAGTTATAAAATGGAGCCACGCTCAAATTCGTTCTATGTGTTAACAGCTTTTTTCTCTTTGTTCCTTCTTTTTCTGTATGGACCGACACTCACAATTGGTATTCTGTCTTTCCAAGGTCCAGGAGGAGGTTTGACATTTCCAATGCGTGGTGTGTCAATGTATTGGTTCTATAACCTTTTCGAACAACAGGCAGTTGGCGATATTTGGGGAAGTTTCAGACGTAGTCTCACCCTTGGATTGATGGTTATGATAACCACGATCATAGTATCAGTCATGGGTGGTCTTGCATTTCGCAAAAAATTTCCCGGCTCAACTTTTCTTTTTTATTTAATCGTCACAGCTTTGGTAATCCCGTCGATTTTGATTTCTTTGGGTGTAGGCCTTCTCTTTAACCAAGCTGGGCTAAATGTTCATTGGTCTACGTCTGGCTATGGCTCTCAATTGACATGGACTTTACCTTTTGGGCTTCTGATTATGTTTGCCGTATTTAATCGGTTTGACAAAAGCTTTGAAGAAGCGGCGCGCGACCTAGGCGCCACTTCTTGGCAAACGATTCGTCATGTTGTTTTGCCAATAATCGCTCCATCTTTAATTGGGGTTGCACTATTTGGTTTTACGCTTAGCTATGACGAATTTGCCCGCACTTTGCTTACATCGGGAAGTCGAAACACTCTGCCACTTGAAATTTATGGAATGACAACAAACGTAACCTCGCCAGTCCTCTATGCTCTTGGAACTTTGACGACAGCCTTTTCTTTAATAATAATCGTTATCTTTATTGCAATAGTGCTGTTGGCTACCCGACATCGCGCAAGTAAAGGAAGCGATGTTGGAAATGGTCTGCTGTGATTATAATCATCAATCCCAATAGTACAGAATCTATGACGCAAGCTATGCTGCAAACGGCACAAAATGCATGCCCGAATATAGCGATTAAAGGCTGGACCTCACACCAAGGTCCAGCTGCTATTCAAGGACCTGAGGACGGCGAGGCATGCTTACCGCATCTTCTTAAACTGGTCAAAAAAGCTTCTACAGAGGGTGCATCAGCAATAATAATCGGCTGCTTTGATGATACAGGGCTAGAGGCCGCAAGAAATTTGGCCACTTGCCCCGTTATAGGAATTGGGCAAGCAGCATATCATTTAGCTTCATTGGTTGGAGACCAGTTTTCAGTTGTTACGACTCTAAGAGTTTCCTTACCCATCCTTGAAGCCAACGTACATGACTATGGCCTTAGCCAACACTTGGTAAAAGTCAGAGCTTCTGGCGTCCAAGTACTTGCCTTAGAAACAGATGCAGACGCTGCGGCAAAACGAGTTTTTCAGGAAATTCTCTTGGCTCAAAAAGAGGATAATGTACATTCTGTGGTACTCGGTTGCGCTGGCATGTCCCATATTCCTGACATTGCAGGCCCAGAAATTAAAGTGCGATTAATTGATGGCGTAAAAACGGCTGTCCAATTGGGCGCAATGTTTTAGTTTCTCCGCACATAAGCCGTTTGATAGTAAAATAAAACAAGACAATACAAATTGGATTAAAACTATGAACCGAAATCTTATAACTGCTGCTGCTCAGATGGGCCCTATCTCTAAGCATGAGAGCAGGTCTGATACAGTCGGCAGGTTGATCGAGATGATGCGTGAATCAAAAGCCCGCGGCTGCGAATTGGTAGTTTTTACGGAAATGGCTCTGACGACATTCTTCCCACGTTGGATGATTGAAGATGAGGCCGAACTTGATAGTTACTATGAAATTGACATGCCAAGTGCGGCGACCCAGCCGTTATTTGACGAAGCAAAAAAGCTGAGTATAGGTTTTTACCTTGGCTATGCTGAGTTAATTATTAAAGATGGATTAAAGCGGCGCTTTAACACCTCAATTCTCGTAGATAGTAACGCTCGAATAATAGGAAAATATCGAAAGATACACCTGCCTGGCCATTATGAACCACAGCCAAATCGTGATTTTCAACACCTTGAGAAACGCTATTTTGAACCAGGCGACTTAGGCTTTCCAGTTTTTAAAGCCTTTAATGGTCATATGGGCATGGCTATCTGCAATGATCGACGCTGGCCCGAAACTTATCGTGTAATGGGCCTACAGGATGTTGAGATGGTTATGTTAGGTTATAATACGCCGTTTGGTCATGTGGGTGACCAAGCAATGGATAGCTTGACACTATTTCATAACCATCTATCGATGCAGGCAGGGGCTTACCAAAACGCCACATGGGTTGTGGGTACAGCTAAATGTGGTAATGAAGAAGGGTCGAGAATGGGAGGTCAAAGTGTTATAATTGCTCCCTCTGGTGAAATTGTAGCCCAGTCAGTCACAGTCGAGGATGAGGTGATTACGGCGAGATGCGATCTAAATTTTGGTAAGAGATATAAAGAAACTATCTTTGATTTCGAAGCTCATCGTCGCCCTGAGCACTACAGCCTTATAGTTGAACGTTCTGGGGCAGTTGCACCTGATTAAATGAGAATACAATGTCGACAGTTATTAAGGGTGGATCGGTTGTCACCGCCGATCAAACCTTTAGATCGGATATACTTATTGACGGAGAAACGATAGTTGAAATTGGGATTAATTTAACTGGCGAATCTGTAATCAACGCTTCCGGCTGTTACATAATACCGGGTGGTATTGATCCTCACACCCATCTTGAAATGCCTTTTATGGGAACCAGAACAGCAGAAACATGGGAAAGCGGAACCTTTGCTGCGGCGTCAGGCGGAACCACTATGGTAGTGGACTATATCATTCCTGGCGATGACGGGATACTTGCGGCCCTAGATGAATGGGAAGAGCGCGCAGCCCATCAAGCGTCTTGTGACTACGGATTTCATATGGCTATCACAGGATGGTCCGAGCAGATATTTAATGACATGAGTTTTGTAGTCGGGCGCGGCGTCAATAGCTTCAAGCACTTTATGGCTTACAAAGGCGCTTTAATGGTAAACGATGATGAAATGTTTGCCTCATTCTCACGCTGCGCAGCTTTAGGTGCATTACCTTTTGTTCATGCCGAAAATGGCGATCTGGTGGCAGCGTTGCAAGAAAAACTTCTATCAGAGGGAAATCTTGGCCCTGAAGCACATTCCTATTCTCGTCCTGCCTCTCTGGAAGGTGAAGCGACAAACCGAGCGATAACACTCGCCGACGCCGCTGGTGTTCCTGTTTATATCGTCCATACCAGCAGCGAAGATGCACATGAAGCAATTCGGCGCGCCCGTCAAAACGGTCAACGCGTGTGGGGCGAGCCTTTAATACAACACCTTTTACTTGATGATAGTGAGTATGAGAATCCTAGCTGGG
>CAJWLM010000048.1 GCA_913043025.1 uncultured Rhodospirillaceae bacterium
GATGATCTCATTGTGGGTGGTACAGGAGATGATGTTCTTGCAGGTGGGGAGGGCTTTGATGAGTTCGTCTTCAACATCAATGATGGCAAGGATCAAATCACTGACTTCAACCTAGATGACGATACGTTAACTTTCGTTGGCTTTGGGTATGAGAGTAAAGAAAACATTCTTGCGAATATGATTGAGACTTATGATGGGTCAGTTCTTTTTAGTGATCAAGGAACACAAATAAGGCTATCAGGTGTCAGTCTCGACGAAGCTACTAATAAAATTTTCTTCGAGATGCGTTCTCCTTTGAGCATTGAGGGCGATTTAGGCGCTTTAAGCGCCAGTGGCAGTACATCGTCAGATAATATTGAGTTACCAGATTTCGTGTCTGCTCTTTTGGATGCAAAAAGTTTCACAACGTCACCAGAAGGCTCAAAAGTTACGGCGGGTAATAGTACATCCCTCTCAATGCTGGCAAGCGACACAAAAGGGTCACTTGGGATGTCTGAATTCAAAGGAAGTGAGTTTTCTGACTATCAGGGTAAGGGTTATAGTGTTGCTGTTTTAGATACGGGAATTGACCTAAACCACCCAGCTTTTGGACCAGATAATAATGGCGACGGTGTCTCAGACCGTATTCTATACTCCGCAGATTTTTCTTCAGATAGGGACGGAACCGCTGACGACGTTGACGGTCACGGTTCAAATGTTGCCTCCATTATAGTTTCGTCGCATGGAGATTATCCGGGTGTGGCGCCCGAGGCAGATGTTATAGGGCTTCAAGTACTTTCAAACAACGGCACAGGCTCTAGCCGCGGTATCGAAAGCGGACTCCAGTGGGTAATTGAAAATGCTAATAGCTACAATATCGTAGCTGTTAACATGTCCCTTGGAGAGAAAAACAACCATAGTCAACATCTCGATCACCCTGTTTTTCACGATGAGCTGACAATTTTAAAAGATATGGGCATCATTACTTTAGTCGCAGCCGGAAACGACTATTATGGTTATCAGGCTGCTGGCGTAGGCGCGCCGGCTAGTGATCCACACGTGATACCGGTTGGAGCAGTCTGGAAAGATAGTTTTGGACCTATTTCATCAAAAGATGGAGCCAAGCAGCACTCAACAGCTGCTGATCACGTCACAATGTTTTCACAGAGAAGCGTTAAATCTGAGGATGGCACCGCGGGTCTTGATGTGGTCTTCGCTCAAGGCGCTTTCATTGATGGTGCAAAACCTGGTGGAGGGGTGTCGTCATCAGCGGGAACAAGCCAAGCCACTCCATTCGTAGCAGGCATGGCTGTAGTTGCACAAAATATCGCTGATGAATTGTTGGGCCGGAGACTGACGCCAGATGAATTTGAAGCAATGCTCTTGTCAAGCTCAACAACAATATTTGATGGTGATGATGAAGATGACAATGTGACAAATCTAGAGGCGAGCCTTCCTAGAGTGAACATGTTAGAACTCGCCAAGCAAATTAAGGCTTTAGATGAAAACGACCCCGACATTGAGCTACCCGTGCCGGTTGTCGACGATTTCGGGAATAATGTCTCCACTCAAGGCCTTCTTGAGGTCAACTCCACAGTTCAAGGAAATTTGGAGACCCCAACAGATACCGATTGGCTAAAGGTAGAAGTTGAGGCAGGCCATAGTTATACGATCTCAGTAGCTGGGGCAGCGACTGGCAGAGGAACATTAATGGATCCTTTTGTTTCTTTTTTTGACGCGGATGGGAAACTGTTAGCATCTAACGATGATGGAGGTGTCGGAACAAACGCACAGCTAACAGACACAGCTGAGGAAAGTGTTTATTTCGTAGGCGTATCCAGTTTTGGAGTTAGTGAAGAAAGTTCTCAGGGAACATATGAGGTCACTCTAACGGATAATGGGGTTCCGGTTACAGACGATTACAGTGCCAATCCAAATACGACTTCATTAATTGTCATTGATAACCCTGAGTCATTTCAGGCTGAGATTGAGCAGCTGGGAGACAAAGACTGGCACGCTGTAGAACTTAAAGCAGGTGAAGAGTATACAATCCAGTTGAACGCAACTGTAGGTTCAAATAAACTAGAAGACCCTTATCTTAAATTTTTCGACCAGAATGAAAATTTACTAGCGAGTAACGATGACGGCGGTGGAAACAGCAATTCAATGTTACGGTTTTCCCCTCAATTTGATGGTCGATACTTTGTTGAAGCGTCGGCATACGATAACAAATATTTCGGGAATTACCAAGTAGCCGTATCGCGCATGAAATCCTCCAATGATGTTCCACAAGACCCCAGCACTTCGGCATCTATAAGCGTGGGAGAAACATTTAATGGCGAGTTGGAGTTTGCGGGCGATAAAGACTGGGTGAAAGTAGAACTAAGCGCAGGTACAGTCTACAATGTGTTGTTAGAGGGCGACCAATCTGGCACCCCATTGGTAGATCCGTATTTACGGGTGCGCGCTAGTCAAGATGAATATGACATAATAGCAGAAAACGATGATTTTGACGGTTTATATTCAGGTTTTGCAGACCTAAGCGTTAACGCCTCTGGAACATATTTTCTATCTGCTGGCTCTTTTGGTGACACGGGTACCGGTGGATACACTTTGTCAGTTGACAAGCTTTCCTTTGGTGAATTCGATATACCGAACGATTTAACGACAAATTACACAGTCTTCACACAATATGTTTACCCTCAAACCTTAGAGGGGCGAGGCGATCGAGACTGGTTTAAGGCTTCCTTCGAGGAAGGACGCTCGTATAGTATCCTACTTAAGGGACATGGTGATACGCCTGTAGAAGACACCGTTCTCAGAGTATATAATAAAGACGGCAATTTTTTAGATGAGAATGATGATGCGGCTTACGGTCCTGGCACTGATTTCGACGAGAGTACCTACTTTTCAACTTTAAACTTCACCGCAACATATACCGGTTTTCACTATCTGGAGGCCGCGTCCTATAATGATGAATATGCAGGCGGTTACTTGCTTGATTTCTCTGAAAGCGACTTTGTCGACGACTTTCCGAAAAACTTGGGAACAGATGTCCAAATTATCGCAGAACAAGCGCAGACTGGACGAATAGATGTCTCTGGAGACAAGGATTACTTCAGCTTTACCACAACCCCTCAAGCGTATTACGAGATAACTTTAGAGGGATCACTACAAAATAATGATGCGCTCGCAGATCCATTCCTTGCCGTAGTTGATAGCAATGGTGAGTTGTTGGCAGCAAATGATGATTTCGGGTCCTCATATAATTCAAGCCTCACTTTTGTACCCGATGCTGCTGAGACAGTTTTTGTCGTGGCGCGTGGCATTGGTGGTATAGGGGATTATGTCTTAAATGTTTCAACAATTAGCCAAGGCGTTTCAGATGATCATGCGAATGATTTTTCTACAACCAGCAGAATAAACCTAGATACTCTTATGGATGGTACGCTGGAGGAATTTGACAATATAGACATGTTCATAGTGAACTTAGAGCGGGACGTAAGCTATAATCTGATGGTATATGGCTATGGCTACGGGGGAACTTTAGTCGATCCTGAACTCTCAATTTTTGCCGAAAATTCAGACTGGCTTGCATATAACAATGACGGTCCCAACACGGGAACCAGTCCATTAATCTTAGACTTTATTGCCCCTTATAGCGGTGACTACTTTTTAGCTGTGGACGCTTTACTTTCCGATGGCAAAGGCACCTACCAAGTCAATGTGGAAGAAAGCCCGCCAACAGCAACTATATCCGATGATCATGCAAATGATTTCGAAACCAATAGCGGGCTCTTAATTGATCAAGTGGGATCGGGCACTTTGGAAATTGCAGGTGACGAGGATGTTTTCGTGATTAATTTTGACGAAAATGTTAGTTATAGCCTTGCGGTTGGAGGTTTAGATAGTGGTGCAGGAAGTTTGGCCGATCCAGTTTTCACTGTCTTTGATAATTTTGGAAAAGTATTAGCCCAGAACGATGATGGCGGTGTAGGCCTTGACCCATTTATTGAAAAATTTATACCCACCTCCGGTGGCGATCATTTCATAAGTGTTTTTTCCTTTGACGAGGATGCCATTGGTACATATGAGATTCTGGCTTACGAAACCAAAGACGATCATTCTGACTATCCTAGTAGCGCTACGCGTTTAGATATGGAGTCTTCTTATCCAGTTTCTGTGGAAGGTTATATTACTCCTAACGACATTGACCTCTTCGTAATAAACATGGAGCCCGGAAAACAGTACGACATAGTAGTAGATACGGCTGTTTTTGCTGAAGAGCAAAATATCTCCCCCTTTGACTCAAATTTGAATCTATATTCAATAGGAGCAGATTCTACGCAGCCCATCAAATTTTTGGATACGAATGATGATGCGCAATTTTTTGATGGATCATACTTGACGTTTTCTCCTGAAACCCAAGGCGATTACTTGTTAGAAGTCGAGTCTTTCATAAGCAATGACCACGGTGGATATAGCATTGGTGTGTACGAATACGCATTGATTTAAAAAGACAAAACCAAGTTTCACGTAAATGGCGTGGGGGGTCATCACACCCCTTGCAATGCTCATAGGCACTTATATCATTCTCTAACAAAAGCTGGACAGGCTGTTGGGCAGGAGTTCAGTTAGGGGGATTACTGGGTGAAGCAGCGTTCTGTCAGCAATTAGCTAAGGTTTGGTGAAGCTAGTGCCATTTTGTGGGCTAGCTTAAACCCCACTTCGCAGACATAGTACAAGGCCACACTTGGACAGTCGCGAGACGGGGCCAAGCGGCGCGCATGACGGAAGAGAGATATAGAGCCGCCAAGGCCCAAGCGCGTGGGTCTATTTCTTTACTACATAGGCACCAAGAGACAGGGTCGCGCACGTTCGCGAGGAAGCAGAAACAACAATAGGCTTAGAAGTATGGGATTACATATACTTAGCCTAATTAAAAATATCTAATTTTAGCGCGGCGAAAATGGCATGCCGCAATGGACTACTTCAGGCCCCTCATGAACCGTAAATAACCGCACTTCTACGCCAATTTGTCTCGCTGAATGTCTCGCTGAAAAACAAAAGTCCCGGCACAATTTTTGCTAAGTAATTGATTTTATGGTGCCCCCACACAGCGCCCAACTGTGTTTGATATCAATGACTTAGGAAACTTAATATTACATAATTACAATGGCTTAAGTCTAATCTTGTCTTATCCTGTCTACATCTGTCTTGATAAATCTATGACATTTATGTACTAAAAATGTACTAATTTTGGAGTGCTGGGATGGATTTTACCACTGACTTGCAGATCAGAAAATGGAAGCCAAATTCTAACAACGAGATAAAACGCGTTGGTAAGGGATTATACATTCGAGGCTTCCTGTCTGGTCGAAAACTCTTCCAGATACGGTTCAAACAAAAATGGATAGACCTCGATGATTACGGCAGCAAAACCCTTGCAGCTGCACAAGAGCTTTCACTTGCCTCTTTGCGAAAGCTCAAATCAAACGAAGTGAGTATTGAACAGCTAAAAGCAAGCCTCTCTCGCTCAGCCTCGACAGACGACTTTTCCGACGAACTGCAACAACGTCCTAGCGAAATCGCTGCGTCTGCGACTGGCGTTCCCACCTTTGATGAGATGTACCGGCAATGGTATAAATTGCAGCTTAAAGTCAATCGATGGAGCCACAAGAGCAGCCGCTCAAAACCTATTCGCAGCTATGAAATGCACCTTGAAGGCGCGTTGGGAAATCTGCGCGTTGACAAGATCACAAGGATTGATCTGAAAAACCTTTTGCAACCGCTCTACCTTTCCAACCGAGATCTAGGCCCTGCGTTGCGCGGTTATGTAGATGAGGTGTTAGAAGAAGCCGTTGACGCCGAACTAATAGGATACAACCCCTGCCCGCCACATAAACGGTTTGCGAAACCTCAGGCAAAAGTAAGACACGCGCCAAGCCTACACTTTGAACAGCTGCCAGCTTTGTGGACTTGGTTGGAAGCCGCGCCATTCTCTTTCACAGTTAAGGTGGCAATGAAAACAGTCATTGTAACCGCGCACAGGGCGTCAGTGGTGGCCTTCGCGCGTTGGGATCATATCGACCTCAAAACTGGCAAGTGGGCAATCCCAGAGCGACCTGAGGGGGCCAATAACGTAGGCTATATGAAGAGCGGCAGACCCTTTGCTATGCAGCTTCCGTCCGGCCTTTTAAACGAGTTTCGATCTCTGCATCAGTCGAATGCTTCTGAGCCATTAGAGTTCGTGTTTGCCATGAATGGCGGCCGCCCGATGAACGCCGAAACACTGCGCAGGAATTTCAAGAAGTTTGGCGATGTGAGTTCACACGGCTTCCGAAACTCTTTGAAAACTTGGGCACTTCATCAGGATATCGACCAGTTTCTCGTAGATCGGTATGTTGACCACAGTTTAGTTGGCCTAGACAGAGCCTATCGGCGCGATGATATGTATCCGAAAAGGGCTGAATTGGCCGAAAAATATTATAGCTTTGTGACAGGTGCAGCATGAGCGAAGAATTAGGTCAGCAAAAATTCTTCACGCATGAAAAAATTGAGGAAATTTCAGCTGAATATCTGCGCCTGTCAATCGAAGCTCAAAATGCCGGAGATTTCGACCGGGCTCTTGAGTTAATGACTTTATCGCGGATTGAGGCAAGCACGGCCGCTGCGCTTAAAGCAGAGAAGCTACAAAAATTCACAGGCCGACCCCACGGACCTGTTGGCAAAACACTAAAACGCGTTGAGTTTTTAAAGATGGCGCAAGAACAAATTTCTGCCCCAACGCAAGCCCGATTTGCAGAAAAAGTCGTCGAAAAATACAAAAATCAGGTACGCAATTTGTGGACCCGAAATGACGAGAATAATGTAGCTAAGATACTGAATTTCATAAAAAATAATAAATTCTAGAATTCGATAAATAGAAAAACTTACTGTATCAATTACCCCAAATCTGTCCAAATTGCATTATCAGGCAAATAAGGAACCTGATAATGGAAAACTTGAAATCTGGATTAGCAACTGACCACCACTTAGCTAACCACCTGAATTGCTCACGATCGCAAGTTTGGGCATTAACTAAAAAAAGCCCCAACTTCCCAAAACCGATCCGCATCACAGAAGGCATGACGCGCTGGCGTTGGGCCGATGTAGCGGCTTGGGAAAATTCCCTAAAAACCCAATAAAAAACCCGCCAGACCACTGAAATCTGACGGGCAATAGATGATGTTAAAACCGCTTTTGTATAACAGAATCAGTGGCCTCTGGCAAGAAATTGAGGCAAAAAATGCAGTATAATTTTGACGAATACGCGGACCGCGTGATCCAGCGTTATAAACTTAAAAAGAAAAATGAAACCGAATTTGGCGAGCAGCCTTGCCCGCACTGCGGGGGGACGGATCGTTTTTGGATCAGTAATTTTAACGGCGAACTGAAGCATCATTGCAGGCAGAATTGCGATCCTCTAGAGCGGCTTAAGGCGATGGAAAAAGACGGTGCCCTGCCGGAATTTTACTACGACACGGAACCACTTTATTTCCATAAAAAACGGATTCCTTTACTCGCCGCGTATCGCCAATATTCGAAAACAATTGTGAAGCTGGTAAACGTAAAAACTCACAAATTCGCCGGTAACCAAACTATTTTACCAAGTGGCAAAAAAATATTCAGCAAGGGCCTCGTGAAAGAGGGCGTCGGTGCATTTATCGGAAAGCAATCGTCACAACTGTACGTCTGCGAAGGATGGGCAACCGCAGTTGCCGTACA
>CAJWLM010000049.1 GCA_913043025.1 uncultured Rhodospirillaceae bacterium
TGCGAAAGCGCTCTCCCAGCACTAGAACAGCGAGAATGGCCATGAAAATTGGTGCTGTGAACCCCAGAGCTGTAACCTTAGCGATCGGTGAAATCGATAGAGCGGTAAAAAACATCAACATCGCTGCCATGTTAATAACGCCTCGCAGCGCGTGTAACCCAATCTGTTTTGTGCGCAGAATTGCAAATCGAGAGCGCATCAAAAGTGGTAAAAGAAAAGCTAAGCCGAATACGTTACGGAAGAAGGCTATCTGAAAGGGAGGTAGGACTTCTGAAACGAAGCGAACCAATCCATGCATAATTGAAAACGCAACAGTGGAGAGACACATCAACACTATCCCTCGCATTACAGGAGTTTGACGTTTCCAAAATATACTTGCCCCTTGAATGACGTAGTTCTGATTTGCCATGACTTCTTATTTTCCATTGGGTCAATTAAGCCACTGAATCCATACATTTTGGCTCTCTTATCAAAATCACTAGAAGTATTCGTGGCCGCTTAGTCAATAACTGGGCCATCAAAAAATTTTGTTTTTTATAATGTTGAAGTAAAATAGGCTAGACAATATGCTTGTTAAGGATGACCCGCGAAACCAAATAAAAAGAGCTTAAAATGAACTCAACAAGTATAAATTTTTCTGAATTCAAAAATAAAAAAATTTTGATCACTGGTGGATCAACTGGAATTGGCGCTGCGCTAGCCAAGGCCTTTGCCAAGCAAGGCGCGATTGTAGGCTTGCATTATCTGTCGTCTGTAGATGCAGCCAACCAAGTTGCTTCAGAAATCCGAAGTGAGGGCGGTTCCGTCGAATTAATCAAAGCAGATGCAAGCGACTCACAGGCGCTGACTGTCGCAGTCAAAGAGGCAGCTGAACGTCTTGGTGGATTGAATGGGCTTATTAATAATGCGGGCGGCATGGTGCGCCGAGTACCATACGCCGAAGTTACTGACAAAGATTATGACGAGATCATGGATTTGAACGCGCGCTCAATCGTTGTTGCTTCTAAAGAAGCTTTGCCTTTTCTTAAACATGAAGGCGGTTTCGTGATCAACACAACATCAATTGCTGCTCGGAATGGTGCGGGTGGGGGAGCAGGAATGTACGGTTCTTCCAAAGCCTTTGTATCAAATGTTACAAGGGGTATGGCCAAAGAGTGGATACCGTTTGGTATTAGAGTTAACGCTGTTGCCCCTGGGGTGATTACAACACCATTTCATGAGCGCTATTCCACAAAGGAACAGCTAGATGCTATGCTGGCAACTGTGCCCCAAGGTCGTTTAGGCATTGCGGAGGATTGTGTAGGCGCTTATCTATTTCTGGCTTCTGAAAAACTCGCTGGCTATATAATAGGTCAAACAATAGAGGTGAATGGCGGTCAACTTATGCCGTAAATGATGGCAAAATTAGTGACATAAAAGCTGTGAATCTTGATATTTTTAAAATGAATATGAAGTAAAAATTTACTGAGAGTTAATTCTTTTTTCTCTTTGTTCAGTGATTGTCTGATAGATAAAGAATTGGTACTCTGAATAGATGGAACACTTTATATTTGACCCAATTATTGCAGGAATTGTTTGTTGTATTGCGATGGATGTATGGCAAAGAATTTTATTTTTGACGTTTAATATTCCGCCAACTAATTGGTCCATTACTGGCAGGTGGTTCATGATGTTGATTAGCAAAAAAATAATTTTTAATCAAAATTTAGACCATGAAAATCCAGTAAGATATGAATTGCAAATTGGATGGGCATTTCACTATTGGGTCGCTATAATTTATGGCTTTGTTTACTATTTTCTTCTAGCAGTTTTTGATATTTTAGATACTTCGATTTTATCTGGATTAATTTTTGGCTTAATATCAGTAATTGTTCCTTGGTTTTTTTATCTTCCTGTAACTGGAAAAGGTTTTATGGGAAATAAAACGCCAAATCCAACTCTAACTATATTACTGTCTACTTCCAGTCATGTCGTTGTAGGTGTATTTTTAGCGATAGGGTTCTCTTTTTTAGGTTACTGACTGCCTTAAAGAAACTAAGCTGAGGCTGTTTAGGATGTGTTTGGCTGCAACCCCTAAAGTGTCAAGTAAAGATCGGCGTAAGACCCACAATACATCTTCAGGTAAATCCTGATATGTGAGACCTGCGGTAAGGTCTTGCACAAACATGGTGCCATTCCCAAAGTTTCCACCTTTCTTGAGAAACAGTTTGCATAAGATATTCCTTATTTTGATACTAAGGCAGCAAAATATGTGATAAAAATCTCTATTAACTTCGTAACTTTACGATAAGACTTGGATAGAAATTATATTTCTTAGTAAGGTAAGAGAGAATTAAAGTGGCCAATCTAAACAATCTTTTTCAACCCCTTAGCATTCGGGGTAAAGAATTTAAAAATCGAATTTTTTCTACTGGCCACATGGCAGTTATGCTTGACGATGGGAAGCCTTCTCAGAGACTTGCAGCCTATCATGAAGCAAAGGCCAAAGGAGGTGCAGCACTTACAATTATAGAGGCAGCACGGGTACATCCAACTGGGGATAGTGGGAGACCTGCAATTCGAGCCTATGATCCTGCGTGTGTGCTAGGTTACAAGAAATTAGCCGATGCATGCCAGCCGCATGGATGCCTTGTTGTTGGACAACTTACTCATCCCGGAAGAGAAATGGCATTGGCTTCTGATGGATCGCGTCCCGTAGCTTATGCGCCTGCAGCTGTTCCGAATGAGCGCTTTCACGTGATGCCTCGGGCGATGCCAATAACACTCATAAAGGAGATTATAGAAGGTTTCGAGCTATCCGCGTCACATTTGCGTCAAGCAGGTCTCGACGGTGTCGAAATTGTTGCTTCTCATGGGTACCTTATCGGTCAATTTCTCAATTCAAAAATTAACTTACGAACTGATGAATATGGTGGTTCTTTTGACGGTCGGTTACGCTTTTTGAAGGATGCTATTGAGGCAACCCGTCGTGGAGCCGGTGAGGAAATGATAGTTGGAGTACGGCTTTCTGGTGAAGATAAAGATTATACTGAAAATGAGTTGGGTCGAATGCTTGAAATTTGTTCTGCTTTGGACATTGAAGCTGAGCTGGATTATTTAAATATTACCGTGGGAACATCGGCTGGACTTGCGGGTTCAACGCACATCGTTCCGCCTATGGAGTATGATACCGGTTATACAGCTCCAATTTCAGAATCCATAAAGTCTGTTGTGACCAAACCAGTTTTTGTGGCTGGCCGTATTAATCAACCTCAGATAGCTGAAGAAATTCTAAAGATGGAGCAGGCTGATATGTGTGGGATGACCCGGGCGTTGATTTCCGATCCTATGATGCCGCTTAAAGCTGCTAACGGGAACCTAGAAGATATTCGTGCGTGTGTTGCGTGTAATCAGGCCTGTATTGGTCATATGCTTAATGCTAGTCCGATTTCTTGTATCCAAAGACCCGAAACAGGCCGCGAATTGCAATATGGAAATATATTAAAGACAAACTTGAAAAAACATATTTTAGTAGCTGGAGGTGGGCCAGCGGGTGTTAAAGCGGCTTGTATAGCCGCAGACCGCGGGCATCATGTAACCCTTTGTGAAAAGTCAAGTTCACTTGGTGGACAAATTAACTTGGCACAGTCCCTGCCAGGAAGAGCTGAGTTTGGCGGAATTATTACAAACCTAAATAAAGAACTTGAGAAAACTAAAGTAAGCGTACGCTTCAATAGTTTTGTGAACCTAGATTTGATTAAAGAACTTGCTCCGGATGTTGTAATTGCTGCTACGGGTGCAACTCCTTATATGCCAGAAATTCAAGGCGCTGAGGAAGCTCATGTCATCAATGCATGGCAAGTTTTAGAGGGCAAAGCAAATATTGGTGGAAGTGTCGTAATTGCCGATTGGCGATGTGATTGGGTTGGTCTAGGTCTGGCTGAATTACTCGTGAAGCAGGGTTGCCATGTTAGACTTGCCGTAAATGGTATGGTGGCTGGCCAAAATATTCCTCAGTATGCTCGGGATGCGTGGATTGGCAAACTGCATAAGCTTGGTGTTGAGATAATACCGCACGTTAGAGTTGTTGGCGTAGATTCAGAGGATGTTTATTTTCAACACACGCTTAGTCAAGAGCCAGTTATTTTTAATTCAGTTGATACTCTGGTCACCGCATTGGGAAATTCCGCCGAAACGAGACTTGAGGAAGATTTGATTAAACATGGTATTTCTCATCATATTATCGGTGATTGTCTCAGTCCAAGAACTGTTGAGGAAGCAATATTGGAAGGTTTGAACGTAGGAATAAAAGTGTAAGCTGTTAACCTACTCCTATCTCAAGCGGAGCAATATTTTTCAGGTTAAATGAAGCTTTTACTAATTGCGCCAAGTTGGAAGTGGATCATACCCTAACTGCAATAAAACATGCGGTACATCAACGAAAACCCAGTTTTCTACAAGAAGCTTATTTTCACGTCGCCACCAATCACATACTCGCATAAAAACTCGTTCATTTGATGGACCTTGCCCAAGAAATGGTTTGACGTTGATCCCTGTTAGGGATGGCCATCCTCCAGAGCAGGTATAATTTCCGTCACCAAATCTCGTAAAATGTTTAGTTAGTCCATTATCCTTTGATCCGCCTGACCAACCTTCAAACTGGGATTCAAACGGTACTTGGAATGAAGCGAACTCGTCCACACCAACAAAGGAGCCGAACGCACCAGGTCCATACCACATCATATTATCATGCCAATAGGGGCGCCAAGTCTCATCCTTTGTTGCCAATTTGGCAAGCATATCAGTAACAATTTGATAACTTAGTTGCCCTTCGTTAGGGTCAGAGGCTTCTGTTAGAAAACCGTCTCGTGATGCAGGCCCTTGAATTATTCCTGTGTAACCACGCGAGTGTCCAGGCCCCATATCTAAAGGCCATTGATTACAGGCAACCATAAGTTCTGGTATATCGAGATAGATATAGCTTTCAACGGCACGATCATTCTCAATGCGGTGAAATTCACCATAACGCAAATAGGAGAGTTTTTTTGTCGCCCTAAGACCAATCCAATCTTTTACAAAGTGCCCAATATAATAACCTGTTGAGCTAATCCACTTTTGCCCTTCAAATTCACCGAGCATGAAAATATCATCACGGCGATAAAGTCTTCTGAATGAATCTTGGAGCGGCAATAGAAATTCTTTTAGATAGGTATTTGCACCTGTCAACTGATTGAAAGGGTGCACAACGTTAATAGTGGCGTCTGAGGCAAAAAACTCAGAGATTGCGGTAGAGAAATTGCCAGTGTGGCGTAGGGAGTCTGCATATCGCAGATACAGTGAACGGTCATATTCTGACATAATTTTTTCCTTTGAGAATGGATCGATTTCAATTGACGGGTTAGGTCAATAGTGACCTGGTCCTGCACGCATTCTAGAAAAGGGAATTCGACCGGGACGCCTTGAACGGATCTCAAGCAGACGCATTGTGGCGTTTCTGGCTGATGATCTTAGAGAATGGAGGCTTGTTAATCTCATAAGGCAACCTAAACGCACCGATACAACCAGACAATAGGGAAATATTATTTTTCTAATAAGCTCTAAATGGACAACCTTCGCTCGACGATGCGTGCCATTACAGAAGCCCCCACAGGCAAGACATTAGGGTCAAGGAAAAAGCTGGGATTGTGAAGGCCAGTAGTTCCGGAATGTCCGATCCTGCAATACGCACCTGGTACGACATTCAGCATATCAGCGAAGTCCTCAGAACCTGTAGCTGGTTCCTGTGTGCCTGTGATATTCTCTTTGCCCACGATATCTTCAGCAGCCTCGAGATAAGCCTCGGAGAGTTTTTCGTCGTTCACCAATACATCGAAAGTATTTCGGTTATCTAGGGTGATTTCCACACCGTAGGCGGTAGCGAAGCCTGAACATAATTCGCGCATTCGGAGATCAACCAGATCAAAGACTTCCTGCTTGAAGTATCGAATTGTGCCTGCCAGTGTTGCCGTATCTGGGACAATATTATAGGCTGATCCCGAGTGAATTTGGGTCACTGATAGAACGCAAGTCTCTAGGGGTGCTACGTTTCGTGAAAGGACCGTCTGGATACTGCCTACGAGGTCTGAGGCGATAACCAGTGGATCGCGCGACTGGTGCGGCATAGCAGCATGACTTCCTTTACCCTGAATGGTAATATCAAAGAACGATGCCCCCGCCATAGCGGGACCCTTGCAGATACCCACAGTACCTGGTTCTCCATTGGGTGTGTTGTGCATGCCGAAGATCTCGTCACACGGAAATCGCTCAAATAGCCCATCTGCAAGCATGCCGCGCGCTCCTCCCAATCCTTCTTCGGCCGGTTGAAAGATGAGCACGGCGACCCCTTTAAAATCACGCGTTTGCGCTAGATGTTTGGCTGCACCCAATAACATGGTAGTGTGGCCATCATGACCGCACGCATGCATTACGCCAGGCGTTTTGGAAGAGTAATTGAGGTTTGTCAGTTCGTCTATTGGCAGCGCATCCATGTCGGCTCGCAAGCCCACCCGTCTTGACCCTTCGCGCCCTTTGACGATGCCTACGACGCCTGTACCAGCAATGCCGGTATGTACCTCGTCCACACCATACTCCTTCAGTTTTTCAGTAACAACGCCCGCTGTGCGATGCTCGGTAAAGCCTATTTCGGGATGTTGATGAAGATCCTTGAAGATCGCGGTTAACTCGTCTTTTGCCGCTTCGATAATGGGCAGATTGCTCATATTATTCTCCTAACTTAGACGTCTAAAAAAATTTTGGAGCCCGGTATTATTTGAGACAATAGTAGCAAATAACAGGGACGAAATAAATACATTAGTCGTCGAGCGTAATACCTCAGTTGGATAGTAGTACTTGAAACCTATGTTCGTTCCTCTAAGATAAAATTTTAGGCTATTAAGGAGGTTATATTGTATGGTTGAAAAACGTTCTAAACAAAATACTGCGAAAGAAAAACTGAATATGCAGGACGTCTTATCCATGCGCTCAAGTGGTTATTATTCGCAGCGTACCGCTGGTGCAAAAAATGCCATAGATAGCGTTCTTCCGCTAATGAAAGATGCTGTTAAAAACCTACCTAGAACGGAAATTTTGCGGTTTGCAGATTACGGGGCGGCAGATGGGGGAACTAGTGCGGCGCTTTGGGCAGGCCTTATTTCAAGTCTCCGTAATGCTGGCGATAATCGACATACCGAGCTTCTTTACACTGATTTACCGTCAAATGATTTTTCTACCTTGTTCAAGACGATGCAAGGAATGGAAGGTGATGTTGCAAATGCGTATCAGGTAAACAATGACAATGTATTTGTGCATGGTTGTGGCACTGGGTTTCATCGTCAGCTTATGGCATCGGATAGCCTCAGTCTTGGTTTTTCTGCGACTGCAATGCACTATGTGTCAGAAAAACCGTGTGAAATTGAAGATCATGTTCACATGGTGGGATCGGCTCCTGATGAGCGAGCGCAATTTTCTCAGCGTGCTGCAGAAGACTGGGAAAAAATTCTTCTTGCGCGTGCTGCAGAAATGAAACTGGGATCGCAATTTATCGTTTTGAATTTTGGTATTGATGAACAGGGCCGTCATCTTGGTAATACTGGCGGCCATTCTATGTTTGATAAATTCACGCAGCATTGGCGCTCGCTTTTGAGTGAGAAAAAAATTACACAAGAGGAGTTTCGTAAGGCTACTTTTGTACAACATTATCGCACATTGGAGG
>CAJWLM010000050.1 GCA_913043025.1 uncultured Rhodospirillaceae bacterium
CCAGAAGATTCAGTGATAACCAGTTACCGCGATCATGGGCATATGCTTGCATGCGGCATGGATCCGCGCGGCGTTATGGCGGAGTTGACGGGACGCGTGGGCGGATATTCCCGCGGTAAGGGCGGATCCATGCATATGTTTTCGAAAGAAAAAAACTTTTATGGCGGTCATGGAATTGTCGCTGCACAAGTGCCAATTGGAACGGGTGTGGCATTCGCACACAAATATCGCAAAAACAAAAATGTATCACTGACATATCTGGGTGATGGTGCGATCAATCAGGGGCAGGTTTATGAAGCCTTTAATATGGCTGCACTTTGGAAATTGCCGGTGATATATATTATTGAAAACAATCAATATGGTATGGGCACAAGTGTGCAGAGGTCATCTGCTAGTAAGGACCTGTTCGTTAGAGGTGAGCCGTATGGTATTCCGGGTGAGCAGGTTGACGGAATGGCAGTCTCAACAGTTTTAAAAGCGGGGAAAAAAGCAGTTTCACACTGCCGAGCTGGGAACGGGCCTTATATTCTTGAGATGATGACATATCGATATAGAGGCCATTCAATGTCTGATCCCGCGCGGTATAGAAGTAGAGATGAGGTTTCAAAGGTTCGTGAGGAGCGAGATCCCATAGAACGCATGAAGGGTCACTTGCTGAAAGAAAAAATTGCCGATGAGCCCTCGCTGAAAAAAATAGATACCGACATAAAACATGTAGTCTTGGATGCTGCTGAATATGCACAAAATAGTCCCGAGCCTGAACCATCCGATCTATATACAGATATTTTGGTGGAAAGTTGTAATGTTGATTCTTACAAATAGGAAAGATCAAAGAGGGAACATGTAGATGCCGACAGAAGTTTTGATGCCTGCGCTATCCCCTACAATGACGGCTGGTAAGTTGGCACGTTGGCTCAAGTCTGAGGGCGATAGCGTACTCCCCGGGGAAGTGTTGGCAGAAATTGAGACTGATAAGGCAACAATGGAAATTGAAGCCGTGGATGAGGGCACCTTGGGAAAGATATTGGTGCCAGAAGGGGCAGAAGAGGTTGCTGTAAAAACACCTATAGCGGTCATGTTTGCAGATGGGGACGATGAAGTGCCAAATAATGATGTTACTCGGGTGCCTGCGGTGCCCGATGAATCAACCGTTAAAATGAAAATTCCCGAGCAAACCGCGATGAATTCGGTTGGTTCTAACGCCAAAAGTGCGGAGCTGGAATGGGACGGTAAAACTACTACTCAAACAGTACGAGAGGCATTAAGGGATGCCATGGCTGAGGAAATGCGCAGAGACGAAAATGTTTTGCTAATGGGCGAGGAAGTGGCCGAATATCAGGGTGCGTATAAAGTGAGCCAAGGCTTATTGGATGAGTTTAAAGACAATCGTATCATTGATACTCCCATTACGGAGCACGGGTTTGCAGGCTTAGGTGTTGGAGCAGCGTTTATGGGGTTAAGGCCGATTGTTGAGTTTATGACTTTCAATTTTGCAATGCAGGCGATGGATCAGATCGTCAATTCTGCTGCTAAAACACTTTATATGTCGGGCGGACAGATGGGTTGTCCTATTGTGTTTCGGGGGCCAAATGGAGCAGCGGCAAGAGTTGGAGCCCAGCACTCGCAATGTTACGCAGCTTGGTATTCTGCCATACCCGGTCTGAAAGTAATCGCACCGTGGTCTGCTTCGGATGCTAAAGGGCTTTTAAAAAGCGCTATACGTGATCCAAACCCAATAATTTTCTTGGAAAATGAGATACTGTATGGACATAGTTTTGAGGTTCCGGATACTGACGATTGGACTGTTCCAATTGGCAGTGCGAAAGTTGTTCGTGCTGGTCAGGATGTTACCTTAGTAGCGTTTTCCATAATGGTGGGTAGGGCACTAGAGGCGGCAGAAAAATTGGCTGAGGAAGGCATAAGCGCTGAAGTTATTGATCTCAGAACGTTGCGTCCTTTGGATGATGCAACCATTGTTAGTTCAGTTAAAAAAACTAACCGTTTGGTAACCTGTGAAGAAGGCTTTCCCCAGTCAGGTGTCGGTGCAGAAATCTGTGCACGCATTACCGACCAAGCTTTTGACTGGTTAGATGCTCCGGTCGTGCGAGTCACGGGTGCTGATGCTCCATTACCCTATGCCGCTAATCTTGAGACCCTGGCATTACCTCAGGCAAATGGAATTGCAGAGGCCGCAAAGGCAGTATGTTACCGTTAGCAAAAAAGGACGTTATTTCATGCCGGTGAAAATTCTAATGCCAGCGCTGTCGCCAACCATGACCGACGGTAAGCTCGCTAAATGGAACGTAAGCATAGGAGATAATGTCGCCTCCGGTGATGTGCTTGCAGAGATTGAGACAGATAAAGCGACAATGGAAGTTGAGGCCGTAGAAGAGGGCAAAGTTGCAAAATTATTGGTGCAAGAAGGAAGCGAGAACGTTGCTGTTAATTCTGTTATAGCTCTTCTTTTGGAAGACGGTGAAACCGCTGATGATATTGAGATTCCAGAAGAAGCCTCCTCTGAAAATGATGCGGTTGATTATGGGGATGATCCTGAGCCCGTAGAAGATACTTCTTCTGAAAGTAATGTAGACATATCAGTTTTGCAAAGTAAGCCCGAAGCACTTCCGGTTAGTGCTGAGCAGACATCTTCGGGGAGTTTAGGGTTTGGAGAGGGCATAGATACCGTGAATAAAGACCGGATACTAGCCAGTCCCCTAGCAAAAAGAATGGCCTCTCAGGCCGGAATCGGACTGGATAAAATTAGCGGGTCCGGTCCCAATGGGCGAATTGTAAAACGCGATATTGAGACAGTCATATCGGGCGGATTGCCTGCGGTTGTTGCTGCAAGTCCGACCAGCGCCGTAATTAATCAAGAATATGAATTAATAGAACACTCGACTATGCGCAAGACTATTGCAGCACGCCTAACAGAATCAAAACAAACTGTACCTCACTTTTATTTGAGAGTGGATTGCGAAATTGACAAACTTCTGGAATTTCGTGCGGAACTGAACAAAAAAGCTCAGGGTGCCTACAAGCTCTCAATTAATGACATCATTATTAAAGCAGCTGGTGTAGCCTTGAAGAAGGTGCCTAATGCGAACGCTTGCTGGACCGAGGCTGGAATTAAAGTGTTTAGATCTGCGGATATATCAATAGCCGTATCCGTGGAGGGAGGTTTGATTACTCCAATAATCTTCAATGCAGATGGAAAAGGTTTGGAGCAAATTTCAAAAGAGATGCATGAACTCGCAGAACGAGCGCGTGACGGAAAACTGTCACCCGAGGAGTATACTGGCGGAACATTCAGCATATCTAACCTTGGGATGTATGGTGTAAAAAGTTTTGATGCAGTTATTAATCCTCCACAAGCCTGTATCCTTGCCGTTGGGGCAGGGCAACAGTCCCCGGTAGTTCACAATGGTGCGCTGGCAGTTGCAACCGTAATGAATTTAACGCTTTCTGCAGATCATCGTGCAGTGGACGGTGCAGTAGCGGCGGAATATATGAAATGTTTAAGTGGATTAATTGAAGATCCAATGACAATGCTATTATAGGCGGCATCTCTGAGATGAAAAAAAAACAATATGATCTCGTTGTAATTGGCGGTGGCCCTGGGGGGTATGTTGCAGCCATTCGCGCGGCCCAATTAAAAATGAAAGCAGCTGTGGTGGAAGCTAATCATCTGGGGGGGATCTGTCTCAACTGGGGTTGTATTCCGACAAAAGCGTTGCTTAGGAGTGCGGAGATTTATAGCTATTTGCAAAAGGCTGAAGACTACGGATTAACGGTTTCTGGAGCGAGTTTCGACATTTCCAAAGTCGTTCAGCGAAGTAGAAATGTAGCAAAAAAACTCTCGACAGGCGTGCAGCATCTGCTCAAAAAGAATAATGTTGACGTAGTGGACGGTCATGGCAAGCTGAGTGGAGGGCAAGCCGGGTCGCATGAAATCACAGTTGAAAAAAATGGTAAACCTCAGTTGGATTTAGTTGCTGAACACGTAATATTGGCTACTGGAGCGCGGGCGCGTGAACTGCCTCACATGGAATCGGATGGGAAACTTATTTGGTCTTACAAGGATGCAATGGTACCGGAAGTAGTACCAAAATCGCTGCTCGTTATCGGGTCCGGCGCCATCGGCATTGAATTTGCTAGTTTCTTTCGTAACTTGGGCGCTGAAGTAACGGTTGTCGAGATGTTGGACCGTATATTACCCACGGAAGATCATGAAATCTCAGCATTTGCTCAAAAGGAGTTCGAAAAACAAGGAATCACATTCATCACAGGCGCGAAAGTGAGTGATTTAAAGAAGGGGGCCAAAACGGTAACGGCACAAATAGAAAGCGCAGACAAACCCCGAAGAATAACCGTGGACAGAATAGTGATGGCGGTTGGCATTGTTGGAAATACTGAGAACCTTGGATTGGAGCAAACAAAGGTAAAAACCGAAAATGGTCATATCTTGGTGGATCAATGGCTTCAGACTGATGAAATTGGCATCCATGCAATCGGAGACGTTGTCGGTTCCCCGTGGCTCGCTCACAAGGCAAGCCATGAGGCTATTATTTGTGTTGATAAAATAATGAAGCAAAAGGATGTCCATCCGCTGGAGATAACAAATATACCTAGTTGTACCTACTGTATGCCGCAAATAGCATCGGTCGGTCTTACCGAGGAGGCTGCAAAGATTGGAGGCCGCCAAATTTCAATTGGGCGTTTTCCATTTATGGGGAATGGTAAAGCTATTGCGCTAGGTGAAGAAGAGGGACTTATCAAAACAATCTTTGACAAGGAAACAGGTGAATTACTTGGTGCGCACATGGTTGGTGCGGAAGTGACGGAATTAATTCACGGTTATGGGCTAGCAAAAACCCTTGAAAGCACGGAGAAAGAGCTCATGAGTACTATTTTCCCGCATCCGACCCTTTCAGAGATGATGCACGAGTCGGTACTTGATGCTTACGACCGGGCCATTCATATCTAGTTAGGCAATGATGCAAAAGAAACGCACCCGACACCCGGAAAAACAGCGGCGCCCTGACAATCCAGCCAAGCGGAAGCCTCCTTGGATCCGCGTCAAAGCTCCTGTTTCTGATGGATATCTTGAAACCAAGGCAATAGTTTCTGAGCACGGCCTCAGCACTGTGTGTGAGGAAGCTGCTTGCCCAAATATTGGTGAGTGTTGGGCTAAGAAGCATGCGACTTTTATGATTATGGGAGATATTTGTACGCGTGCTTGTGCTTTTTGTAATGTTTCGACGGGAAAACCCGGATTGCTAGATCCGTTTGAGCCCGCGAGAACTGGTGCTGCTGTTTCAAAGCTTGGTCTTGAGCACGTAGTTATAACTTCGGTGGATCGCGACGACCTGCCTGATGGTGGAGCGCGGCACATTGCGGCAGTGATTCATGCTATTAGAGAGATGGCTCCGAGAACCACTATTGAAGTACTCACCCCTGATTTTATGAAAAAAGCTGGCGCAGTTGAGATTGTGGTAGAGGCAGCGCCAGATGTATTTAATCATAATATTGAGACGGTTGCGCGCCTTTATCCAAGCATTCGACCGGGCGCTCGCTATTTTACAAGCCTATCTTTGTTAGCTCGAGTAAAGGAGTTAGACCCCACCATATTCACAAAGTCTGGTCTTATGGTGGGGCTTGGTGAAAGTAAGGGTGAAGTATCGCAATTGATGGATGATTTACGCGCAGCAGATGTAGATTTCATGACAATCGGACAATACCTTCAACCTACAGTTAAACATGCGGCAGTCGATAGGTTTGTTACACCAGAAGAGTTTGAAGGGTATGCAAAGAAGGCTCGAGCAAAAGGATTTTTACTCGTCTCATCTTCGCCACTCACTCGTTCTTCATATCATGCCGATGACGACTTTAGGCGATTGCGGGCTGCTCGCCTTGAAACCCTAAAACGCGCCCAAGCCTGAAAATCTTCAATGTATCGTCATTCCGAACGCCGCTACCTCGCACACTCTCCGAATTCTGTTTTTAAAATTGTGCTGGATGTAGAAACGTATCCAGAATTTCTTCCATGGTGCGTGGCAGTACGCATTCTTGAAAAAAACGAAGCTAGTATGATAGCCGAAATGGCTGTCGGATATAAAGGCATTCGGGAGACTTATACAAGCAAGATAAACTTCGTTGAGGAGGAGCTGAAAATCGAGGTAAGTGCTGTTGATGGTCCATTTAGCGAGCTTTTAAATACCTGGCAATTCACAGAGGCGCAGGACGGAGGGTGTGCAGTAGATTTTTCAATTGAGTTTGAGTTTCGTTCTCGGTTGCTACAGGGAGTGATTGGGGTTTTTTTTGAACAGGCGGTAGCTCGTATGGTGGCTGCCTTTGAACAAAGGGCTGATAGCATTCATTACTGCAAGGCCTGATTTAAAACTGGATCGCAAGTCTTTCCTAAAAAGAAAATAAAAATACTACATATGCAGATGCCTCATCCTTGTCCCCTAATTAATAGTATTTTCAGCACTAATTGTTGTGGAACGTGGAATACTAGACACCAAATATAGAAAATTAGTTGTGCTAAACCAATTTTGGACCTATTACTCTAGGCATGGTAGGTACTATTGGAAAGGTAGGCACTTTTTGTTGGTGTTAATGATAGCGCTGCAGCAGTCGCTTTGATTAAAGCTGGTCAAATTAGAGCAGCAAGATCGCTGGTTGGCGCAAAACAATTAGATCTTGCTAAGGCCTCTGGGATATCTCTCGCAACCATGAACAACATTGAGCGTGGTATCGGGGACCCTCGGGCCAGCACTTTGGGGGCAATTGAAGGAGCACTCAATGATGCAGGAATTTCAATAGCAGGCGACTCTCGCACTGAAACCGTAACACTTAATGTTCTTTACCGCCCTAAAATATATGAGACACTCTTAGCAAGCCAAAAAATTCTAAAGATATTGGGCCCTAATTCGTTAAACGCGGCAGATCAGATAGTGTTTTTCGTTCGTCGATGCGGCGAAGGCGCATACGCCGATGTGGAAGGGTTGAGGATATGTCTTCTGGTCCGGTCGAAAGACAGAAATTTGCTGTTTGATAGGATAAATTTTAGTATTGAGAATGTGGCGCGGGCTGCAGAAATAGCTGGTGTTATGCTTGCAGCCTTTGCTCTTCACCGGAACCATTTATCGTATATAGAAAATATTTTAGAAGATACTACAACTCTGGATGATTTTGATGCACTGAGTAGATTGCGCGCAGAGAAATGGTTTTCAATGCAGCACCCAAAGGACTTTATTAATTTATTCTCGAATTGGGACGATTTGGTCGCACGTTATGTCAGTCATCCCGGGCATCCTTTGGTCGACTTAAACGACTTGGTTAGAAAGTTTGGGCCTGGCGATTCAGTATCGTAATTGCTTGAGCTACAGCTTTATTACGGACAGTGTCGCGGCCCCCTGAAAAGGTATGTGTCTCAACAATCGTATCGGAATGGGCAAGCGCGCTCCCTATACAAACTAAACCCACTGGTTTCTGTTCGGTTCCTCCGCCGGGGCCGGCGATCCCTGTAACTGATAGAGACAAATGTGCATTGGAGTTTGCGAGAGTCCCTTCAGCCATCACTTTGGCGACTTGCTCACTCACTGCTCCAAATTGATTGATCAAAGAAATAGGCACTCCAAGGCAATCAATTTTTGCCTCGTTTGAATAAGTGACGAATCCTCTATCAAAAATATCAAAGATTTGCAGGAGTTGG
>CAJWLM010000051.1 GCA_913043025.1 uncultured Rhodospirillaceae bacterium
CGATAACTATAAAATATATGGATACAAACCAGACAAAAATCACCGATTATTTTGATATTTTAGAAAACAGCTGGAGCAATGACGGAGTTCAAGGCTCTATTGATAGAGCAGTTGGCATTTGCGACAAATTATAAATACCTTGAAGTCGGTGGCGGCTAATAAGTGTCACTCAAAGACTTTTCATCGACAGGCTTCCAAAGTTACATCTTGGCATCGGAAACGGGGCCAATAGAATTGATAACCAATCTGTGCAAAATAGTCAGTTCTCAGTGGACAACTGGGACAATGATTGAAGTTATTTTGAAACTAGAGAGCACAAATCCATTTATACCGAACGGCGTAAAAGGCTCTCATTCATCTGTTCGCGAAATTAATCCGCTAACTTGACAAAAATATCACCCATACCGCCTTGAAGCCGGTCGACAGGGGTTGAGTTGCGTGGAGCGCACATGCCACCCGTCACCTTATGGAGACCAATCCACGCAACTTGTTCAAGCGAACATTGGAACCCGTCGTGTAGAATACCAATCACAATCTGGTCCTCAACAACATGGACTCGATCTCTATTAATTTTTTCACCAATGCAGAAATTGTCTCGAGAAACTTCCTTCGGAAAATCTGGCTTGCTACAGGGATTTTTAATGACAAACGCATAAAGATTGATGGGCCCATCGTTAAGAGTAAGTGTGATATTGCGGATTTCAGCCATTCGCATGATGTCGCAACTGCAAGGCCAACAGCAGCGATATAGACTTCCACAAATAGGTTTGCCAGTCATCGCATCGTCGGCGAAGACAAATTCTGGTTCCGACGAGGGGTCGACCGTGGACCCAGAAACCGGGCAATAAAACCTGTTCAAAGCAAAAAATTCATCCTCATCTTTATATTTATCCAAAATGTGCTTGAAGAAAATCGCTCCCCCAGCATTGCGATTGCCAGAGGGGAAAATCTTGTTCCAGTCTGCCTTCAATTCCGCAAAGAGTTCACTGTCTCTCGTCCCTTCTTCAGCCACAGTTGTGACTGGCATAAGTAAAAAATTAATCAGGAGAGATAAGACGATGGCGAGCATGAATTGGTGTTCAGATAGGCTTCTGACCAGCATCTATCCCTCCTTCCGGATCGTGTGAATCGTGTTTTCCGTTATAACGGAAACTTCATTTTCTGAACCATCCGTCCAGCGTACGGAAACTGATTTTATAACTTCTCCGGTGCGAAGACCGTAATGGGCTACTGGCTCCATCTGGCAAAGATAACCACTTCCTGCATCAATTGTCTTTGCGTGAACTCTCATATTAGTTTCCAAAATAACCGTTGCGCCACGGGCTGGTGCACCATTGTCCGTAAGTGGAGCAATTCTCAGATATCTGCCGGGACTATCGATGTCAGCTCGAAAAAGACTCAAAGGCTGTGGCGCGCGCTCTCCATGCGCAACAAGCAAATCTAAAACACCATCATTGTCTATATCAGCGACAGCAGCGCCCGTTCCAAGTCCATTAGCCTCTAGGGCGGCAGACAACAAGACCGGTTCCAACAGACCGCCCTCACGTACTCGAAACATCCGATTTGGTTGCCCTATATTATTGAAAAAAATCTCGTCATATCCATCATTATCGAAATCAGCACTTATCACTGTTCTTACTTTTGACGGTTCTCGAAATTCATCTGTCGCATAGTCTAGAAAGCTATTCCGCAGCGGCACATAGACACGGTGGTAACCATTCCAATTACCTATGATGATCCCAAGACGACCATCATACAGGATGTCAGCAAGGGCAGTTCCACGCCCATTCTGCGTGGTATCATCGACACCGTATTCAACCGCTCTGTCGAGAAATCTGCCATCAATGTTCTGGTAAAGAAAGTTAGCGCCTCGTTCATTTGCGGCAAGAATATCGTTACGCGACCCCAGAATATGTCCTGAAACAACGGCTCGGCCTCCAGTAGTCCTGTCGATGCCAAGTTGAATTGAAATGTCTTCAACCTCTGTTCCATCTACCTCATAAAACCGACTAGGGCCTCCATAATTAGAGACGTAGATCCCGTATTGTCCGTCCCCCTTTCGATCAACGCAGGCGACCGAACGTCCCGCTGTCAAATTCAGGTTGACCGAGTTATCTCCTTGTTCAAATAAATCATAAGGTTCAGGGCCAAAATCCAACAGTCGATCTGCTAAAACCTTTTCACCACTGTAGGCATCAGTATTTAGAAAATAGACTTCTTCCATGCCATCGCCATCAACATCGCATGCTGCTACTCCGATCGTTTTGCGTTGCGCATCGCTGAAAAGACTATTTGAAAGCCTGTTGGAAAGGCGCCCGTTAGAAATTTCCAGCGCGAGATTCGGATAGCCGAAGCCTGTGACTACAAATTCTGGAGTATTGTTGCCATTTAGATCTGCAACCGCGACCCCGTAGCTCAGGCGCGGTCCGTTATCGTCGATGAGGTGGCTATTATTTTTAAAAAAATCAGCTCTGGCTGCAGACACAGCCAATGGAAATGCGGCTGAAATAAACAGTCCAAAAAAGACGAGTAAATTTGATCTGAATAACATTTTTCAATGTATCCTCTAAAACAATATGTTGCGATTGCCACTCATGATGCTCGAAGGATAGTTCGGAAACAAAATCACATTTTCAAGTATGCAAATAGGAGAGACCATCATCCAAAAAGTCGTTTCAGAACCCTGTAGTTTGACTTTGGGACCGAAGGGACAAAACTTTTGGTTGTTTGTTAAAAAACAGCAAACAATTTAACCTAAAAAAATCACTGCGATGACCTCTAAGAAGCCTGCAACGTATTGTTCTTGTTATCTTCTCATTTTCCCAAAGCACTTAATCTATTTTATCGGCAGGCTGGTGGCCTGACTGGGCGTTTTGTGGCTTCCTTTCAGCCGTCATTAGGAAATAGATGCCTGACATCAACGCAATGTTCTTTAAAAACGCTGTAATTTGAACAGGACTATTGAAATCAGAATGGAAGACCAATGCGGAAAGAGCGCAAAACGCCATCAAGGTCAGACAAGAAATCCTTCGCTCAATTCCAAACAATATCAGAAGCGGTGTTATAAGTTCGATTGCAATGGCAGGGAAAATGAACAAACCCGGAAAGCCATAACTTTCCATCCACTGCATAACGCCTTCAATATTTTGTAACTTAGAGACACCGTTCACAAAGAAAACACAAACGATGCCAAAACGGAAAATAAAATCTAGGTGAGATGAATTCATCGGTCTTCTCTAACTTTTTTCTAGCGCGCTGCATCCAACAGGAAAAAAATACTGGTATTATTCGGTGAGTAAATAATGACCAGATCGACTGGATTACTCGAAATGAAATCCCAATTGTTAGGACAACACGAAGTGATCTTCTTAAGTCATCGATTCAACAGGAGGCAATAGATGTCTTGGGGTCTTAGAAAAATAATATCAATCGCTTTTCTTTTTATTTGCATCCCGGCTTTCGCAGGGGAGTTGAAAATTGAAACCCTTGTTGAAGGGGATGGTTTTCAGGCAGACAAAAACAAGAAAGTCACAGTGCACTATGAAGGACGGCTCGAAAGCGGCACAATTTTCGATGCATCAAAGCCAAGAGGTGAGCCTTTTAGTTTTACCATTGGGGCAGGTCAGGTCATAAAGGGTTGGGACTTGGGTGTGGATGGCATGAAAGTTGGTGAAACACGGCGGCTAACCATCCCTCCAGAACTCGCCTACGGGAAAAATGGGGCAGGAGATGTAATCCCGCCTAACGCTACCCTTGTTTTTGATGTTGAACTACTTTCCGTTGCTGATGCGATTATTTTAGGCCAATCCACACCTGATGATCTCATCACAGCGCAAAGTGAAGGAATTGCTGTAATTGATATAAGGCGAGAAAACGAGTGGGCTGAAACAGGCATAATCACGGGCGCCCATACAATAACGGCTTTTAGAAAAGACGGTAGTATTCATCCTGACTTTCGTCGGAATTTTATGTCACTAGTTAGCTCTAAACAAACTCCAATTCTTATTTATTGTAGAACCGGAAACAGGACTAACATTCTAGGCAATGCGATAATCGACCAGTTGGGATTTACTAACGTTAGCCATCTGGCGGGAGGAATAGTGGGTTGGAAACAGTCGGGGCATGAAACCGTTGGCTATAAACCTTAAATCTTGGTGATTTCCTGCCGCAAAAGACTTGGTCAAAACTATTGAGTGAGGACTAGAAGAAGATCACTGGCTGATGCCAGTTCTAGCCAACTCTTGAAATATTTAAAATCGGACAGCTTTCTGGATTGCCCGAATGAGACAACAACACTTGAAAATAGGAGAACCGGATGTCAGAGAAATTTTACGTGAATACGGTTGGAGCAGTTTCGGCAAGCAAACTGTCTGAAGCTGTTTCTTTGGGAAAAGAACTAGTGGAAGAATCCAAAGCAGCAGGATCGGCGCGTGCAAGCATAGGCACTATGATGACCGGTAATCACGCTGGAAGCGTTGTCTTCCAACAATTCTTCCATTCCCTTGATGACTTTTCAAATGTGATGGATGCTTTCGCGACCTCGAGCACCTACAGCAAAATTATGGATACCGGGCTTCGGGTCACCATGCGGAATGTTGCAAAGTTTTGCGACGTTCCTTTCTCAGGTCCGACAAACCCACAACGCAAATATGTGGTGCTCACAAGGGCAAAATCCCATATCCCGCAGCCAGATATAATGGATCTGATGGCTCAGGCAGCGCCGTTGTTTGCGGAGAGTGGAGCACAAACGTTTAGGTTTGCCCGACTAATGACAGGGAATAATGCTGGCGATTTCCTTTTAGGTGTTGGATATCCATCAATGGCGGAAATTGAAGCAACCTATGATGCAATTGGTTCCAGCCTAATTGCCTCTTCAATATACGAGGCACTTGATGTCAATGTTCGAACAATCATCAAAGTGCAAAGTACAGCAGCGTGACTTAAAATTGGATCTGGATGAGGCGGCAATAGTAGCAGGGGCATAGCCGCCTTTTCTGGGACATCTTGTTTTTCTAGGGCTCCATTTTGACCACTTTTTAACACTCACTCAGATCACGTGAATCCATATGAGTGGACATACAAGAGAAATAAAAGAAGATTGGACCCTAACTTTCTGAATTGGAGCCATTGAACTGTTTCAACCAGACAAATGGTTCAGGACTTGCAAGACAAAAAACGTCAATAGACCTTTAAATCGAACCTCTTAACGGCTTACCGCATTGAAATATATAAAATCATTTCCAGAGCTATTTGTGCTCATATTGGCGACTCTTGCCTGTTATCTGTTTCTACAAACACAGATCGACAGCCTGTCATTTGGTGGTCAAGGTAGTTTTTCAAGCATTGATATCATTGTTATTTCTTTTCTGGTTAGCGTGATTATCGCAATCGTTGCGGTAATTGCGGGAGTCGGCGGCGGCGTCATTTTCACCCCACTACTGCTTGCATTCACCTCGTTTGATACACTTTTAATTCGATCAACCGGTTTGGTCGTAGCTATGTTCAGTGGCTTAATTTCGACCGGCCCACTGATGCGTAAGGGACTTGCTGATATCAAGTTAGTCTTGTTGGGCGCACTACCAATCATTATTGGCGGAATGTCAGGCTCCTTCGCTGCAATTCATCTTGCAAGGCAATATGGCGATCAATCGGACGGCATAATAAGGCTATCTTTGGGTTTAATGCTGATCCTAATAGCCACAATTTTTGTGTTTAAGAGTGGAGCCTCTGACTATCCAGTTCGAAAGAAATCAGACAACTTTTCTCAACGTTTGAAACTTCGCAAAACATATTGGGAAAGCTCATTATCGAGTTACGTAAGCTATCGTGCGACCAACGTAAAACTGTCCATCCTTCTTTTTTTACTTATTGGTTTTACCGGCGGGTTCTTTGGATTGGGAGGTGGATGGGCAGCTGTGCCATTGCTGAACCTCGTTATGAGTATCCCAATCAAAGTGGCTACAGGAACAAGTGGAGTGCTTTTGGCATTGGGAAATGCGGCTGCCATCTGGCCTTATATCAATGTCGGTGCGCTTATCGGAATAATAGCAGCACCATGGATGTTGGGTCAGGTGATTGGCGGCCTTATCGGTGCAAGCCTCCTCAGTTCCTTGAAAGCTTCTGTTGTAAGAGCTCTCCTAGTTGCGATCCTTTTTGGGTCTAGTCTCAAATTGATAGCCAGAGGCATTGAAGCCTTAACCGGCATTCAAATACCATTGCTCTGAGGGGATATGTCGTGCGGCTATATCAAAAATCGCTGATACCCATATCCGGGGTGATCTATGGTCAGACAATATATTGGCTTACATTTTTGTCGTCTTCCCTCGTATTAATCGGCACTGTAGTCAGCTTTTTAGAAAAAGACTCTCCTATACCCGCCGCCCAACTCCTGCAATCTGTCATCGACGGCAAGAGAGTAGATCAGATCTGGGAGGGAATCGGATTAAGTGAATCACCAGATATGTTTTACTTCGTGGCGAACCCTTCTATCGGGGAGAGCATAACCATGATCGGTATTTGCATAGGCGTTTCTAGCGTCGTGCCAGCTACGTTTTTGTCAGCCTACTTCCTAAAGAAATCTAGAAACCCAGTTTTTGCGGTTTTGGCGATAGCCGCGGGACTTTTGACATGCCTCGCCATATCGGGTGTTGCTCTTTAAAGCAAATTCGAGTGGCTTTCTTACGATGGGCCACTCTGCGTTTCCCCATATCTATAATAACGAAAACAAAAATCCATTGCGGATTTGTGTGCAGGCTTCCTCCATCCCCGGGTGGCCCATGCGCACCCCGCACAGGAAGCTTATTTTCTGTGTCCCTTTCGTCCCTGATCCAGTCACACTCTGGTCA
>CAJWLM010000052.1 GCA_913043025.1 uncultured Rhodospirillaceae bacterium
TAACTATTATTAACAGAGGTCGTATATTCACCGCGATCGCAATCGAAACACTCCACTTTTATATCGGCATCTTTACCTTCGCCAAAAATTTCTATGATTTTGAAATTACCTTTCATTGCAGAAATTTTCTCATAAATTTGCTGCTTAGTGAGAATATTTGTATCGGCCTTGCCCTCGCCGCATTCTTTGCAGGGAAATACTGATGTAAGTGCTAAAATTACAATTCGAGAAAATTCACCATGTTCCTTGCATACAAACTGCGCTTCTTCTCTTTGTTCTTCGTAGCTGTCCTCAACTATTTTGACTTTTCCAGATGTAATTTCTTTTAACTTTTTTTGGGCGTTTTTAAGACCCAATGTAACATTTCTTATAGTTGTCGCTTCATTAGCGCAAAAAACACAGCCTGCCTTTCCGTTAATGTGCCCATCAGGTGTTTGCAGAAATATACCGTGCTTGGTACAAATGATTTCCATATTTTGCTTTGCGCCATCATAGGTGCTTTCTATGTAATCATATTTTTTTCCATGTATTTTTCTCGCATCTTCAACGAAGGTGCCAAAAGGCTTCATTTTGGCTTTGCGATCTGCCTCGCGAAAACACTCTGGGCAACCAGCCGGCTTACGATGTTTATTCGAATAAACGTGATTTGTTGGCACTCGCCTAAATGGACCATGGCTTGGACAAATAATTTCTATCGTCCCTTTCCGATAATCAAAATTGTCTGGCGTAGGATAGATAAATTTATCACCCCAAACTTTTTTTGCCTTCGCAAGAAATTCATCATACTGGATTTTTTTCGCCATAAGTTGTTCTTTGATTTTTAATGACTATGAAAAAATAACCTATATCCTTAGGAACAAGTTTATTCAGATAGGAGGTTAAACAATACGGGAATGTTTTTAAAGTTAAGATTAGGTTGCTTGTCAGTTCATGACAGCGAATTTTTTAGCTAACTCTGCTAAGGTCTTCTATAGTAGTTTTAATTGATGCTGCGTATCAACAGCGGCCAATAGTCCTCGACATATTTAAGCCTTTTATTGAACTGAGCGTAGAGCCAAGGTTCCTTGTTTAGGCCATCCTTCACCTTTGGGTCTGCACCAGCGTCTAACAGAGCTTGTATGCCCTCGGCACTGCCGTGGCCTGCTGCCTCATGGAGCGGTGTAGAGCCATACTGATCCCTAGCCGTGACTTCTGCCCCTGCGCCCAATTCGGCTTGCACATCAGCTGCGGTAGCTGTTTTCCACCAATCTCTATCGCACAACTTATCACAGTCTGCTTCCGCCTGAGAGGCGATGGTCAACAATAGAGCTATTATTGCAGCGCGCACAGGTTACTCTGACTTTCTTGGATCAGTTTCCGTCTTCCATGGTGACCTCTGTGGTCTTATCAAAATCTCTGTAGGGCAAGCAGTTTCTGGACATAGGGAAATGCCCTCAAAACACGTTTCGTAGGTAACGTGTCGGCTATATAAATATCCCAGAAATACAAGATGTTTAAAAAAGGCATTGATCAATTCCGGTTGAGCATTCCTCAATCGAAAGAGGCTGCGAGTACTTGGCCTCTTACTTGGGGCCGTGTAATACCCTGATATCAGACAGCGATCTCAGCGTATTGGACATACGCCCAACTAAACCCGGCAGCCGCTCTTCGCGGACATTTGAAAATCCTAAAACAAGTGCCGACCGTTCGATTGGATAAACCGAGTAAACCGACAGGGGGAGGGATTCGATTCCCACATCCAGCAATGCCCGATGTGCAGTAAAATCATTCACGCCGCCATTTAGCCAGGCCAGCATATGCATGCCGGCGTCACTCGATTGCGGCGTCAGGCTCTCAGTACACATGCTCGAGAGGCAGTCAAAAAGCAAATCCCGTCGCTCACGATAAACACGGCGCATTCTGCGTATATGCTCAACAAATCGCCCATCGTCCATGAAATGGGAAAGTGCTTGTTCCACAAGAGGTGAAGAGTTTTGACCTAACAAAATTTTGGTCTTTCCAATAGCATCCACCATTTCGGGTGGTACCACGATATAGCCCAGCCGGATGGCGGCAAACATGGATTTCGAAAAAGTCCCGACATAAAGTACCCGGCGATTAGTGTCCAAAGCGCTTAGGGCAGGAAGCGGACGACCACGATATCTGAATTCGCTGTCGTAGTCATCTTCTATGATCCAGGCATCATTTTCCTGGGCGTAGCTGAGAAGTGATAGACGCCTTGCCAAACTCATCGTCGTACCCAGCGGTTGCTGGTGTGAAGGAGTTGTGAAAATGAGTTTTGGCGAAGGCCGATTCTTGATAGCAAATTCCAGATCAATGCCTTCAGCATCTATGGGCACAGGTGCCACGTTAGCTCCCATTACCTGCATGATATCACGTCCGGCTATATGACCGGGGTTCTCGTACCAAACCGTATCGCCTGTGATTAGAAGGGCAAAAGCGATAAGTGTAAACGCTTGCTGTGCACCCGAAGTGATTACAATTTGTTCGGTTTCAACATTCAGTCCGCGCGCATCACTCAAATAGCTGGCAATTGACCTGCGGAGATCTGCATTGCCGTTGACAGAGCCGTAGCTGAAGTCGCCATGCGAAGTGTTGGTTGCCTCTCTTATGTACTTGTTCCAAAGTTTGACTGGAAACAAATCCAGCGCGGGTACGCCAGGCCTAAACGGTTCGGTTTCTCCTTGGCGTACGCTGGCATTGGAGGATAAGATGGACAGAGCTCTATCCGTTAAATGGATTTTCTGTGTCACTCCGTCCGGAAGACTGCCTACTTGAGAAGAGGTTTCGAGCTTCACGCCATCGGCAACAAAGGTTCCAGACCCCGATTTAGCCTGAACGTATCCTTCAGCAACCAACTGTTCATAAACAGCTTTTACCGTGATGCGTGATATTCCAATTTCGCCGGCAAGTTCCCGTGTGGAAGGCAGCTTTTGCCTTGCCCGGAGAGTTCCACTTAAGATCAACTTGCGCAGACCGGTTTCAAGCTGCTTGTACATTGGAACTCTAGAGCTGCGTTCTAAAGTTAGACCTTGCAAAAGAACACCGCTGGGTGATTTGGGCATGGTGGGCCTCTAAGCGGATTTAAAAATTTGTTAATAACGGGTATATCTTGCATCTCCATTTTTAAATAGAGTTTTCTGAAATGCAGGCAGAAAAAGTGTGAATCTGCGCCACTTGAAAGGGTCTTTGGACATGAGCAGCATCGAAAAATATGCATTCCCAAAAGGGCTTCAACTATTACGGCGCTGGCAGGCTGGAAATTCCGAGGCGCAAGAGGAAATGCGAGATTTCTTCGATGCTGCAATTGACGGAAAGTTTGATGAGAATTTTAGGCTGTTGGCGCCTACCAATCGAATTCACTCTACTGCGTCTGTGCATATGTTGGGGCTTGGGTTGCTGCATGATCTATATGGCATCGAGACCCATGAGTATTATCATGCCGACGCATATCGCTACGTGCGAACCAACCTTGCGGTCAGCAGGCTTCTTGGCATCTCAAAATTCTACATGACCTGGGCGGTTTACGCTTGGACTTGCGAGCCGTTGGGGCAAAAGATGATGTACCCTGATAAGTTCCCTCCCGGATCAGACCCAGATGAGACGCTCATTGACAAGGCGAATTGGAAAAAGCTTGGAACTCCAGATTTCACAACGGGCGTTCCGGCCGCTATCGATCGTATATTGAGCGCAACACAAGAGCTCACGGGCATTGCGCCGCTTTTACAATTATCTGCTCCCTATAGCTTGGCTGCGGACATTTATGGCCAAGAGCCGTTGTTAACCGATGTTGTCAATGAACCTGACAACGTTAACGCCCTTCTAGATCACCTTGGTGATGTTGTGCTCGGGCCCTGGATGGATCATTTCTTTGAAAGGTTTCCGGAAGGTTGGGTGGAGTTATCTGATGCTTCAGGTTCGCCGTTTTTTATTGGACCAGACAATTGTGAGAACATGTCGATCCGTTCAATCCGCCATACTCTTCGAGACAAGCCGTATGTGGATCGTGTATTCGACAACAATTATCGTGGCGATTTTGTCGCTGAAGTCAAAGCGAAAAAGCGTTCGTCACGCCGCCGAGGCGCTATTAAAAACGAAAATTCCATACCAAACCGCAGCAAGCTTCTTGAACTAACGGATGCAAAAGTCAGCGTTAATCCGGTATTCATTATGCGACTGGAGTCCGATAAAATCGATGTATCCTTCTATGAAGAACAAGCCATTCAGCGCAACATGCCGCTGACTGTCGGTATTGGTTCTCCTGAACTTGATCGAAACAGTATTGAAGATCTTGAGGCCACGAAACAAAAAACCAAAGAAATGGCGCAAAGGCATGTAGCGGCCATCAAGAACGTCTGTGAGACAGTTGACCTACCAGAGGACAATCACGTGGGACAATCATGGCCAAGCCATATCTATTTCGAAGACATCAATGCCTTGTCCCAGTTTGAGTTGGTCGAAATCATTTTGAATGAGATCAATAGTTGCCCTCAATTAAGCAAAAAAGATGAAGAGGTGACATAATGAATGCACCAATTCTAGGAGGGATGTCAGTTTTTGCTAATCAATCAATCATCAGAGTAATTATTTTGGTGGTGGATGGAGTGTCGCTAACGACTGTTTCGACAGCGCTCGAACCGTTTCAGCAAGTCAACTCGATTCTTGGTGAAGACAGATTCCACATTCAACTGGTGTCACTTAGTTCTAACGATCCTATGACAAGCGCGGGGATTCCAATACCCTGCCACTTAACCTCTACCGATGTGCTGGCGAAGCTAAAACTGCAAAACAGACCCGATCTTCTTATTTTGTGCTGTGGGCACGTGACGTCTCCCATCAATCAAGCATTAGCGGGGAAATTCGTCCAAAAATTTGCAAGGCAGAATGTACCGGTCTTTGCTTTGGGAGCAGCCTGTTTAATCGCTGCAAAGACCGCGATGATAAAAGGCGGGAAGTGTGCAACACATTGGAAAATGATTTCTTCTCTAGCAGAGCAGTTTCCAGCTCTTGAAGTTCAGAATGTGCTTTATGTCTTGGATGGGCGCATATCAAGCTGCGCTGGCGAGTTTGCTACGTTTGATATGATTTTGGCTTTCATTGAACGGATTTTCGGTTCACGGATGAGTGGCGAAATTCGCCACCATTTTCTCGCCCCTGGTCAGCGTAGTGGCGATTCCTTGCAGCGGCTTTCTGGTGACGCGTTTATCTGTGAGGATGGAAGATTTCAGAAAGCTCTGAGCATCATGGCGGATAATATTGAGGTGCCCGTTCCAACGTCCGAGATCGCTAGCCGACTTGGATATTCAACGCGTCAGATACAGCGTATATTTTGTCGCAACGGATTTGAACCACCGCACAGATATTACATTAACCTTCGTCTAAATCGAGCGCGTCAACTGATCGAACAAACTAACATGTCCTTTATGGAAATCGCTTTGGCATGCGGGTTTGAGACATCCTCGAGTTTCAGCAAAGGCTATAAGCTTAAATTCGGTGCAACCCCAAAGGAACACCGCAACCGCACTGACATTTTGAATCTGCGCAAAGAAAAAAAGGATTTCCAAAATGCAACTTCCTAAACAAGCGCAGGTTGTCATCATTAGGAGTTCTGTTGCTTATTGGAATAGCCCCCTGAGAGTGCTCCGCTCACTGGGATACATATATCCCCACTACAGGAGAACCTACCAATGGGTGGTAAACGTGAGAAACCAAGAGACATTGTTCTGAAGCTTCGCCAAGTTGAAGTTCTACAGGGTCAAGGCAAGCCTTTAGCAGATGCGGTTCGTCAGATTGGTGTTACAGTTCAGGTGTGATATCGCTGGGGCAAAGAGCATGGCGGTGTGAGCTAATACGATACACAAGAAATGCCTTTTTGTTTTGGTACCGGTAGGGCACCATTATCACATCCATGAACAACCCAAAGCCTAACCCAGCTCCGAGAAACCCAAGCATGAAATCCAAAGAGAAACGCATTGATAAACTCAAACAAGTTCTTGAGCGGCTTAGTCGTGGAGAAATCGTGCAAAATAGACAGTTAAAATTATATTGGGCGCTGAAAAATATGCACGATATTTGGACGACTGCCACGAACAGGAACAGTTACGTGAGATGCCAGGGGACAAACCCAAAGTTATCACTGAGTATGAGGGACGGCTCAAAACTACAACCTTTGCATTCAGTAAAGCGGACAATAAAAGTGTAAAGGGGCCGCACAAGACGAGCACTGAGATGATAGTCAGGCATTACAGCAAGTACAGCCCGTTGCTGAATGCTGAGTTGCAAAGTGGACGGAAGAAGAAACACTCTTGAGACCAAGGTTGTTCAAAACTGCACAGTTTTATGACGTGTATGGTTGTAGATGAGGCTTAGACATTTTAAATTTAGAAATCTTCTAGATATAGGTACTCAAAGCCTTCAAGCCAATGTCATTCCGAAGGTGTTATAGCTCTGAGTTTATTGCCAAAAGCCTATGACTGGATCACCGCTGGGGGTGCCAGGACGGCCTACATTAAGCCAGAGTCCCCATGGCAAAATGGCTATTGTGAGAGCTTTAATGCGCGTTTTCGAAATGAGGTGTTAAGCGGTGAAATTTTCTATTCGCTCAGAGACGCGCAAATCCTAATCGAGCGGTGACGTCAGCACTACAATACCGTCAGACCCAACAGCGCATTTGGGTACTTCTCCCCCTGCGCCGGAGAGCATCATACGAGTAGACCAAAATCTCACTATGCATCACCATTTAACATGGACCACTTAATGGGTGCACTCCAAACCTAGGAGTTTTTTCCTAAG
>CAJWLM010000053.1 GCA_913043025.1 uncultured Rhodospirillaceae bacterium
GCGCCGGCGGCGCTTCGTTTCTAGAGTGGGTATGGGTACAGGATGTTAAGAAAACAGGATTTTGGAGGGTAGGCACCGTTTCTTAGCGTTTCAATGGCCACTGCGCAGCCGGAGGCACCGTTTCTTAACGAGTCCCGGGCTCCCGGCCAAAGGCATCGGTGATTTGGGATCTGTTCCGGCCAGTTCACAGAGGTGATCACGAATAAATTCCAGCCGTACCGGGTTAATCTTGTGCAGCGGTGCAAAATCGCCGGTGGGATCCCACCACTGGTCCGCCAGCGCCGTAAACCGGGCAACTTCTTCATCCGCAACAGAGGTATCGGTCATAGGCCATCTCTCCCTTTTTGCCCGCCCCATCGGTCCAGCAAGTCAAAAACTTGCGCGACAGGGGGCAGAACGAGTATGTATACACGCGCTTCCGCCTGGGCAACTGGGTTCCGTGGACAGGGCGCTATTTTTTTGAACAGTGCCGTAGGGTGCGAAGGTCTGTGCCGAGTGCATCGGACAGCGCTGAGAATCGGCTGGGACCAGAAGAGATGGCTCTCATAATACAAAAATTTGGCGGCACCTCGGTCGCAGACGTAGACCGGATTAAGCAGGCCGCACTCCGGACAAAGGCGGAGGTAGATGCCGGCCACCAGGTCGTTGTGGTGGTGTCCGCCATGGCCGGTGTGACTAATGAACTGGTCGGCTATACAGATCAACTGGGCACGCACTCGGATGCCAGGGAGTATGACGTGGTCGTCTCTTCGGGAGAGCAGTCAAATGCTGGATTAATGGCGCTGGCACTGCAAAATCTCGGCATTCAGGCGCGCTCCTGGCTAGGTTGGCAGATCCCCATCCGGACGGATGATAGGCATGGCAAAGCCAGGATCAGCGGCATCGATACGAAAAACCTCGTCAATCGGCTGGAAGCCGACGAGATCGCCGTGGTGCCCGGATTTCAGGGAATGGATCCTTACAATCGGGTGACCACCCTCGGACGCGGAGGATCGGATCTGACAGCAGTGGCGCTTGCCGGCGCTTTGCGAGCCGACTGCTGCGACATCTACACCGACGTGGACGGGGTCTACACCACCGACCCGCGCATCGTGCCCAACGCGCGGCGGATGAAGAAAATCGCCTTCGAGGAAATGCTCGAAATGGCCAGCATGGGCTCAAAAGTGCTTCAGCTTCGATCGGTCGAGTTTGCGGGAAAGTATTCGGTACCGCTGAGGGTTTTGAGTAGTTTTAAGGAGGGTCCGGGGACTCTCATCTCAATGGACGAGGACAATGTTATGGAAGCGCCAACCATTGCGGGTATCGCATTTAACCGAGATGAAGCGCGAGTGGTTGTTCGTGGCGTGCCCGATACGCCAGGTGTGGCTTATAAAGTGATTGGCCCTGTTAGCGATGCTAATATTGAAGTGGATGTCATTGTGCAAAATGTGGCGGCTGACGGCACAACGGATCTAACGTTTACCGTCCACCGTAATGATATTAGCAAGGCTAAAACGATTACGGAAACCGTGGCCAGTGATTTAAATGCACGAGATGTCGCCATTGACGAGAATATTTGTAAAGTGTCATTAGTGGGTGTGGGTATGCGTTCCCATGCCGGTATTGCCAGTCAAATGTTTAAAACACTTGCCGATGTTGGCATTAATATCGAGTTAATCACTACCTCTGAGATTAAAATATCCGTCGTAATAGAGGAAAAATTCATGGAGTTGGCCGTTCGCTCACTCCACAGTGCCTTCGGTTTGGATGCTGAGGCCACATAGCGAATTTTATAGTATAGGGAGTTTATTAGCGTAGTATAAAAGTCTACAAGCACATTCTGTCACATGGATAGGTAACCGCTTGCTTTTTTGCCCATGGCAGGGCTTGATTGTAAAAATTAAAAGCTAAGTGACAATGTGTTCGCAAGTTTCGGATATTTATTTAAATAAAAGTGTCTGATGTCGTCTGCAGTGGTTGCCATAATTTCATGGATGTTAGCCTTAGGCAATTGGGCACATTTGTGCCCAAAGCCAGCAGACCATCAGGGGATGAACATGCTGATATTAACTCGCCGTATTGGTGAGACATTAATGATTGGTGACGAAGTAACCGTTACCGTTTTAGGAGTGAAGGGTAATCAAGTTAGGTTGGGTGTTAATGCCCCTAAGGATGTTGCCGTTCACCGTGAAGAAATCTACGATAAAATTAATCAACAAAACGGTGCGCATGCAAATGACAATGAGCCAGATGATTAATTAGTCGAATGGTCAGATGGGTAAACATTAACTGTATATTCGACGGTCCCCTTATTAGCAAACCCTTTTGAGGGGGCTTAGTCTAAATAATGTTGGATGTTTCTATTTGTTTAGGGCTTAAAATCACTCTCTTTTAAGAAATAGGACTTTATCTGGGCCTATGCTTTTTTTATTAATGGTTCTTATTTGTGTTTACAGGTGAATCTTAAATTTAGTATTTTTTGATTCATGAAGCTAGGCTCGTTGGCTCTAGCCCATAAATTTTGCCGCGCCATTTGGGGCATAAAGCTTGCCGTTGATAGTTTTAAACGCATTGATAATATCGACGGAGAAATCGCTGTTTGCGCTCGCGTTACGTCACGGTAGTTTGCCTTCCTCACTCGTATGAGTCGTGGCTGATATTAGCCCTTTTGGGCTGCTAAGATTCATCCGGCTAGCGTCTAATTAGCCGATTTAATCGATGCCCTAAAGTATTTTATAGCGAGTTAACTAGCATAGGATGCTGCATATTTAACTGATTCAAATAAACTTGTTTTCCCTTCTAGCACTGCTTACTCGCCTCGACGAAGGCGGTCGCGTCGTTGACGAGCGGTTTCATTTTCTAAAGTCACGGCTTTGCGCTTTTCGCCCTTTGCGGTTTTGGATACTCGGCTAAGTTCAATTAGTGCTAGCGTTTCCTTATCAGCTAATTTTCTTGCATTTTTTTCTAACGTATCGAGCTCTTCAAAACTGTACACATCATTTCTTAATTTTTTCATTCTATTCATTGCTTACAGTCTCTAGTTTGATTTATGAGTTATTAGGTAAGAAAAATATAAGCGGGATTATACTGGCTAAGAATGCGAGTAGTAGGGTATTTATCACAATTAGCAAGGCGCCGCTTAGCTAAGAACGCTCTATATAAAGTAGTTTTAGAACAGCATAAAAACTATAATGGCGGAGAGAGAGCAAGTCATCTCCTGCTTTAGGCGCCATTTATCCTGTTAGCTAACGTGTTTAATAGTGTTACAGCCCGATCGGTTCCTTGTCAACGGATCAAAAATGTCTACGGTTTTGTCTACTTCAAAGACTTCAAAGCCCCACGCAGGTGCCCTAGGCCCATGGTGGGGATATATAGAGGTGGTTGCACTTTATTAATCTAATTGGGTGTAAATAAGATGTTGTTTATATCTTATAAGTTATTGATGAAGATAAGTATTTCACTTAATCATAAGCGAATTTTTCTTATGAGCCTCTATTGAACAAATTTCACACAAAACATATACTTAGCTAATAAAAACTATACCCAACGTCGCTCCTCAAGATGGCGTTAGGGCTAAATCGACTCTGGAGAGATAAGGAATGAAAAGTATTTTTAAGTTAGTTGCGTGTTTGTTTTTATTTGTAAGCCTTCAATCCCACAGTGTTGAAGCTGGATTTCCTTTTTCTGAAAATGATACTGTAACCATTGGTAATAAAATTTGGATTCAGCCGGATCTTTTCCTAGGAGTTACTCCTTCTGAATTGGAAGCGGCTTGTCCTTCAGAAGAAAGAGGTATTTGTTTAGAAGGTGCTTCATTAAACGGTTATCCAGTATCCGGTTTGTGGGCCGCCTTTAAATCCGATATCTCTTCCATCTTCACAGGTTATGCCAACCAAAATGGGGCCATCAATTCTACAAACACAACTGATGACGGCGCTGAAGCGGACCGTTTTTTTTATGAAACTGGCTTTAGAAAAACCTATCTTTTAACCTTTTCAAGTTTTCCAAATGCTGGTGTTGTAATGGGTATCGCGAATGGGGAATCATGTTCTACGTTCGAAGATATGGGTATAGTGTCTGAATTTTGCACCCCTAACTCGGCTAGCATTGGCTATCGATGCATGGGTTCTTCAGGTCATTTTGTAAATGGCATGGCTACTAGTTGTTTTGGGGTTATGGAGTCTCAGGCAGGATATCCTGCTCATTCAATACCCAATAGTAATCGGGGCGTCTGGCTCTTTAAGCCTTTAATTGATGAGCCATCTAAAAACGTCCCAGCCATGGGCGGCATAGGCTTGTTAGCGCTGGGTCTGTCAATGCTAGGCTTAGGTGCGATCAGATTAGGGAAGAAGCAATGAATATTTAAAAGAATCACGGAGCAAATAATGATTGATTTAACGGACAAAGTTGCACTGGTCTCTGGTGGATCTAGGGGAATGGGAGCTAGTCATGTAAGAGCACTGGTTAATTCTGGCGCAAAAGTTATTTTTGGAGACATTCTTAAGGAACAAGGCGAAGCTCTCGAGCAGGAATTAGGTGATAATGCAAAATTTGTTCTGCTAGATGTAACCAAAGAAGATAGCTGGAAACAAGCCGTTAATACGGCAATGAGTTTATTTGGTGCCTTGCACATTCTAGTAAATAATGCTGGTGTCGCTTGCCACTCTCCCCTAGAGACATGTTCACTGGAAGAGTACCGACGTGTCACTGAAATTAATCAAACAGGCGTTTTCTTAGGCATGCGAGAAGTAATCTCTGCCATGCGAAAAACAGGTGAGGGCTCAATCATAAATATTTCATCCATAGACGGCATCACCGGTATGGCTAATGTCTTACCCTATGTGGCCAGTAAATTCGCAGTCACTGGTATGACAAAGACAGCCGCGCTTGAGTTAGCAAGATATAATATTCGCACGAATTCGATTCATCCTGGTTACATTGAAACACCCATGATTAGTGGTTTCGATACTGATTCAGAGACAAATGTTGAAGATGGAGTACAGATGATGCGTGACTATTGCGCATATCGTGTTCCTAGTGGTCGCGTGGGCAAGTCTGAAGATATTACTAATATAGTCCTTTTCCTCGCTTCAGAAGCTAGTAGCTATTGTAACGGGAGTCAGTTTGTCTGTGATGGAGGTCTAACCTCCGGTGAAATCCTTCCAGAGGTCTAGTAAGGCATCTTATAAAATTCTTGCAAGTCCTGCCTCTAAACTCAACTAGACAATTCTTTTTTGATCACTTTCTATAAATTCTCTGAAACTAAGAATTTCCTCTCCATACAATGCCATTGAGGAAGATGAAGCTATTTCTGGTGAGTAATACTGCATTCTTAAAAAATCTGTTGTACGTCGTTCGATTAATAAATTGCCATAAAAAAGACCCAGTTCACGTGCCCCATTTATAGCTAAGTCAATACCTGAGTCGTTCAACGGTAACTCTACGTAAAGCACCTCAAACTTCCCTTCAGTAACAAATCTACGATGCTCATCAATTAAAAAAGTTATATCTTCACCAATAACGTCAATCATTAAACGAATCTGACAATTAGAATTTTGCTCATGGCTTTTGAATAGGCTTTTGCCAGGTAGCTGTGGTTTTATTGGTGCAGTATTTAAAATTCGGTGCAATGAGAGCTGTTTATAAATAGAGGAAATAGCTTTTGAGTATACTGAAGGTAGATAAATGTCACGCTGCGGAGCATCTTTAATCGGCAAGTAAAGACACACCGCTCCTCGTCGACCATCAGGATAGTCATAACCAGTTACGTTAACGTGTTTCTCAAACCATGCCGGTAAAATTCCGGTTGCCACAGCGCCAGCTGCTAATGATTGCCTTTGGACAATATCATGAAAAGCTAAAGCATAGAGATGCGTACCAACCGTTCCAAGCTTATCATAAACTTCATAAAGCTTTTCCCCTAATTTAGTCATGACTTTTTGACCGCGATAATCACTAACAACCATTGTTGCAATAGCATCCGCAGTTAAATCACCGGCTCGTTCTATTAATGCGCCACTGGTACCAATTATTTCACCTAAATCATTACTGGCTATTGCAATATACAAGCTATCATTTGCTAAGGATTTAGCAATATATTTAGCATCATACATCTCTTGAATTGGGTAGCTATCACCATAAACTCTCCTTATGGCTTGACTCATTTTTTCTGCTTGATTTACGTCGAGAAAATCATACTTAATATCCATTTGGATTCGATCCTATATCTGTAAATTTTCATATTTTAACATAGGTGATTTTTATCACTCAGACTT
>CAJWLM010000054.1 GCA_913043025.1 uncultured Rhodospirillaceae bacterium
AAACAAGTTAAATCCGCCACAGCACATCAATGGTCTACCTTTTGAAGAAATAACCATCGCTGAGCTGATAAAAACAAAGCGCCCAGATTATAGTACTGCGCATTTTGGCAAGTGGCACCTAGGTAATGGAGGACCAGAAAAACATGGTTATGATCAAAGCGATGGCAACACTACAAATGCTGAAGGCGATACTAAAGCCGATAAAAACCCGAAGGATATCTATGGCATCACAAATCGATCGATTGCATGGATGCAACAGCAAGTAACCGAGGACAAACCTTTCTTCATGCAACTGTCTCACTACGCCACACATAAGGCGATAGAGGCTAAACCGTCAACAGTAGATAAAATCAAACAACGTAGCCTCGGAAGGAGACATCAATCCATTAGATTTGCGAGCATGGCTGAAAATTTAGACGAAGGTATTGGCACGATACTCGATGAGATCGAAAAACTGAAAATCAGTGACAATACTTACATTATCTATTTGGCTGACAATGGCACCTATCCCACCAAAGATTTAGGGAATATCAACGGCCCGCTTCACGGCTGGAAAGCCAGTATTTGGGAAGGCGGCATCCGAGTCCCCTTTATGATCGCGGGCCCGGGTATAAAACATCAATACCGAACTACAAATGTTATCTCTCATGATATTTATCCCACGATATGTGAATGGTTAAATATTCAAGAGTTGCCCGCCGGCATCGAGGGTGGCAGCTTGGTCAGTCAACTAAAACCAGCTTCGGTCCAGCCTAATATTTCAAGAAAGCATGATTTTTTCGTTTTCCATTTTCCTCACTATCAATTGTATAAAGGTAGCCAGCCTGCTTCTGCCATTATTAAGGGAGACTACAAACTGATCAAATTCTATGAAGAGGATCAATATCTGTTGTTTAATTTAAAGGATGACATGGCTGAAACGGAGGATCTGACAAAGCATTACCCAGACAAACTCAATGAATTGAACGAGGATCTTGCTACTTATTTGTCCTCTATTGATGCCGCAATGCCGACTAAAAATAACGAGTATTTGGCAGAAAAAGATCCCGGTTTAAAATATCTGCCTGTAAAAGAGAGACTATTAATCGAGTCCTACTTTGTCCTTGATTAAATATTAATGCCTGATTTTAAAAATTAAAAAAGTCAATGATGTACATAACAACAATGTGCTGAGTGGGAATTAACTTCATAAAATGTATAGCGCCAAAAGAGGTAAATAATGATGATGAAAAATAGAGTATTGTTGATTATTATGACAGCATTACTGCTAAGTGCATGCTTGAGCAATAACAAGCAACAGCAGAATATCAGTGAACAAAACAACTTAAATACGAAAGTTTGGACAGTAGAACGTGTAAATGAGTGGTACGAGCAGTATCCATTTTTAGCGGGCGGAAATTATGTGCCTGTTTCGGCTATCAATCAATTGGAAATGTGGCAAGAGGAGACATTTGATCCTGCACGTATAGAATTTGAGTTTGAAAAAGCTGCTGATATCGGAATGAATACTATGCGTGTATTTTTACACGACTTGGCATGGAAACAAGATCCCCAAGGCTTTTTCAAACGTGTTGATAAATTCCTTGAAATCTCTGAAAAATACGACATTAGCATTATGTTTGTTTTTTTTGACGGGGTTTGGAACCCCTACCCGAACGCTGGAAAACAACCTGCTCCGGTGCCTCATGTTCATAATTCTGGATGGGTACAATCACCGGGGAGAGAAATTCTTTCAGATCCTAGCAAGCAAGATGGGTTAAAAGAATATGTTCAGGCAGTCATCACGAGATATAAGGATGATGATCGAGTGTTGATATGGGATCTTTTTAACGAGCCTGACTGTGCGGTTTGTGCGGGAAATTTTGGCGAAGATAGTGATGCACCCGAAATGTCCGCGCAAAAAAAGAAAGCCACGGCCTTAGCATTGTTGAAAAAAGCCTTTGTTTGGGCGCGTGAAATTGGTCCGTCACAACCTTTAACCGTTGGGGTATGGGGCGACCCAACCTGGATTGATCAACCTGATGATATCGAAAAATTTAGTCTAATAAATTCAGACGTCATCTCTTTTCACAGTTATTCGGGCCCCGAGGAAACAGAAAAAATGCTAGCTGGGCTTAAAAAATACAATCGCCCAATAATGTGTACTGAGTACATGGCCCGTGGCAACAATTCAACCTTCGAAGGCATCCTACCTATTTTTCATAAGAGCAAGGTAGCGGCTTACAACTGGGGACTATTTAATGGTAAATCACAAACCATTTACCCTTGGAGTTCTTGGAAAAAGAAGTTTACTGCTGAACCCAAGTTGTGGCACCACGATGTTTTTCGCTACGACGGCACACCATTTGACAGTAAAGAAACCGAGTTAATTAAAAAATTAACAACTAACTAGGCTATAAGTCACTTTGCTTAGGCCAATTCCCAGAGTTTCTGAAGTCCGGAAAAAATACTCGTGTGTTTAATCTAATAGAAAAATTATTATGAATATTATAGAAGTAGTATTATTCGTTTCCGCTGTTGTTGGCGTGATCGGATTTGGTCTGTATAAGGGGCGTCGAGCGTCAGACGATAGAGCAGGGAAGGCCAGTAGTTACTTTCTTGCAGGTAGACATCTTACTTGGTACCTTGTGGGTTTCTCATTAATTGCAGCAAATATTTCGACAGAGCAATTTGTTGGCATGTCGGGCCAAGCGGCCGGCTCACTAGGTATGGCGATTGCCTCCTATGAGTGGATGGCGGCAGTTACTTTAGTTGCTGTTGCATTTATCTTTCTACCCAAGTTTCTAAAAACCGGTATCTACACTATTCCAGAATTTTTGGAATATCGCTTTGATCCAGTTTCACGTATTGTTATGGCTATTGTTACATTGGCTATTCTTCTCGGTGGACCCATCGCTTCTGTTATTTATGCGGGCGCTTTGGTTATTTCTGAATATTATCCATCAATTCCCATTTTGGGTAACTTAGTGGCTTGTTGTTGGTTAATTGGTTTATTGTCTGCCGCTTACGTATTTGTAGGCGGCCTTAAAGCTTGTGCATGGACAGATCTTATTTGGGGCGCATCACTAATCGCTGGCGGTGCAATCGTTGCTTATCTTGCGTTTGATGCTTTGGGAATAGCTGATCCTGCTAGCTTAGTTAAAACTGCAACCTTAAAAGACGTTACTATTCATGAACTTGCCGGCGCGGGTTCTTGGGAGCGTTTTCAATTGCTGAATGCCGGTACTGCCGAACAAGGTGGCAAGCTACATATGATTCGCCCACTATCAGATAACGATATTCCTTGGTCTGCTTTGATTGTTGGCCTGTGGATTCCTAACTTCTTCTATTGGGGTTTTAACCAATACATCATTCAGCGTGCCCTCGGTTCACGCACCCTCGCCGAGGGACAGCAAGGTATTATATTTGCTTCTTTCTTAAAGCTAATTATTCCTTTTGTAATCGTTATTCCGGGTATTATGGCTTTCAATCTTTACAACGAGCAAATGGCATTGGAAGGCGGTGGTTATGCTTATGACACTGCTTTCCCTACTTTACTGCGTAATTTGGTAAAGCCTCTCCCGTGGATTAGCTGGTTTGTATTAGCAGCACTATTTGGTGCTATTGTCAGCTCCCTAGCGTCAATGTTAAATTCTGCATCAACAGTGGCAACGATGGATTTGTGGCGTAAAATTTCTCCGAACGCTTCCGATGATAACTTAATTCGCACAGGCCGAATTTTAGTTATTGTTTTCGTTATTATTGCCACTCTCATTGCGCCACACCTAGGTCAATTCAACGCAATATTTAAATATATTCAGGAAATTCAGGGTTTTATTAGCCCAGGCATAATCGCAATTTTTGCTTTTGGTATGCTTGTTCCCAAGGCTCCTCGATTCTTAGGTTGGAGTGCACTTTTACTAAATGCTTTTTTGTATGGTGCACTTAAGTTCTTCCTTGCAGATATGATTGCTGGTGCTGGTTGGTGGTATGCGGATGAAATCGCCTTTCTGGATCGTATGGCAATTTGCTTGTTTGTTGTGTGTGCATACTGCGGCATTATGACTTTACTTAAGCCGCTTCCAGCGCCTGTTATATTGCCTGTCAACGAAAACATGGATATGACTAGCTCGCCGAAAGTGAAGATGTTAGGTTACGGTGTGATTGTAGCAACCATCGTGTTGTACATCATCTTCTGGTAACTCACGATATTTAGTCGACAAGCTTATTAGGGGGGCGGCTATTTTTTTACTCCTTTTAAGTAATAATGATTAATGGAATTTGAAAAAGGTAGCACTGGTTTTTAGCTTAGGCGTTTTAAAATATACTTCTACATTGTGGCTTAGCCACAATATGGACATACTCGGCACACTACCTGATGGGAGTGACGTTGAAATATTTGCCCTGATCATCGCAAATGAGATTAGCGCCGAGCTTATGGAATTTGGAGCGATTATTCGTAGTGTTCAGGTGTCTGATCACTATGGATACGTAGAAGCTTTGGTTTTAGTCCGAGATGATTTTGTGGGCTACCTGAGTAATGAGACCCACTTTGGGACGAATGTTGGCCGCTGAGTGAACCGAATTGGCGATGCTAAATTTGATATTGATAACCGTTCTTTTCAATGGGATGTCAATCAGGCGCCAAATCATTCATATGGCGATGTGATGGGTTTTAACAGAGCCCTTTGGCGCAATAAGATTATGTTAGCTTAAGACAGTGATAAACTTAAATTCAGTTATGTTAGTGAGTCTGGGAAAGAGAGACACCTAGGGTATTTAAATGTCGAATTCGTATATTCGCTAGGTGATAAAAACCTCTTGATCATTTTGCGACCCCCGACCTTGTGCAACGTAACCATTTACTCATATCTTGACTTGGTCGGTGCTGGTAATGGCGATATTTTAGAGTATGTGGTGATCATCAATGTCTTCAAAGTGCAAAAGTCAAATAGTACGGGAGTACATCAAGTTGAGACGCTGAATGCTAAAGGAACAACCTCAGATTTTCGAGCAGAGTGAATTATTGGCAAAGGTATCGATGTTAAGTATGAGCCACATAAAATTGAGGCAGGTTATGACCAAAGTTTAGTCTCGGATAAACATGGCGGTGAGTATGGCAAAGGCGCAAGCTTTTTGATTTTAAATCTGGTCGCTTGCTGGAGGTGTTCACTACTCAACCAGCGACTCAAACGTATACCGCCAATTATTTAAATGATCAGGTTATTGGCAAGCAAGGCAAAGTGTATCTGCGACGTTCGGCTGCGTGTTTAGAGCCCTAGTGGCACTATTAATTAGACAAAGCGCTATACTGTGTTCTTCGGCAAGATGGAGTATAAAAACAAACTACTAATTTCAAGTTTATATAACTCGCTTAAGTATGCGGAGGATAGGGCTTTTTACATCGATAGTAATGAAACGTCAATTAAAAATATAGACCGTAAGTTGTGAGTAGAAGTCAATATGCAATTAAATGCAAAAGAAGAATTTTTCGTAGAACAGTTTGATATGCTTGAAGATGCAAAACGATTCTGTAGACCAGAGTTTGAAACAGTATATCAGGCAATGTATCATAAACCAAAGCGTGAAGGTAAGTTAAACTTTATCCGTGAACAGACAACACGAATAGGAATAGATTACGTATCATCTATTGGTTTACGAAACGAAGAGGACAGGTCTACAGTTGAGCACTCATATTCTAATCTTGTGTTTAACTTTAGCGATATGCCTAAAACTAAAAAGTTGACAGATAGAGAAATGCTCTATATAATAGCAGCAACAGACTCTGGAATTACCAACGGGTGTGGATATATCATTCCTGATAATTTGTTTAAATTGCAAGACAAGGATTTTTGTTCAGACTGTCCGCACGAAACTTGTGTGATGTTAGATGATCTAAATAAATTATGAGGTAGTTAATGATGCAAACAAATAGAACTAAATCGATAGCAGTTGTAGGTGCAGGCACTACAGGGTATTTGACTACTCTATATCTTTGTAAGAACTATCCTAGTCTGAAAATTCGATGGATATATCCTGAAGACAATAAACCTATTGGAGTCGGCGAAGCTACAGTTCCAGATGTAACGCACTTCCTACACGACTTAGGTATTGATG
>CAJWLM010000055.1 GCA_913043025.1 uncultured Rhodospirillaceae bacterium
CCGCGTTTCCCTTTGTTTACTATGCACTTTCAATTAGAATATTGCCTAAAGCCCTGGCAGGCGTTTGAAAAATTCATGTAATCAAAAGAATGCACCGTCCGACAGGGCATCGCCAGTCCGCCGGGCTAATTTGGTCTTGTTCTTTCATAAAACTTACTTTGCTAAACACAATTGGAGGGGATTGAAAAACATATTGCCTGAAGGTCATACAATCAACAGAACAGCGCGCGACCATCGCAGAAGAATCTGAACCGCAAGGCCACATTATGGTTAAGTGTGGTTTTTGCTAGGCGGCTGCATATTTCCTTTGGCAATACAAATGTTCTTGAAACAGAAACTAAGTTTAGATTGAGTGCGTAATGGCTTTAAAAAGAAATTGGTTTTCTAAACCTATTTTTACGAAATGCTGTGGGTTTTATGTTTTTTAAAGAGTGCCCATCCTCTTCGTGCTAGTATCACGCCCATAAACGTAAAAAAGCCACCAAATAGAACACGCATCATATCAGATGGTAATTCGTGTGCTAGCGCAGCTCCTATTACTATCCCAATGATAGCCGCAGGTATTAGGAATTTGAGTTCCTGCCATAACACTCTACCTTTTCGCACGTGCGGCACTATACCTGCTAGCGCATTGGTAATATTCAGCGCTAACGCTATCGCGAGGCCTTCAACAATGGGTACCCCATAGAAAGCAGCCAACCCCAACAATACCAATGCGCCTCCGCCGACACCAAATATTCCGGAAAGTGTGCCGGCGAAAAGACCTAAACTAATATATGCCCATAGTGGGGGAATGCTCGGAATTACCTGCCCCAGAAGAGCAAGGCCCATTCCTTGATCGATTAAGCGAATAGCCACGAAAATCTGAATGAATGCAAAGAAGACTAGCATCCAATGAGGGGTTAGGCGGGCGAGTATTTTCGAGCCGATAATACTGCCGGCGATACCACCAATTACGGTTGCTATAATCGAAAAAAATCCCAGAGAGATACCACCGAGAAGCAAATGAATAGTCAAGCCAATACAGGAAAACATTGAAACAGCAGCTAATGATGTGCCTACAGCTGCTTGTGGATTGACGCCAGCCATAACAAGTATAGGAGTAATCAATACACCGCCGCCTAGTGCAATCAGTCCATTCATCATACCTGCCAAAAAACCTAGGGCTATTGACCGCTGTCGCGAAAAATACATACAAAGCTCCAAAATATTACTTAGTTCACCTGTTAAGAATTTATAAACAGCTAATTAACTAAACAGTTTTAATATCGAAAGTGTAGTTAGCTGCAAAAAATCCGTTGTAGTATAAAGACATCGTGATTTATCAACGACTTGTTTTGCGAAGGCTCCTGTTTTCTACGCTGTTACGGTCTAAGTTACGCTCCGTCGGTGTGTAGCGCAGCTTGGTAGCGTTATCTTAACATCAATGCCTTAGCCTTAAGCCATCCTTTTTAGTGCTACAAATATTACTATGTCAGAAACAAAATGAACATCGGGTGCCTTGTGTCTGACGAGTATTGTTTCCTATTGAGAACCAGGTTGGTTATCTGCTGCTTTTGGCGCCAACAATAGGATGCGGCTACCTAAGAGGATGATAATAGTACATAGCATTAGAACATAAAATAGTCCGTCAAAACCCCAGTTGACCTGGACAAATGCAATCAGCGGTAGAGCTCCGGAAAATGCAAGGAAGCTAACCATATATCTGGCGCCGAACGCGCGCGAACGGGAAATCTTAGAAGCTGTCGTCCCAATCAGAAAGTCGGTAACCGGGACCTGACCAAATACACCAAGCATAATACCAAGTGCCACTGCAAAAGCGGCTAAGTCAGTCAAACCTGGCATCAGCAATAGTGCCGCAGTTTGAACGATTGTAACTACCGCAAGAGTAGGGCGGGCGCCCCATCTATCAAGCATATGGCCCGTGACCAATTGTGCCAGGGACGCAGCGGCAAAGACTAAAAACGCAAGAGTACCAATTACTGACGCCGACTCGATTTGAAGAGACGCAAAAGCATCTGAGATTGTGTCCGCGAGGCCACCCAGCCGCTCTTCAAAAATCTCGGGTAACGCAACTGTAGTTGATTGGAACACAATACTGCCCAGAACTGCGGTCAAATAGACACATATTAGGACACGCCAGAGTGGCCCATAATTAGCTGGTTTTGTTGCGGCATTTCCACCGACTGGAGGAAGCTCCTCAACGTTTCGAGAAATCTGTAAATAAGGAAAAGCAAAAAGGATAGAGATTAGGCCTGGTATAAAGAAAGCGGCCCGCCATCCAGCAAGGTCAATCATAAAGCCAGTAACCAAAGCGGCGCACCCAACGCCAATGTTACCCCAGACGCCATTCAGTGCCAGTCGCATTCCGGTATGTTTCCATCGTGCAGTCACGATCGCTAAGCCCACTGGATGGTAGATCGCCCCAAAAATACCAATGAAGAGCAGTCCCGCACCTAATTGCATTGGTGTCTGTGCGAACCCTGTCAAAATTGATGAGATACCAATACCGATGAAAAAGACGACCATCATTCGATCTCGTCCCCAGCGATCTGCTAAAATACCCATAGGCAGAGAGCAAAGTGCGAATGCGGTAAAACCGGGGGCCCCATATGGCAGGAGTTCTGCATAGCTCATCCCCCAGCCAGCACTAAGAGTAAGCGCAGCTGCCGTTGCAAAGATCAGCATAAAGTAATGATCCAGAAAATGCCCGACGTTCAGAAGTAAAAAATATTTAGAATCACGAGAAACTATGGGGCACTCCCGGTGCTTAGTTATAGTTACAAAATTAATAAAGAGTAATTATAAAACAAAGTTTTCTGGAACTAAGATTAGGTTCGCTGACTCTTTTACTCTCTCACTCAAACCTGCCATTTCAATATTCTAGGACACTTCTTAACAACAGTCGAGACGCGAACTGGTGGTATGCGGTGTCTATCAATAATGTGCGATACAGCGATTTTTGTAAATTCCTTACTTTCTGATCACTTTTAGCGGCTTCAACTTTTAATTACCGACTTAAGTTGGGTTAGTTGTTTTGTGTTAATTTTTCGCATTGATATTCCCGTTTCTTTTTTGGTTCTAAAAATGGTGCTTTGCCAGAAACAAAATGATCATCGTCTATCTTGTCTGAGTAGCGAATTCCTTGTGTTTTGGACATTACCCTGTTTATCTTTGTTTCCTCTGCATTCTCAAAACGAATTTCGCCAAAAGCCTTGAGTTACTTACGTTTATCAGTATAAATACCCCGTGTCGGGGTGCAGCACAATCTGGTGGCGCGTCTGATATACTGTACAGCAATTTCAATCACGTCAGACCAGTTTGACGCCATAGGTTACTTCAACTTCGAGACTTAAACAATAATCCGATACCAGTGTGTCATTAGTTAATTGAGGAGCAAAAGGGTGTCTCCGCCGATCAAATACACCACAAACTACTTGTCGCCAGGTTTTACCGCGATTATAGATGTTCGGTCTCCAAGCGAATATGCTGAGGACCATATACCGGGCTCGATCAATATGCCTGTGCTGAACGATACCGAACGAGCAGAGGTTGGTACAATGTATAAGCAGGTTGGTAGTTTCGAGGCCAAACGGCGCGGTGCGGCGCTTGTTTCTCGCAACATCTCTTATCACCTAGAAACAAAGCTTACCAATACCCCAAAGAATTTTTCACCGCTTATTTATTGTTGGCGTGGCGGCCAGAGAAGTGGTGCAATGGCGCGAATTCTCAGCGAAATTGGTTGGAAAGTTACTCTTCTCGAGGGAGGTTACAAGACCTACCGCAAGCAGGTGCTAGTTGGGCTCGATAGAATACCGGCAACGTTGCGGCCGATTATTCTTCGTGGCCGAACTGGTTTAGCAAAGACAAGGATCCTGCGTGCTGCCGCTAAGCTTGGGACCCAGGTGATTGACCTTGAAGGTTTGGCGGCCCATCGGGGCTCACTTCTGGGTTCAGAACCTGGCTTTAATCAGCCGTCTCAACGGAAATTTGAATCACGTATTTTTGATGTCATGCGACACCTAGATCCGATGCGGCGGGTTGTCATTGAGGCAGAAAGTAACAATGTTGGCGCGTGCCATGTGCCAGCCGAACTTTGGCGATCAATGGGCAGATCTCAATCAATTCAGATAACTGCACCTCTTGCTGCGCGCGTCGAATTTCTTCTCGGTGACTATCAACATTTAATGGCCGAACCAGAACGCCTCAATCCGCTTTTGGATTGGGTGGCGGCTCGAGTTGGGAAGGAAGCGGTGCTGCGTTGGCGAAAGGCGATCGCTGACGGTGACTGGACTGGATTTGTTACTAGTCTCTTGGAAGAGCATTATGATCCTGCCTATGACCGCTCTGCTGCGAAACATGGGCATAAGGATATATGTTTACTGAAAACTAAAAGCCTCGATGCAATAGCGGTGGCTAAGCTTGCTGAAAAGCTTGACGCGATAACCTGATTGAAAAGTGCCGTAAGATTGAACTATTTTGTTTTTATAAGACAGGTCAGACAATAGTCGTTTAGAAAATCGATCGCTGAGAATGCTATCACCAAAGTTCTGCTTTCCCTCGTAAATTTTTTACGGCACTACGTTCTTTTTTTGCTTTGAGTCTTCGCTCTGAACTTCCTCGTGTTGGCTTCGTTGGTCTTCTTTTTTTAGGAACGACGATTGCTTGTAATATTAAATCTGTTAGCCGTTGTTGTGCTATTTCTCGGTTCCTGCTTTGACTTCTCGTCTCATCAACTTGCAAGATTATCGCACCCTCGTTGTTCCAACGGCGGCCTGCAAGATCTTTGAGTCTCCGTTTAACCGGTTCTGTCAGATTTGGCGAATTTTCTGCTTCAAACCGTAACACGACTGCACTACTTACTTTATTCACATTTTGTCCGCCGGGACCAGAGGCGCGCACGAAACTCTCGCTAATCTCCCAATCTTCGATAATATTTTTTTTAAATAAAATCACCTTAATTTCACCTTTTAATTCAGTGTTTTCATTGGCATAAAAATAGCAGGTCTTAATATTACATCAACAAAGATAGAATTCCTTTTGCCGCAAAGTGTGTTGTTTTGACCCATTCAAATATATTTTTGTAAATCCAATAAAAATATTGAATTAGACATAAATTTAAAATTTACATACACGAAAACCGCTAAATACATTCCAACGATGAGGTTCAAAAAAATTTCTATATGTACCATGAATCATTCTACTGCGTGTTGTCCATGCACCCCCTCTTAAAACCTTAGTAGAACCAAATAACATATCTGAGTACTCCTGATAGGCGTCAGCGTTAAATCCGGGGTAGGGATTAAATGTATCGGCTGTCCACTCCCATACATTGCCCAACATTTGGCGACAGCCAAAGGCGCTATCACCATCTGGCAGTGCAGCCACATCAATGCAACCTAAAGCGCGGCCATCCAAATTGGCACGCGATGGATCTGGCGGAGTATCACCCCACGGATAACGACGTTTTTTTGTAAATGATAAATTACCTGTGGAATCGTATTCACCCAATGCAGCTACTTCCCATTCAATTTCCGATGGTAAGCGTACTCCGGCCCAATGACAGTAGGCGCTAGCTTCATACCATGTAACATGACTTACTGGAGCGTGATCAGGAAGAGGGATAATTTTATCAAATTGTTTCAAGCCCCACCGGTCAGCACTTGTTGAGATCCAATAACCAGGGTGGTGTATGGCATTGTCTTTCATGTAAGCCCAAGCTTCATCAGACCAGAACTCTTTTTTTTGATAGCCACCGTCTTTAACAAATGCAGCAAATTCAGAACATGTAACCGGTGCTTTAGCTATCTGAAAGTGATTAACTTCGACGGGGTGTGCCC
>CAJWLM010000056.1 GCA_913043025.1 uncultured Rhodospirillaceae bacterium
CAAAGGCATTCCCATAACCGCCTCCACCAGCGGTAAGAACAGTTATCCTGTCACCTTTTTCTGCAACAAATACTTCAATTTTACCAAGTTCCCGTTCATGCTCTGTGTCTTTATTTAGGATAACACGACAGCGTGCGCCTGCTTGACCGCCAGCAACGCCCCAAGGTCTAAAAACAAACCGCTCCAGCCCACGGCCGAGAATAGAAGTTCCAGACTTGGTGATTAAGATGGTCATTTCTAGGCCAGTCCCACCACGCCACTTGCCTACACCGCCGCTGTCTGGGCGGAGTGCATAACTTTCAATTACAACTGACGAGTCCGCTTCCGAGCGTTCAAGTGGTGTGTTGTACAAATTAGCTAGGCCAGAATCTCTTCCATCAACACCGTCTGCGCCTTCCCTTGCTCCCGTCCCGCCGACCAAGGTCTGCACAACCATTATTGAAGTGCTTCCTGACCCCTCATTTTGTTCAGCGACAACTATGGGCACAACAGTGCCGCCACTGGGTGCAGGCGTAAGTCCTGGCAATGCTTTTGCAAGTGCACCTACTATCGTGTCGTTTATGCGAACTGCAGTAGCATGTCGGACGCCAACTGGGGCTGGAAATTCTGGATTGAGAATTGTGCCTTTAGGCACGTTTACCGTTATGTTTTCAAATAATCCGTAATTTAGAGGTATTGTCTTGTCAAAGGTACCTATTAGGTGCATCAGCTTTAGCGTTAGCCAAGGATGTCTTACGCCCCCAGTTGGAACGTTATAGGCTGTAGTGACTTGTGGATCGGAGCCTGAGAAATCCAGGTGAATGAGGCCATCATCCACGGTTAACTCGCAGCGAATGCGTACGGGAATTTTCGTGGCAAAATCATCGTCCATATAGTCCCAGAAGACATAATTGCCATCTGGAATTTTCCTCTGCACGTCTTTAGCTTTTTTCTGACCGTATTCAATGAGGTCAATTTGCGCTTGTAGAAATGTGTCTAAACCGTATCTGTCAATGAGTTCAGAAATGCGTCGCTCACCCACTGTTAGCGCAGCTAACATGGCTTTTATATCGCCAAAATTTAAGTCCGGAGTCCGACAATTAGCTTTGTAAAGAACTTCAAAGTCTTGGTTTAGTTCTCCTCCTTTAAATAGTTTTAATGGTGGAATTTGAAATCCTTCTTGATATAGCTCAGTAAAGCCTGGCGAAATGCTTGAAGGTACGCCTCCGCCTATATCCGCCGAATGGATAAAATCCCATCCATAGCAAACTAGCTCATCTCCATGAAAATATGGTTTGATGAGTTGGATGTCTGGCATATGGGTCGAAAGACCTCCCGAGAAATAGGGATGGTTAGTGATGATAACGTCTCCAGGCTCTAAGTTAGAGACAGCTTCAATAGCTACTCCGCAATTAAGGTCTATAAATCCCGCAACTCCCAAGGTTGCTGGGTAAGCAAAAAACTTGCCGGTGCGGTCTGCAAGCCCAGTAGAGAAATCCGCCGCGTCTTTTACATAGGTCGACCTGGCAGTGCGGGCCAAGGTGATAGCCATTTCATCAGCTACTGCTTCAAATTGAGTTTGCAGAATTTCCAGCAAAATAGGTCTGAGCTTCATTTGCCGACTTTCCGCGTGATAAGAATATTTTGATCTTCGTCTAAATGAGCTTGCCATTCAGGCGGGACGAAAATCGTTGAATCTGGTTGCTCAATAATTGCCATTCCGTCGATTACGGAACTGGGCGTGAGTGTGTCTCTTGAAAAGATTGGCGTTTTATGCCAGCCCTGCCAATATACTAATCTCTCATTAACTTGTTGTATCGATTTTATTTTTTCACTTATTTTTAATTTCCATCTGTCCACCAAGCCGATGACACTAAGTCGTAAATTTGTTACTTCTAAATCTGAGTCTGTTTCTTGAAATCCATAGAGCCTTTTATGCTCAGCATTAAATAAATCGAAAACTGTTGTGTGTATTAATTGTTCCTTATCATAAGCGTAGATTTCAACAGGAAGTTCAAACGCTTGCGAAGGATAACGTACATCAAAAATAAGTTTAAATTCATGTTTTTTGACAATTTTCCCTTCCTCTGCGATCCATTCTGACGCTTCCTTTTCCAACTCTGCCAACGCCAAACTGATCGTTGACCATCCTGATCCTTGTCGGCTAATTTTTGAACGTACAGGGCGAACATAGTCTCTCTGTATATCTGCTTGAATAGCTCCGAGCGCACAAAAAGTTCCAGGCAAATTTGGGATTAAAACAGCGTCCAAATTGGCTTCCTCGGCAAGCATGGTAGCTTGGGTGGGCCCGGCTCCACCAAAAGCCACGAGTTTATATCCGCTCGGATCTAAACCGTTCTGCGCAAGTATTTTTCTAAGCTCTGTCGCCATTTTAGCTGTTGCAACTTGAAGTGCGGCTTCTGCCGCCACCGGCCCACTAGATAATTCCAACACCTCAGCAATTTTTTCCATCGCCAGCTTCGAAGCCTCGTCCTTCAACTCAAGACGACCATCATTAAAGTTTGAGGCATCTATTATTCCCAAAGTCAAATAGCAATCTGTAATCGTTGGGTTTTCTCCACCAAGGTCATAGCAGATGGGTCCAGGCACAGCACCTGCGCTCTCCGGTCCCACTTTCAAAAAGCCTTGGTTATCTGTCCAAACAATAGATCCACCGCCAGCACCAATAGCAGCCACGTCAACGACTGGGAGCATTAGGGGGTAGTCTCCAATTTGTGTTGAATGGGTATATTCTGGTTTTCCGGCACGACTAATCGAAATGTCTGTACTTGTTCCTCCCATGTCAAAGGTAATAAGAGATTTATAGTTTTCAGAGATCCTTGTTGCAGCCAACACCCCCGATGCTGGACCAGATAAAACAGTATCGATCGGCCTTGAACGGGCAGTATCTAGAGATATCGTACCTCCGTTGTTTGCTGTTATGAAAATCGGCGCTTCAAGCCCCATTGCTGCGAACTTTTTTTCGAGATTATTAAAATATTCATCGATTAATGGGTGGATATAAGCATTTAAGCAGGTCACCAAAGCTCGCTGATATTCCTTCATCTCAGGCCAAATCTCAGTAGAAGAAATAACCTGACATTGAGGAAGCAAGTCTTGAAGTAAATTCTTAACTTCAATTTCTAACTTACTATTTAAATATGAATTAAGTAAAACTACAGCGACTGAATCATACTGCCCATCGCCTATATCTTTGGCTATTTCAATAACTTCTTTCGAATCCACAGGGGTTAAAATACTACCATCTGATAAAGTTCTTGCTGATATTTCAAATACCGAATCACGAGAAATTAAAGGTGCTTCGCGGCCAGCTGTGAAGTCATAGGAACTGGGCATTCTGCCGTTCGCTATCTCCATTATGTCACGATTGCCTTTGGACACGACCAAGGCGACCCGAGCGCCTCGTTTTTGTATTATGGCGTTAAGCGCAATAGTTGTGCCGTGAACGACGAGCTCGACGTCTTCAGTTAATAAACTATGTTTTTCGATTAAGAATTGGGAACCAATATCAACAGCTTTTGATGGGTCTTGAGGCTGACTTGGTTCTTTGTGAAAGTATAATTCAGACCCGTCGCTTGCTGCCAAGACAAAATCAGTGAACGTTCCTCCAACATCAATGCCTAACCTATATCCCTTTTTTCTCATATCTGATTATAACTTCGCCTGTTAGATTAATGCTGAAATGTGTAGTGAAATTCAAATCTGCACATTCCAATGCTAGTGTAGCGAGTATCGCAACTTTTTAACAATACTCATAAAGGCAACAATATCATGACTGTCAGAATTGGATTAGATGTTGGGGGAACTTTTACTGACATAGTGATGACTGATCCGAAGAATGGCTTACAGGCCAGTAAAAAGGTCAGATCGACTCCGATGGATCCCTCGGATGCAATATTGAATGGCGTACAACGGATGTTAGAAGAATTCGGCATTCAAAGTAACGAAGTTGTGTTTTTTGGTCACGGCACAACTGTAGTTACGAACATGATTGTTGAGCGGAAAGGTGCTAAAATTGCTTTGTTAACAACCAGTGGATTTCGCGATGTCCTTGAATTAGCGCGTCAGTCTAGGCCAAGTGTTTATGATTATTCCGTCACTCGCCCCAAACCTATCGTTGAGCGGAGAAATCGATTTGAAATTTCCGAAAGAGCGTCCTCTGGTGGTGAGGTGCTTATTGCCCCTAACAAAGCTCAGGTGGACCAAATTGTATCCACTTTGCGTAAGCAGGAATTTGAAGCTGTTGCTGTTTGTTTTATAAATTCCTACCGCAACCCATCAAATGAAAAGTACGTTTCTGATTTGCTGAAGGCGGTCATGCCGAATACATATATTTCATCTTCTAGTGAAGTCGCACCAGAGTTCCGAGAATATGAAAGATTTTCAACGACAGCGTTGAACGCTTTTGTTGGCCCACACGCAAGTAAATATTTTATGAACCTATCCAAATTTTTGAGTGATATGGATATCCCGGCGCGGACATACACTGTTACTTCAAATGCTGGACTTATTAGTGTTGATGATGCCTGTTCGATGCCAATCAGGACTTCTTTATCTGGCCCCGCCGCGGGTGTTGCGGGTATCGGAAAAATGTTAGGGGATTCCCAAAAAGATGGAATCATAACATTTGATGTTGGCGGTACCAGTACAGATATATCGTTGGTAGGCGCTACCGGCCCAAACAAGGTCAAGTCGCGTTTTGTTTCAGGATTGCCAGTTCTCGCTCCGATGATAGACATCGATGTAATTGGGGCAGGTGGAGGGAGTCTAGCACAGGTTGACCCCGGAGGCGCCCTGAAAGTTGGACCCGAAAGTGCTGGCGCGGATCCAGGGCCCGTTGCATATGGGTTAGGCGGCCAAATTCCAACCGTGACAGACGCTGCTCTTATTTTAGGATTGCTCGACTATAACCAAAGTTTTGGTAGGTCAATCACCTTGGATGTGAAAGAAGCCAAGAGAGCAATTGAGGAACAAATAGCAACCCCATTGAGACTGACAGTAGAAGAAGCGAGCGAAGGAATTTTAACAATTGCATGCTCCAACATGTCTAGGGCAATTAGATCATTTGCGGCAGCGCGTGGTCATGACCCAAAACTAATGACGCTTGTAGCATATGGCGGCGCTGGTCCATTGTTGGCAACCCGTGTCGCAAAATCTCTGCGCATGTCACGTGTAATAATTCCATTTGAGCCAGGGACGTTATGCGCTCGGGCCTTGTTAGCAATTGATGTTGCACGAGATTTTTCCATTACCCGGATTACCGCCTTGGATAAGGGTAACTGGAATGCAATCACTGATATT
>CAJWLM010000057.1 GCA_913043025.1 uncultured Rhodospirillaceae bacterium
GCAGCGGAATCATAATCCGCGTGTCGGGGGTTCAAGTCCCTCCTCCGCTACCAAATTTCTCTTGGTTTATATGTAGGTTATACAAAGTCTTGTGAGTTTAAGTGCGCTGTTCGTTTTTGATTAGTCAAATTAATTTCCTTGAGTTTTTGTGATCAAGTGTGACAGCGTTGTACAAAATGATTGATGACAATGCCGAACCTGAGCGGGTAATAGCTGAAATTTGATGTCTGCAAACCCCACCCAGGGAGCGCCTTATCGTTAAACCTGCGCTTTATATGAATTAGTGAAGATCAATACACATAAATGAATTTAATTACGCATAAATTGATAAAAGATTTTCGTTTGAATACTTACTGAAACGGTTTTGAGGAATTCTGAACCAATCAGACAATATCGATGCGTATACTGATCTATAATCCATTGTAAATTTCATATCGCCCTCGACTAAGTCACCCAGATCCGGATGCGCTCCCCAAATACCTCCTTTTATAGCCCCTGATAACATAAAGTGTGGAGCAGCTGTTCCATGATCGGTACCTTCAGACTCATTTTCAAGTGCTCGTCGGCCAAACTCGGAGTAGGTCATTATTAATGTACTATCCCAGTGGCCACTTCTTATCAGCGATTTTCGTAAGCCTGCTATACCGCGACCGAGGTCTTTTAGTAAATTCGGGTGTCGCCAAATTTGTTGTTCGTGTGTGTCAAAGCCATCTAGCTTAATTTTCAGCACTGGTGCATCGATGCCGGCATCTATTAGTTGTGCAGCCATTGCCGCTTGCCTACCGAATGCCCCGGCATCGTATCGAATATCACGATGTCTATTTAAATTTTTTATTTTACTGCTGATCCTCGCCATCGAATTATTAAGCGCGTTCCCTCTGTCCATGATCATTGAAAGAGCTGGGTTTGCAGATTTCCCTTGTAAGTTCGTATGCAGTTTTTCAGTCGCCAAACTTAAACTAGTGAATTGATTAAGTGAGGTCATTGAGAGCCATAAACCCGAGCTAGATAGGAATATACCCATTCCGCCATCTAAACTTATTCCATGAGCGTCAAGATTATCTGCCCCATTCATCCCCTCTATATCTTCTGTCAACCAACCATCTTTACCTGCCTGGTGTCCATCACCTCCTGTTTCCCATAACGCGATAGACTTAAAGTGGGAGCGGTTTTGACCTGGATAACCTAGACCTTGGATTACAGCCATATTGCCGGCTTGAAATGCAGGATCTAGGGACCGTAGTTCACTATTTAGCGTAAGTTCTTTTCCTATGCTGAATACTTTATCTCTCGGTAGCGCGATATTGGGCCTAATTTCAAAATACCGCTCATCATTTATTGGGATGACTGTATTCAGACCATCATTTGCACCTGACAGTTCAACCAGTATCAACCTGCGCCCTGTGCGTTGTGCAGCCGAGGCAATACCAATGGGTGCAAGTGGGATAGCCATGCCAGCAACTAAAGATCTTATTAACTCTCGTCTATTCAAGTTATGCTCCATTACTCACTTTAGATTATATGCGGGCTCTATAAATAAATCACTAAAAGATGCAACTCTGGGATCGTAAAGGTGATAATTCGTTGCGAGAACCAATTCATTAATTGGTAATGCGCCCTCATTTTCAGTCCATGAACTCAGTGCAGCGTCTTTCAATGGAACGCCGGCTATATGAGTAGGGGTTTGATCGATTACAGCGTTCATCATAGACATCATCGCGTAGCCAGCATCGGACGACCTAACAAAATTAACCGGTTGATCTGAGGTATATCTAGCATAACGCGATCTTGGTAAAAATTTATCAATTCTAGCGAAGACTTTTGACCAATCGTTCCATATGCTAGCCGCGTCGCGTTCTCGCCAGTTTCGACCTTCCATTGCCTTATCGATCAATTCTGGAAGTTTAAACCACAAGGTTGATATAAATTCCCGCTGGGTCTTTGTAAGTTGGTTCCATTGGTTCCTTTCTTCCTGCCACTCATGCCCAGAAAGAACTAAGTTCAAATTTAAGACGCCATTTTCTTTGTTTTTATAGGCCGCCCCAGGCATGTCTCCTCCAAGGCAGGTTGGATAGCAACTTCTATCTTCAAGGTTTATAAGTATGCGTTTTCCTTTATCCGTGCGATTACTCACAATTCTGATCTGCATGGCATCTAAATCAATTTCTTTGAAACTTGGATTTAATAGACCGAGGGTGAAATTGTTCCAATTATCCCGACGCGAAAAGTTGTCTCCCCATTCAAATGCTACGCGTTCAATTTGCAAAACGCCTTCAGCAGTATTCCGCTTGGCTGGTTTTATGTCTAATTCATTTTTTACTTCTTCAAATTTGCTCAACTCTAGCCAGCCGGAGCAGTACATTCTACCCGGATTATCATCACTATTTCCATTTCTACAAGTTTCTTGTGATCCTTTTGAAGCTTGAAAAATCTTGTTATCCAGCGTAACCCAATCAATAAATAAATTTCGATCACCACCATCTGGTCCACCGGGTCCACAGCAGTGATCATTGAAAAAGTAAATCCTAAAGAGATCAAAGTTTACATCGTCTGGGACTACGAATTTGGCAATTGACCAATTTAAATCTTGTGTATCCACGCGCCCAAATTTTTCGGTATCAATGCCGCCTTCCGCGTGAAATGGATCACTTCGCCACGTGAAATTTCGTTTCCCTTGATTGTCCTCAATTGTACTGAGTTCAAAAATTGGCGGCCCTTTGAAATTTTCGGCCGCATAACGCACCATAACCACTCTGGCTTCTTTTTTTGAAGATACCATACTGGCGTCATCGTCATCCGGTGAAACATTGCCTTCAACAAGGTCTGAGTTTGGCAAAATCGGATTTGCCTCTAACAAATCGTTGATCATTTCACTACGCAACAATAAGCGCGATGGTGTCATCCAATCCGCTCCACCAGGCCATCCTGCTACGTTAGGCGCTTCATACAGATTTTGCCCAATAGTGGCTAATCGATTTGGTATTGTCGGCCACCATTCTGGGAGTACCCCAGTTGTTCTTATGGTTCCTACGACTAAATCAATAGGGGATTTTACAACAGTTGCTCGGTTCTCATTTGACCAAAAATATTCGGAGGTCAAAATTGTTCTTAATAAGACCACAATATCATACTCACTGTCTCTAAAAATTGCTGCGATGCGACTTATCTCTTCTGGTGCAATGTTAAATTCCGATATGAAGACACTCCAGAAACGTTTGGTAATAAACTCAGCGGCTTCAGGTTTAGTCAGTAAGATGTCAACAACCTGCTCACCTTTGAAGCGACCACGCTGTCCTAATATTGACTTGCGACCTTTGTCATGATCCCAAGGTTTAAACTCAAATTCTAGATTGCGGATTCGGTTGTAGCCGTAACCAGTAAGTGCCCGGGCTACTTCTTTCACGTCTTTTTCAGTGTAATTACCTTCTCCAAGCACAAATAACTCCATGAGCTCACGCGCGAGATTTTCATTGGGCTGTTCTTTGCGACTGCGATCATTGTCTAAATAGTTTAACATCGCTGGGTCTCGGATCATCGCTTTAGCTAAACTTCTAAAATTGGTATGGCCGAGTTCGCGCATCGTCCAATGTTGTTTCGCAATTGCATGGACTTCCTCCTGGACACCAGAATAAGCCGTTACAAAATGGTTATGCCACAAAAGCAGCAACCTTTCTGCCTGCGGGTTTGGCGTAGAGATTAATTCTCGAATCCACCATGTTCTAAAATCACCCATTTCTTGATCTCTGGAAATGCGAAACGCTTGCCTTTCGGATTCTTCATAATCCCATCTTATCCAATAATCTGGAAAGTGTTTTGCGCTGATAAATTCTGGAGGATCGACGGTGATTTTCGTACCATCTAAGTTTTCTAAAATATGAGATATTGCTTTGCTTCTAGTAAGACCAATCAGCCTCTTAACTTCGCTAGGATGTGCACCTAAACCCGTACGTTCTAGGAGGTGTCTCGCATCCGCAACATCAACGGATTGTTGAAGATGCATAATTTCTATTTCTAATTTTTCTGAATGAATATGGTACGATGTATTTAGTGCTGAGAGAGCTTCTTTTGAAATATCTCTTTTTGTTATCGATGACGTCTGGATGCCATTTGCATTCAGCATTTCAGTTAATGCGGATGCGGTGCGCTTCCCCCAAAACCCATCAATTGATCCTGGATCAAAACCTGATAAAGCAAGTTTGCTTTGCAAATGTTTTACTTTGTAATCTTGGCCCCAAGCTATCTCGGCAGAAAAAAATGAGAAAAATAATGCCATGGCCAGTATGAGATTTGCAGCAGCTTTGAAACTTCTAAATTGTCGTGAACTTAAATATAGCATTTGATTGACCAAATAATGATTAAATATATGTAGCATTTTGTTGGTAAAACTCAAAATTAGGGTGAAGCAAGGGGAATTTTTTCAGTGTAATAGCTAAAATCCAAAAACTTTGTCAAAAATTAACCGCGCACCCGCATAGTGACATAGTCGAACTAAATCAATCTCTATCTCATTACGTTTGTAATGTCCTGCCACGTAACCCGGCAACATGCCTGTATAGGGCACCTTAGGCCCAGGATTGATTACTGTCAGACGTGCGCCAAAAAGCGGATCCATTCCCCAAGATTTTAGGACCAAAGCGTGTGCATGACCCCCACCAACCAATACTAGATCACGTGTATAAGGCACCGTTGTTAGCACTAGCAATCTCCTGCTTCTTAAAGACCCATATGATGGTATCAATATTATTTATATAAATTTGACCCTTTGGCTGTTATCACAAACCTAGGGGAATTCTAATTCCATCTGCGATAAGCTTAATTGAAATTAGTAATAACGCCCACACCACTATTTTAAAAAATAGTAGCTCAGGTGGTTAGAGCAGCGGTATCATAATACTCCGTCAAATAATAATTACAGTGCTCAACGTTTACCGCGCCAGATCAGTGACTGATTATTCAGCTGACGGAGGTTAGCA
>CAJWLM010000058.1 GCA_913043025.1 uncultured Rhodospirillaceae bacterium
AAAATACCATTTCAATGGGTTGCAAACCTTCCACATCTTGCAGCGTAATCTGATCACCCGCAAAAATTGGTACGGCACGGCTGCCCCCTCCGGGCACGGGATGCCTTTCAACCCCTTGCGGCAAAACCATCATACCGGGCTTGCGAACCCCTGCTTTTGTTTCGGGTGTTGAAAATAAAACGGGTGTATTCATTCCAGCCCCCTATACTAAACCAAGCAACGCTTTGCGCTTGTTTGCCCATGTCAGAATTAAGTGATCAACGGATAAACCGATAAACGCGACGCACAGGCCTAGCATGAGGCCATTTCCGGTTCCATTTTTATCAGAAAGAGCTTTTAGGATGTATTGTCCTAAATCATCCGTTCCAATCATCGCTCCGATAATTATCATAAATAAAGCAAAAATGACAGTCTGGTTGACCCCAAGCATTATATGAGGAAATGCCATTGGCAATTCTATTTTTAACCATCTTTGCATTTTATTCACGCCTGACATTGAGCCTGCATCATGCAACGATTGAGGTACGCTTTTGAGCCCCTCAACCGTATAGCGAGTTGCTGGTATTGTCGCGTAAACGATAACCGCGATTAGAACGGATGTGTCAGTAACACCAAAAAGCATTATTACAGGTATCAGGTAAATAAACGATGGAAATGTTTGAAACGTATCGCAAACCAGTAAGATCATCTTACTCGCTTTTTGATGTTGTGCGGCCAACGTGCCTGCTAACACTCCTAAGCTAACAGATACGATTACCGCAAATGATGCCATATAAGCAGTGATTAAGGCTCGATCCCACCACTCAGTCAGTGCGATAAACATCAAAAACCCACACACCACTAAAGCTGATTTTAGTCCCCCAATAATATATCCCACACCCATTATTAGCACGAAGGTCGCAATCACCGGCATGCCGAGATAAGCCGCCTTCATAGGCATCAAAACGCCTTTTATAAGTGCTGTATTAAATCCCTGAAGACCTTGATACCAATGCTCAACCATCCAATCGACACCGGCTTGCCAGAAATTTTCTGTAGTAATTCCCTGATTATGGGGGATCAGGTAGAGGTAGTTTACCTCTTCACTGAATGCATAACGACCAAAAACACAAAACAGAACGCTGATCAAAAATATTCCGAGCAATGTCAGAATATTTTTATGGCGGATTAAGATCCCTCGATCCGCAAAATAATCCACCGGCTTATTGGCCCATGCCAGCGATAATTTGTCCAAAACCACCGCTATCAATACAATGCAAATCCCAAGCTCTAATGCTTGACCAACACGTAATTGGTTCAGCGCAAGAAGAAGATTGAAACCCAAGCCTTTCGCACCGATAAATGACGCAATAACAGCCATCGCCAGACATTGCATTATAACCTGGTTGATACCGATCAAAATATCTCTTCTCGCAGTGGGAATGAGAACTTGCATCAAGATCTGATAATCATTGCAGCCGCTCATCATACCTGCTTCAAAAACCTCCGGCGGTACGCTTTTAAGCCCAAGCAAGGTGAGACGTATCATAGGAGGCGTGGCAAAGATAATAGTCGCGATGGCCCCAGCATGATCTCCCACGCCAAAAAAGACCATGACGGGCACCAAATAGGAAAAATGAGGCATTGTCTGAGCAATGTTTAATAACGGCATCATGACAATTTCTATTGACCGGCTTTTGAAGCAGAGGACCCCAAATACCAAACCTAAAAAACATGAAACTGGCGCTGCGACTAAGACAAAGGATAAAGTCTCCATCGCGGGCTCCCATTGACCAAAAATAGCTATGTAGGCGGCAGAGCTACCCGCCAAAAAAGCTAAACCTTTGCCTTTCAATGTGTAGCCTAAAAATGCAGCGCCCCCTGCAACGAATGTCCAGGGTAAAGCGGGCCAAACCGCCCAGTCATTCTCTCCCACAAAATCCCAGCTCGTGAACGCTACGATAGTTTTTACACCCCCGAGAAGTAGCTCACGGATTAGTTCTATAAAAAAGAGAACTGCACGAGAAAAGCTTCTTGTGATTTCTTTAATTAAAGCTGAGTCCTCGTAATCGTCGAGTTCAGGATCATAAATTTGTATCGGCATCCAATCATACATCAAATGCTCGACAAACACATTTATTGCACCTGGAAGCCCAGCAATCAGGGCAGGAAAGCGCCACAATATATTGTCATCAGCGGCCTCTATTCCAAAATAAAGACTGAAAAATATTATCAAGAGAATTACAAACTGAACAAGCTTGGAATTGCGGATTATCATTACCATCTTCTCAGCTTACTCCATAACCCGATTGGTAACAGTTTTGCCGAATAGCACACGGATTACCTTTGATGCTTGTACCGAGCCAACAATGGTTCCCTGCGCATCCACGACATCCACTGGGTTCTTTGCAGAAAGTACGGCTTCAGCCACTGTTTCAATAATCGCGTCTTTTGAGATTTGGAACGTTGCATCAGTGGCATGTTCAGACGGTGGGTCCATTACCGCCTCTATCTTCAGTACTTTTTCTCGCGGTACTTCTTCAGTAAATTTTTGCACGTAGCTGGTGGCTGGGTTCAGAACGATATTAGCAGGGGTATCAAGCTGTTCAATTATCCCATCTTTCATAATTGCGATCCGATCCGCGAGACGTAACGCCTCGTTAAAATCATGCGTAACAAAGAGAATTGTTTTTTTCAGCACGCCCTGCAAACGCATGAACTCATCTTGCATTTCTTTTCTGATAAGGGGGTCAAGCGCTGAAAATGGTTCATCAAGAAACCAAATATCTGGTTCAACCGCGAGCGAGCGAGCGATACCCACCCTTTGTTGTTGACCGCCAGAAAGCTCTCTTGGAAAGTAATTTTCTCGACCTGCCAGGCCAACAAGCTCTACCATTTCCAAAGCACGTTTTATACTATCAGCCGTGGTCTGACCCTTCACTTGCAATGGAAACGCGATATTCTCAAGCACGGTTTTATGTGGCAACAGAGCAAAGTTTTGAAAAACCATCCCCATTTTATTTCGGCGTAATTCGATCAGCTTTCGCGGGCTCATTCCCACTAGGTCTTCGCCATCTATAAATATTTGGCCCGAAGTTGGCTCTGAAAGTCGTGAAATACAGCGCAATAACGTTGATTTTCCAGAGCCCGATAGCCCCATTATTACAAGCATTTCTCCTTTTGAAACTTCGAAGCTGGCATTGTTAACCCCTACAACTAAGCCGGCAGCTTGAAACTGCTTTGTATCGACCTGTCCATTTACTTGTTGAAGCATCCTCTTAGAATTTTCACCGAATATTTTATAAACTGACTCACATTTAATTATTGGACGGTTGTCAGTAGCCTGGACGTTGGGATGATTCATTTTTATTTCCTGTTAGGTCGCCGGCAGAGGATCCAATTTCCGCATTCAACCACATAAATTCAAGATATACTGTGCGACAGCACTGACCCACACTTGCTCTTTTCAACTCGAAAATTGTGCGCTTGCAGACAAATCCGCTGAAAGCGCACAACCTTCTTTGTTTTAAAGCTAGTTGAAACGCGAAGCCAAACTAAACTATTGCGTAAATGGCTTCCAAACTTCTTCATTAGCGGCAAGCCATGCTTTAGCCGCATCTTGGTGGCTCATCTTATCAATATCAACTAAAGCGGCCATTTGACCAATTTGGTTTGATGTGAAGGAGATTTTTGTAAATGCCGTATATGCAGCCGGATGTGTCTTAGGAAACTTATAATTCGCCGCTTTCTTCAGCCAACCTTTTGGAGAACCACAAGCACCGTCACCTCCATCCCCTACGCGACATCCATCAAAATATGGCGGGAATTCAATAAAAACAAAACCATCAGCATCGGTGAAATTAGGCGTCCAATTAAAAGTAATTACGCCTCTTCCCTCTTTTTTTGCTGACGCCAGCTCTGCCCAGATTGCGTCAGCAGATCCGGCAAATTTGACCATATATTTGTCGTCCAAACCAAGCCCTGCAAGACGTTCTGGCATTTGGTTACCATGCCAACTCTGCGGACCCTCAAGCCAGCGGCCTTTTCCGCCAGAGTCCGGAGTTGCAAAAACCTCATGACAATCTTTCAAAGCCTCCCAATTTGGAAGACCTGGGCAAAGATTATCATCGATTACATATTGTGGAACTCCCATTTCCTCTAACGTCATGGCCGCGTGAGTCCCGGCGTCGATTATACCTCCTTTTGCCATTGCATTGTAAAAAGAAGCTCCAAACGTGGATTGCCAGACCTCGTGCGAAATCGTCACATCACCATTACGAATGGCTTCATAAACAGCTTGCGTATCGGCGGGAACATAATCGACGTTATTCCCCATACTTTCAAAAATACCGCCGATTACATAGGCCATCACAACCTGACTAGACCAATTGTGAGTGGGTATAACGATGGGCTTACTTGAATCCGCCGCATATACTTGGCCAGCTGAAAAACCGACCGCTAACGACATGGCTCCAGCTGCAACCTTCCGAGTAAATTTATTCATTTTTTCCCCCTGATATATTTTTTTGGTTGGCTCTACCCGAATTCGGGCATGCCCATAGCTTCGCAAATTTGGTCACGTTTTCCGCACATAGATTTTATGGGCTTAGGGTCTAAAAATTAGTGGCAATATA
>CAJWLM010000059.1 GCA_913043025.1 uncultured Rhodospirillaceae bacterium
TCTGCTCCTTGGCCTGAGAGACAAGTGTCTTTACTGGGGTAATTGCCATCGATCAATCTCTTCTTCTGACATCTAAGTCTCACAATTTCTAATCTATCGGAATGATTGCACAAAGATTTAAGTCAGCACAATAGACACTTCCATCACAATCTTTGAACTTAGGGTGATAGAACCTGAGATTAAGAATGTAGACAATTACAACTGCCGTAGTAAGTTTATAGCAAAACATAGATTTAAATGGTATTTCTTAAGACTTTAAGAAAGAGTTGAATTGGTTAAATTAAATAATCTTTTTCAATCCCTCAGCATCCGTGGGAAAGAATTTAAAAACCGCATTTTTTCTACTGGTCACATGGCCGTTATGCTTGATGATGGGAAACCTTCTCACAGACTTGCAGCCTATCATGGTGCAAAGGCAAAAGGCGGCGCAGCGCTGACAATTATAGAGGCTGCTCGTGTGCATCCAACTGGAAATAGCGGCAGACCTGCAATTCGAGCCTATGATCCTGAATGTGTGCAAGGTTACAAAAAATTAGCTGATGCATGCCAACCCCATGGATGTCTTGTTTTTGCTCAACTGACCCACCCAGGAAGAGAAATGGCGTTGGCTTCCGATGGTTCACATCCTGTGGCTTATGCACCTGCTGCGGTTCCGAATGAGCGCTTTCACGTAATGCCTCGTGCGATGCCGATAGTTCTTATCGAGGAGATTATAGAAGGTTTTGAACTGTCCGCCTCACATTTACGTCAAGCAGGTCTTGATGGTGTTGAATTGGTTGCTTCGCATGGGTACCTTTTAGGTCAATTCCTCAATCCAAAAATTAACTTAAGAACTGATGAATATGGAGGCTCTTTTGAGGGCCGATTACGCTTTTTGAAGGACGCAGTTGATGCAACTCGCCGTGGAGCTGGTGAAGAAATGATAGTTGGGGTTCGGCTTTCTGGTGATGAAAAAGATTACGCTGGAACTGAGTTGGATCAAATGCTTGAAATTTGTTCTGCTTTGGATGGCGATCCTAATCTGGATTATTTTAATATCACTGCGGGAACGTCGGCTGGCCTGGTAGGTTCGACGCATATTGTACCTCCTATGGAGTATGAAACCGGTTATACAGCTCCGATTTCAGCATCTATCAAAGCTATTGTTACTAAACCAGTTTTTGTGGCTGGCCGCATAAATCAGCCGCAGATAGCTGACGAAATTATAAAGATGGATCAGGCTGATATGTGTGGGATGACAAGGGCCTTAATTTCTGATCCGATGATGCCACTTAAAGCAATTAAGGGTGATTTTGAGGATATTCGCGCCTGTGTTGCATGTAATCAGGCCTGTATTGGTCATATGCTTAATGCTTGCTCGATTTCTTGTATCCAAAGGCCCGAAACAGGCCGTGAATTGGAATATGCAAATATATCAAGAACAAACTCAAAAAAACGTATTTTGGTGGCTGGTGGTGGGCCAGCGGGTATGAAAGCGGCATGCGTAGCTGCAGACCGCGGGCATCAAGTAACCCTTTGTGAAAAATCAAATTCACTTGGTGGACAAATTAACTTAGCGCAATCCCTACCGGGCAGGGCTGAGTTTGGTGGAATTATTACTAACCTGAATAATGAACTTAAGAAAACAACAGCAAATGTTCGGTTCAATAGCTCTGTAAATTTAGAACTAATTGAAGAACTTGCCCCCGATGTTGTAATTGCTGCTACAGGTGCGACTCCCTATATGCCGGAAATTCAGGGGGCTGAGGAAGCCCACGTCGTAAATACATGGCAAGTTTTGGACGGCAAAGCAAATGTTGGTGGAAGTGTAATAATTGCTGATTGGCGATGCGATTGGGTAGGCTTAGGTCTGGCGGAAATGCTCGTAAAACAGGGTTGTCATGTTAGACTTGCAGTAAACGGTATGGTGGCTGGTCAAAATATTCCGCAGTATGCTCGGGATGCGTGGATTGGCAAGCTGCATAAGCTTGGTGTTGAGATAATAACCCACATGAGGGTAGTAGGGGTAGATTCAGAGGATGCATATTTTCAACACACGCTCAGTGGAGAGCCGGTTATTTTAAATTCAGTTGATACTTTAGTCACCGCGTTGGGCCACTCTGCCGAAACGAAGCTCGAGGAAGATTTGAGTAAACATGGTATTTCTCATCATATTATTGGTGATTGTCTCAGTCCAAGAACTGTTGAGGAAGCCATATTGGAGGGTTTGAAAGTAGGAATAAAAGTTTAAATTAATAACTAATAATATCGTAAGAGTACGCGTTTTTCAAATTTCTTGAATATCCTACTTTTTTACTTCGATGGGATTATTTGGACAACCTACGCTCAACAATGCGTGCCATTACAGAAGCGCCCACAGGCAAAACATTAGGATCAAGAAAAAAGCTGGGATTGTGAAGGCCCGTAGTTCCAGAATGCCCGATCCTGCAATACGCGCCCGGCACAACATTTAGCATGTCAGCGAAATCCTCAGATCCTGTGGCGGGCTCCTGTGTGCCTGAGATATTTTCTTTGCCTACGATATCTTCGGCAGCTTCCAGATAAGCTTCTGACAGCTTTTCGTCGTTTATCAATACGTCAAAAGTATTACGGTTATCTAGGGTGATTTCTACGTCATAGGCGGTAGCGAAGCCTGAACATAATTCGCGCATTCGGCGGTCTGCCAGATCAAAGACTTCTTGTTTGAAGTATCGAATTGTGCCTGCCAGTGTCGCTGTATCTGGGACAATATTATAAGCAGAGCCAGAATGAATTTGCGTCACTGATAGTACGCAAGTTTCCAGAGGCGCCACATTGCGCGAAAGGATAGTCTGGATACTGCCCACGAGGTCAGAGGCGATGACTAGAGGGTCGCGTGACTGGTGCGGCATGGCAGCATGACTTCCCTTACCCTGAATGGTGATATCAAAGAACGACGCACCCGCCATAGCGGGACCTTTGCAGATGCCCACAGTGCCTGGCCGCCCGTTGGGTGTGTTGTGCATGCCATAAATTTCGTCGCACGGAAACCGCTCGAATAAACCATCAGCAAGCATGCCGCGGGCTCCGCCTAATCCCTCTTCGGCGGGTTGAAAGATAAGTACAGCGTTTCCTGTAAAATCACGTGTTTGTGCTAGATGTTTCGCTGCACCCAATAACATGGTGGTGTGGCCATCATGACCGCAAGCATGCATTACGCCTGGAGTTTTGGAAGAGTAATTGAGGTTTGTCAGTTCGTCTATTGGAAGTGCATCCATGTCAGCTCGTAAGCCTACCCTACGTGACCCTTCGTGCCCTTTTATGATACCCACGACGCCAGTACCTGCAATGCCGGTATGTATCTCGTCCACACCATATTCCTTCAGTTTTTCAGCAACAACGCCAGCTGTACGATGCTCGGTAAAGCCAATTTCGGGATGTTGGTGAAGATCCTTGAAGATCGCGGTCAACTCGTCTTTTGCTGCTTCGATAATGGGCAAGTTAGTCAAGGTACTCTCCTTACTGATCTATTTCAGCAAATGATTAAAATTTTATTTCTAAAAATTGACGCAAATCAATAATTATCATTACCGTAGTAAATAATAGGGATCAAATACATATATTAGTGCTGGGGTGAATAGAAGTACTTGAAACCTATGTTCGATCCTCTAAAGTGCTGATTCAGGTTTATAATGAGGTAGCATCGAATGGTTGAAAAGGGTTCAAAACAGGGCAATTCAGAGCAGAAGCTGAATATGCAGGATGTCTTATCCATGCGCGCAAGTGGTTATTATTCACAGCGCACTGCAGGCGCAAAAAATGCTATAGATAGTGTTCTCCCTCTAATGAAAGATGCTGTGAGCAATTTACCTGAAACAGAAATTTTGCGGTTTGCGGATTATGGAGCGGCAGATGGGGGAACTAGCGCAGCACTCTGGGCAGACCTAATTTCAAGTCTCCGTAATGCTGGTGATAATCGACATACTGAGCTTCTTTACACTGATTTACCATCAAATGATTTTTCTACTTTGTTCAAGACGATGCAAGGAATGGAAGGCGATGTTTCAAATGCTTATCAGATAAATAATGCTAATGTTTTTGTTCATGGTTGTGGGACAGGGTTTCATCGCCAGCTTATGGCATCGGATAGCCTCAGTCTTGGTTTTTCTGCAACCGCAATGCACTATGTTTCGGAAAAACCGTGTGAGATCGAAGATCATGTTCATATGGTGGGATCGGCTCCTGATGAGCGAGCACAATTTTCTCAGCGTGCTGCAGAAGACTGGGAAAAAATTCTTCTTGCGCGTGCCGCGGAAATGAAATCTGGGTCTCAATTTATTGTGTTAAATTTTGGTATTGATGAACAAGGGCGTCATCTTGGTAACACTGGCGGCCATTCCATGTTTGACAAATTCACGCAGCATTGGCGTTTGCTTTTGAGTGAGAAAAAAATCACACAAGAGGAGTTTCGTAAGGCTACTTTTGTACAACATTATCGCACATTGGAGG
>CAJWLM010000060.1 GCA_913043025.1 uncultured Rhodospirillaceae bacterium
ATCCAATATACCTTGTAATTTTGCTATCACCTGCTTGCTTCCTTCAAAAGAGCTGAATCAATAAGGTCTTTCAACCGAGATTGGTTGTTAGGAGTGTTTTGTTTCAAGCCATTCTTTCTACTTACCTGGTCCACCAAAACGGGATTTTGTGTAAAGTGCGCATGGCATATAGCAACGGCTAATGCATCGGCCGCATCTTCGTTAGCGAGTACTGCTTTGGGTAATATATTGCCGACCATTATCTGAACTTGGTTTTTAGCTGCATGGCCAGCACCAACGACGGCCTTTTTAACTTTATTGGGGGCATATTCCGAGACCGGTATTCCCGATAAAGCTGGAGCTAGAAGTACTGCGCCCCTAGCTAAGCCCAGTTTAAGTGTCGATTCTGGGTTTTTATTTACAAAGGTCTCTTCTGCAGCTACCTCCTGGGGTTGGAATTGTTTCACCAAGCTCAAAACACCTAAATGCAATTGCACCAAACGCTCGGCTATGGTCTTTTTCGAATCCGAACACACAACACCATTTGCCACATGGATTAAATGGTTCCCCTTAACATCAATAACCCCCCACCCAGTTCTGCGCAGTCCAGGGTCTAATCCAATCAATCGCTTTTTATCGGGAAAATTTTGGCTTCCTAATGCCATTTAATTTACAATTTTCGACATTATTTCATCACTTATTTCAAAATTTGCAGAAACAGTTTGCACGTCATCATTATCGTCAAGAGTATCAAAAAGTTTTAATAGTGTGGATGCTTGATCCTCTGTCACCGCAACTGTGTTTTGAGCCTTCCATGAGAGATCAGCTGAGACCGGTGGCCCAAACTTCATCTCTAAATTCTCTCGCACTGCATTGAAATCTGATGGCGCGCAGCTGAATTCATGATAGTCTCGAGCTGACTCCACATCGTCAGCCCCAGCTTCGACAGCAGCCTCGAAAGCTTCATCATTCGTCCCCAGTCCTGATGGGTACGCAATCAAGCCAATGCGATCGAACATAAAACTAACGCTATTAGTCTCTCCTAAATTACCTCCAAACTTATTAAAGGCTGACCGTACTTCCGACGCGGTTCTATTACGATTGTCTGTCAAGGCATCAACGATAATAGCAACTCCACCAGGGCCATATCCTTCATAGCGAATTTCATCATAATTCGTCTCTTCCCCGCCTCCTGCAGCTTTTTTCATCACCCTTTCAATATTATCTTTGGGCATATTTGCAGCACGAGCGGCAGCTATAGCCGAGCGAAGACGTGGGTTTGCATCTGGATCAGCTCCCGCCTTTGCCGCAACCGTTAGCTCTCTAATTAAGCGCGTGAAAATCTTCGCGCGTTTTTTATCTTGCGCACCCTTGCGATGCATGATGTTTTTAAACTGCGAATGCCCAGCCATATTTTTTCCGTAAAACCTATATAGTTAGCAAAAATTGTTGTCTTGGAATGTTATCATACCACATGTAGCGTCTATATTGTTAGTATTCTAACTAGTATAAGTACAAATTAGGCAATTTTGTGGCTTTACTTATATTAGTGTTGCCGCTGCCACGTTACCGATAGTTGCTTTTGAATTTGGATGGTAAGCAAAAACTCTATTAAACAAGTGGTGTTGTCTGGCTTAACAGGCCACCCAAACGAATTGGCTCTATACTGGTAGCTAACCCTGTCCTGTCGTCGCTCACAATAAAACTGCCACAAATAGTTGCCTCACCGCCTGCAGCATCTAACCGCGGGCCCGGCATTTTTAGAACAAAACGGTCAATCGGCGCCTCTTTTTTCATACCGATAACTGAATCGTAATCCCCGCACATACCTGCGTCTGTTTGGTAGGCAGTTCCTGTCGGCAAAACCATAGTATCCGCTGTCGGAACATGCGTATGGGTTCCGACTATGGCAGACACCCTACCATCAAAATGGTGCCCAAATGCCATTTTTTCACTTGTCGCCTCGCCATGCATGTCAATAAAAATAAAATCGGCGTTAGCCCCCAATGGTATATCGCCTAGTATCTTTTCTACGGAAGCAAATGGATCATCTAAAGGATCCATAAATAGTCGAAGCATCACATTGATTACCAAAACTAATCGACCATTAGTTGCCTGAAATAATCCGGCTCCATTTCCAGGAGAGGTTATAGGGTAATTAGCCGGCCGAAGAAGCCGCGGCTCCTGATCAATATATTCTATAATATCTCGTTGATCCCAGGCGTGGTTTCCCGTGGTAATTGCATCAACACCAGCATTAAATAATTCATCACAAATGGTTGGGGTGATCCCAAAACCACCCGCAGCGTTCTCTCCATTTACGATGATAAAGTCTGGTCGCAAATTTAGTTTCAGTTGAGGAAGATTGTCCAAAACGGCTTTTCGCCCTGACCGACCAACAACATCCCCCAGAAATAAGACGCGCATTAAGTATTTTCCTCCATTATAAATACGGCCCCTTCAGTTAAGACAGCGTCAAGGCGAATATCATGTCTGGCATGAGGAACCCGCTCAATCATTTGCCCTTCGAAACCTACACCAATGGCAAAAACATTTTTTTCATTGTTAGTCTCTGTTTGCTCTACAATACTTGCTCAGTATAGAGAAAACCCCAGAGCGAACCAATAGTTGATATGCAATCAGACTCAATCCCTTTCTGTAAAGACTACTTAAAAAAACACGCAAGTTATCCTGTAACCATTCTTTTAGATGAACTCGGTTTAATGAGTCATAGTAAGTTTCCATCTCCTGATGTGCTTAATGAACTTACATCTAGATATCACAAGCAATGGACGGGGCCTGTATTTAAAGGACAGAGTCAGTTTTCAGAAGATGAACAGCGTTACTATGAAACGATTATTAGTGAAGATGGGGTTGTCCCTACCAGAGAGCAAAGCTGGCACGATTTGTTTAATGCACTGATCTGGCTGCAATTTCCCAAAACAAAATCCTTATTAAATGAACTGCATATAAGCGATATCGAGGCGTACGGCGTAAACCCTCGCACCGCACGTCGCAATCGGATTACCCACTTTGATGAGTGTGGCGTGGTGCTGGCGATAGAAGAGCCCAGACCAAGTGGCGTTGAATCGCTAGAAGTTTTCCTACAGCAACTGGCCACCCATGAATGGGAGCAGGTATTTCTAGCAAATCGAGGGCGTTGGCATGCTGAAGTAACGCCCTATGTATTTGGGCATGCGAATTTAGAAATGATGCTGAACCCGTTTATTGGGCTTACTGGAAAGTGGCTCGCGGTTTCAGTGCCTCAAGGATTTAGTGAGCTCGATAAATGGCAACAACGCGCCGTACTCGACGATGCAATGTCAGCCCGAATTTCAGCACTCGATGCTTTTCAGATCACACCGCTCTTAAAGCCCCTTCCTTTGTTAGGCGTGCCTTTATGGCATTCACCGCAGGATGCGAAGTTTTATCAAAATAAAGATTATTTCAGGCCGTTACGACAAGGGTCTAAGCCAACGAAACAGCTGCCGCTGTGGGTGTAATACCAATCCGCATAGATAATTGCCCACTCAGAAGGCGCTGGCAAGTTTCCTAGCAAAGCGTGGGAATGTAGGGCTGAGTGGTGATTATCTATCCGGACTAGTTTAAATCTGCATTCTCAAAACAGCCGCCTAATTTGTCCAGTAGGACTTTTAACGTACGGCTTTCATCTGCAGTCATGCCATTGAGCTTGCAGAGCATTTGCGCAGGCACGTCTTCTGCTATGGCTTTCTTCTTCTTGCCCGTTTCAGTGAGTTGAACGCGCTTAACGCGTTTGTCGGCTTTATCTTTAGTGACAACTAAGAAGCCTTTGTCTTGTAGCTTTTTAAGAATCAGCGACATAGCACCACCGTCTATGGCCGTTCTCTCTAAAAGCTCGGCAATAGTAATTTTTTTTGAGGAGAGATATGATTTTGAGTTTGAAAATTTTATTGGCAAAATAAAATTAAAGATTTTCACTGAAGGAGAGTTTATAGAATTAAAATTAAAAAATAAAAACTTGATAAATAATATTTCAAGTAAGAGTGAAATAGATTTAATTTCAAAACTGAGTCTACTTGAATTAGACAACTGGTGGAAAAATAAAATAACAGTTTCTTATAAAGATAAAGAGGAACTAAATAATTATTTAATCAATCTTAA
>CAJWLM010000061.1 GCA_913043025.1 uncultured Rhodospirillaceae bacterium
AGGGATTCAGGAGATGGCGATGGCCGCATTAACACAAGAACAGATAAATAAGTTTTGGGACGACGGCGTGTTGGTGGTTGAAAATGCTGTTTCAGCGAAAGAACTCGCTGATTTAAAACAGGTGTTTGAAGGCTGGGTAGAGGAGAGCCGATCATACAGCAAAGATTATGGTGAAACATTAGATGGGCGGCCACGGTTTGACCTGCAACCGAACCACAGGTCTGACAAGCCAGCGGTACGGCGTGTGCAATCACCAGAGGAAGTTTCGGATATTTATGCGAATGTGATGCGAAAAGCGCGCACTGTGGACTATTGCACAGATTTGCTAGGCCCGAATCTTAAATTCCATCACGGAAAAGTGAATTCAAAATTGCCGGGGTCTGCCACTGAAGTAAAATGGCATCAAGATTTTCCGTTCCAGCCAATGACAAATGATGACATCATAACCTGTTTGTTGTTTCTGGATGATGTGACATTGGAAAACGGACCATTAGAAGTTATACCCGGCAGCCACAAGGGCCCGTTATATTCCCATTGGCACGACGGCGTGTTTACCGGCGCTGTTGATCCAAACATAATTGCCGAACAAAACAACAAAATTGTGTCATGCACTGGCAAAGCCGGGTCGGTATGTTTGATGCATGCAAGCTTGCTTCATGGCTCAGCGCCAAATTTATCCAACCATTCGCGGACACTCTATATCACCACTTATTATGCCGAAGATGCGATTGAGCTTAGTCCCAATCACCTGCCAAGTCGTTTTACGCACGAACTGGTAAGAGGCGTGGCAACTGGAAAAGTGCGCTGCAGCCCATATGAAATGCTATTTCCAGCGAAACCAACTGGCACCTCATTTTTTGCGCAGCAAGAGGGTACCGGGTAAGATGAAATTAAAATTGCATCATATCAATCTTTCGACCAACAACGTATCGGGCATGGATCATTTTTATCAGAATGTGCTTGGTCTAAAGGCTGAAACGGATGGATTGCCGGTTTTAGAAAAAAACAAGGGATATGATGGTAATGTCGCCTTTGTGTCGGACGGCAATATCCAAACTCATTTGGCGCAGAAGGATTTAAACATCTGTTTCCGAACGGGTCATACTATCAACCCACTTGAACGTGGGCACATAGCGTATCGAACTGACGATCTAGAATCATTCAAAACTCACCTCAAGGAAAGCGGTATTCCCTTTTCAGACTGGGGTGAAACAGCAGTGGCGGGTTGGCAACAGATTTTTTTCTATGACCCAGATGGCAACATCATTGAAGTCCATCAGGTAACAACCTGACGATTTGTGATGCTAAAAAGTTAAAACTTGGGAAATGGTGCGGTTAGAGAGAGGTTAGATGCCTTATCAAAAAATCAAATTGTAATTTTATTTATAAATATCAATGTATAAGTAGATAAGCTCACATGGTCTACTGTAAAAAACATACCTGCACCCTCGTTAATATGCTTGCTACTTTGCTGCCTCTTGTATGACCATGTGCGATCAGACGATTACGCGGAGAACCAGGGTGTATTTGTTAGCACTCTTCATTGTGTCGTGTAGATTGCAATATGCTAGGGGGCAGTGATGGACTGGCGCACGAAACTTCTCAACCCAAAACCATGCGCACGGCAAGATTACCAGTCTTTAGTTACGCCAGTATATCGGGGTTCAACCGTAGTATTTGATGATCAGAAAGCAGTGACAGATGATTGGCGTCAAGCAGAAAATGGCTATTCTTATGGGTTGTATGGTACGCCAACATCGCTCGAGCTAGCCGCACGGATTGCTAGCATTGAAGGAGCAAAAGAGACATTTATTGTTCCTGGTGGTCAGGCTGCAATTGCGCTGATTTACCTCTCGTATTGTCAAGCCGGCAGCCATGCCTTGGTGCCGTTTTCTGCCTATGGACCGAATAAAACAATGGCCGAAGGGTTGATGCGCGGGTTACATGTTGAAGTTGAACCCTATGACCCTCTCATTGGGGCGGATATTACCGCACTTATCCGGTCAAATACCAGTCTGATCTGGTGCGAGAGTCCAGGATCAGTCACAATGGAGGTTCAGGATGTTCCGGCTATAGTAGAAGCAGCTCATTCCAAAAGCGTTGCCGTGGCTCTGGACAACACCTATTCGGCTGGCGTTATGTTTGATGCCTTTACCCATGGTGTGGATGTAAGCATGCAGGCGCTGACAAAATATGTTGGCGGGCATAGTGATTTATTGTTGGGCACCGTTTCTGCGCGAGACAGTGTTGCTTATGGCAAGCTGGGGCCTATTTATCAACAGTTGGGTCTGGCGGTTTCACCTGATGATTGCAGCCTTGCGCTTCGTGGTTTGCAAACATTAGCTGTGCGCCTAGATGTGCTTGAACAAAGCACGCTGAAAGTGGCAAAATGGTTGGCTGATCAGCCCTTGGTGGGACAGGTGCTTCATCCGGCTATGGCCTCTTGCCCCGGGCATGAGATATGGGTTCGGGATTTTACTGGTTCAGCGAGTGTCTTTTCATTTGTATTTGATAACAATACCCGCGCTGAACAAGTGATTGATTTCATCAACAGTCTGGAAATTTTCAAGATTGGCATGAGCTGGGGTGGGGTAAATAGTCTGGCTGTCATTTACCCTGATTTAATCCGCCCAAATTACGATTTTGCCGGACGTATTGTAAGGTTAAATATCGGTTTAGAAGCGGTCAACGACCTGATCGCTGATCTTGACCAAGCATTTAAAAAAATAGTGTGAATTTATATCGTAGGGCCTAAAATACACGGCCTGGCGGGCCATTTCGCCAGTTTCAAGTCTCCAGCGTCACAGGGGCAAATTTAATCCTGGCAATTCGTCGCTAGTCGGTTTGGCATAGGAGTTGCTCTTCCATTTAGAGTGTTCCGACTGTCGCCGTCAATCAGAACAATCTTGTTCGCTTTACGATGGCGTCAATCAATCTAGAGCCTCAAGCTAGATGCAAGAAAGATAGTCTGATTTTTTCCATTAGTTTATGTGTTTAACAAGAAAATTGAGTGATAATTGAATGGCGCAAAGCACTCTTGAGGCATCACGACTCCCCGATGCCGCAAAACAACAATTTTTGGAGCTAATTGAGCACTACGAACGCGGAAGATTAGGCGATTCCCAACGGCTTGCAGAGGATATTACAAAAAAATTCCCCAAAAATACTTTTTGTTGGAAAATCCTCAGCACCGTTTATGGAAAAAAAGGTCTGAAGATTGAAGCTGTCAATGCAGCAAAAAAAGCAGCCGGATTGTCACCAAAAGATTTTGAAGCCCATAACAATTTGGGCATTCTGCTATTGGAGCTAGAAAGGCTAGAAGAAGCTGAATTCAGCTTCAGACGCGCATTAGTTTTGAAACCCGATTTTGCCGAAGCCCACAACAATTTGGGTGTTAGTCTAAAGAAACAAAAAAGATTGCAAGATGCTGAAAAAAGTTTTTCAAAACTAACGGCATTAAGACCTGAATTGGCAGAAGCTCATCGCAACTTAGCAGTCACATTACAAGAATTAGGTAAATTCGACGCGTCAATTTCCTCATATATCCGAGCCATAAAAGTGAATCCAAACTGTAGCGGAACTCTACTAGATTTTGGTAATGCAGTCATGAAGGCAAGGTTCAAATCATCGGCCACTCACCTATACCCTTTTTTGATCAAACTATTAACAACTGGCAACTTGGTCCGGCCAAGCTCTATGGCCTGCAGTATTCTGAGCTTGTTGAGGCATGATCCTCAAATCAGTGGTTTATTGAGCAACGGCGTGAAGCTAGCAAATCTTGGGCAGCTTTTGTCTGCTGTTCAAATTTTACATGGCAAACCATTGCTCCATCATTTGATGCGACTATGCCCACTTCCAGACCTGCAATTCGAGCGGCTGTTCGTATCGATGCGAAAGGCGTCGCTTCGAGAACTCGAAGATATCAACGAGAGCGCTGAGGTAATTAATTTTTTATCCACTCTTTCGATTCATTGTTTCATTAACGAATATGTTTATTCTGAGACGGAAGAGGAAACTCTATTAGTAAAAGTATTAGAAAA
>CAJWLM010000062.1 GCA_913043025.1 uncultured Rhodospirillaceae bacterium
TGGACGTTTTGCACATTGGTATGCCGCCCAAATGATGGGGTGAGCCTTAGTTATATACCCAGTTTATAAGCCCCATTCATGCTTAAGTTTTGTGCGCCCCACCGATACGCAAGTTTCATGCTTGAGACAACCAAGTTTGATCTTTGATGTGAACATCGTTTGCAAAAGAAACCTTCACCATTTGCCCCGTATGATTAAGGGGGCAGTTTTACCAAGGGCGCCAGTTTTCATAAGGGCGATAGGGAATCCCATCGGCGCACCATGCCGCGGCGCAAGACCATCAACTGGTTTTCCTGAGCCCCTCAATATCAGTGATATCGCAAGCTCTTCTGGGCGGCTCTTTCTGCAAAATAGCGGCTTCGTCATCCGTGAAAACTCTAGAACGGGTCAGAAAGCGCTTTCCGGTGGGGCCTTCAACAGAAAACATACCGCCACGGCCTGGAACGACGTCGATTATTAACTGTGTGTGTTCCCAGTACTCGAATTGGTCCTCTGCAATAAAAAACGGTTGGTCAGCTATTTCACCCAGAAACACATCGCGAGAACCAACCCGAAATTCGTCCCGCGCAAAGCACATCGGAGCAGATCCATCACAACATCCCCCTGACTGGTGGAACAGTAAAGGGCCATGAACAGCCAATAACTCTTTGATTAGATCAGACGTGCTTTCTGTTGCGGACACTCTCTTGATCATCAGTATCTCCTTTAAAAAAATGTGCCCCCAGAGATAACTCTGGAGGCAACGCTGTTTAAACCCTAGAAGAATCCGTCAGGAACTTCTGAATAGGACACAAGAACGTTCTTGGTTTGCTGGTAATGGCTGAGCATCATTTTGTGTGTCTCTCTGCCAATACCTGAGTTCTTGTAACCGCCAAAAGCGGCATGAGCTGGATAGGAATGGTAGTTGTTTACCCATACGCGACCAGCTTCAATACCCCGCCCCATCCGGTAGCAAATGTTGGCATCTCTCGACCAAACGCCGGCACCAAGGCCGTACAGCGTATCATTTGCAATGGCAAGAGCCTCAGCCTCATCTTTGAACGTTGTGACTGACACAACTGGGCCAAAGATTTCTTCCTGGAAAATACGCATCTTGTTGTTGCCTTTAAAGGCTGTGGGCTGAACATAGTACCCACCCCCAAGTTGGCCATCCAAAGCGCGCGTTTCGCCGCCAAACAGCACCTCAGCGCCCTCCTGGCGACCGACATCCATGTAAGACATGATCTTTTCGAATTGCTCATTGGAAGCCTGAGCGCCTACCTGCGTATTCAAATCAAAGGGATTGCCACAATTCAACGCAGCAGCGCGTGCCTGAACCATTTCCATAAAGGGCTCAAAGATATCCTCATGGATAATCGCCCGCGACGGGCAGGTACAAACTTCACCCTGGTTGAAATAAGCGTGAAGGAAACCCTCTACACAACGGGATATGTACTCGTCCGAGCCTTGCATTATGTCTTTGAAGTAGACGTTGGGGCTCTTTCCACCAAGCTCTAGAGTCACGGGGATCAAATTTTCAGAGGCATATTGCATGATCAATCTGCCCGTGGTCGTCTCACCCGTGAATCCCACTTTCTTGATCCGGTTACTGGATGCAAGGGGCTTTCCAGCTTCCACACCGAAACCCTGAACAATATTCACAACTCCAGCTGGCAAAAGGTCTTCGATCAATTCTATCAGAACACAGATGGAAAAAGGTGTCTGCTCAGCAGGCTTCAAAACAACAGCGTTACCTGCAGCCAGAGCTGGTGCCAATTTCCAAGCAGCCATCAAAATTGGAAAATTCCATGGGATAATCTGGGCGACAACACCAAGCGGCTCGGGATAATGATAGGCCATCATCCCCTGCGCGGAGTTACCACCGCCAGACTGCATACCATCGATATTGCCGATCGTGCCTTCCTGTGCACGGATTGCGCCGGCGAAATAGCGGAAGTGATCTACGGTCAATGGAATATCAGCCGCGAAACCCTCACGGATCGGCTTACCATTATCCAGGGTTTCCGCCAGCGCCAGCATCTCTGTGTTTTCTTCGATGCGGTCAGCAATCTTCAGAAGAATGTTGGCACGAATTGCTGGTCCGGTTCGCCCCCACGCTGGGGCTGCTGCGTGAGCTGCATCCAGTGCCAGCTCAACATCATCTTTGTTGGAACGTGGCATTTCGCAGATAATTTTGCCACTGGTCGGCGAGACGTTCTCAAAGTATTGGCCACTTTTTGGCTTGGTCCATTTGCCACCAATAAAGTTCTCGTAGCGGGATTTGGGGTTCAGTTTGGCGCCCTCGTCGCCGGGGTAAATAAAGGGTGCTGCTTGATCCATAGTTTCCTCCGTTTTAAAGACACTAACTTAGAGAACCACGTATACTTTGCGTCAACTGCGAACGGTGCGGTTAATCCGCACAGCATATATTTGCTGATTGAAAATTAGAGGTGGCAGAACCCCCGCGCTCCGGTCATATTTTATGTAATTCATCTGCGGCTCAAACACAAAAAATCCGCCGCTTTCATAATAAAAACAACGGCTTCAATGGCAGGATTTACGGGACTCGAACCTGTTAAAACACTGTTACATCACAAGCCCACACATGGCACATGAGGCCACATGAGGCGATACGTAATGTTCCAGTTACGCCTGATTACGCCCAGGCACGTCAGGCACGTGACCCAGCTGTGACCCAAACGCAAAAAAGCCATTGCTTCTGTAATGAAAACAATGGCTTGTGTGGCAGGGGTGAATGGATAAAAATATATCTAAATCAATGCCTTGTAAGGTTTTTGTTATGACACTGCGGACATATGGGACACGAATGAATGTAATCTAGCCCCTGTCGAAGAGATTCGTGTGCAATCTTTAATCGAATGCGCATTTACCGGCTATCATAATACCATCTATCTCAAGGCATTTTTTTCGGAGTTCTTCTGCGAGTAATTTAGCGCTGCCTAGAGGACTCGGCGTGCCATTCGTCATGTCGGTGTAGGAGTCAGCACGCATAAGTGATTTCTCAGTTCGTTTTAAAAATTCATATTCATAATTTATGTCAGCAACAATTTTTTGACAGTTTAACTCTCGTCTTTTTAATTCTTTGACAACTTGTTTCATGCGAGGGGCTGAAGGCAATTTTAAATTTAAGTAAAGACAGAGCGCTCTATCGTCATAGCTATGTAATTTTGCTCGATTGCACCCGTGAAGTAACGTGGCCATCAAAATAATCAAAGCAAAAAAAGTCAGATTCATAGCCCTTAAACAAGCCAAAATGTCAAATTTCATTTTGTCAGCAAAATACATTGCCACTCCAGGTATAGGAATTTTTTATGGTTGGCCTCGCGGTATTGAACTACATGGATTAACCCAGTACTTGGATGAAAAGTCTTTAAAGTGCCGGCAACTACAAAATTTTTAATTAAATTTTTTTCACATTCGTCTTGAGTATCAAAATACTTTGATACTTGCAAAATCTGGTGCGCATTCTGATCCGCACTATGAAATGGATGAATACGAACTATTGTCCAGATCAAACTCTCGGAAATTGCTAATTGCGGTGGCAGCAGAAATATTAGAAATGTCAGTACTCTAATCACACAAAGGGCCATTGTTTTAAACCTTTTTCAAACAGAGGAAAGTCACAGCGCTTAGTCACCTTAGTCAATCCTATATCGCGAAACCCGTGCTTATCGCCAATTCAGAAATACTTCATAAAATTTCTCCATTGCAAATTCTTAGAGGATTTAGTTATTTTTATTTACCTTGCAATGGATGGCAAAATGTTAAAATGCGTTTCTCCGCCTCAAATATCAGCAATCCAGGCACACGCGAAATCACTAAGTTTTGTGGTAAAAAATAGGCATGACACGGGGTATGACAAAAGTATGACAAAGTAGGGTTAAGACAATGATTTCATTAATAGGTAGTGGCGGGAGTGACGGGACTCGAACCCGCGGCCTCTGGCGTGACAGGCCAGCGC
>CAJWLM010000063.1 GCA_913043025.1 uncultured Rhodospirillaceae bacterium
ATCGGCAAATTTCTTTAAATCAATGGAGGAGCCTAATGTTAAATTCAATATCACGAAGAGTGTTTTCAACTTTTGCAATAGCCGCTGCCAGCATAACTTTTGTATCTGCGCCAGCCTCTGCTCAAAACCCAATTAAAATCGCTTACCTTTCGCCATCTTTTGATATTTCTGACGCCTGGGAGCATGTATATTGGTCCATTCAGGGGCGCTTGGAAGAGCTTGGAGTACCATTTGAAATACAGTCGCTTGCTGTACAAAACCATACGGCACATGCTGAACAACTTGCTCAAGTAGAGGCTGTCATTCAAACAGGTGTTGATTATGTGTTTTTGGGCCCAACCGAGTTTGAAGCCGCAATACCGTCCTTAAAAAAGTTGAAAAAAGCTGGAATACCAACGGTGGTGTATAACTATACGCAAGCTCATGAGAATGAAGATGTGCAAGGTATTCAATATGTTGGATTTTCACATTTCAAAGGTGGACAACTATCAGGTGCCTGGGCTGCTAGTCATATGAATGGTAATGGTAAGATTGCTATCATTCAGGGTGCACCTGGCATTGCTAGTGATCAAAGACGTGATGGATTTCTCGATATTATTGAGAATTTTGATGGAATTGAAGTTATTCTCGGACCATATACGGATTTTGATAGAACAAAAGCTTTTGACGCAGCAGAAAACCTTCTAGCCGCTCACGATGACATTGATTTAATTTATGGGGTGTCAACATCTATTGGCCTCGGAGCGGGTCAGGCAATAAGACAGAAGGGTCTTAGTGCAGAGATTGCAAGTATGGGTTTTGGAGGTACTGGAGACGAAATCACCGCAATGTCCGAAGGTTGGTTGACTGCTTCAGTTTTGCGGCCGATTGATGATAGTGGAGCGGCCGTTGCTGACGCTTTTGTGGCACATATGAACGGCGAGACTCCTGACCTAATATGGGGTGGTGCCTTCGTTATGGTTGATAATCAATCTGACGCTGGAGCAATCGTAGAGTATGCCAATCGCTACTCTGCTGATAAGATGAAATAGTGTTGGCTATAAAAAGTGGAGGGTTTAAATCCTCCACTAAGCCCATAAGAGAAATTAAAAGAAGCTCAGTATGTATAGTTTTAAAATTATCTTCAAACTGAGCCGGCAAAAAAATGGTTAAAAAAGTGGAAAGCGTAGTTCAAAGTTTTAAAGATAATGTGGTGATCGTTACAGGTGCTGGAAAGGGTATTGGGCGAGCCACTGCGATCGAGCTGGCGCATCGTGGAGCCAAGGTAATTGCTATGGCTCGGACTTCATCAGACTTAGAAGCGCTAAATGCTCAAATAGCTTCCTCAAGCATAGACGTAGACCTTTCAAATGCGAATGACGCTCGTCTGGCGATGAAAGCAGCGACTGGGGCGGATTTTCTTGTGAATTGTGCCGGTACGAATGTTTTACAGAACATTTTAGATATGACTGACGACGCGTATGAGACGATAATGAACGTGAACCTCAGGGCTGCCCTCATTTGTTCGCAAGAATTTGCTCGAGACCGCGTCCGCCTTGGAGGAGGAGGTGCAATCGTAAACGTTAGTTCGATTGCTGGCCAACGAGGGTTTGCAGATCATCTTGTTTATGCGGCGTCAAAAGCAGGTTTAGATGGGGCCACACGTGTCATGGCAAAAGAATTGGGTGCGTACGGCATTCGCGTAAACGCTGTGGCGCCAACAATTACAATGACGGATCTAGCTGCAGAAGCTTGGTCAGATCCCGCAAAAAAAGATCCTATGATGGTACGTCATCCCTTGGGTCGATTTGCCGAAGTTGAAGATGTAGCCAAAACAATTATTGCCCTTCTTTCTGGAGACGTGCCAGCAGTAACAGGCAGTGTTATTCCTATCGATTGCGGATTTTTAGGTGTCTAATCGGATTAGTTGCACGAAAACTTCAGTTTTTAGAACTCATTTTGAGTAAGTCAGGAACAATAAATGAAATCACTAGTTTTAGAAAAAAAAGGTGAAATTTCTCTTCGTGACTTTCCTGCCATTGACAAACTAGAGTCCAGTTTAGGTCCATTGGATATTCGTATAAAACTTCACACGGTCGGCGTATGCGGTTCAGATGTTCACTACTATACCCACGGTCGTATCGGGCCGTTCGTAGTGAATGAGCCTATGATTTTGGGTCATGAAGCTTCTGGTACTGTGATCGAGACAGGCTCTTTGGTATCTAGTTTGCAGATAGGGGATCGCGTTTGCATGGAGCCAGGAATACCTGATGCAAATTCTCGAGCAACCCAGATTGGGATGTATAATATTGATCCTAATGTAAGGTTTTGGGCTACCCCGCCCATTCATGGAATTCTGCGTCCAACATGTGTTCACCCTGAAGCATTCACATTTAAAATTCCTGATAATGTATCGTTCGCTGAAGCTGCGATGGTTGAACCGCTTGCTGTTGGAGTTCATGCTGCGACTAAGGCTAGGATAAAGCCTGGAGAGATAGCTTTGGTAATGGGAGCTGGACCGATTGGCCTTGTGACTGCGCTGTCTGCAATTGCTTCAGGTTGCTCAAGAGTTTTCCTTAGCGATTTAGCTGATGAAAAATTAGAGATTGCGAGATCCATTAATTCTGCCATTTTACCAATTAATTCAAGAACCACAGATTTGAAAAGATCTATTTTAAAGGAAACAGATGGCTGGGGCGCTGACATTGTTTTTGAGGCTACAGGCTCAGCAGATGCGGCAGAGACGGTTTTTCAGGCATTATCACCTGGAGGATGTGTGGTACTGATTGGCGGCCAGTCTGATCCAATCAGTTTTGATGTAGGTGCTGCAATGGTCAGGGAAGCTCGTGTCGAGAGTATTTTTAGATATGCTCACGTTTTTCCACGTTGCATTAGAATGTTAAGTTCAGGCTTAATTAACGTGAGGCCGCTGATAACTAAAAAATATATATTCGAAGACAGCGTGGAAGCTTTCAATGTGGCAGCAGATGCACGTCCTGAAAATATTAAGATCCAAATAGAAATTCCACAATGAATGAATTAGAACGCGAACAAACGATCAAAGATTATTTGGAAGAGCATACTTTTGCTTCAGTAAAAGATTTAAGTCAGATTTTGGATGCATCGGACGCGACAATTAGAAGAGACATTTCTAAACTTGATGAAAAGGGTCTCGTATTAAAGGTTTTTGGCGGTGTTGCTCCAGCTATTGAAACCAAGAATGATCGGATAGCTAAGCCATTTTCTGAGAATAGAGTTCGCAATGTTGAAAAAAACTCGCAATCGCACAAAATGCGGCAGAATTATGTGAAGATGGCGATACGATTATAGTTCATGGAGGGGCGACAGCCTATATGCTTGCCCAAGAAATTGTAAGTAAGCATTTAAAAGTTATCACGAATTCTATGCCTGTTGCATCATTGCTATGGAGGGAATCAAAAATTCACTTAGTAGTGCCTGGCGGCGAGTTACACCGCGAACCAGAACTATTTCTTGGTCGTGTTGATGAAAGCAAAAATTATTATGCATCTAAATCTTTTATTGGTGCTCAGGCATTCGGTGTACGGGGAATTATGGAAACAAACCCAGTATTAATCGAGGGTATGCGTCATTTTTTTGACTGCTCGGATCAAATAATCGTTATATGCGATAGCTCCAAGTTTGATCTTAATGCAAGAGTGGTGTCGTGCCCTATTGACCGGATAACCAAGCTGATAACCGACTCAGGTATAACCGATGTAATGAAAAACGCTTTAAATGAAATGGGGGTCGAAGTTATTATTTCCTGTGATCCTTAACTTGGTGAGACAAATCACTCTGACCATATCCTATTGTATTTCTAAGGACCGCTTTTGGGACCGCTTTTCCAAAAGAGCACCTCACTAAGGCATTGATAATAAATAACCTTATTAAAGTTCGGT
>CAJWLM010000064.1 GCA_913043025.1 uncultured Rhodospirillaceae bacterium
CAGCAGTAAGCAATGATGATTTTTTATTTATCGAAGTGACGGTGTTGGTGAGTTCGATGTTCATCGTGCCACTCTCTGCTTCCATTTTAATGAAATGGGTACTTTGTGGGTATTCAGGATCCGCCCAAAGCTCTACGGTTGTGCGTTCAAAGCCTATCCCAGCCAAAGCGATTGTGGCAGCGACATTTAATTTTTCATCAAAAATTTTAGCTCCCTCACCTGCAGTTCCTTGAAAAAACATGATTGGTTCAGTTACCTTTGAAAGGTCCAACATTCCCTCTGCTGGAGTTCTGACCCACAACGAAGGTGCCTTTTTTGTTACGTATGTTATTCGATTAATTCCTGAATGTCGGGCGGCGCTAACAACATCTATTCCACCAACGGCACCAGCGGGTATTTCAAGTGATGAATTGCCTTCTTCTGCAGCGGCTATGAGTAATAGACGTTCATTCTGATCAGCGAGAATCCCAACAGATACGGCTAGTAGGTCAATGCCGGCTTTCAAAACTGGGGCGCCATAGGTACGCAAGGCTTCGTGGCTGCCGCACTCAATAACTAAATCCGGTTGTGTTGCTATTAGTGCATCTGGACTTTCAACAAATTTAGTTTCGGGCAGGCCGTTTTTTATTGCTCTGTTTTGCGATCGGCGGGTGGCAACCGCAGCATACGCGATGTCATCGTCTTCTGATAACATCTCAGCAACTGTTGATCCAATTCCACCAAAACCAATTTGACCTATTTTGAGGGGCCGGGTCATTCAGCAGCATCTTTTTGCATCAGTGTCAGATAGAAAGATTCGTTGCTGGATATGACGGTGACGACACTTGGCTCCAGGTGAACTTGATGTTGCAGCATATTTATATCCTTTTGATCCCCTCATACTATAAAGAGAATTTTCCTTGATCTCTGAAATATTGTGTAACTTAATTTATAGGGTATAAAGTTAAATTTTTTGGAGGCTTCATGGCAAACTTAAAGATTTTTGGCACTCCGACATCGCCACCAACACGAATAGCCAGAGTTGCGGGAATAGAATTTGGACACAATCTTGAGTTGTGCGAACTAGCGTGGAGAGTATCATCGGACGAGCTATTTGATCTCAATCCAGCTGGTCGCGTGCCGGTACTTGTGCATGAAGATGTTACGCTCTGGGATTCCCGGCAAATATGGTCATATCTAGAAACATTAGACGACTCAAATCCTCATGAGTCGGTTCGCAAATTAGACGGGGCACACCGTTGGCGTGAGGCAAATATGGTCACTTTGGGGTATGAATTAATGAGTGCTATGATGGTACTCAGAGGTATGGAAGAGCAACCAGCAATTTCAGACCACCCGTATTTGCATAGGAACATTGAACGTCGAGACCGTTGTTTGAGAACGCTTGACGAGAAGTCTTCTTCCGGTTGGCTCGTAGAGCCTACAACTTTTGGGCTTGCAGACGCAGTAATGATTTGCGCCACTGATGCTTTAGTGGGGCGAGAGGTAATTGATATTAACCAGTATCCAGCACTGTCCGGCATAAGGATGCGTTATTCGACAAGAAAATCATTGGTTGAGACTCTGGGTGAATATTATCCTGGCCAGCGTGGTGGTGTATAACAAGTTTGAATTATATTTTTGCAGGAGACGTAATAAATATGCCTAACCCATTTGTTACAACCGTAGTTGGGTCAATGCCCAAACCAGCATGGCTGATGGAACAACTGCCTTTGAATGCCGAAGGCAAGCAAGTTCACGGCAAGGGAGCCGACTGGATGTTTGCTGGCGATCTGCTAAAGGCTGCGCATGACGACGCTACAAAGTTAACAGTGCATGACCAAGTCCATGCAGGTATAGAGGTAGTAACCGACGGGGAACAACGAAGAGCATCCTATCTAACCTATATTACCACTCGTTTGGAAGGGTTTGACTACGAACATTTGACTAAAAAATGGACCCGTAATAACAGACGGCTTGCAGAAGTGGGCCGTTGCATAGGTCCCATAAATCGATCAGGGCCTATGCTAAAACGGGATGCTGAATTCATGCTTGAGCAAACCGACCGTCCTGTGAAAATCACAATGCCTGGTCCAATGACTGTAGTCGATTCAACAGCAGACGAACATTATGGTGACGAGGCATCTATGGGGATGGAAGTTGCAAACGCTCTTAACGAAGAAGCACGAGAACTTGATGCGCTTGGCATCTCAGTCATTCAATTCGATGAACCAGTATTTAGCCGCTATCCCGATAAAGTTTTGGACTGGGGCATTAAGGCAATGGACCGATGTGTTGAGGGTATCAAAACAGCTAAAACAGCTGCCCATATTTGCTACAGTTATCCTATGCCTGGAGTTCCGCGCCCAATTATCGACAGCTACCCCGTAATCTTGGCAGCATTAGAGAAATCCAAAATTGATCAACTCGCTCTTGAATTCGAAGCATCGAAACTCGATCCAGAACTGTTGCGCCTGTGCCCCTCAAAAACTGTTATGTATGGATGTATCGACAATGGTACCGATACGATAGAGACACCCGACTACGTAGCGGCTAAACTACTTGAAGCGGCAAAACATTTGCCGGCCGACCAGCTTCAGGCTGCGCCGGACTGCGGACTTCTGCCGTTGTCTCTCGATATCGCGCGGGCAAAGCTCAAAGCAATGGTTGATGGCGCAATCTTAGCGCGCAAGCAATTAGGCTAAAACTGCGGAATTTTAACCGTTGAGGCTCATACTCATGGCAACCAATAAAAAGCCTTTTGACCGAAAATTAGATCAGGTTGCGCCTTAATTTAAAAATGAAGCCATTGGTTTTGGAATTTATGTGCCCATTTCGAGAACGTCTGGATTAATAACATTTATTGGCGTGCCTTTTAAGAACGCTTCGATTTGATTAAAGATGTCAGTGAATTGTATTTCGTATTCATCTTTTGTTACATAACCCACATGGGGTGTACAAATTACATTAGGCATCTCGAATAAAGGATGACTAACAGCGGGCTCGTTTTCATAGACATCAACAGCTGCCATGCCGGGGCGGCCTGATTTCAGAGCCTTAACAAGCGCACCATCCTCAATTAAACCAGAACGGCTTGTATTAACAATTAATGAGGTTGGCTTCATTAGAGCCAGGTCTTTACCTGTCACTATTTCACGGGTTGCTTCCTTGAGGCGCATATGGAGCGATATTACGTCACAGCGCTCGAAGAATTCTTCTTTTGTCTTGGCTGTTTCTAATCCATCGATGTTTGCTTGCTTGCGGCTATCCGGCCTGGCCCATATTAGGATATGCATCCGAAATGCTTTAGCATATTCAACTACCGCTTTTGAAATTCGGCCATATCCATAAAGTCCTAGCGTTTTAAATCCGAGTGAATGTCCAACGCCTTTTTGCCAATTTCCAGCTCTTAAAGATTCCATTTGGCCTGGAATATCTCTCATCGCACACAAGATAAGCCCCCAGGTCAGTTCCGCTGTGGAGTGAGAGGGCATGTCCATATGGAGATCAGAAGACAGTAAAACTCCATTAGCGGTGCAACTTTCTACGTCTATGTGTGGATAAACACTGCGCTGGCTTATAAATTTAAGATTGGGTAACTTATCCAAAAGTTCTTTTCGAACCTGTGTCCGTTCACGGATTAAAACTAGTATTTCCGTTTCTTCGAGACGATCAACCAAAGCACCAGTTTCCTGAACATGATCGTTCCAGATTGTTACTTCGTGGCTATCTAGTTTTGAAAAACAGTCTA
>CAJWLM010000065.1 GCA_913043025.1 uncultured Rhodospirillaceae bacterium
TGTGACACCAAACCGTTGACCTGATTGGCCCTTAAACGAGGTTGACGGAATGATGTCACTCCTCCCTTAAGCAAACGAGATGCCTCACTGAGAATCCAGTGGGGCTTTTTTTCGTCAAGACGCTCATTCTGGGCGATCCTCACGCTAAAAAAGAGGGCGACAAGGAACCAGACGACCATTATGATCCTGAGGACGAACTAAAAAGAACGAAGTGAAAGCAGAGCATTATTGAATCCCAAGACATATGTTGAATTAAAAAATGTGGGCCATTTTTCTTTTTTGGAAGCTCCCGAAAAAGCCGCCGAAATCATAAATCCCTAAAAAAATACGCTTCTAAATTTTTCATTGATTTGAGGCTTTTTCTGGGTTACCCACTTTTGTACATTAAACGCGGATAAGAATAAATTCTTGTCATAGGGTGGTTCTGCCTATTCACTAACAACTCCTGGGCCGTGGCTAACATCAGATCTGTGCGCAAGTTGTGCTTTAATGGGTGAGGAGATGCTAGGAGAGTTCTAATTGCGCTAATAGCGGCACCATCGGCCGCGGCACCTCGTTTACGTGCGTAATTATGCAATGCAATTTCATGTGAATAATCATCAAAATGAACATGAAGTATGGTTAGACCAAACTGACCGTATGGGTGACATCTTTGAGTTAAGCCAATGAATTTTTTGCGGTGCAATTTGAACAGCTGCTGTCAAATTAATTATGAGGTTTCAGTATATAAAATAGGCGGCTGAAGCCGCCTATCTAAAGTTAATATGACAATAATATTTATACGCTGAGGACTATATATTGCCCTTCTTTAATTCGCTAGCAAGGTAATCAGCCTGTCTGATTGCCAAAGCGACAATAGTTAAAGTTGGATTGGCTGCGGCACCTGTGGTCATTACTGACCCGTCTGACACGAATAGATTGTTTACATCATGTGCCCGGCCCCACTTGTCCACAACGCCGTCTTGAGCTTTTGCACTCATACGGCAAGTGCCAAGATTGTGGGTTGATGGGTATGGGGGAGTTCTGTATGTCTGAACTGCTCCCACGGCCTTGTACAGTTGCTCGGCTTTTTCATAGGCATAGTTACGCATTGCAATATCATTAGGATGATCATCGAAATGGACGTTAGGCGCTGGAAGGTCCCACTGATCCTTAGCAGAAGCGGAAAGCGTGACCCTATTATTGGACTGCGGCATATCTTCTCCAACTAGCCACATGCCGGCCAAATTTTCGTATCCGTCCATCATTGCTGTAAACTTTTCACCCCATCCACCGGGGTCTAGGAAGGCTGCCATAAACGCCGGTCCGAGAGCGAGAGTCTCCATGTAGTAGCCACCAGCAAACCCTCTATTTGCGTCATGCATTACCTCGTCAGCGATAAAGCCAGCCATTGTTTCACCTCGATAAAAATTGACTGGTTTATCAAACCTTGCGTACATAGATCCTGTCATGTGACGCATGTAGTTACGACCAACTTGGTCTGAGCTATTGGCAAGGCCATTGGGAAAAGTTGATGACTCACTCAATAGCAAAAGTCTTGGGGTCTCAATGGAGTTGCCCGCTACACAAACAACCTTTGCTGCTTGTCGGTGAAGATTGCCTTCTTTATCAACGTACAAAACTGCGTCTACCCGACCACTTTTGTCGTGCGTAATCTTAACCACATGCGACTCAGGCCGTAAATCCAGCAACCCAGTAGCAAGTGCACGGGGTATCTCCCTTACTGCAGTGTTCCATTTCGAAGTGTGCTTATCGCCTTGAAAATTAAACCCGTCATGAATTGAACCAGGCCTGCCATCATAAGGGACTGCATTCGTTCCGTACGGACCTGTCGCATAAAATTTATAACCAACATTTTTTGCACCATTTGCAAAAACTTTGTAGTTATTATTCGCAGCAAGAGGCGGGCGCCCATTCGTATGAGTGGAACCAATCGCGTCCTCAGCTTTGTCGTAGTAGCTCTCCATATCATCTAATGAGATCGGCCAATCTAATAACGACGCGCCAGCAATATCACCATATGTCGTTTGAGTTTTAAACTCGTACTCTAAAAATCTTGGCGTCGCACCAGCCCAGTGGGTGGTTGTGCCACCAACGGCTTTAACAAGCCAAGTTGGCAAACCGGGAAAATCCTTTGCTACTCTCCAGTTACCGCTTGTTGTTCTTTTGTCTAGCCATGCCATTTGGACAAAAGAGGGCCACTCGTCGTTGACGTATTCCTCAGGTTTTATGAATGCGCCCGCCTCCAAACAGACTACTGGTATACCTGCTTTTGTAAGTTCATAAACCATGGTTCCGCCACCAGCGCCCGAACCGATAACGATTACTGCTTCTTCATTTTTATCTATTTTTTTCATTTTTTCCCCCACCTAACTTGCATTTAGCTTTGTTGCTGAAGCGTATTGTTTTGGCTTTCCACTCAAGAAAGCTGCTAAATCTGGGTGCTCTTCAATTCTTGGTTCAGGCAACCAATTCAGGTCATTAAACCCCCGGTTGATATAACCACCTTTGTCATAGCTCGCTTCTTCATATCCAAGAATCCTGAAAACTTCTTTATCGGTGTAAAGTCCGGTAACCGTGGTTCCGTGAACTAAAGAAAAGAAAGGTGACCCTTCAATATCTTTTAAATACTGTGTTGCAGCACTCTTTCCTAAATTCTCGAATGATTTTGATTTTAGGTCAGCAAGTCCAGCTCTTAGCGTCAAAGCAGACGCTGTAGAACCGTTCGCTTTCGCAATGATTGCATCGGCAGTTCTTAAGTAGGGACCATCAGGAAATCGGTCGTGGGGAAACATCGCTCTTACCATCGAAGCGATCAATTTGCGATCAGACTGCGTTGAACCAACCTTCATGTGTGCGTGCCCCGGTTTTACCCCAAGAACAGAGAGTATTGTCAGCGCAGAGACTGAACCAAGTAAAAGGCGTCTTGATATTTTCATCGTATCCTCCCGATTGTTTTATAATTTCGCAAACCATTCGTGTTTTATGTCCACATATTATTTAAAACGTCCGTGCCTCTGAAGCACTTCAATTTCATAACCATCTGGATCTTGAACAAAGAAAAACTTTGCTAAAAGAGAGCCATCTTTTTCAAATTCTACGAGTTTCCTGGGGTTTAAACCCTCTTTTTCGAAGCGCGCATGTTCAGCTTCGACGTCATCAACGCTCACGGCAATATGCCCGTACCCGTTTCCCAACTGGTATGGTTCCGCTTGGTCTTTGTTAATTGTTAACTCAAGCTCAAATTCAGCTTCTGCATTGCTCAAATACACTAATGTGAAGCTTTCAAAATCAAGCCTATCGGCAACAGAAAG